>CBDBIB010000002.1:0-327998 GCA_965205945.1 Bdellovibrionales bacterium | reverse complement strand
AACCAAATTATAGAGGTTTTACTCTTGTTGACGACTTTATTTTAGGACTAAATTACGAACAGCGCAAACTCACACCCGGAAAAAGGAAGAAAGGGTTTTCCCCCTGCGTTATCTGAATCTGAAGTTATCACAATCTGTTTGTTGTTCCAGTTTTCTAAAACCTTATTTCCCAAAACTCTTGTTCTACAATAGGTTTGTGGAACTTAAAAAATATTGAGCACCTTAACTCTTTATTTTCCTAAACTCACTCATGGAATCAAATTACAGGAATATCTATTCTAGACTCAAGCCCCGTGAGTGTTTGTAACAACAAAAGAATCAGTCGCCATAAAACCTTTAAGGGGCTTTGAAAACGTAAAAAAATCAACAATGGGCTGGTTCTCTTTGGTTTTAAAGCTCATATCATTATTTCTCATAAAGGAGAGCTCCTAAACTTCACTATGACCCCAGGAAACGTCCATGATACAAAACCTTTAGAGAATCTTACAGATGGTTTGTTTGGAAAGCTTTTTGGAGATAAGGGGCATATCTTAAAAGAACCTCTTTAAAAAACTTATGGCTAAAGGTGTTTAAGAAGCTGTTTGAAAAGTCTAAATTCTCCTGACCATGGGATGAATCATAGAAATATAAATCATAGTTTCACTTGATTCTGCCAGCCTTTCATAATCTTTAGAATGCCATATTGTTAAGACTATTTTAGGAATTTTAAAGGAAGAGTTTCATATTGAACACTCTTAACATCAAAGTCTTAAAAAACTTTATAGTGAATCTTTTATCAGCATTAACTACATATTGTCTGCGTCCTTTTAAACCAGCAATACGTGCTTAAACCCATGAAAATAGAGTATTAAACCAGATTTAAAAAGTCTGAACTCGGGTTAATTATAAAATAATATGAAATAAACGGTGTATTTTACAAGTAAATCACTAAAAGTTTCTCTTTATAATTTAAAAATAGGGTATCGGCTTAACAATAATTTACGCTTTAATATTTCTAAAAATATTTTAAAAAGTTAAATATTTGAACTCTTAAGCGGTCTCTTAAATAGAGAGACTATTGCTTTTCAAATTCAATATATTCATTAGTAAAATACTTACACCGTTTAACTTATTATGGTTGATTTAATAAAGATAACAATTAAAAAAACCGAGAGCTTCAAATTTGTTTTTTCATAAATAATTTATTAAATCTAAGTCATTAATACTTTTTATATCTATTCTTACAACCTATATTTTAAAAACACGTTTTTAAAATCACAGGATCATGATCTGAAACTCTACCCATAAAATCAGAATTAATATGTAAAATTTCAGACTCAGAGCATTTATTAAATAAAACATGATTTACAAAAATATAATCTAAAGGTTGAGAATTCCCATTGTAATTAATAGTGTATCTCTCATTTTTTGGCAACGTAAAAATCATATTTTTAAGTTGTTTCCCATTTCCTGTTAAAACAGACATGGACTCTTCTTCAACTAAAGCATTAAAATCACCTAAAACAACTATATTAGCTTTTGGATTTTCTTGTTCTATCCATCTAATAAATTCATTAATTCTATTTGTGCGCCGAGATCTTTTAAAATCAGAGTTTGGTATTGCCGGCTGTTGATTACCCCAAAAATCAATATCTCCAAGCTTTGAATTTAAATGATTGCCAATAATATAAAGCTTTTCACCCTTTTTAGATAAAACATTAAATTCAACAACAATAGATCTTCTAGTATTTTTAAAAACTAAATCTGTTGGGAAAATTCTTCCAGGATTTGAGCTTAATAAACCACCTTTATAAACAAGCGCTCTACTCCCTATTAAACCATCTCTTCTTTCTGTATATGATAGCTTCTTAGTATTAAAAAACATTGCTACACGAATATTGCCACCTGGTTGACCCCCTTCAGCCTGTAAAAATGGATCAATATTAACGAAACTATAGAGTTTATCTGGACACTGAGACTGGACTATTCCTAAAAGCTTTCTTATTGTTTTTGTAGCATCAGCAGTGCCTCTAAAAGATCTTCCGTTATTATCCTGTATTTCAACTAAGTTCATAATATCTGGGCAACCCAAATTAATAGCTATGACATTACCAATAACTTTAATTCTACCGGGCCTATTTCCAGGAAGGTTTTCAAGATTGAATGTTGCAATAGAAATTTCATTTTCTTTTGAAATAAGCTTTGTTATTCCACGTTCCTTAAGAGGAACAAAACCTTTTGTTTTAAGATTTTTATATTTAATGCTTTCTTGAGGCTCTGGAAGAATTATTGAATATTCTCCAATACCAAAAATATTTTTCTGATAAGTTAAAACACCTTTTATTTTACCTAAAATTTCATCACCAACATTATAAGCATTATAATCTTTTTTATTTTTTTTAACTTGAATTCCCTTTGAAAGATGATTGGTTGTAATAGTTATAATTTCTGGGTTAAAGTCCCAGTTATCATAATCAATTAAAAGCCCATTATTTACAGTCTCTAAGCCTGAAGTAACTGTATTTTTAGAAACAACTTGAAGGTTTAAATAAAGCCTATTAGAAATTTCAATAAGATCTTCTCCACCACCACGAAATCCCACAATTTTTAAATCCCTCATTTCAATACGCATACCTTCTAAACTTTCCCAAAAGTCTATTCCATCTTTTAAGTTTAAAACTTTTTTACGCATTAACACCCCAGAATAAGTAGAAATACGATCATTAGGGATTTTTCTTCCCCCAGGGCCTAAAACCACAGCTTTAGGAAGAGCATTTCCACGATTTAAAATTTTAGGCTCTTTAAAAACTCTAATTACAGTCTCACCCATACCATTAAGCCTTAAATCTTCTATAATAAGGCCTGAAACTTGAATTTCATCACCAAGCTTTAACAAAACATTGTTTGTTGTAATAACTAAATGAATTCCATCAGATGTTCGAGGGTCTAAGTCTGACTCTTTAGATTGTATATAAACATCCAAATATCTAGGGTACCACTCTGCAGTACCTACAGCCGTAACAATACCTTTTGTAGTTACAGTATTTGCTATTAAAGCAGACGTGTGTCCAGTCCCTTGAATACTTGCAATCTTTTTAAAGCCTAAATAACCATCTATAGAGTTAGTAACACTAGCTCTTTTTGCAGACCAGTAAGGTGTCCTTGTATTTTTAAAATTTAGTGATTTCAAATACGCTTTAATTGCAATATTAATATATCCTTGATAACGCTCTTTTTTAAAAGTAAACCCAAAAGAATTTCTATATTTATACCCTGGAAAAGCAGAACCAAAATAAAAATCGTCGCTAACAGCTATTCTATAATACTCATCATCATTTATTGGGTATCTACCATCAATTGAAAAATTAGAAGCTGTTAAAAACCCACCTCTAAAATTTAAAGAGTACCAAAGGCCAGCAGTCTCTAATTCTTTGTCATAAGTTTCTCTACATCTATTTAAAATAAACTCTTTTAAAACCTTACCCTTTATTGTTCCAAATAATAATTGATTTTGAGGGCCTCTTGGAAAGTGCTTTAATATACGATTTATTTCAATATCAGACATTCCTGCCTTTATTTCAACCACGGCATTTATATTATGAAAGTACGCAGCCGGTAAAAGTACAAAGTCTAAATTATATGTTTTTTGAATAGCTGTTGTTACCAAATTTCCAATTTCTGATGAAACTTTTTTAGAGTTATCAACAGAAAGTATAATAGGATTTAATAAATTGTTTTTAATAGGTTTTTCCTTACTATCTGAACAAGAAAGAAGAAAAAATAAAAATCCTAAAAGTGATATAAAATTCATCACTTCTTAAAGCCTCCAACATCAATAGACCTAACACTCCACTCTGGGAGATTGTTTCTTACACCCTTATAAAACATAGAAAATTCTACTTTTTGATTTAAAAATTTATTAGGAATATTAACCCATGAAGACATTTTTAAATCTTTAGGTGTATTTTTAAATATTTTCTCTGAAAACACAACCTCTTCCCAAGAATTTTCACACGAACCCTTTATTTGAATACAAGAGAGTCTAATTTGAATTTTTATAGCATTCGGATTTTTTAAATGACTTATAGCATGAGTAACCCTAATTTTAATATTAGTTGCAACAGATAAATCTAGTTCAGGAAATATCATTCTTGAAGCCCCTAACAATGGGGCCTTCCCCTTAACAAAACCGCTAATAGATGCCGAATTTTTTCTAATAACCCATTTAGGAGAAAGATTAGGATCATCATATACTTTTTTAAATTTTTTATATGAATCACTAAGTAAATCATAGGAAGCTATTATATATTTTTTATCTAAATCTGGAACTGTATATTTAATTTTAGTTAGATCCGTTCCCTCTGTTTCTAAATAAAAGGAATGAATATTCCAAGAAATATTATCACCTTCATCAGATCTTAATCTAAAACCAATAACTATGTTCTTACCTTTATATTTAGATAGATTAAAAACACTTTGTTTATTATTAAAAGGTTCATTATGCGAACTTAAAGTTTCCCATAAAATTCCTTCTGAAGTTGGGTTAACAGCACCATTGTAATTAGTAGAAATAACTATTTCAGCTTTAGTAAAATCTCTTCCAATCAATGTTTCTGTTAATACTAATCTTAGACTATCTGTATTAAAAGATACAAAGTACTGAGGAGACAATATTAAAGCATCTGTAGTAACCAAATTTGATTCAATAAAAAGATCACTTTTAACATTTCCCCACCTTTCCCCACTAAAATTTAATGATAATGATTTAAACCCACCTAAGTTTTCATTAAAATTAGCTGTATATATTGAAGCTGGATCTTTTAAAATACCTGCGCCATGAATTTCTACATCAAAAATATCCCAGATATAATACTGAGTTTCTTTTATCTGTCTTGTATCAAACAAAAAGGCTATTGATACTTTATGGTCTCGATATTTTTCTAAAGAAACTTTAGGAACCCAAGCATCATGAAAATTTCTAGCTAGAGGAAGGTCATCTATATTGTAATGCACTCTAATTTTTCTAGAGGGTTTAATCCTTTCAGGGCTCTCACCGGGGAGTTGATCTAATATAATATAAGTTTGAAAAACTTTATTTACAATATCATTTAATGAGTTTTTTGGATTTGGAGCAACAACAGTGAATTGAGTAAAATATCTAAAAGACGGGTTTTTTATACCTTTTAAAGAAAATGGTTTTGAAACCATCCATGAAAACGAACTTCTGCCTTGAACTTTAGCTTTTGGAATATCTGTTTGAAAATTTGTCACCCAATTAACTAAATTCCTATTAAAGTCTCTACCTGAAAACATGTTAAAATAAGGCTCTATACCGTCGGCAAAATTATGATTGTAAAGCACCCACGTATAACTATCAGCTATACCAAGTTTTGTTGCGACTAAAAACCGTAACGCTTTTACACGATTAAAAATTTTATCAAATCTAGACTGCTCAAAGTCTAAAATTCCAAAAGAATCATACTGTCCTATGGATGTTGAAAAAGTATCATACACGTCTTGCAATCTTTGCAAATCTGTTTCTCCAAACTTTGCTAATGTTAAGGCGCCTGTTCTAGCATTATCTAATGCAGCAAGTATTTGATTGATTCTTCTTTTTGGATTTGCATTTAAAACTTGATTTAAAGCTATGGCTTGTTCTAAGTCATTTAAATCTTTAATGAGCTCACTAAAATTCTCATTCTCAAAGTTTAAAGAATTAATTAAAATATTTTGATCTTTTTTGTCATTATTACAAGAAACCTGTAAGATTAATAATCCAATAAATATAAGCTTAAGTAATAGCACCATTATTAAATCCTTTCTTAAAGTCTAAATGTTCGCGGACCATTTTTTTTATTATAAAAGTATGAAATATTAATAAAAAACACAAAATCTGTATTAGTAAGTTCTTTTAAAGTACTCAAATCGGTGATAATTGCGCTCTTAGAAAAAACATTATTTTTAGAAATTAAATACTCAAAACGTGGATTAATAATAAAGTTTTCTTTATAAAAGTAAGCTCCAACGCCAATTCTGTGTAAACCTCCATGAGATTCTTCTAAGTTATTTGTTCTAAGTTCTTGTGCTGACTCACGCCCTGAAAATATAAAGTATTTATTTTGATATTTATAAGAAAAGTATGGTGTATATTCTTGTTTTCTTAATCCTAATTTAAAACTTCCGGCATAGCCCCATTTTCCAGCCCAATCTTGAATCTTATCTCCAGCAATGTTGCTATAAATACGCTGTTGAACAGATTGATATAAAGTATCACTTGTATCAAACCAGTCTTCACTAAAATCAATTCTGTAAGGTTTTCTCCCCCCTTTTGAAGCTGTAATTTCAGATTCAAAAACAAATTTGTTTCTTATATAAGATAGATTATATAAAGATGCTGCGGATTTTACTAAAACACCCGTCTCCTGATCTTGAGTTTGTCCTACAAACTGAAAACTTGTAAACGCATTTGTTTTTCTTAAAAGCCCACCAAATTTATAACCAAATGTTTCATTTCTTGACCATGAGGTGCTTCCAGTTAGACTTCTTACATCAAATAAAGAATCATTAGGATATTCATATGCAGTAATACCTAAACCAACATAAGCACTAAATAAGTTTTTTCTATCGGTGATCTTATTGTATCTGAGAACAAAACCAGGAATAGTCTTATTAGCAATTTTTTCATTTGGATTATTTGGATCTGGAGTAAGGGGTATTAAAGCAGGAGTTCCTTGAATGTAGTAGACTCTTGTTACATCATAAGTTTTAAATTCAACTCCAACTTCTCCATCAAAGTTAAATGGAAAAAAAGTAAATTGGAAATTTTTATTAAACTCATACCTTAAAAAAGTATTTTTAGAATCTAGATCTAAACCAAATGATATGCTTCCATTTTCATCATCTGTGTTTAAAGAAAAATCAACTTGAGCGATAAAATTTTCATAATTATAACCAGTTCTTAATTCAAAATCAGATGTTTTATTATCAAACCTATCTTTATTAGGATTAGTTTTAAATCCTAAAGACATCCAAGTGCTATTGTTAACTTGATATCTAAATCGTGTATTTAGTTTTAATTTATCTCCAATTTCTGTCTTACGCGATTTAGAATAAAGATATTCTTCGTAAGAGAAAAGTTCTAATGAGGCCTTTTTGTCTGTATATTGTACAGATTGATCTAAAACAGTGCTGATTGGAATATTTAATAAGTTTTTATTATCTTGTGCAAATAAGGTTAAGGAAACTAAAACACCTAAAGTAATAAGATAGATCTTATTCATACTTCTCCTTAACGTAGTTTATGTTTTATTCTTTAATTTTTTAAATTCTTTGTATAAAAAAATTATGTTTTTAAAACTTTTTAGTCAAACTTATTAATATAAAATTACTAAAATTCTAACTTCTTTATTCACTTACTTAATAAAAGACCTTTTAAGTTGTAACTTTGCATTATTCTAATATTAATAAAAAAAACTGAAATCAGCTTAAATTTACTTTCTAAAAAGCAGTGAAGTTTTTGATTTTAACGCTTATGATATTATTTTAATTAAATCTTTTAAGAGTATTGTATATATTTTCTTAAGAATAGCTTAGTTTTAATTAAAGTAACTTCTATGGGCAGAGGCCCTATTTTAAAATTAAGAAAGGTTCTTAACATTAGAATATCTCTGAACTTTTTAAAATATAGTTAAGCTTTTAAAAATTGCTTTAAAGAAAGCATTAAAAAAAACCCTCCTTTATAAGCAAATCTTTATGATTTGCTTATAAATCTATCAAAACAGGTTTAACTTAAGTTCATAGTAAAGGACAAAGAGTTATGTACTAATTATCAAGCTTTATAAAAAGTGCATAACATCAATTATAAATTATAGTGAAAAATGGTTGAATATTAAAGATAGATAATATAGGCCCAAAAAAAGCTTAAAAACAGACTTAATTAGGCTAAACTTTATTTTAAATGCTTATTTTAGACTTGCTAACATATCTATATTGTAGATATATTTGCTTTTTAATTTTTAATAGAGGTTTTAAATGGCAAGTCCAAAAAGTAAAATTTCAAGAGCTAGAAGAGGAATGAGAAGAGCTCATAATGCTTTAACTAAACCAACAATTCATAACTGTAAAAACTGTGGATCTATTATAAAACCACATATTGTATGTTTAAGCTGCGGTTATTATGGTAATAAAGAAGTTATTACAGCTCGAGTTTAAATAAAGAATCCTGGAGAGTTATGTTGACTTCAAAAATAATAGGAACCGGCTCCTACTTACCAGAAAAAATCCTTTCAAATGCAGATCTTGAAAAAATGGTGGACACCAATAATGAATGGATTATTGAAAGAACTGGAATTTCTGAGCGCCGTATAGCCTCTCCACAAGAAAATACTACGGACCTAGCTGCTAAAGCAGCTCTTCAAGCAATTAAAACTTCTGGTATCCAGCCCTGTGATATTGATTTTATATTATTTGCAACAACTTCACCAGACAAAACAATGCCAAATGCAGCTTCTATACTCCAAACTAAAATTGGAGCCAAAAATTGTGCAGCTTTGGATGTTTATGCTGCTTGTGCAGGTTTTTTATATGGCTACTCTTTAGCAGATCAAATGATTCAATCTGGAGCTTACAAAAATATACTTGTTGTCGGTGCTGAAATTTTATCTCGTTATACAGATTATACAGATCGTAGAACATGTATTCTTTTTAGTGACGGTGCTGGGGCTGTTATCCTTAGTCCCTCAGATAGTAAAAAATCTAAGGTTTATAGCCACAAGCTTTGTTCTAATGGGGAGCATAGTGGCCTTCTTACTCTTGAAGGAGGAGGGAGTCAAAATCCTGCCAGCTTAAAAACTATTGAGAAAAAACTTCATTTTATTAAAATGGAAGGACAAGAAATTTTTAAGTTAGCAATTAGAACTATGACAAAAACTTCATCTGAAGTTTTAAAAAAAGCAGGTTTATCGGCTAATCAAGTTGATTGGCTTATTCCCCATCAAGCAAATTTAAGAATAATTGAACTTGTAGCTAAGAAATTTAACTTTCCCATGGAGAAAGTTCTTGTTGAAATTAAAAAAATGGGCAACAACTCTTCTGCAACAATACCTATATGTTTAGACAAAGCTATTCGAGATAAACGTATAACTCGTGGTCATAACCTTTTGTTAACCGCTTTTGGTGGAGGACTTACTAGTGGAAGTCTTTTATTAAGGTATTAATATGGTATTAAAAAAAATAGCGGCAGTTTTTCCTGGTCAAGGTAGTCAGTTTATAGGAATGGGTAAAGAACTTTTTGATAATTTTAAAATTTATAAAGAGACTTTAATTGAGGCTTCGGATTCAGCGGGGCTGGACTTTATAAAATTATATTTTAATAGTTCTGATAAAGAATTGATGTTAACTCAAAATACACAGCCTGCAATTCTAGCTTGTTCAATTGGTGCATTCAGGGTTTTACAATCAGAGTTTAACTTTACTCCTTTAATAGTTGCTGGGCATTCAGTAGGTGAATACTCTGCACTGGTTGCTGCAAATGTCATTTCTTTTTCTGATGCAATTAAAGCAGTCAAACTTAGAGGCCGATCTATGCAAGAAGCTGTTCCTATTAACAAAGGCGCTATGGCAGCTTTGTTAGGTCCCTTAGATGATCAAGCTATTCAACTTTGTAAATGGGTTGAGTCTCAAAATTCAGACTGGGTATTTGAAGCTGCAAACTTTAACTGTCCAGGACAAGTTGTTGTAAGTGGCACAGCTGAGGCTTTAGCATGGTTAAAAGAAAATATTTCTACGTACACATTTAAACCAAAACCAAAAAAAATAAGACTTTTTCCTTTAAAAGTCTCAGCCCCATTTCATTGTAAACTAATGCTTCCAGCTGAAAAAATCATGGATGAATTTTTAAAAAAAATTAAATTCTCTTCTCCTAATTATTTACTTATTCAAAATATAAATGCCTGTTTAACAAGTGACCCTAAAGAAATAAGAACTAACTTAGTAAAACAAATAAGCAGTTCAGTTCTTTGGAGTAAAACTATATTAGAAATAAAAAGTAATAAAATAGACTCTTATATTGAAGTTGGATCAGGAAATACTCTGCTTGGATTGATTAAAAAAATAGACAACTTAAACTTACCTCTTTTAAATACATCAGGGTTAAAAGATATTAAAAATATTGGTGCTTTTTTAACATAATTTTAAAAAATAAAAATGAGGGGATCTATTTTGTTAAATCTTAAGAATAAAAAAATTATTGTAACTGGTTCAAGCCGTGGAATTGGTGCTGGAATTGTAAAATTACTAGCTTCTTTAGGAGCACAGGTTTGTGTCACTTATGCACACAGTAAAGATAAAGCCAAAAAAGTTTTCTCTTCACTTAAAGGCGAAGGGCACCTTTTACTCTTCTTAGATACATCTAATGAAGAGTCTATTAAAACTTTTTTCACTAATGTTTTAGCTAAATGGTCTTCCATAGAAGGTCTTGTTAACAATGCTGGAATCACTAAAGATCAACTTTTATTAAGAATGAAACCTTCTGACTTTGATGCCGTTTATGAAACAAATTTAAAAGGAACTTTTCTTTGTACAAAAGCAGTTGTAAAAATTATGATGAAAAAAAAAATAGGTTCAATTGTTAACATTTCTTCAGTTATTGGATCTACAGGTAATCCTGGACAATCCAACTATGCAGCATCAAAAGGTGGAACTGAAGCTTTTTCAAAATCTATTGCAAAAGAATTAGGATCAAGAAAAATACGAATTAATTGTGTTGCTCCTGGTTTTATTCAAACTGAAATGACTGACATCCTAGAAGATAAGCAAAAAGAATCTCTAATCAATCAGCTCCCACTAGCACGCCTAGGAACAACAGATGATATTGCTCAAGCAGTTGCTTTTTTAATCAGTGACGCTTCGTCATATATTACTGGCCAAACAATCCATGTTAATGGTGGAATGTATTTAAATTAGTTTATTTTTTTTTATTTAAATAGTATCTAATGAGTTTTATAAATTTTAACAAAACGATCTAATTATGGAGGGTCAAAATGGCATTAGACGATAAAATAAAAAAAATCATCGAAGAACAACTCGGTATTGAGGGTCACAAAATAAAAGAAGACGCTTCTTTTATTGATGATCTTGGAGCAGATAGCTTAGATATTGTTGAATTAGTTATGGCTATGGAGGAAGAATATAATATTGAAATTCCTGACGAAGATGCTGAAAAACTTAAGACTGTTGGTGACGTTGTAACCTATCTTAAAGATAAATAGGCGTTTAATTTTTTAAACCTTATAGAGGAAATTTAAAATGACTTTTACAAGACCAGCAAAAGAAAATCGTAGAGTCGTAGTAACAGGAATTGGTATTGTATCCCCTATAGGTAAAAATTTAAAAACAAATTGGGACTCGTGTATAAACGGTAAATCTGGAATTGCACAGACCCAGTCCTTTGATACAGAAAAATTTGGAACTTCTATTATTGGAGAGGTTAAAAATTTTGATATTAATGAGTATGTTATAAAAAAAGATCAAAAAAAAATGGATAGGTTTATCCACCTTTCAATTGCTTGTACAGAGGAAGCTTTGCTTGATTCTAATATTTTAATCAATGAAATAAACTCACAACGTGTAGGTTGTATTTTAGGTGTTGGCCTTGGTGGGTTACCATATATTGAAAAACAGCATGAAACCTTATTAAATAAAGGACCGGGGCGAGTGAGCCCTTTTTTTATTCCTGCCACAATTTCTAATTTAGCTAGTGGGCAAATTGCTATTAAATACGGAATGCAAGGACCAAATTATGTTGTCACCAGTGCATGTTCTTCCGGAGCACACTCAATTGGAGAAGCTGCAAAATACATCCAATCTGGTCAATGTGATGTGATGATCGCAGGTGGATCTGAATCTGCAATAGGCCCTATGTCTGTTGCTGGATTTTCTTCAATGAAAGCCTTATCAACAAGAAACCACTCCCCTACTACAGCATCTAGGCCTTTTGATATTGATCGTGATGGTTTTGTTATGTCTGAAGGAGCCGCTTCTTTAGTTTTAGAAGATTATGAGCTCGCTTATAAAAGAGGTGCTAAAATTTATGGTGAAGTCTTAGGGTATGGTTTATCTTGCGATGCTTATCATATGACCTCTCCAGAACCTGGTGGACAAGGAGCAGCTTTATCTATGGAATTTGCAATACAAGATGCTAAAATTAACCACAATCAAATAGATTATATAAATGCTCATGGTACAAGTACTCCCATTGGTGACCTCATAGAAACTGAGGCCATTAAAAAAGTTTTTCAAAATCATTCTTCTAAACTTTGGATAAGCTCTACAAAAAGTATGACAGGTCATACTTTAGGAGCAGCTGGTGCCATTGAAAGTGTTTTTTCATTAATGGCAATTCAAAAAAATATTGTTCCTCCTACTATTAATTTAGATAATCCTTCTGAGGGCTGTGACTTAGATTATGTTCCTGGTACAGCAAGAGAAAAAAAAGTTCGCTTTGTAATGAATAATAGTTTTG
This sequence comes from Bdellovibrionales bacterium, assembly GCA_965205945.1. Lineage (GTDB taxonomy): Bacteria > Bdellovibrionota > Bdellovibrionia > Bdellovibrionales > UBA1609 > JALZUR01. Next base: position 315,499 of record CBDBIB010000002.1, on the reverse strand, counting down.
GCTTTGGTGGAACTAATGCCACCTTAATCTTTGGAGCCTTATAACCGTGAAAATCTTTATAGCTTCAGATCATGCTGGATTTAAGCTAAAAACAAAGGTTATAAACTATTTAAAAACAAATTCAAATAAGATTATTGATCTAGGTCCCATGAATAAAGATCATGTTGATTATCCAGATTTCTCAGATAAAGTCTGTAAATCTTTAAAATTTAGCTCTACAGATATTGGAATTTTAATCTGTGGATCTGGACAAGGAATGGCTATGAGAGCAAACAAATATTCTTATATTAGGGGCGCTCTTTGCTGGAATGAAGAAACCTCTATACTTTCAAGGCAACACAACAATGCTAACGTTCTTTGCCTTAGTTCAAGGCTTATTAAAGAAGACATTATATTTAAAATTATAGATTCTTTTTTATCAACTTCTTTTCACAAAGGCCGCCATCAACAAAGAGTTAAGAAAATTTCTTTACCTACTCTAAAACTATAAAAAAAGGAATTAAAATGAAATATAATCTTATAAAAGCAGCAGATCCTAAAGCACATCAATTCTTAATACAAGAACTTCATAGACAAACTTATGGACTTGAAATGATTGCTTCTGAAAATTATGCCTCTCTTGCCGTAATGCAAGCCCAAGGAAGTATTTTCACCAATAAATATGCTGAAGGTTATCCTGGAAAAAGATATTATGGTGGATGTAAGCATATTGATGAAGCTGAAAATTTAGCTATTAATAGAGCAAAAGAACTGTTTAAAGCTGAACATGTAAATGTTCAACCACACTCAGGATCACAGGCAAATATGGCTGTATATATGGCATGCGTTAAGCCTGGAGAAGTGATTTTAGGAATGGATCTTTTACAGGGTGGACATTTAACTCATGGTTCTAAAGTTAATTTTTCAGGAAAGCTTTATAATTTTACTTCATATGGTATCAATCCAAAAACTCACTTAATTGACTATGATGAAATTTTAAAGATTGCTAAAAAATGTAAACCTAAATTAATTATTGCTGGCTACAGTGCTTACCCAAGAAGTTTAGATTTTAAAAAATTTAGGGAAATTGCTAATAAAGTTAATGCTCTCCTTCATGTAGATATGGCTCACTTTGCAGGCCTTGTTGCTGCAGGAGTCCATGAAAATCCAACCCCTTATGCTGATTTTGTAACTACTACTACACATAAAACTTTAAGAGGGCCTAGAGGTGGTATGATTCTTTGTAAAGAAAAGTATGCTAAAAATTTAGATTCTCAAATTTTCCCAGGAATTCAAGGTGGCCCGCTAGAACATTCTATTTTAGCAAAAGCTATAGCTTTTAAAGAAGCCTTAAGCCCAGAATTTAAAATCTATCAAAAACAAGTTATCAAAAACGCTAAAACTCTTAGTAAAGAACTTGTAAAAAATGGTTTATCACTTGTATCTGGTGGCACTGACAATCACCTTATACTAATAGATCTAGTAAATAATAATATAACTGGAAAAGAGGCTGAAAAAGCTTTACAAAGTGCTGGAATAACTGTGAATAAGAACACTATTCCAAATGAGCAAAGAAGTCCTTTTGTAACCAGTGGCATAAGACTTGGAACCCCTGCTCTTACAACTAGAGGTATGAATGAATGTGAAATGGTAACTATTGCAGGTTTTATTAGTGAAGTTATTAAAAATCAATCTAATGATTATACCTTAAACACAATCCATGAAAAGGTAATTACGCTTTGCAAAGATTTCCCTATTTACAATTAAAACTTATTATACCTATAATTTTTTCTTCCACACTTTTTTCTTGTTCCTTTATTTCAATAATTACAACAAAAAAATCTATACCAAACAGCCTTGAGTTTTTAAAACCATTAACAACAAAATACACAGTCACTCAAAGATTTCGCTCTAAAAAAAAACCATAAACATAACGGTATAGATCTTGCGGGAAAAAAAGGATCCCCAATATTTTCTATTGCCTCTGGAAAAGTTGTTTATCAAGGACACAGATTTAGTGGCTATGGGAAAATGATTTTAATCCAACATGATAAAAGTATTAGTACAATTTATTCACACCTTAATAAGATTTTTGTAAAATCAGGTCAAAATATAAAAAGAGGGCAATTAATAGGAACAATGGGTAGTACTGGGCGAACTACAGGAGTTCATCTACATTTTGAATTTATGAAAAATAAGAAAACCGTAAATCCTGAAAAATACATTCAATTTTAATTCATATTTTTAAAAAAAGGTATAAATTCTAAGGGTTTAACATAAGATATGGATATTTTTTAAAAAAATTATTTAAATCCAAAACACCGACAACTTTTTTCCCTTCTTCTTTAATATATTTTGCAAGATTTTTTATTTTAAATTGTGTAGAGTTTAAGAGCATTTTTTTATGTTTAGCTTTTAAGTCATTAAATTCTAAAGAATAAACTTCACTAATTTCTTTTTCAGGGTTAAAATTAATTTCATTAAGCCTTAAAACCTTAGCTTTTGCATTAAATGACTTTAACTTAATATTACTATTATAAAAAAATTGAATTGTTAATTTCTGCTCCTCTTTTATAAACTCTGCAGGAACTTTAATATTTGCACCACCTGCAGAAAGCTCTGTGCATAAACAGGTTTGAACTCTTTTATCCTGAGAAACTACTAAAACATTAGAATTATAATTTATACGAATAAATTTTCTTATTTCATAAATAGTACGTCCATTAGGAACATAGTATTTTAAAAAAGCAGCGATAAAATCTACTGAAAATTCAATTAAATCTGAAATTAAATACCAATTATCACTACTCTGACTTGAACTATTGCCTGCTCGAATTTTCATATTTCTGTTGATTTTTCTAGATTTAAGCATTTGAAGAACTTCTATATAAGAAAAAGGTCCTCCCCAGTGTGTAGCAAACTTTAAATACCAGTAGCTGCTCACTGCCTCTAATTCAACCGGGCTTAATTGTAATATCATTAGATCCCCTCTAAAACTTTTTCTTTTTTTCTATCGAACTAATTTCAACTAAACTTTACATTAATTTATTAAATTTCATTGAAATTTAATGTAAAAATTACTATTTCCCTATTAATTAGCTCTAAAATGCCTTATGATTCTATAATCAATATTAATTTTTAAAGGAGAACAAATGAAATTTTTATTAGCTACATTAGGATTAACTTATTCTCTTCTCTGCATAGCTCAATTAGATACAAGTTTATTAGGAACTTCTCTTAATGATACATTCTTAAATACTCTTAAATTTTATGAGTTTTTAGAAGATGATACTATGGTATCTAGGATTAAAATTGATAAAGACTATACTGATTTTAACCTTGGATATGTTAAGGCTAATTTAACTACTCAAACTATTCCTTTAGCAAGTAATTTAAATGACAACTTATTATTCGCACTAAATTTTTCAACTAATGCTAGCACTATTAATGATGAAGAAAAATCTTTTAATTTTAATGCTAATATTAATATACAAAGCAATACATTAGCTGTTCTAAAACACATCTCTTTAGTTTCAGGCGTATGTGAGCAAGAGCCTATTAATGATGAAACTTTAGACCGTGTACATATTCAAAATATTATTTGTTATATTCAAGAGGGTATAAACAATTCAAACTCTGTTACTAAGTTACAAGACGGTTTTAAAAAGGCTGCAGCCTATGGAAAACGTGTTTATGTAAATGATTCAAAAAAAAATAGTGACCTTAAAAATCTATTCTCCTCTCTAACTATAACTCCAAATAAAAAAAACTTAGTCTTAACTTTTATAATTAATATTAATAATCTTTTTACTAAAAAAAATAAGAAAAACAATGATAATTTTCACACTGTTTTAACTCTTAAAGAAAAAAGTCTAAACCTTTCTCTTAAAGGTAAGAAAATTTTAAAAAATAAAGAGTTTAAGAAATATATAGATCTTATTAAAAATACTGCTCTAGAGCTTCAAAACAAAGAAAGTAATTTACACATTACTTATTATGAAGACAATCTTTATCTATTTTTTAATTTCCTTGAAGCTTTTTTAATATCTGAAGAGTAGAGTCTCTGAACACACTTTTGCTTTTTAATCTAGAATTTTTTTTTAAAAACCCTTCTAAACTCATATTTATATCTCTACAATTTTAAATTTTTTAAAGGTTAATGTAATAAATCTATTTAAGCTAATTTCTTCTTAAAGCTTTCTTTAATTTCTTTAGGTAGATGAACATGAACATCTCTTTGAGGGTACGCTATAACTACTTCATGTTTTTTAAATTTAGCATCAATTGCTTCTCTTACTTTTGAAGTAATACGCCTTTCATCTAAAAAATTATTAAGTGTTACATCAAATAACAATGTAAAATCTAAAGAATTTTCTCCAAATTTTTCAAAAAGCACTATTGGTTCACTAGATTTTAATGTTGCAATATTTTCTTTTGAAGACTCTATTAAAAGCCTTTTAACCAAATTTATATCACTTCCATACTGTACACCAACTTTCACCTGAGCTTTAATTTTTCTATTGTGATGAGTAAGATTTTCAATATTTTCTTCTATCATTCTACTATTAGGAAGAATTAAATGTTTATTATTCGCAGAATTTATTTTTGTTGCCCTTGTTCCCACCTCTTCAATTTTACCGAATACATCTCCTACTCTTACATAATCACCTTTTTTTATAGGCTGTTCGATAAGAATTATAATCCCACTAATAAAATTATAGACTATTTTTTGTGAACCTAAGCCGATTGCTATAGCTGCAGCACCTGCTGCATATGTAAAAACTGTAATTGGTATATTTGCAACTTGAAGTGCAACCAAAAAGAAAAATATAACTAAAACATAAAATGTTAAATTTTCAATAGCATAAACTGCTGACTCATTATCTATAACCTTATAAAGTAACTTTTGACTAATTATTTTTATAATAGTCTTAGATAAAATAATTCCTGCAGTTAAAAATATTAGACTAACTAAGATTTTTCCAAAAGTAACTTCTTGTCCATTGATATTAAGAAGTGGGTATTTTAACACTGATCCAATAGGACTTAAACTTGTCTGTGCTACAAAACTAATTTTTAAAAACCCTGTAGAAAAACATTCTAATACGAAAAAAAAAGATTTAAAGTAAAAATCCATACTTAATTATTTCGGTTGTTTTTTGAAAAAAATTAGTTTTTTTGAAAATTTAGATGAAAAAATAGCTTTTTCTCTTCTTTTCACATATTTAATTAATGGTCTTGTATAGGAAAAAACTACTGGTAAAATTTTTAAAAAGTCTTTTCCTAGCTTTTATATTAATTCTCTTAAATTCTTTTAAACTCTGGCTTTTAGAAGATTCAACAAGAAGTTTATCTAATTCAATATCTTTTATTCTATACGTGTTATACCGACCTTTTGAATGAAATGAATCTTTTAAAACTTCACCATGAACAAATAAGACTTCTAGACTTAAATAGTGATCAAATTGCCCTGTTTTAAGAGCATTTGTTAGTTTAATAGATTCAAGCTTTTGATAATTAAAATTTCCTCCTATCTTCTTACTATATTTATCATTTAAAAAATCTAGGAGCTTAAGGCTATAAGAGTCTGAATAAATAATATTTATATCCTTTTTATAAAATTTATTCTTAGAACAACTGTCTTTTTCTAAAACCCAAGCTTTTCCAATAATTTTTTGAATACTTTCCTTATTATTACAATAAACACTTAAAAGTTTACTTGATTCTTTATACTTATTATACAAACGAAGCTTTAAAAAAAAATTAAAAGATTCTACAAACAAAAGATCTTTATAGATATTAAAAACTCCTTTTGAAACCAGCTTTCCTGGAAAATACAAATCAAGTTTTTTTGCCGTAAGAAGATCAAGCCCTACTTTATTACTCTTAATTCTTTGAATGAAAAGTTTACTTATTAAGTTTTTATTCTCTGTAAAAAGAATTAGACTTTGTCCTTTTACATGTTTAATTATTCTATATATCCCTTCGTCTTTAAAAGCAATTAAAGGAGCAAGGGTTTTTAATTGTGCTATAAAATCATTTTTCCTTTTGTATTTAATGCTTTTTTTAGTGATTATAAATTGCGAAAAAATATCCTGCCATAAAATAGAGGCCTCTCCTTTTTTAAAAACTTTTAAAGTCTTTTTAAATAATTCATCACTCATCTCATCAAATATAAGTTTATTGCTTTTAATTTTTATATTCATAAGATAATCTGATTTAAAACCTTCTAAAGTAATTTCAAATAATCTACCATAGATTAGATCTATAATATCTCGTTCTCCTAAAGATTGGAATGAAAATGGGTTAAAAGATAATAAATCTGTAGACACCCCTATTTTTAAATTCTTAGATTCCTTAGCAAACGTATTTATACCACTACAAATTACGACGGTACTCGCCACCAACTTCAAACAATGCATTTGTAATCTGTGCAAGTGTAGATGTTCTAGATACTTCCATAAGAGCTTCAAAAATATTACCTCCTAAAAGTGCTGTTTCTTTAAGTTTTTTTAGATTTTTTTCGGCTAATTTTTTATTTTTAATGCTAAATTCATTTGTTCTTTTAAGTTGAAGTTCTTTTTCTTCTTTTAAAGCTCTTGCAAGAGCAATTTTTTTAGGAACATAGTCCTTATTTAAAGTTTTTTTATCAATAAAAAAATTTACCCCAACAATCGGTAAAGTTCCATCATGCTTTTGCATTTCATAATACATAGATTCTTCTTGAATCTTGCCTCTTTGATATTGAGTTTCCATAGCCCCTAACACACCACCACGGTCTGAAATACGAGTAAATTCTTTTAGAACTTGCTCTTCTACATTGTCTGTAAGCCATTCGTAAAAATATGAGCCCTGAATAGTATTCTCGTTTTTAGTGCTTCCAAGCTCTTTGTTAATAATAAGCTGTATTGCTTGTGCACGTCTTACAGATTCCTCTGTAGGAGTTGTAATCGCTTCATCATATGCATTTGTATGTAAAGAATTACAATTGTCATTAATAGCAATCAAAGCCTGCAACGTTGTTCTTATATCATTAAACTGAATTTCTTGAGCATGAAGAGACCTTCCACTGGTTTGAATATGATATTTTAGTTTTTGAGACCTTGAGTTAGCATTATACAGATCCTTCATTGCTATGGCCCAAATTCTTCTAGCAACTCTACCAATAACAGAATACTCTGTGTCTAATCCATTACTAAAGAAAAATGATAAGCTTGGTGCAAACTCGTCAATCTTCATTCCTCTAGATAAATAGTATTCAACATATGTAAATGCATTGCTTAAAGTTAATGATAGTTGTGTAATTGGATTTGCTCCAGCTTCAGCAATATGATAACCTGAAATACTTACAGAATAAAAATTTTTAATACTATTATTAATAAAATACTGTTGAATATCTCCCATCATTTTTAAAGCAAAGTCTGTTGAAAAAATACATGTATTCTGCCCTTGATCTTCTTTTAAAATATCAGCTTGAACAGTACCACGTACTAGTTGCATGGCCCTAAGTCTTGCGTTTGTAAATTCTTCTATGCAAAGCTTTCGCCCAAGCTTTATTTCTTTTTTTTCAATATACTGATCAATAGCTGTGTTCATAAAATAAGCTAAAAGAATTGGTGCTGGTCCATTAATAGTCATACTTACGGAAGTTGATGGATCACAAAGATCAAAACCTTTATATAAACGTTTCATGTCTTCTAAACTTGCAATACTAACACCTGATTCCCCTACTTTTCCGTAAATATCTGGTCTTAAATGAGGGGCTTGCCCGTAAAGGGTTACAGAATCAAAAGCCGTAGATAATCTTTTAGCCTTTTCATTTTTAGATAAATAATGAAATCTCTTATTTGTTCTTTCAGGTGAACCTTCCCCAGCAAATTGACGCCCAGGATCCTCACTCTTTCTCTTAAGAGGAAAAACTCCTGCAGTATAAGGAAATTCTCCTGAAAAACTCTCTTTTCTTAAAAATTCATATCTATCCCCCCAATCCGTAATATTAGGAGGCACCACTCTTGGAATAGATATTCCACTTAAGGTTTTAGAAGTTAAAGGTTGCTTTATTTCTTTACCTCTAACAATATATGAAAATTCATCTTGTTTATATTTGTTTATTAAAGACTCCCATTCTTCAACTTTATTAAAGAGTTCATTTTTTTTATTCTTAATTAAAAGCTCTTTTTCAAAATTATCTAGGTTTTTAACACCGTTTTTTTTTAAGAGTTTCACAGCCCCTAAATTAGAAAAGCTTTTTTTATCAATTTTTGTATTTTTATGATAAGTGTTTATTGTATTTGAAATTTCAGTTAAATAATTTTGTCGATGAGATGGAATAATATTTTTTTTAATTTCACCTTTAGATATTTCCTTTAAAGGCTTCCATCTTTTAAAGGTATCTTTTTTTATTAATAATTCTATAATGTTTTTAAAAAGATTATTTACCCCTTGATCATTAAAGTTTGAAGCTTGTGTTAAATGAACAGGAAGATCGTCTTGATTTTTATAAAAAAGTTTTCTAGATCTAATATATTGTCTCTTAACATCTCTTAACGCATCTTCAGAACCACGCCTATCTGCTTTATTAATAGCAATAAAATCTGCAAAATCTATCATATCAATTTTCTCAAGCTGGCTCTGTGCACCAAATTCTGATGTCATTACATATAAGCTTAAATCACTTACCTTAGTTATAGCCGTATTTGCCTGACCAATTCCTGAGCTTTCTGCTATAATTAAATCAAAGGATTGTTTTTTTAATTCTTCTAAGACTTGTGGAAGTTTTCCAGATATTTCAGTGCCAGAACCACGAGAGGCTAAAGATCTCATATAAACCCTATCTCTAGATAGCGAATTCATTCTAATTCTATCACCTAAAAGACTTCCACCTGTTTTTCTTTTTGAAGGATCAACACAAACTACTGCAATTTTTTTGTCTTCATAGAAATTTAAAAACCTTTGAAGAAGCTCATCAATCAAACTTGATTTTCCAGCTCCACCGGTTCCTGTTAGTCCTAAAACTAAAGGTTTTCTTATTTTATTTCTATATAATTTAGATTTAACTTGCTTAGCCCATTTATCTACACTATTTTTTTTAAGCTCTTTATCATTAATAAGTAGACCTATATCTCTATGGGGCAATAAACCTAGATTATAAATCTCCTCCTTAGGACTTAAGGCTACTTTAGCTACATCTGAAATATTAAAGTCAGACTCTTTAATGATTATTTCAATCATTCCTTCAAGGCCTAACTTTCGTCCATCCTCAGGATGAAAAATTTTAACAATACCATAGTCTTCTAAAAGTTTTTTCTCCTCATGGATAATCACACCACCACCGCCTCCAAAGATTTTCACATAGGAGGCCCCATGAGCATCTAAAAGATCTTTCATGTATTTAAAATACTCAATATGACCACCTTGATATGAGCTTACAGCTATACCTTGAGCTCCTTCTTGTAAAACAGCCTTAACAACATCAGCAACAGATCTATTGTGCCCAAGATGAATAACCTCAGTTCCCATATCCTGTAAGATTCTTCTCATAATATTAATTGCAGCATCATGACCATCAAACAATGATGTTGCGGTGACAATACGAACTGGATTCTTAGGTTTGTAGTATATTTTTTTGCTCATTGACATTCCTTAAATACTTTTTTAAAAATTTGGTTTTCTTTTTTCTAAAAAAGCAATCATTCCTTCTTGAGTCTGTTTAGTACCAAATAACAACGCAAAATCTTGCTGTTCTAACTTTAAAGCATCCATAAATTCTAAGCTATACCCTTTTTGAATAGTCATTTTTGCAGTAGAAACGGCTTGTGGACTTTTTTGAAGAATTCTTTTTATATAAGCCTTAACTTGTAAAAGAAGTTCTTCTTTATTCTCACTTATTTTAAAAACTATACCTTGAGACTCTAAAAACCTTGCATCAACTATATCGCCAGACAATATTAAAGCTTTTGCTATATGAAGACCTAATGATCTTGACAATCTTTGTGTTCCTCCAAATCCTGGTATCAACCCTAAACCTACCTCTGGTAAACCAAATTTTGAGTTATTTGTTGCAAAAATAACATCACATGAAAGGGCTAACTCAAAACCTCCACCTAAAGCAAATCCATCCACCATAGCAATAGTTACTGCTTTAGATTTTTCAAGACTTTGAAATACTGCGTGCCCTTTTTCTGAAAATTTAGTAGCCTGAATAGATGTAAATTCCTTCATTTCTTTAATATCAGCACCTGCAACAAAAGCCTTTCCACCAGCTCCTGTGATAACTATAGTTCTGGTATGTTTTTTGTCTGCTTCCTTTATTGAATCTTTTAATCCACTTAAAACTTCAGAATTTAAAGTATTTAAAGACTCTTCTTTATTAATTGTTATCCAAGCCGTACTATTTTTAATTTCAAAATTTACTAAATTATTCATAACTATAAAATCCTTTTTTTGTTTTTCTGCCTAACCAACCTGCCTGAACATAGTTCTTTAATAATGGACAAGGCCTATACTTAGAATCCCCTAAATCTTTGTGAAGAACATTCATAATAGCAAGGCATGTGTCTAAACCAATAAAATCTGCTAAGCTTAAAGGACCCATTGGTTGATTTGTTCCTAATTTCATAGAGGTATCAATATCTTTAACTTTCCCAACACCTTCGTATAAAGTATAAATAGCCTCATTAATCATAGGCATTAAAATTCTATTTACAATAAATCCAGGGTAATCATTTGCATGAACAAAGGTTTTTCCTAAAGATTCTACAAAAGATCTTACTATTTTAAATGTCTCCTCACTTGTTTGAAGACCTTTAATGCCTTCAACTAATTTCATTAAGGGAACAGGATTCATAAAGTGTAAACCACAAACAAGATCTGGCCTTTTTGTAATTGCTGCAATTTTTGTAATTGATATAGAAGATGTGTTTGAACATAAATAAGCATCTTTTTTTACAATCTCGTCTAAATTTTTAAAAATTTTAAGTTTTAAATCTATATTTTCGGTAACTGCTTCAATAATAATATCACAATCTTTTAAATCTTTGATATTTTGAGAAGTCTTGATATTTAAAAGAAGATCATTTTTTTCAACATCAGTCATTCTTTCTTTTTGAATAATCTTATTACATGATTTTAAAATCGTCACCATAGCTTTTTGTAAAGCCTCTAAGGATATATCATACATTACAACTGAATTACCATGAGCTGCACAAACTTGTGCAATACCATTTCCCATCTGACCAGATCCAACAACACCAACACTTTGAATTTTCATATAAACCTCGTATCTAAATTTTTTAAAGAAAATTTTAACTTAATTCATAGGCTTGGTCACGTCAGTAAGTAGTTATTACGAATATTAAACAAATAAAAAGAGACTTAAAGATAAGTTTTTTTAAGATTATACACTCAATGGTAATGCTAAAATGGTAGAATTGTTAATTAAGGCTCAAGCTGATGTAAATATTCAAGATAGCCCCGGTTATACACCTTTTATAGCTGCTGTACTCCGCGATAACACTAAAATGGTAAGATTATTGATTAAAGCTCAAGCTGATGTAAATGTTCAAAATAAATATGGTGACACAGCTCTTATTATGGCTGTATGGTTTAATCACATTGAAATTCTAGACTTATTAATTAAAGCTCAAGCTGATGTAAATATTCAAGATCACTACCATGGTTATACAGCTCTTATAATTGCTATAAATGGCGGCTACGATACAATCGTAAAATTATTAATTAAAGCTGGAGCTAAAGAATAAAAAATACATAATCGCTTTTTTTATGGTTACTTAGGTAAGTTAGGTTAAATTTAAATAATAAAAAGGTGCAATATGCACTTTTTTTATATTGTTTTTTAAAATTATAAGACACTATCTAATTCCTTAACGCCGTAATCTATAAATTTTACATACTTTCACAAAATTAACCCACACAACACTAAAAATATGTTATAAAAACGACACTAAGTAACTCAACAACAAGGAGAGTAAAACAATGAAAAAATTAATCATCTTAACAGTATCAACACTTTTAAGTGTAGGTGCTTTTGCAGCACAAAATATGACTTCAAAAAAATGTGAAGAACTTTTAACAAAAAGTATTGACGAGAATAACATAAAATCTCTTGAGTCATTTTTAAATCATAAAACTAATTGCAAAGAGCTTTTTAACCTTAATTCTTATATTAAAAACGAAGATGAAAATGAAGACACAGCTCTTATGTGGGCTACAAAACTCGGTCGAACTAAAATGGTAGAGTTATTAATTAAAGCTCAAGCTGATGTAAATCTTCAAAATAAATATGGTAACACAGCTCTTATTATGGCTGTATGGTTTAATCACATTGAAATTCTAGACTTATTAATTAAAGCTCAAGCTGATTTAAATGTTGAAACTAAATATGGTAACACAGCTCTTACAATCGCTGCACTCCAAGATTATACTAAAATGGTAGACTTATTAATTAAAGCTCAAGCTGATGTAAATGTTCAAAATATTCCCGGAGATACAGCTCTTATGTGGGCTGCATTCAATGGTAACACTGAAATCGTAGACTTATTAATTAAAGCTCAAGCTGATGTAAATATTCAAGATCACTACCATGGTTATACAGCTCTTATAATTGCTATAAATGGCGGCTACGATACAATCGTAAAATTATTAATTAAAGCTGGAGCTAAAGAATAAAAAATACATAATCGCTTTTTTTATGGTTACTTAGGTAAGTTAGGTTAAATTTAAATAATAAAAAGGTGTAATATGCACCTTTTTTTTTATATTGTTTTCTAAAATTATAAGGCACTATCTAATTCCTTAACGCCGTAATCTATAAATTTTACACACTTTCACAAAAGTAATCGACATAATACTAAGGGCCTATTAAAAAACAACTTAAGTAATCCAGTAACAAGGAATAAAACAATGAAAAAATTAATCATCTTAACAGTATTAACATTTTTAAGTGTAGGTGCTTTTGCAGCACAAGGTATGACTTCAAAAAAATGTGAAGAACTTTTAACAAAAAGTGTCAAAGAGAATAACATAAAATCTCTTGAGTCATTTTTAAATCATAAAACTAATTGCAAAGAGCTTTTTAACCTTAATTCTTATATTAAAATCGAAGATAAAATTGAAAGCGCAGCTCTTATGTGGGCTGCACTTAATGGTAACACTAAAATGGTAGAATTATTAATTAAAGCTCAAGCTGATGTAAATGTTCAAAATAAATATGGTAACACAGCTCTTATGTGGGCTGCATTCAATGGTACCACTGAAATCGTAGAATTATTAATTAAAGCTCATGCTGATGTAAATGTTCAAAATATTTCCGGAGATACAGCTCTTATGTGGGCTATAAGCCTTGGTAACACTGAAGTCGTAGACTTATTAATTAAAGCTCAAGCTAAAGAATAAAAAATACATAATCGCTTTTTTATGGTTACTTAAACTAATTTTAGATTAGATTTAAATAAAAAAAAAGGTGCATGTTGCACCTTTTTTTTATATTGTTTTGTAAAATTATAAGACATTATCTAATTCCTTAACGCCGTGATCTATAAATTTTACACACCTTCACAAAATTAATCGACATAATACTAAGGACCTATTAAAAAACAACTTAAGTAATCCAGTAACAAGGAGAGTAAAACAATGAAAAAATTAATCATCTTAACAGTATCAACATTTTTAAGTGTAGGTGCTTTTGCAGCACAAAATATGACTTCAAAAAAATGTGAAGAACTTTTAACAAAAAGTGTCAAAGAGAATAACATAAAATCTCTTGAGTCATTTTTAAATCATAAAACTAATTGCAAAGAGCTTTTTAACCTTAATTCTTATATTAAAACCGAAGATAAAATTGAAAGCACAGCTCTTATATGGGCTACAAAACTCAGTCGAACTAAAATGGTAGACTTATTAATTAAAGCTCAAGCCGATATAAATTTTCAAAATGAATTTGGTGACACAGCTCTTATGTGGACTGCATACTATGGTAATACTGAAATCGCAAATTTGTTAATTAAAGCTCAAGCTGATGTAAATATTCAAGATAGCGCCGGTTATACACCTCTTATAGTTGCTGTACTCCGCGATAACACTAAAATGGTAAGGTTATTGATTAAAGCTCAAGCTGATGTAAATACTAAAACTTACTTAGGTGAAATAGCTCTTATGTGGGCTGCATCCAATGGTAACACTGAAATGATAGACTTATTAATTAAAGCTCAAGCTGATGTAAATGTTCGAGATTACTACGGTTACACAACCCTTGCAATTGCTAAAAATAACGGCTACGATACAATCGTAAAATTATTAATTAAAGCTGGAGCTAAAGAATAAAAAATACATAATCGCTTTTTTATGGTTACTTAAACTAATTTTAGATTAGATTTAAATAAAAAAAGGTGCAACTGCACTTTTTTTATATTGTTTTGTAAAATCATAAGACACTATCTAACTTCCTTAATGCCGTAATCTATAAATTTTACACACTTTCACAAAAGTAATCGACATAGTACTTAAGAGTCTATTAAAAAACGACACTAAATAATCCAATAAAAAGGAATAAAACAATGAAAAAATTAATCATCTTAACAGTATTAACATTTTTAAGTGTAGGTGCTTTTGCAGCACAAGGTATGACTTCAAAAAAATGTGAAGAACTTTTAACAAAAAGTGTCAAAGAGAATAACATAAAATCTCTTAAGTCATTTTTAAATCATAAAACTAATTGCAAAGAGCTTTTTAACCTTAATTCTTATATTAAAATCGAAGATAAAATTGAAAGCGCAGCTCTTATGTGGGCTGCACTTAATGGTAACACTAAAATGGTAGAATTATTAATTAAAGCTCAAGCTGATGTAAATGTTCAAAATAAATATGGTAACACAGCTCTTATGTGGGCTGCATTCAATGGTACCACTGAAATCGTAGAATTATTAATTAAAGCTCAAGCTGATGTAAATTTTCAAAATAAATTTGGTGACACAGCTCTTATGTGGGCTGCAAGCCACGGTAACACTAAAATGGTAAGGTTATTGATTAAAGCTCAAGCTGATGTAAATTTTCAAAATAAATATGGTGTCACAACTCTTATGTGGGCTGCACTTAATGGTAACACTAAGATAGTAGAATTGTTAATTAAAGCTCAAGCTGATGTAAATATTCAAGATAACGCCGGTTATACAGCTCTTGCAATCGCTACAATCGAAGGTCACACTAAAGTCGTAGACTTATTAATTAAAGCTCAAGCTAAAGAATAAAAAATACATAATCGCTTTTTTATGGTTACTTAAACTAATTTTAGATTAGATTTAAATAAAAAAAGGTGCAACTGCACTTTTTTTATATTGTTTTGTAAAATCATAAGACACTATCTAACTTCCTTAATGCCGTAATCTATAAATTTTACACACTTTCACAAAATTAACCCACATAACACTAAAAATATGTTATAAAAACGACACTAAGTAATCCAATAACAAGGAGAACAAAACAATGAAAAAATTAATCATCTTAACAGTATTAACACTTTTAAGTGTAGGTGCTTTTGCAGCACAAAATATGACTTCAAAAAAATGTGAAGAACTTTTAACAAAAAGTGTCAAAGAGAATAACATAAAATCTCTTGAGTCATTTTTAAATCATAAAACTAATTGCAAAGAGCTTTTTAACCTTAATTCTTATATTAAAATCGAAGATGAAAATGAAGACACAGCTCTTATGTGGGCTGCACTTAATGGTAACACTAAAATGGTAGAATTATTAATTAAAGCTCAAGCTGATGTAGATGTCCAACATAAATATGATGGCAGTACAGCTCTTATTATGGCTGCAGACCGCGGTCACACTGAAATCGTAGAGTTGTTAATTAAAGCTCATGCTGATGTAAATGCTAAAGCTTACCAAGGTGTAATAGCTCTTATGTGGGCTGCATACAATGGTAACACTGAAATCGTAGACTTATTAATTAAAGCTCAAGCTGATGTAAATATTCAAAATGAATTTGGTGGCACAGCTCTTATGTGGGCTGTAAGCCACGGTAACACTGAAGTCGTAGACTTATTAATTAAAGCTCATGCTGATGTAAATGTTCAAAATATTCCCGGAGATACAGCTCTTATATGGGCTACAAGCCTCGGTAACACTGAAATCGTAGACTTATTAATTAAAGCTCAAGCTGATGTAAATATTCAAAATGAATTTGGTGACACAGCTCTTATAATCGCTACAATCGAAGGTCACACTAAAGTCGTAGACTTATTAATTAAAGCTCAAGCTAAAGAATAAAAAATACATAATCGCTTTTTTATGGTTACTTAAACTAATTTTAGATTAGATTTAAATAAAAAAAGGTGCAACTGCACTTTTTTTATATTGTTTTGTAAAATCATAAGACACTATCTAACTTCCTTAATGCCGTAATCTATAAATTTTACACACTTTCACAAAATTAACCCACATAACACTAAAAATATGTTATAAAAACGGCACTAAGTAATCCAATAACAAGGAGAACAAAACAATGAAAAAATTAATCATCTTAACAGTATTAACATTTTTAAGTGTAGGTGCTTTTGCAGCACAAGGTATGACTTCAAAAAAATGTGAAGAACTTTTAACAAAAAGTGTCAAAGAGAATAACATAAAATCTCTTGAGTCATTTTTAAATCATAAAACTAATTGCAAAGAGCTTTTTAACCTTAATTCTTATATTAAAATCGAAGATAAAACTGAAAGCGCAGCTCTTATAATTGCTGTACTCAATGGTCACACTAAAATCGTAGACTTATTAATTAAAGCTCATGCTGATGTAGATGTTCAAAATAAATATGGTGACACAGCTCTTATGTGGGCTGCATTCAATG
Source organism: Bdellovibrionales bacterium (assembly GCA_965205945.1). Lineage (GTDB taxonomy): Bacteria > Bdellovibrionota > Bdellovibrionia > Bdellovibrionales > UBA1609 > JALZUR01. The sequence goes on along the minus strand of CBDBIB010000002.1, from coordinate 298,652 downwards.
GTCACACTAAAATCGTAGACTTATTAATTAAAGCTCAAGCTAAAGAATAAAAAATACATAATCGCTTTTTTATGGTTACTTAGGTAAGTTAGGTTAAATTTAAATAAAAAAAGGTGCAACATGCACCTTTTTTTATATTGTTTTGTAAAATCATAAGACACTATCTAATTCCTTAACGCCGTAATCTATAAATTTTACATACTTTCACAAAATTAACCCACATAACACTAAAAATATGTTATAAAAACGGCACTAAGTAATCCAATAACAAGGAGAACAAAACAATGAAAAAATTAATCATCTTAACAGTATCAACACTTTTAAGTGTAGGTGCTTTTGCAGCACAAAATATGACTTCAAAAAAATGTGAAGAACTTTTAACAAAAAGTATTGACGAGAATAACATAAAATCTCTTGAGTCATTTTTAAATCATAAAACTAATTGCAAAGAGCTTTTTAACCTTAATTCTTATATTAAAACCGAAGATGAAAATGAAGACACAGCTCTTATGTGGGCTACAAGCCTCGGTAACACTGAAGTCGTAGAGTTATTAATTAAAGCTCATGCTGATGTAGATGTTCAAAATAAATATGGTGACACAGCTCTTATGTGGGCTGTAAGCCACGGTCACACTGAAGTCGTAGACTTATTAATTAAAGCTCATGCTGATGTAAATGTTCAAAATCTTCCCGGAGATACAGCTCTTATATGGGCTGCATTCAATGGTAACACTAAAATGGTAGACTTATTAATTAAAGCTCAAGCTGATGTAAATATTCAAAATGCATTTGATAACACAGCTCTTATAATCGCTACAATCGAAGGTCACACTAAAGTCGTAGAGTTATTAATTAAAGCTCAAGCTGATGTAGATGTCCAACATAAATATGATGGCAGTACAGCTCTTATTATGGCTGCAGACCGCGGTCACACTGAAATCGTAGAGTTGTTAATTAAAGCTCAGGCTGATGTAAATCTTCAAAATATTTCTGGAGACACAGCTCTTATTATGGCTGCAGGCCAAGGTCACCCTAAAGTCGTAGAATTATTAATTAAAGCTCAAGCTGATGTAAATATTCAAAATAAATTTGGTGACACAGCTCTTATGTGGGCTGTAAGCCACGGTCACACTGAAATCGTAGAGTTGTTAATTAAAGCTCAGGCTGATGTAAATCTTCAAAATATTTCTGGAGACACAGCTCTTATTATGGCTGCAGGCCAAGGTCACCCTAAAGTCGTAGAATTATTAATTAAAGCTCAAGCTGATGTAGATGTCCAACATAAATATGATGGCAGTACAGCTCTTATTATGGCTGCAGACCGCGGTCACACTGAAATCGTAGAGTTGTTAATTAAAGCTCAGGCTGATGTAAATCTTCAAAATATTTCTGGAGACACAGCTCTTATTATGGCTGCAGGCCAAGGTCACCCTAAAGTCGTAGAATTATTAATTAAAGCTCAAGCTGATGTAAATATTCAAAATAAATTTGGTGACACAGCTCTTATGTGGGCTGTAAGCCACGGTCACACTGAAGTCGTAGACTTATTAATTAAAGCTCATGCTGATGTAAATGTTCAAGATGAAGTTGGTGACACAGCTCTTATAATCGCTACAAGCCTCGGTAACACTGAAATCGTAGACTTATTAATTAAAGCTCAAGCTAAAGAATAAAAAATACATAATCGCTTTTTTATGGTTACTTAAGTAAGTTAGGTTAAATTTAAATAATAAAAAGGTGTAATATGCACCTTTTTTTTATATTGTTTTCTAAAATCATAAGGCACTATCTAATTCCTTAACGCCGTGATCTATAAATTTTACACACTTTCACAAAAGTAATCGACATAATACTAAGGGCCTATTAAAAAACAACTTAAGTAATCCAGTAACAAGGAGAGTTAAAACAATGAAAAAATTAATCATCTTAACAGTATTAACATTTTTAAGTGTAGGTGCTTTTGCAGCACAAGGTATGACTTCAAAAAAATGTGAAGAACTTTTAACAAAAAGTATTGACGAGAATAACATAAAATCTCTTAAGTCATTTTTAAGTCATAAAACTAATTGCAAAGAGCTTTTTAGCCTTAATTCTTATGTTAAAACTAAATATGAAAAAGAAAGCACAGCTCTTATGTTAGCGGTATTCAATGGTCACACTAAAATCGTAGACTTATTAATTAAAGCTCAAGCTGATGTAAATATTCAAGATAAACGTGGTGAAACAGCTCTTATAATTGGGGCACTTTATGGTCGCACTAAAATAGTAGAGTTGTTGATTAAAGCTCAAGCTAATGTGAATGTCCAAAATAAATATGATGGCAGTACAGCTCTTATTATGGCTGCATGGTTTAATCACATTGAAATTCTAGAGTTGTTAATTAAAGCTCAAGCTAATGTAAATTTTCAAAGTTACGAAGGTAATACAGCTCTTTTATACGCTGCAAAATCTGGTCACCCTAAAGTCGTAGAATTATTAATTAAAGCTCAGGCTGATGTAAATCTTCAAAATTACGAAGATAACACAGCTCTTATTATGGCTGCAGGCCAAGGTCACCCTAAAGTCGTAGAATTATTAATTAAAGCTCAGGCTGATGTAAATCTTCAAAATATTTCTGGAGACACAGCTCTTATTATGGCTGCAGGCCAAGGTCACCCTAAAGTCGTAGAATTATTAATTAAAGCTTTGGCTAATTTACATATCAAAAATAATTTTAGAGAAACAGCTCTTATAGTAGCTGTTCAAAATAATATTAGAAAAAAAACTCCTACATACGCTGCAGACGACGCCTACACTAAAATCATAGATTTATTAATTCAAGCTCAAGCTAACGAATAAAAAACACATAATCGCTTTTTTATGATTACTTAAACTCAGTTAGATTAGATTTAAATAAAAAAAAGGTGCATATTGCACCTTTTTTTATATTGTATATTGTTTTGTAAAATCATAAGACATTATCTAATTTCTTAACACCGTGATCTATAAATTTTACACACCTTCACAAAATTAACCCACATAACACTAAAAATATGTTATAAAAACGACACTAAATAAACCAATAGCAAGGAGAGTAAAACAATGAAAAAATTAATCATCTTAACAGTATCAACACTTTTAAGTGTAGGTGCTTTTGCAGCACAAAATATGACTTCAAAAAAATGTGAAGAACTTTTAACAAAAAGTATTGACGAGAATAACATAAAATCTCTTAAGTCATTTTTAAATCATAAAACTAATTGCAAAGAGCTTTTTAGCCTTAATTCTTATATTATAAATAAAGATCAAATTGAAGGCACAGCTCTTATGTTTGCGGTATTTAAAGGTCACACTAAAATGGTAGACTTATTAATTAAAGCTCAAGCTGATGTAAATGTTGAAGATAACAACGGTTACGCAGCTCTTATAATTGCTGTACTCAATGGTCACACTAAAATCGTAGACTTATTAATTAAAGCTCAAGCTGATGTAAACGCTAAAACTTACCAAGGTATAACAGCTCTTATGTGGACTGCATTTAATGGTAACACTGAGATAGCAGAGTTGTTAATTAAAGCTCAAGCTGATGTAAATATTCAAGATAACAACGGTTATACAGCTCTTGCAATCGCTACAATCAAAGGTCACACTAAAGTCGTAGAGTTATTAATTAAAGCTGGAGCTAACGAATAAAAAACACATAATCGCTTTTTTATGATTACTTAAACTCAGTTAGATTAGATTTAAATAATAAAAAGGTGCAATATGCACCTTTTTTGTAATGACACTACTATAATTTATATCAATCAAAATATAGATTTTAATTTTTGATATTTAACAAGTTTTTTTAACATCATTTGTCTTACCTCTTCAGCTTTTTCTTTTCTATTCTCCTCTTTAAAATCAATGATGCTTACTTTAGGAAGGTATTCAATATAGATTGTTCCAAAAAGATTTCTCATATTCGGTAATTTATCTTTTTTAGGCCAGATCTTATGTGAACCATAAATTAAAACAGGAACTAGATCTGCTCTAGCATTCATTGCAAATATAAATGGACCTGACTTAAAAGGCAAAAGTTCTTCTCCACTACTTCTACTTCCTTCAGGAGCAATCATAAAAGATTCACCTTGTTTAAGTCTTTCCTCAGCTAGCTTATACTGTTTAATTGATTCTCTTCGATCAGGATAAATAATTATCATTTTAACTAATTTCATAATAAATCCTAATACTGGGTAATCTAGTAAGTATGATTTTGCCACAAAGTTAATTTTCCAATTCTTTGTTGCACAAAGAATTGGAATATCTAAATAGCTTGAATGTGAAAATAAAAAAATAGCTCCATCTTTTTGGGGAATATTTTTTTTTCCTATTATTATAAGCTTTGAGGTGACAATCCAAATAAAAAGTTTCCCCCAAAGCCAAGAAATTCCAAGTTTTGATGTGATATTATAACCTAAAATAAAATATAAAAATGAAAATAATCCTCCTAAAATCAACATATTTAAAGCAATAAAAAGACCTCGAAAAATTGATAAAAATAACTTTAAATTTCTCATTTTAATTTACTTTCTTCATTTTTAAAGCCCAAAACACGACGCCTTGCAGCTCTTCTTTGCCTTTCTTTATACGCATAATGACTAGCATTGGTTTCTTCATTTTTTTTAAAAGTTTTCTCATCCATAATTTGAACCTCAAATGGATAAAAAAACTTTAATGAACTTTTTTCAGGTCCTCTATCAATATTTAAAAATCTTTGACTAATAAATTTAACAAATTTAAAATTTTCAGCAGTAAATTCATTTTTTGTTTCAAGCTTATTACCTTTTACCGCCCATTTCTCTAATTTTTTATGTAATATTTTAGAAAAATTTTCAAAATCTTCTTCCTCGTTCTTAACACCCACAAAAGCCTCTTGTGCTTCAAAAAAAATCTCAATAGGACAAATCATATTTTTTGACTGACCTACTATGGTTTGTGGGAAACTTATTAAATGATAATCTATAAAGTATTGAATCACTCTAAAAATATCATGAATAGATTTTGTAATAAATCTTACTCCAACTCTGTCTAACAAAGTCATTGCTAAAACATCATCTTTGGCAAGAAGCTTTATTACCCCTGATTTTGTCTGTTTAAAAGGTTTTACTAAAAATTCCTTTAACTCTATTTTTTTAGCTTCACCTAAAAATTGAGCACCTCTTTCATTATACACAATATGCTCAGTTATAGGTCTTAAAATCTGATATTGAATGTCATCCGTAAAAGATGTAAATAAATCATTCTCTAAATGAATTATTAAATGCATTACTCTTAAAATTGCACATCCATACTTTTGTAATAATGATCCATCTGCATAACTTGCTATTAATAAAAGATCTGTTATATCTTTTAGTTCTTCTCTATTTCTTACTTTTGAGGGAAGCTCTTCTGTAAGATCAAGAATTTCTTCTTCTAAAATTTCAATAGCTTTTCTATGAATTTCCCATAAAATTTTTGCATCTTTATAGTTATTAATATCATAACCATAAGTAAAAATAAATTGGATCGCTTCATCTCTTGAGTGAATAGACAGCTTTGGAATATCTATTATAGACTTAGAGCCTAATATAATATTTAAAATATTCGGGTTTAAATTAATAAAACTCATAAAATCAAGGCTAAGCTACAAACTTAAGCTTATCAAATGTTTTGCCTATTTTCTAGGAATTAAACTATTTAGAACATTCAAAGAATCCACAAGCTAAAACCCTAAACTCACCTAAAACTTCAGGCTCATGGTTAACATTTAAAAAGCTTCCATCAGCATTCTTTTTCAGATTGTTTTTAAAAATAATCTGACCTTCGTAAAAGGCGTTACCATTTTCACCTTTAGGATTTATAAAACCACTTAAACTCACTTTTCCGAAAGAATCAGCAAAAACTAACTGAACATAGTTTCCTTCTACTATTGAATCTACTAATTGCCCAGATTTTTTACCATTTAAAGCATCATTAAAATGTATAGGGATTTCTTGAACAACCCCATTTTTCTTTTGATATATAGAAATTCTTAATTCTGCCGTATCAGCATTAAAAACATGTTCTTCTAGAACAAAGCCTACCCCAGGGGTAATTAAACCCTTATTATATTTAATACCCTGACCCCAAAAAGCAATACCTGTTTCAGAGTTTGTTTCATCTCCACTAACTTGACCAACTTCTGATTCTAATATTTGAGGGCTTAAAAAGCTTTTTAAGTGCCTTTTAAAATCCATATGAGTTTCTTGCGTCCATTCTAAGCTTGTAAAAATTCTACCCCAAGTAACCTTATTTGGACTTACTGCATTTATTTCTTTAATACCTTGAGCTTGAACAACAGGCTTACCCCTTAATTCTAATCCATTTGTAGATTGAGCCTTATTAACACTCTTATTATTATCTCCACAACTGATTAAACACAAACTGGCTAATAAAATCATTAATAGTCTTAATACTTTCATTATATCCCCCAAATGAAAATTATATACTCTAACTACACTGCAAAAGCTTTACCACCTCTATTACTTGCATATTCAAGCTCAGTGTTAAAAGTTTTTACAGCCGTAAATTGTTACTTAGTTTTTAGAGATAACAATTTTAAGCAATCAAGGTGTTTTAAAATGAAAATATTGCCATATTAAACCTGGCATAAGCCTTGCTCTAATGTTTATGAGGTATAAATATGAAAAAACTAATTAAAACAAATATTATTATAATAGGTATAGCTTTAAGCTTACTTATAGGATGTGGAGACAGTGATAGCGGTAATAAAAATACTACTGTAACAACACTTCCCTGCTCTAACAAACCACACACAATAAACAATGGTCAAACTTGGCAGTACTCTCAAACTGATACAAGAGCTTGTAACCTTCTTGTTCCCACTACAACGGCTTTTTGTAATTCAAATCAAATTAAAGTTAGGATAGATAGTAATTATAACAATTATCGTAACCGCTATGTAAACTCTAACTATCACAGTTCACCTAATGGTTATGAAGAAGTGTGTTTAAACCAAGGTGATAACCGTCTTGATTATATTATTTGGACAGGTTCATACTACTATGTAGATCAACCAAGACTATACAGTACATGGACTTATCAACGTCAACATTATCATCATCTTAGTGCTAACGAGGCCTTAATTGGACTTGGAATACTTGGTACGTTCTTACTTCTTGCTAATTAATAAATAAGAAATATTTTATGTGTTTTAAAATAAAAATGTTACCATATCCATATTAATTTAAATAATATAAAAAGGTGCAATATGCACCTTCACAAAATTAATCGACATGATACTAAATTTCTAGGAGTAAGCGTAGGTGCTTTTGCAGCACAAGATATAACTTGAAAAAAAAATGTGAAGAACTTTTAACAAAAAATATTAAAGAGAATAACATAAAATCTCTTAAGTCATAAAACTAATTACAAAGAGCTTTTTAAGCTTAATTCTTTATTAAGCAAAATTCCTGTATTCCTGGCATATATTCAACTTTATAATATAATTGCGGTTTCTTAAACTCGGTTAATATTGATACTAGACATCTTTTTTACAGTGTGCTTAATCCCTGATCTTTTATGGAAAAGGACGCAGAGGGGTCATAAACTGTTACTTAGTTTTTAGAGGTAACAATTTTAAGCAGTCAAAGTGTTTTAAAATGAAAATATTGCCATATTAAACCTGGCATAAGCCTTGCTCTAATGTTTATGAGGTATAAATATGAAAAAACTAATTAAAACAAATATTATTATAATAGGTATAGCTTTAAGCTTACTTATAGGATGTGGAGACAGTGATAGCGGTAATAAAAATACTACTGTAACAACACTTCCCTGCTCTAACAAACCACACACAATAAACAATGGTCAAACTTGGCAGTACTCTCAAACTGATACAAGAGCTTGTAACCTTCTTGTTCCCACTACAACAGCTTTTTGTAATTCAAATCAAATTAAAGTTAGGATAGATAGTAATTATAACAATTATCGTAACCGCTATGTAAACTCTAACTATCACAGTTCACCTAATGGTTATGAAGAAGTGTGTTTAAACCAAGGTGATAACCGTCTTGATTATATTATTTGGACAGGTTCATACTACTATGTAGATCAACCAAGACTATACAGTACATGGACTTATCAACGTCAACATTATCATCATCTTAGTGCTAAAGAGGCCTTAATTGGACTTGGAATACTTGGTACGTTCTTACTTCTTGCTAATTAATAAATAAGAAATATTTTATTAATAAAAAAGAGAGTCTTTTTTAAAAGCTCTCTTTTTTTTCTAAAACCTCGTTTTAAAAAAAAATTATATTAAATATGAGATAGCCCCTTTAAATAATACCTTGAGCGCGATTAAGGATGGCTTTAAAATCTGTTTCGCTAGATAAACAGCCATAAGCACCAGACCAGTGATTTCCAAGCCGTGACGCACAAAATGCATCAGAAATAGCGTTGGTACTAAATTGAATCAAAAGGGATGCTTGCCAAGCCAAAGCCATCATTTCTGTAATACGCCTAGCTCGAGTCTCTGTATATTCTAAATTTTTAACTTCTGACTTTAAATTTATAATAAAGGCATCCAGATACAGATTCTGGCCTTTAGCCTGATTAATTTCTGTCATAAAGGCTGGCATTGCCTTTGAATCACGGTGCATAGCTCTTAAAACATCTAAGCAAATAACATTGCTCGAACCTTCCCAGATACTGTTTAAAGGAGCTTCTCGATAAAGACGTGACAGAATTTTTTCTTCAACATAACCCGATCCTCCTAAACACTCTAAGGCCTCGCCCACTAATCCTGATGCGCGTTTACAGATCCAGTATTTTCCAATTGCCGTTCCTATTCGCATAAGAGCAGCCTCCTTTGGATCATACTCTGCCTCACCAATGCTACGCCCCAAACGTAAAAATAAGGCCGTTGCTGCCTCTGATTCAATTGCCATATCTGATAAGACATTACGCATTAGCGATTGCTCAATAAGTTTCTTCTTAAAAGCCATACGATTACTTGTGTAATGCAAAGCTTGCACAAGTGCTTGCCTCATCAAGCCCGCAGACCCAATACTACAATAATACCTATTGCCATTAACCATCTGAATTATCGTTTGAACCCCTTTACCTTCTTCACCCAACATCATCCCATAAGCTTCCACCAGTTCTATCTCACTAGAAGCATTAGATTTATTCCCCATTTTATCTTTTAATCTTTGAATATAAAGGCCATTTCGATGGCCATCAGGTCGCCATCGAGGCATAATAAAACAACTCAACCCATTCTTAGTATAAGCAAGGGTTAAAAAGGCATCTGACATGGGTGCAGAACAAAAAAACTTGTGACCAGACAATATATAAGGAGCACCTGCTCCCTGTTTAGATCCCTTAGGACGCGCTTGAGTGGAATTTGCTCGCACATCAGATCCTCCTTGCTTTTCCGTCATAAACATTCCAATGGTCACACTGTTTTTTTCTTTAGCCGGAATATCTCGTTTATCGTATTCTCGACCTAAAACCCGGGGCAACCATTCTTTTTCAATACTGGCTGTTACTTTTAAGGCAGGAATAACCGAATAAGTCATAGAAATGGGGCAAAGAACACCCCCTTCCACCTGGTTTAACAAGTAGTTAAGGGCCCCATGGGCCACATGATTGCCTTTTCTTATATTATTCCAAGCAAATGTTGGTAAATCATTGCTAATAGCAAGCTCCATGAGATTATGATAGGCTGGATGAAAATCTACTTGATTAATACGCATACCATTGCCATCAAATGAACGAAGTTTTGGTGGGTTTTGATTTGCTTGATTAGCAAGCTCTACTGTGACTTCAGACCCCACTTTTTTTCCAAAATCTAATAAAAGTTGAGATGCCCAATCGGCTCCATTACGTGCAACGCCTTCTTTTAATGCTAGGTCATTTTTATATAAATCCTGATCTCCAATTGGAGGAGGCATATTAGTTACTTCATGGGTTGGTAAACTAAAAATTGGACTACGTACGCTCATAAAACCTCCTTAATTTAAAATTTAGTGGTTAAGCTTTATGATACAATTTTTTTAAAAAAATGGTAGAACGATTTCTTATTTTTTTACTTACTTCCATCCTCCTATTTAGATCTCTTTACAGGGATTAAAAAGTCAACATTAAATGATAAGAACTATTAAAATATTTTTTTTAGGAATAAATCTCCATTCTACATCTTATCAGGAGCTTTAATGTTTAAGACTTTTAAACCTGCTACTAAAACTTTTAAAACTGAATTTACTAAAAAAAGCCTTGTCTTTTTTAAACCCTCTTCTTTTATTAATATAATCGGACAATTGTTGTAAAAAGAGGAGAAGGCTTTTGAAACATCTAATAAATAAGTTGCAAGATAATTAGGTTTAAAAGTTTGAAAAGAAAGTTTTAAAACCCCTTCATACTCTAGTAAAAGATTCATTAAACTTATTTCAGTCTCATGGTTAAGACTCACTACAGACTCAGGAACAATCCCCTTTGCTTTTCTTAAAATACTTTTACATCTAACAACACTGTATTGAACATAAGGCCCACTATCACCTTCAAAATCGGTAACCTTATTCCAATCAAATTCAACATCTTTAACTCTATCATTTAAAAGATCATTAAAAACTACAGCTCCAACACCAACAATTTCAGCAGTCTTATCTTTATTCTCAAGATTTGGATTTTTTTCTATAATTCTTTTCATCACTATTTCAACCGCTTTATTTAAAACATCATTAAGTTTAATAACCTGACCTTTTCTTGAAGACATTTTACCTACATTTTTAAAGCGATACATTCCAAAAGAAATATGATGGCAATCTTTTACCCACTGATAACCCATTTTCTTTAAAACAGAAAAAATTTGAGAAAAATGAAGTTTTTGCTCATGGCCTGTGACATATAAATTAATATCACATTTAAGCTCTTGCATTCTATAAAGAGCACTTGCAAGATCTCTTGTGGCATACAAAGAGGCGCCATCACTTTTAGTAATTAAACAAGGAGGCCTTTTTTCATCAAGTTTAACAACCCATGCTCCTTTACTTTGAACTAAAAGATTTTTTCTCTTTAAAAGACCTACAATATGATCAAGTTTATCTGAATAAAAGCTCTCTCCACAAACAAGATCATGAAAAACACCTAATCTTTTCCACGTTTTTTTATACTCTTTCATTGAAATATCAATAAACATTTTCCAAAGCTTTAAAAGTCCTTCATCACCATCTTCTAAAGCTTTAAAAGTTTTAGCACCTTTTACTTCATATTCAGGGTGTTCTTTAGTTTCACTATGAAAGAGCACATAAAGATCATATAAGGATTCAAAGGGTTTATTTTTAAAATCATACTCAGACCCCCATTTTTTATAGGCCCAAGCAAGCTTACCAAACTGAACCCCCCAGTCTCCTAAGTGATTTAGTCCTATAACTTTAAATCCTTGTGTTTCAGCCAAATTCCTTAAAGCTTGTCCAATAATAGTTGCTCTTAAATGACCTACGTGCATAGGTTTAGCAACATTAGGGCTTGAGTAATCAATAATAATTTTTTTCCCATGACCTAAAGAAGAAAAACCAAGCTGATCATTTTTACAAAATTCTACTAATGTAGTTTTTAAAAAATCACTTTTCCAAAAAAAATTAATATACCCAGAAACAGAGTCTACTTTTTGAATATACAAAAGGTTCTTAAGAGAAATACTTTTTGCTACTTGTGATGCTATTAATACTGGAGTTTTTTTAAGTTCTTTAGATAGCCTAAAAACAGGTAAGCAAATATGTCCCATTTTTTTTTGTTTAGGTTTTTCTAAAAACCTATAAATTTCGTTAGTAGTCCATAATTCCAGAAAAAATTCTTGTATATCTTTTGCAAGTCTTAATTTTTTTTTTTCAATCATAAAAACCTTACTATTTATTTTTTTGAATGAAAATAAGTTTTTTTAGCTGTAAGTTGACCAACCTTAGTTGTTAAAAGATAGGCTTTTCCTACCTCAACCTTAAACTGCGACATACCTAAAAAAGCCTCTCCGTTTTCATTGGCTTTAAGAGTTAATGATTTTTTACCATCTAAAGTTCTTATAATTGTCCCATTCTCATCTTTAATTTTCGCTATTATATTAATTCCAGGTTTACCATCTGTTTTAACTAAAATTGTTCCTCTTGTTAATGCAAGTTCTCTTAAAAAAATATAACTAATTTTAGGAGTTGTTGGTAGAATTTTTTGTGCAAAACTTGCAGCTCCCTTTCCTACAAACTCAATTCCTTTTAAGATATTTACACTGTTATAAGAGCCTATGTAAAAAGCCGTAAAAAAACAAACTGCAACTAAAACCAAGTATGACACAATCTCTCTTTGTTCTCCCTCTTTATCTATAATAGGAGGCAACAACTTTGTTTTAAAAACTTTAACTAAATCTGTTTTTGTTTTTTTTTGTTCAAGTTCTTCTGGAGGAACAAACTCAGGGATTTGATCATAAAAGTCTAAGGCTATTTTTTTTGTATCATCTTTTTTACTCTCTTTTAAAAAATCAGCAGTAAAACTTACCGCCGAATTTTTATTTTCTTTAAAAGTAATCTTTTCTTTTCTTGGAAATCCTAACTCATGAGTTTTCACTAAAGGCTGCCAATTTTGCATTCCCTGTCTCCAACAAAAATCTTTTAAATGTACCTCTCCTATTTTAACTTTTTCTTCGACTTCAAATCGAGTAAAAGGTCCTTGCTGTTCATAGTCTCCTTGCTTAATTGGACTTTCCACTAATAAAACCCAATCTCTTGAGTCTTTAGTTTCTAAAGGATGCTTAGGGATAAAACCTGGAGTCCAAATATCTTGCTTTTCTAACGATAACCAATCCGTCTCCCCTTCTTTATAAACAAGCATATCCCTTTTAAACTCTCCACTTTGTATCTTTTCTCTCATTTGAAGGTCTGAATAAGGGCCTTTAGCTTTATTTTGAATAGAAACATACCACTTATTATTTATACTACTGTTCATACCCCTCCCCTTTAATCTTGTCTCATATCTAATCGTTGTAAAACCAAATTATAAAACTCGCTAAACCTTTTCTTATTATCAATAGGTACACTTAAATAGGTTCGCAAAGTTTCTGAGGAGATTTTACCTTTTAAATACAATTTAAAAAGGCTTTCTCCTACTAACGACCCTTTTAAACGAGATGCATAAACAATCTCAGGCCATGTTAATGCTTTTAGGTCGATCTTTTTTCTCCCTTGATCTAGCTCTAATACATTCTCGTGAACCAGGGTTTTTAAAAGCTTAGCTCCTTGCTTTTTTCCAAAACGAGCACTTAAAAATGCGCTTAAACTACTCCTAGCAGCTACTGCTCTTTTAGGGTTGATTAGTTTGCTTAACATATGACCAATAGCTTCAAGCCAACACCATGCCTCAAAACTGTCCGTCTCCCCCCATGGAAGTTTATCTGTTTTCATTAAACTTACATGCAAGTACTTACCAGCAACACAAGCCGCCTGATTTAAAGAGCTTTCAACCATTATCCCTTCAACATGCTCCGGCCAATAAAAAGATGTTTCTGAGTCTAAAAGAGGTTGCATAATCTCGTATATTTTTTTCCCCTTAATTCTACCTTTAATAAGGTATTCATCAATAAAAGCTATATCAATTTGTTTTAATTCTTCTGTAATATTTAAATCTTTTCTTAAAAGCTGAACATAGTCAAAAACGACTGCGTTGTAATCCTCTCCTCTAAGTTTATCTTGATTTTCTTCATCATCGCCCTCTTTATATAAGTTATCAAGATGATGTAAATGATTCTGCCAATGTACCCATGGGGGAGTGCTTAAAAAGCAAAAATGATTGTTTAAACTTAAAACCTGAATATCTTTTAATAAATTATATTCTTCTAATATAAAATAAATCTCTTCAGGGTCTACATGTAAGCAAGCTATTTGATCCGCACCTAAAACTTGCTCTATGTTTTTAGGTAAATTCTCTGGACCTAAGTGATACTGCCCCATAAAGCAAAAAATCTTTTTTCCTTTTTCGGACAATTCTGCAAGGTTTTGCGCCAACTCACAATCTCTTTGCTTAAAGTCCTTATTTAATGAGTTAATCCCCCTAAGTTCAAAACCTAAATTTTTAAGTTGTAAAATAAAGTTTTTATAAGACTTCCAACTAAAACCCCAATTTTTATCCCATGCACAATCTTTTAAAAGTTTATCATCACTTAAATTTCCGTTTAACCATTCTTGAAGGAGTGAGTCCTTACTTTTTTCAAAGCACTCTAAAGCTATAATTGAAGATAAAGCTAAAGATTTAGAGCGACTCTTAAACAATCTTATGTAAAATCTCTTAATTGAAGGAGAACTATGAAAATCTCCACATAGTATGACTTTTTTATTAGCACAATATTTAAAAAACTCAGCCTCTGAGTCTTTAAACCAAACTTTTTTATACAAATTTACATTACTCATGGCATAGTCTAGAATTTCAGAACTTTCATAACCAGCAATAAGTCCTGCTTGGAACTTAAGTTTTTGTAAATAAGAACGTCTTCTATCTAACCATTTTTTTGTCACACCTTTAGCATCTTTTTTTTTTATAAAAAGCTCAAGGCTATTGATCATTTATTCAATTAAATTTAACCTTTATCCATGACAAAAAAAATATATATACTAGCTACACTCATTATCCTATCTTTAATTCTCTATATCTACCTTACTTCTGAGTTTTATGCTGTTGAGTATGGCACAGCTTCTGGAAACAGTATTTGTTCTATTAACGCTACTTTTAACTGTGAGGCTGTCGCAGCAAGTAAGTACTCTAGTCTTTTTGGGAATATTCCTAATGCACTCTTAGGCTTTATGTTAAACTTTGTGATGCTTATAAGCTTGTTTGGTATTTTAATAACGTCAGACAGCAAAGATAAGACGTGGGAGTTTTTTTTCGGATCTTTATCTTTCATTAACCTTTTAGCTTCAATAGGAATGGGGCTTATAACTGTTTTTGCTATGAGTGTTTATTGTCTTTTTTGTATTTTCTTATATTTTTTATCGGCGGTTATTTTTGCAGGGTTTTTATATATGTTTAAATATAAACCTAGCTTTTCTCAAATTCTAAGGATTTTAAAATCAAATACTTTTTTATTCTTGCTTTTATCTATTCCAGCCTTTTCTATTTTAAGCCATAAAATTATAAAAAATGATTATAGCCCTGCGGCCCAAGAAAAAGAGATTAAAGCTTCTATTAAAAACTGGAAAAACAAACCTCCTATAACCCTAAAAGGGGCCGCTCCTCTTTTTGTCTTAAACCAAGGAGGAAAGGTTAAAATTGCTGAATTTGCAGACTTTTTATGCTCTCATTGCTCAACAGCAGCAGCTATTTTAGAGAAATTCTTAGCCACTCACACTAATATTGAGTTTTCTTTTTATGCTTATCCCTTAGACCCGAACTGCAATAAAAACTTTGAACCTAAAGTTAAAGGCCCTGGGTTTTCTTGTACTCTTGCAGCGGGAGTTTACTGTGCTCAAAAACAAGGATTTGGCCTTTCTCTCCACTATGATATTTTTAAAAATCAAAGCTACTATCGGAATTTAGCCGCAGGTGGTGAAAACAATGAGGGGTTAATCTTACAAATGCAAAGCTTTTTAAAACAGGTAAACAGCACACAACAAGTTGATCTTCATGCTTGGAAAAACTGCCTGTCTAAAGACAGCACAAACCAGGCATTAATTGAATCTGCAAAACTTGGAAAAACAGCTGGTGTAAGCGGCACCCCTACTATTTATATAAACTCTAAAAAGCTTAATGGAGGTGCAGATTACCTTGTCTTAAAAGCTGCCTATGAAGAGCTAAATTAACTCTATTTTATTTAATCCTTAACTAAATCAAAGTAGGCTTATATTTTAAAGTATGAGTTTGACAATTCCACCCCTTACTTGCCAGACTTAAAGGTGGGAGAACTGCTCATGAATACTACAAAAAACTTTCCTCCGGGAACCTTTGAATCTACTAAAAAAGCTAAAGAAACACCCAACCTAGACATAAATTCAAATTCAAGTGTTTCAAGCCTAATAGCTCATAATCAAGATCTTGCCTCAAGGCTAAATATCACCATTAGTAGAAATATTGAGTTAGAAAAAACTTTAGTAAAATTTAAAGAAATTCATATGCAGTATGAAGCAAAATTTCAAGCTGCAAAAGACCAGATCTGTCTTCATAGAGAAAAAGAAAAGTTCTTACAAAATGAAAGTAGTATTTTAAAACAAAAAATCCAAACTTCTCAAGCCTACCTTACCCAAGAAAGAAAAACTTTTGAAGAAGAGCAAACAGCACTAAACACTGAGCTTGAATCTTTAAAGCCTATTCTTAAAGAATATAAAAAACTTAAGAACTTAGTAGAAACCGAGTACTTACCGGAAAAAAATCTACTTAAAGAAAGTGTTTTTGAAAAAAATACTTTAATCCAAAACCTTGAAAACGATAAAACTTCATTATTAAAAAAACTAGGCGAAGCCTCAAATCATATTCAAAGCATTAGTAAAGAGTTTAAAGAAGAAATTAAACAAAAATCACTTCAAGCTACAAGATCAGAAGCTGATTTAAAAGCAAAGCTTGACGATATTCAAAGTGAAAATCTAGTTCTTAATGACAGGAATAAAACTCTACGAAAAGAGCAAATAGAAAAAACAGAACTGTTAAATCGCATTGAAGAGATTAAAAAAGAAAAAGAGCTTAATATCTACCAATTTAGAGAAGAAAAAGAAGATCTTCTTCTACAGTTTTCTAAAATAAAAAAGGACAATGATCGTCTTAAAATGGAAAATCATAGTCTTAAAAAACAATGGGCAAATACCCAATCTGAATTCCGCACTTATAAAACCAATGCTAATTCTCAATCAGATGAGGTCACAAGCCTTAGAGCCCTATGGCAAGAAAAGTCTAATGAGTTTTCTCATATCACAATGCTTAATGACAGTTTAAAAAGTCAAACACAAGAGCTAGAAAAAAAATTAAACCTTGTAGATCAAATGCATAAAAACACTAAACAGCGTTTAAATTTCTTTTTCTCACAACTAGAAGACATTAAATCAAAACAAGATGAAAGCTCTCTTAAGGCAACACAAGCCATGCAAAGAGCTTTTAAAAAAGCCATTCAACCTTTAAGTGAATTTGATTACAATTTATAATTTTTTTTTAAAAAAAAACTAATACCTTACTTAGCTTACTTCAAGATCAATAAAATCTTGATCTGCAGATTTTTCTTCTTCCTCAGAGTCTTGAAATTCTAAATGACCAAGGCTAAAAAATCTTTTTGCTAAATCTAAACTTTTAAAAATAACTAAAGAATGCCCCTGATAAGGCTCAAGTAACCGTTCATATTCAGTTCTGGCTTCAGCAATACCTAATCCATAAGGGTTTTTTTCTGAAAGTTCAGCCAAAGCTCTTACAAAATCTTGAACTCCTGTAGATCCAACAAAATTAAGATTTTTTAAAGAAAAGATAACTTTATTTTGAGCAAAATGCCTTTGTGATTTTTTCTTAAACTGATTAGCAGATTCAAAATTTAACTGACCCTGAAGTCCAACAATCATTATATCACCATACCAACTTAATTTTGCAACCATATACACTCCCTGTTTTTAAGCATAATCCTCATAGACTTTTAGAACAATGGCTCAAAAGACCAGATATAAGTTAAAAATAAGCTCTCCTTTATGAAACAAATTTGAAACTTAGACTAAAGACAGGTAATCTGTCCCTATTTTATTCTTAACCACGTTTTAAAAGAGGCAGTTAGATTATGTTAAATCTTTTTAAAACTTTCTGTGTTTTACTTCTTTATCCTGGGCTAGGTTTTACTCAGAATAACCCGGGCGTTTTTGAGGCAGAAAAAGGTCTTATTTATTATAGTGCTGATATAATCAACGCTAATTTAATAACAAACACAGTAACACTAACAGGAAATGTTAAAATCTTTTTTGATGAATATGAACTCAGTGCTTCTAATACTTTTATTTCTCAAAAAGACAACTTCTTACAAGCGTGGGGCAATGTTCGAATACAAGGAAAAAACTCCTACGTTGAAGCTAAAAAAGCCAAGTTAAATTATAAAATTCAAAAAGGCACCCTTTTTGATGTTAGACTCTCATCAGGTCAATTTTTATTAGAAGCTAAGATTTTAAAAAAAACATCCAATAATACTTATGAAGCCCATGAAGCTAAGTTTACAACATGTATAACCTGTCCAGCAAGCTGGACAATTAAAGGGAAAAAAATAAAAACCAATATTAATGAGTATGTTGATATTGAAAACGGAAGATTCCAGGTTTTAAATCAAATACTCTTTCCCCTTCCCCACCTTATTCTCCCTCTTAACACAAGAAGAAAAACAGGCCTTCTCCCTCCAAGACTAGGCAACACTTCTGAAAACAGTGGGAGTGAATTATCACAACCTTTTTTTTGGAACATTGATCCTCATAGAGATTTAACTCTAACTCCTATGATATATTTAAAAAGTAAAAATTTTATCACTACAGGGGCAAAAGTTTTAGCCGAATACAACCAGTGGCTTAGTAGTAAAAGCTGGTTATATTTAAAAACTGCTTTAATGTATGATGACGCATACTTAAACAAAAATAATATTTTAGATCCTAGCTCTCGGTGGTTTTTTACTTATAATAACTTTTTTATCCTACCAAGAGGGTTTATACAAAAATCTGAATTTACCTTAGTAAAGGAGCGCAGCTATTTAAATGACTTTAACTCAGAAGTTAGTGGACGTGGGGAGGCTGCTTTAAAAAATACTTTTTCTATTAGCAAAACTAAAAACAATGAGTTTATGTCTGCTCAAGCCACTTATTATATAAATCTCTTAGTTGATGACCCTAATGAAAGTGATAATTTTTCTATCCATAAACTTCCTGAATTAAAATATTCTTTAATCCAAACTCCTTTTTTAAAAAATACTTTTCTTTTTAAAACTGATATTGTGTATACTAATTTTCAAAGAAACTTGCAAAGTTTTGATGAGATCACTATTGATTCAAGTGATCCAAATAACATTAAAAAGTATATCAACACTCTTACAAACACAGGTCAATTTGATACAAGCAAAGATCTTATAAGAACAGGACATAGGTTGCGTTTAAATACTGAGCTCTCAGCTCCTTTTAAAATTAAAGATTATTTTGATGTCCTTCCTACCCTTTCATATAAAGATTCTTATTACCATTTTAACACCACTAAAAGCTCCACCCTTAACAATAATGCTTTAAACCCATACTCTCAGTTTGCTTTTTTAAGATATATAGAGTTTTCAAATTCTATACGTACAGAGTTTTCAAAAATCGTTTTTAATCAGATTAAACACAAGATAATACCTGAAATTACTTTTCGCTATGGATCTTTTATTAATCAGAGTAAAAATATTTTTTTTAATCACGATATAAATAAAAGTAACAATAAAAAAGTTGAACTTCCTTATCATAGGCAGTACCAGCCTATTACCGATGAGGATTTTTATGCCTTTGATCATGCAATACAATTTGATTATTGGGATCGTTTTTTTAGAGCTAATGTTATTGAATTTAGTTTAACAAATATATTTATTAAAAAACATAAACAAGAAATGGCAACCTATTACGATCAGCCTTTCTTCTTTAGTTTAAGACAATCCTACGATTTTAAAAACCAACAAGAGTCCTCCTCTCCTGACCCATGGAGTAATCTTAATGGTCTTCTTAAATTTAGAACTAAGCACTTTATTAATTTTACTCAAGCATCTTATTTTCATAAAGCAAAAAAAAGTAAGCTTTTTACTACTAATAAATTTATTTACAAACCTGGCAGATATATTGGACTAGATTATTCTTATTTTATTGCTGTTGATAATGCAGGTTTTTTAACAAAAAACAAAACTAAAGCAGCTACAATCTCACTTGGCTGGGAACTTCCTACGCTACAGTTTTCAGCATGGACAAGGTTTTCATTAATTGGAGATAGGAAACAGGGTTGGGGAGCCAATTTTTTCTATACTCCAATTGGCAACTGTTGGGGGATTGGCGCACGCCTTTGGAAACTGGATAATGATGATACAATACGTAGAGATTTTAGTTTTCAGTTTAATTACGGACCCAAACCTCAAATCCAAAAACCCTTACATAAAATATAATTAAAAAAATCATTAAAAAAAAAGGAGAGGCAAACTTATTCTTCATAAAAGTATTGCCTCTTTAACACCTTTAAAGGTTCTTCTATGTTGATCAGTCACTCCTAGATCTAGAATAGCTTTTTTGTGTAATTTTGTTGGATAACCTTTATGTTTTAAAAGCCCATAGCCAGGATAAAGCAACTGCATTTTTTTCATAAGTTCATCCCTATATACTTTAGCAATAATTGAAGCCGCACCTATGGTAACATTATTTAAATCACCTTTAATTATCGTGATCTGTTTAAGCTTTGGATTTAAACCCGGTATTTTCCAAATACCATCAATCCTAACATCTTTTATGTTTTCATCTTTTGTTTGTAATATGAGTTTTTTATATGCTCTTTTCATAGCCAAAAGCGAGGCTTGAAGAATATTTAATTCATCTATTTCTTTAGAAGAACAATGACCAATTCCATAATAATGATTCTTCTTTATTATTTTGCTAAATTCTTTTCTTTTTTTTTCGCTTAGTTTCTTAGAGTCTGTTAATCCATGGGGAATAAGATTTTTAGGATTAAACGCTACTGCAGAGGCAACAACAGGGCCAAACAAACAACCTCGTCCAACTTCATCAATACCCACAGTTAGACTCAAAATGAACTACTTAGTTTTTTTTACTTGCGACAAGTTCTGATTTAATTCTTGCAGCTCTTCCTTTTAAATCACGTAAATAAAAAATCTTAGAGCGTTTAACCCTGCCTTTTGCTAAAAGCTCAATTTTATCAATAGCAGGACTTGCTAATGGCCAAGTTCTTTCCACACCAAATTGACCCGACATTTTTCTAACAGTAAATGTTCTCCCAATTCCTGAACCTTGAATTTTAATCACGTTACCTTTAAAAAGCTGAATTCTTTCTTTCTCACCCTCTTTAATTTTAACGTAAACAGTAATTGTATCGCCAGTATTAAATTTAAGTAAGTCTTTTTTTTTATTAAATATATTTGCAACTTTTTCTACAAAATTCATGTCTAAATCCTTATTCCTATCTTTTTTAAAAAGAGTAGTTAATATCATTTAATAAAATAATGGTCAAGAAAAGAGGGTTATTCGATTTTTTTTAAACACTCTTTAATGGATTCACAGGCATTTTTAAGCCATTTAAAGGTTCTTTTTGTTGATCTCTTTACTCTATAGGCCTTTATTTTTTTATGGTCCCCTGAGAATAAAATTTTTGGAACACTAAGCCCCTCCCACACCTGAGGTTTTGTATAAGACTCAGCCTCCACAGCCAAAAACTCTTTTGAAAAAGAGTCCATTTTAATAGACTCTATGTTTCCTAAAACATCAGGAATTATTCTTACTAAGGTTTCAATAATACACAAAGCTGGTAGTTCTCCACCATTTAAAATAAAAGGTCCTAAACAAACACTTTTATCAAAAAACTCTTTAATCACACGAAAATCTGCTCCTGCATACCTACCGCAAAGTATTATTAAGCCTTTATGTTTTTTTCTTATAATGAGTTCAGCTTTTTTTTGAGTCCAAAGTTCCCCTGAAGGACATGTATAAATGGTTTCAACCTGAGATCTTTTAAGATTCATTTTCAATAAAAGGTTCTTTAAAGCCTTTTTAATAGGCTCCGGCTTTAACACCATTCCATCTCCACCGCCATAAGGGCTGTCATCAACAACTTTATGTCTACCTTCTCCAGACTCTCTTAAGTCCTCTATAAAAAGTTGAGTCTTTCCATCTTCAAAGGCTTTGCCTACTAGACCAAAAGACAGTTTAGATTTTAAAGGTTTAATAGCCTCTGGAAATAAGGTGATCACCCCTATTTTCATTTTTTTACTCCATTTAAAAAATCTTGATCAAAAAGCTCTTTAGGACAATCAACTTTAATAATTTCCTCTAACTTATTGATTTTAATTATAAAACTATCAACATATGGAATCTCAACAAACCCTCCAGAAATTAACTCCACAACTAAAAGATCGTGGGCTGCTGTTTGTGAAAATCCTGAAACAAGACCTTTTAAATCTTTTTTTAAGAAAACTTTAAACCCTTTTAGTTGATTTAAATACACTTCTCCTTCTTTTAAAAAGTTTTTAAAAACATCCTCTTCTACAAAGACCTGAAGTCCTTTTAAAAGTTCTGAATCATTTCTAGTGTCAACCCCTAAAAGTTTAACGATTATTCCCCCATTAACCTTTCTAAGGTTTTTAATATTATAAGCCTCACCATTTAGAATCAACTTAGTTTCTTCTGTGATGTAGGAGTCGTCTTTATCAAAAATTTTTAAAAAAACCTCTCCTTTAATTCCATGTGCTTTTAAAATAAATCCAATTTTTATAAGTTTATTTTCCAAAATACTTTCTCCAAATTAAAAAAAAAGCCAGAGCTTAACTCTGACTTTTA
Organism: Bdellovibrionales bacterium; assembly: GCA_965205945.1. Taxonomy (GTDB): domain Bacteria; phylum Bdellovibrionota; class Bdellovibrionia; order Bdellovibrionales; family UBA1609; genus JALZUR01. The sequence continues at coordinate 276,105 of CBDBIB010000002.1, read as the reverse complement.
AATTGTCTAAAAATAATTTAATAGGTTTTACTCAATAATCTCTAAAGCTGTACGCCTTTGTATTTTAGTGCTAGCAGCCGTTAGAATTGTTCTCATTGAATGAGCCGTACGCCCTTGTTTACCAATTACTTTTCCCAAGTCTTCTTTAGCTACTTTTAATTCATACACTGTAGTTTGTTCACCAGGAACTTCTTTAACTTCAACACTATCAGGATCATCAACTAGCGATTTAGCCATAAATTCGACTAATTCTTTTAAATTTTCTGCCATTTAAGCCTGCCCCTTTTCGTTAAAAATTTTGTTTCATTTTAAAAAAGCTCGAGCACTTTACGCCGACGGCTCAGCATTCTTTATAAGAGATTTAACAGTGTTAGAAGGTTGTGCACCTTTACTAATCCAATCTTGAATACGATCTAATTTAAGGTTAATTTTTCTCTCACTTCCTCTTGCTAAAGGATTATAATTCCCCACTATTTCAATAAACTTGCCATCTCTAGGCCTTCTTGAATCCGCTACCATAACTCTATATTTAGGATCATGTTTTGAGCCCTTACGGGACAATCTTATAACAACCATTTACAATAGTCTCCTACCTAAAGCAAAAGTCATACTAAACTCCTCTTATAAGATCAAGTCTAAACAAGCACAATTCTCTTTAAATTTAAAACCTTTATTATTAAAAAGGCATTTTTTTCATAGAATTTCCACCTTTTTTCATCATTTGAGTCATCATTTTTTGACTTTGTTCAAATTGCTTTACAAATTTATTTATATCCTGAACCTTTGTGCCTGAACCTTTAGCAATCCTAAGGCGTCTTGAACCATTAAGAACCTTATGATTTTTTCTTTCATTCCTAGTCATTGAATTAATAATAGCCTCAATTTTCTTTATTTCATTTTCAGGAGAATTCATCCCTTTTACCTGTTTCATTATCTGACCTGCCCCTGGAAGCATGCCCATAATAGAGGTTAGCCCACCCATTTTTCTCATCATATGAAGCTGCTTTAAGAAATCTTCAACAGTAAACCGACCCTTAGACATTTTTTTAGCCGATTCCATAGCTTCTTTCTCATCTACTACTTCTTGAGCTTTCTCAACTAAGGAAACAATATCACCCTTATCTAAAATCCTTCCTGCCAGCCTATCTGGATGAAAAATTTCTAAAGCAGATAGTTTCTCACCTGTTCCAATTAGTTTTATACCAACCCCTGTAGCCTCTCTAATACTAAGTGCTCCACCGCCTCTAGCATCGCCATCAAATTTTGTAAGAACAAGCCCTGTAAGCCCTAAAGCTTTATGAAAGCCTTGAGCAACATTTACTGACTGTTGACCTAACATTGCATCTGACACTAATAAAACTTCAGAAGGGTTGCATAAATGCTTAAGCTCTTTAAGCTCTCCCATTAACACCTCATCAACTTGAAGCCTTCCGGCTGTATCTAATATTAAAACTTGAATATTATTTTGTTCAGCCCACTTTTGAGCACATTTATAATTTTGAACTACTGAAAGTGACATATTAGCATCATAAAATGGTGTATCCGTTTGTTTTGCCAAAATTTTTAACTGTTTAACAGCTGCTGGTCTTTGAAGATCTAGAGGGATAAGTCCAACTTTTTTTTTAAATTTTTTCCTAATAAATAAAGAAAGCTTTCCAGCCGTAGTGGTTTTTCCCACACCTTGAAGTCCTACAAGCATTATTCTAGAGGGTGTTTTCTTAAGATCTATATAAAACGTTTCGCCACCTAATACTCTTATAAGCTCATCATTAACAATTTTTGTAAACTGTTGGTCAGGGGTTACTGACTTTAAAACCACTTGACCTAAGGCTTTTTCTTTAACTCGTTCCATAAACTTTTTAACAACGATAAAATTCACATCAGCTTCTAATAAAGCCATTCTAATTTCTTTTAAAACAACATCTAAATGCGCTTGTGTAATTTTTGTTGTTCTAAGCTTTGCTATGGCCCCTAAAACCTTATCTGAAAGATTTTCAAACATCTTTTACTCCCTTACTTATCACCATCTTTTAAAATCACTACGATTTAATGTAAACACCACAAGTCCATGAGAAACAACTAAACTCACTAATATTACAATAGTTGAAGACTCCACTGCCACGTCTGCTACACCCAAAATACTATACCTAACCCCATTTATTAAATATAACACAGGATTAAACAACGAGACCTGTTTCCAAAAGGGACTTAGATTATTTAAACTAAAAAACACTCCACCTAAAAATGCAAGTGGTTGTAGTACAAATACTGTAACTGCACTCATTTGATCAAAAGTTTTTGATAAAAAAGCTACAAAAATTCCAAGTTTTGCATAAACTAGAGCTCCAGAAATTAGAAAAAAAACTAAACCAAATATTGAATGAATATTTATAAAGTGGCCAAAATGTAAATAATAAAAGCACTGACCTGCTAAAAAATTTACGGCTGAAACCAATACACCTCTTGTCACACCACCAAAACACATTGCCCATATAATCTGTTGTTGACTTAAAGGCACCACTTTTAAATCTTCTAAGTCTCCTGAAAATTTACCACTAACAATAGAAGCCGATGTGTTTTGAAACGAATTATTTAAACACGACATCATCACAAGACCTGAAATCAAAAAAGCTAAATAAGGAATATTAAACCCTGTATCAATACTACTGCCAAGACTCACTCCAAATATAACAAGATAAAGACTTGAATTGATTACTGGGGTAATAACTGTTTGAACAGTTACTCTTAGAAATCTTCTTATTTCTTTCCAAAAAAGCATTAAGAATGGATGAAATCGAATGTCTTGTTTATTAGAAAACATTATGATTTTCCTCCTAAGATTTTTAAAAAAGCTTCTTCTAAAGATCCTTCTTTTAACTGTAAATCAACAATTTTATTAAAATCTAATCCTATTTTTAATAATATCTCTCCTACTTGAAATTTTGATGGAAACTCCACACAGATTTTTGTCTGAGTTTGCTCTTTTATGTACTCCGACTTATTTAATTCTACTTTTAAAGCTGTTTGAATCTCTAACTTTCTAAAAGTTAGTTCTGAAATTAAATCCTTTGTTTTTCCAATCTTTTTTATCTCTCCATAATCTATAACTGCCACTCTATCACAAAGACTTTCAGCTTCTTCTAAGTAATGGGTTGTTAAAAGAACTGTTGTCCCCGCTTTTTTAAGTTCTAATACAAATTCCCATAATGAATTTCTAAGTTCTATATCTACACCAGCTGTAGGCTCATCTAATAATAAAACTTTAGGACTATGAACCAAGGCTTTTGCAATCATAAGTCGCCTCTTCATCCCACCACTTAATTGCTTTACATTTTTATTTCTTTGCTTCGTTAATCTAAGTTTTTCTAATAGGTAGTTTATTCTTTCATTATTTTTTAAAAGACCAAAATAGCCAGAATAAAATTGAAGTATTTCTCTAACAGTAAAATACCCATGATTAATGACTTCTTGAGGCACATATCCTAAAAAAGTTTTAGCAGTTTTAGGGTTCTGATAAATATCATTCCCTAAAACTTTCACAGCTCCTCTTGTCATTTGCTCAAGAGTTACAATACAAGAAATTAAAGTAGTTTTTCCTGCACCATTAGGTCCTAAAAGACCAAAAATTTCTCCACTTTCTAAATCAAAACTCACGTTATTTACAGCTATAAAATCATTGTACTTTTTTGTTACATTTTTTATTTCAAGAGGTTTTTTCATATGAATTGTTGAATGGTCCTTTATTTATTGTTATTAATCTTTTTTATGATAAAAGATGAAAAAGTACAAAAGAAATATTATGTTACGACTTTTTATAAGTTCTTTAACTGGCCTAAAAGCCATTCTATTAAAGAACATATAACTTTACTTAAAGCATGGTGCCATAACAATGATATTAAAGGCCTAATCATAGTTTCAACTGAGGGTTTTAATGGCACAGTTGCTTTAGAGGGCTCATTAAGCTTATTTAAAGACCATTTAAATAAGCTTTCTGGAGAAAAAATTACTTTTAAAGATAGTTTTACCTATGCACCTAGTCCATTTAGACGAATGAAGGTAAAGCTTCGAGATGAGATCGTTACTATTGGTAAAACAAAACTCTCACCAAAGAGTAAAAAACCAGATTCTGTAAAGCATATGTCACCAAAACAGTGGCATGAGTTTTTAACGAATAACCCTGATGTACAGTTAATTGATATTAGAAATAGTTTTGAAGTTGAGATGGGGACTTTTACTAATGCGCAAAATTGGAATATGAATGAATTTACTCAATTTCCAGATCTAGTTAAAAAATCTAATCTTAAAAAAAATAAACCTGTTCTCGTCTTCTGCACTGGTGGCATTAGGTGTGAGAAAGGCTCTTTAGAAATGGCCGAGCAAGGATATAAGCAAATATACCAACTAGAAGGTGGAATATTAAACTATTTAGCTAAATATCCCAATGCTCATTTTACTGGTGAGTGTTTTATTTTTGACCATAGAGTTGCTATAAATCAAAATTTAAAACCCACAAGTACGCACACACTTTGTATACATTGCGGGCAACCCTGCAAAAAAAATGAATTTAACTGTATTCAATGTAACTTAGAATCTTACGGAGTTTGTAAAATTTGTTGGAATAAAGAAAAAAAATATCAAACTTGCTCAAAAAATTGTGCTCATCACTTTAAGCACGGACATAAAACAAAAGCCCTTCACCAAGATGCAAAAAGAATAAAATACGCAAATTAAGCTTATTTTAAAACCATTAAATTCAATTACTAAATAAAATTTAACTTTAAATTGTCAGATAAATAATACATAAGAGTTAAGTTTTTATATAGAAAGCACTTTTTCTAAAGTTAAGCAGGGTTTACCACAAGCTTTTTCATAGTCTTTACAAAAAGCATTAGATAGTAAGCAAGTAGTACCTCCATTTTGATTAAAATCAAATTTTTCTTCACGCCTACCATTTCCGCTTTGATGAATACCAACTAAATAAAACTTTTTATTCTTTTTAAAAATATAAGGACTCGAAGACACTCCATTTTCTGTTGGACATGAATGTATCATAAAATTTCTACTACCATCTCCAATTTCACACCGTACATTAACTCTTTGAGGTACATCAAAAATCTTACTTAAAAGTGGTGACATACTCCTGTCCTCAAAGTAACCATCCTCATTAATAATAGGAGTTTTAGCTTCGTTATCAAAATTAAACCGTGTTCTTCCTCTATAAAGGTAAATATCAATTTCCTTATTATCAGAAGCCCTTTTAATTTTTTCAGCAAAAGCTGACACTGGGGTAATATAATACTCAGGATTGTACCTAAACCCCTTAGATTTTGCGTAGGCTTTTGCCTCTAATGGTTTTAATTTTAATATTAAATAGTCATCAAAAAGGTTATTAAAAGCTTCAGGTTTACTTAAGCGTTCTCCAAAATACTCAAAGTTTATAGACTCTCCGTTAAAATATCTGCCTTTTGTGTGAGGAAAAGAATAAATTCTAATTCTTTCTCCAGCCCTACTTGCTAAAAATTTTTTTAAAGCTTCCCCTTTATAAGATAAAACCTTATTAGAAATTGCTGCATGTGCTACAGTTACAAAAACTCCGGGACAAATTTGGGTAAGCACTACTCGTCCTTTTTTGCTTGATAATATATAAAGTGCTTTGCTTGCATCATCATTTACATCAGACATAGAATTGTCTCGATCCAGAAACCATGCAGCATTTATTGATTGAAGGCACGCAGCCCTAATTCCCTTCTCATCTCCAGATTTAAGAACCTTCTTACATAAGCTTTTTTGAAGATCTGTCATTCCATAAAATATAGAATCTTTATTATTATCATCTAATAAAGCTTCTTTTAAAAGAGCTTTATTATTTATTAAAGATGTTAAACTTCTAGTTATATTTTTATTTTTTATTTTTTTTACAACATTTTTTGTTTTTGTTTTACCCTGGATAAGGGTTTGTTTAAAATCCTTTGGATCAACTTTGTATGAAGCTTCTTTGTTTTTTATATTCTTTTTTTTAAGAGCAGTTTGTTTTATAATTAAAGAATCACTAGTCTTTGTAGAGTTTATAATTTTAGATTCTTTTTTTAAGGAAGACTCTTTAATTCCTTTATTATCTATGGCTAAGGAGGCCACTTTTAATAAATCTTTAGTCTTTAATTTATTAAGTAAAGCTTTAGTCTTAAAACAATGAGTAAATTTTTTACTTTGTAAACGATTTTTAGTATTTTTTATAAAACTTATATAAGATATAAGTTTTTGTGTGGCACCCGTAGTACTTTCTTGTTTGCAAACATGAGATGTTTTTAGTGCCATTTGCTCACAACTTGCAAAAAGTCTTAAAGCTTTAGTCACCTTTCTTTTATTACACAAAGCAAACGAAGCTAAACTTTCATCTTTTAACTTCTTTATTTTATTCATATTACAAAGGTCACTATTTTTAATTTTATCAAAGGACATTAAACAAGATTCAGCACTTGCTACGGAAGCTGTGAATAAAAAAAGAACTAATATCAGGTTATACGATGCTATTTTCATTTAGTATAAACCTAGTCTTTTTTAAAAAACTTTACAAAATATTTTTAGTACTTTTCTAGACTTAAGCAATAATAAAATATCTAATCAATCCTAATACTTGTACCTTTTTTATAAGCTTTAAGGTCAAACCTAGATGCTTCTTCAGGAAAAACTTGCTGATACCTAAAATTTATTTGACGAAAAATATCTCCCATCATGTTTGGATTTATATCAGTAGCAATTTCTCCATTTGAAAAGACTAGAATTGATTTACCCCATTTTCTTGCCCCCACAGCAGCAGTTCTTGCTAATTTTCTCTTTGCTTCTTGCTCTGCTAAAAATGCTTGTACAAATTTACCATTTACAAAAGCAAGTGGAACATTTTTTCCGAATTTATCTTGAGCCTCTTCTAGTCTTTTACGTAAGCGTTTTTTACCATATATAGCAAAATCCGTTTTTTTAGGTATAGATATATGATGACCAAGAAAGGAGGGCTTTAAGTTTTTAACTTTATATCCATTAAAAAGCTTTCGTTCTTTAATGCCACGCCTTCTTTTAACTTTTCTGGCATTACCCTTACTGTTTTTTGAATCTGTAAAAAGATTAGCTCCTGTGACTCCTACAGAAGGAGTGTTTCTAGAGGCTTGTTGCTCATTATAATGTTTAGGAGTAATCGGCTTAGAATTAGAACTTTTTACATGAAGATGTTGATCATCTAATCCTCCTCCATAAGAAGGAGCATCCTCTTGTAACCCACTACTTAGACTAATTGTTTCGCCAGCATTGTTAGATTGCCCTTTTATATAAACACTGTCATAGTTTGTTTTTACTCCACTCCCTCCTGCTAACTTATTATCCTTATCATCTAAGTCTTTTTTTGCTAGCCATTTTTTAATTTTTCCTGAATATTTTTCAATTTTTCCTGAATGTTTTTCTAAAAGTTTAGGCACTTTTTTTAAATACTTTTCACTCTTTTGTTTTATTTTTTCTGCAAATGTTGGATCTTTATCAGGCTCTTTAAATGTAGCCAGACATTTATCCGCAGCTTCTTGTATTTTTCCACGGCTAATGTCTAATTCGTTAGAGCGTTTTACTACACGAACACGTAAAGCATCAACTTCATTACTCAAGGTATTATTTTCATTAATATAGCGAGTTCCAGATTCTGTAATTTCTTTAATAACCTGCCCATTAAATTCAGCAATCCTCGAAACTTCTTTACTAACGCTTAAAAGACATTTGTCACCAAAAAATTCTACATAAGCTTCTTCACATTTAGATACAAAGTTTGTGTCAGCCTCTAGTTCTTGTTCAGCCACTTGTTTTACTTGGCTACATAGTTCAGCTGATCCTGCCCTTGCTGTATTACCATTAGCATTAATTTGAGAAGGACTCTCCACACACTTAGCTTTATAAGTTTTAACAGCACTCTGACAACGTTGAATTTCCTTTATTTTTGCTTTGTCTAAAAGTTCTTCTAATTCTTTTTTTATTAAATTAGTAGTTAACTCTATCTCTTGTTGAGTAAAACATGCAAGATAAGGACATTTTAACTTATTATGACTGGCATTTTGAACAGTACATAAAGCAGCATCACCTTCATAATCAAATAATTCACAGTTTTGTGTATTTTCTAGACCCTCCTCATGGGAGTCACTATCACCAATCTGTGGTTGATTTTTTAGATACACACATTCAAATGCTCTAGGGAAAAAACTTGTCACCTTCGCAGTGCCGCCTGTATTTCTACAAAAAGCTACGGCCAATTCATTATCTCCCATAGAATCAATACTGTTACCGCCAGAGGTATCCTCCTCATGGGAGTCACTATCACCAATCTGTGGTTGATTTTTTGGATACACACATTCAAATACTCTAGGGGAAGAACTTGTCACCTTCACAGTGCCGCCTGTATTTCTACAATTTTCTAAAGCTACGGCCAAGTCATTATCTCCCATAGAATCCATACCTATATCGTAAGTATCATAGTACGGACCGCCAGTATCATCGTAATAGCCATAACGTTCTTTCTGATGAGCAGGTACAGCACCTACATCATGACCGCCAAAGGTATCCTCATGGGAGTCACTAGTATCATCGTACAGACCGCCAGGATCATCGTAAGTATCATCAGTATCCTCGTAAATAAAATCATAACCGTCATAGCCATAGACACCACCATAGGGGTAGTAATTACCAGGTGCATCACCGCCATAGGCAGCTTGCAAAAATATTAATAATAAAACTCCAATACATATTTTCATTATAAAAACATATCGGCAAAAGCTGTAAAAGAATTAAACTCTTTTAACTATATAATATTAAGATTTTATAAAAAATCCTGACTTTGTTGCAAAAGTGCATTGTTCTTATATATCTAACATATAATTTGTCACAAAAAGATATTTTATGAGAATAATCTAAATTTTAATAACCTTTTAGAGCCTAAATCCTTGAATTTAATTTTATCATTATAAGAAAAAGCTTAATTATCCCTCATATTTTAGATATAAACTACCCTTTAAAGCTTAAAACAGATAGGCTTTATTTCTAATATGGACTTTAAAAAACTCATTAAACTCTTTTTTTTTTCAAAGCACTTTACAATTGTGTTTTTATTAGTTTTTACTCAACTCATTACTTTAAATTTTGCTCAAATTCTTATCAAAACAAATTCTTATAGTGATACAGATCAAATTAAATTTACACTTATAGCTTTTTTAATAAATCTTTTTTTTGGAGCTTATATAAAAATATATTCTATTTTTACGTTTGGTGACCTGTTAAAACTTCATTCTAAAAAATCTGTTTTAAATTTTTTAAAACCTCATTTAGTTAATTGGATTATCATTGAAGCTAGATTTCAAGTTAGAGTTATACTACGGACTTTTCTTCTTATTATCCCAGGTATCCTTGAAAATTTAAGATTAAGCCTCTCTATTCCCATGGTTTTTTTAGACTCTAGAATGAATGATCCTCACTTTGATCCTATTAAAGAATCCCGAAATAAACTTTCTTTAAACAGTCCTTTTTTAATACCACTATTTATATTCACTTTAATTTTTCCTTTATTAATATTTTTAGCTACAAACCAAGGAAAAATTATTTTTGAATCTCCTATAAACATGTTATTAGGCATAGTAACAACTCTAGCTCAATCAATAAGTGTTATTATTAGTTATGCTTATATTTTCCACATTTATTTATTACTCAACAAAGGGAAAAAAACACAAGATGATTTTAAAGCCTAAGGAGAAACTTAATGGGCACATTTTTAACTAGACATGACATTGCTCATAGGCCTGAAGGATTAACCTTTGATGATGTTCTTATTGTACCTTGTAAATCAGAAATTAAATCTAGAACAAACCCTGATTTAACTTCATATATTACAAAAAAAATTCAAAGAAAAATTCCTATTATAAGCTCAAATATGGACACTATTACTGAAGGCAACATGGCTAAGGCTATGTCGGATTTAGGAGCCATGGGAATTCTTCATAGATTTATTGATATTAAACAACAAATTAAAGAACTAAAAATCGTTGAAAAATCAAAAACACCTTTGCTTGCAGCTAGTATTGGTATAGGTGATAAGGGAAAAGAACGTGCAAAAGCTCTTTTTCACGCAGGAATTAAGCTTATAACTATTGATATAGCCCATGGACATAGCTCAACTATGATGGATTTAACCTCTTGGATTAAGGCTGAATTTCCAAGTTTACAGGTTATAGCTGGAAATGTTGCAACACCTAAAGCTGTAGAGGATCTTGCTAGTACTGGCGCAGATGCTATAAAAGTTGGTATTGGACCTGGTTCAATGTGCACCACTAGGATCATTACTGGTTGTGGACTTCCACAACTCACCTCCATTGCAATGTGTAAACTAGAGGCTGAAAAACACGATATTCCTATAATTGCCGATGGAGGGTTAAAAACTTCTGGAGATATTTTTAAAGCTTTTTGTGCTGGTGCAGATTCTGTAATGGTGGGTTCATTATTAGCTGGCACATTAGAGAGCCCTGGTGAAATTCGCCATGGTAAAAAGCTTTATCGCGGTATGGCGTCTCGTTCAGCTCAAGACTCTTGGAGAGGTGGAGTGGCTAAAGGCATGGCTGCTGAGGGTGAATCTCATATGATAAATATAAAAGGTCATGTTGAAAGCGTAATTCTTGAACTTACAGGTGGCATCCGTTCTGGAATGAGCTATATTAATGCTCTTAAGTTTTCAGATATAAAAGATAATGCTCGTTTTATTAAAATGAGTCCCTCAGGAATTAAAGAATCTATTGCCCACGGTCTTTTACTTTAATTAGGAAACATTAATAATGAACAAACAAGACTACATCGGAGTTTTTGATTCAGGGGTGGGTGGTTTAAGTATTCTTACAAAACTTTTAACTGATTTTCCTAATGAATCCTTTATTTATCTAGGCGATACGGCAAGACTTCCTTACGGAACTAAATCAAAAGACACTATAAAAAAATATGTTAAACGAAATATTAAATATCTAATCTTAAACTACCCTATTAAAGCTATTGTTGTGGCCTGTAACTCTGCCTCTAGTGTTTTAAATGAAATAGACCTGCCTGTTAAAACTATTGGAGTTATTAAAGCTGGAGCCCATGCTGCCCTTAATAAAACTAAAACAAATCATATTGGACTATGGGCAACAAGAACTACTGTTTCTTTAAAAAAATATGACAAAGAAGTTTTAAGTTTAAACCCTAAAGTAAAGCTAACCTCTGTAAGCTGCCCAACCCTAGTTGCTCTTGTTGAAGAAATGGGGAGCCTTCACCCTCTTTTAAATATAACTTTTGATTACTACCTTTTAGATATTCTACAAAACCCTAAAATCGACACTTTAATACTAGGATGTACTCATTTTCCTTTTTTTAAAGACCGCTTAAAAGAACATATGAAATCAAAAAATATCGTAATAAAAATTGTTGATTCCTCTGAAAAAATAACAGTGCAATTAAGAAATCTTTTAAAAGACTCCTTATCTTTTAATAAAAAATTAAAAGACCAAATACTCATCACCGATGAAGCCGCTCACTTTAAAGACTTTATTTTAAAGGTTATGCCTGAAAAACACCCTTTCTTTATTAAAAAAATAGACATCTAAATTCGACTTATAGCATCTTTTAAAAAACTCAAGCTTGTTTTATTAATTTAAACTAGGTAGAACATGGGATTTAACAACATTAAAAAGGAGACTATTATGTTAGGAGTAGGAAGAAAATTCCCACAATTTAACCTTACAGCTACTGTAGACACTAATCTAGATAAGGCTTTCACCAAGATTTCAAATGATTCTTATAAAGGAAAATGGATGTGTATGTTTTTTTATCCTAAAGATTTTACCTTTGTCTGCCCTACAGAATTAGTTGGTTTTAATAATCTTTATGGTGAATTTAAAGAGCGAAATTGTGAGCTTTATGGTGCAAGTATTGATTCTGAATTCGTCCACATGGCCTGGAGAACTCATAATCAAGAGCTTAAAGAACTAGACTACCCTTTAATTGCAGATATCAAAAGAGAGCTTTCTGAAGACCTTGGGATTTTAGATCAACAAGAAGGTGTAACCTATAGAGCAACCTACATCGTTGATCCTGAAGGAATTGTAAAATATGTTTCAGTAAACGATTTGGCTGTTGGAAGAAATCCTGAAGAGGTTTTAAGAACTCTAGACGCCTTTCAAACTGGTAGCCTCTGCCCTGTAAACTGGAATAAAGGTGATGCAACTCTTTAGCCCCATACTTATAAGTTTACAGAGTCATTTATTTTATCCACAGTTTTCTTTGTCTCAAGGCTATTTTTAAAGGCCTTTTCTATGAAGACTAAGATGTCTTCACATTACCATTGTGAAGACAGTTTAAATCAACATCCTTTTAAGTAGTTAGGAAACATGAGTTTCTTTGTGTATTACTGTTTTAGTTTTAATCTGATTCCATTTGTATGTTTATATAAAAAGACCATTTTTCACTATAAAGTATTTCTTTACTTGGGACTAGTGATGTTTTTAAAGAATTTTTAATACAAATAAACAGTACCTAAAAGAGGGGGCCAAATTATTATCTTGATTACCTTTAATACCTCTTAACCTGGGTTCGACAATCTAAGCGTTTAAATAAGCAGGTTTATACAATTAGTTTTATTATATTTTTTAAACTATTTACTTTGCTATACTTTATTTTTTTAATCTGCCCAAAGCTTCCCAAGATTAAACTCAAGCTTGTCAAATGGAGGAGCTTTAACCAAATCATCTTTTCCAAAAACAAGGTCTACCTTATAATTTTTTTTATCTAAAACTAAAACTTCTAAAGTTCTATTTAGTGGATCAACGATCCAGTAATAAGGAACCTTGTTATGAGCATAAATTTTTAACTTAGATATTCTATCATAACGAGCTGTTGAGGGCGACAGAACCTCACAAACCCAATCAGGAGCTAGAGAAAAATATGCTTCTTCTAAAAGTTTAGGAAGCCTTTCTTTTTTCCAACCTCCTATATCAGGAACAATAACTTGATCCTTTAAATGAATTTCTGGTTCAAATAAAATCCACCATCCACCAGGACCATTTTCTCCTAGGTGATAAGGTGGAAGAATAATAGACCCTATTGCCGAACTTGCATTAGCATGCTTAGGAGCAGGCCTTGGGCTCACAACAAGCTCTTCGTTTATAATTTCACCATTAACATTTTTAGGAAGAGCACATAAATCTTCATATAAATCTTTAAATTTTTTTTTCTTTAATGCTTCACTCATAATTTTACCTTAAATTTTATGTTATACTTATAAAGTATAAGTTTAATTTTAATTCAAAACAATAAATAACCCAATAAGAGCTTTTCCTTAGGCTTAAATTTTAAATAAAAGTTCATCTTTAGTCTTTTTTAAGTTGAAATTTAAGTTAATTAAATAAGTTTAAGATAAAAGTCCAGCTTCATTGGCTTATTTTTTTTGAACTAGAATTTTATGACTTTTTTTGTTTTAAGAAACTAAATGTAGCCATAATATTTTTAAAAATTAAGCAAGCTTAGCTTCGTAATTTAAATTACGCTTTCTTAAAAACAACCCTACCTCTTAAACTTAGTAGCTAACCCGAGTTCGAACTTTCTAAACCTACTGAAGTAGCCTTTCTTCAAGTACTTCAAAGTCTAATGGAGGGTTTTCTTGGACGCAAACAGTACGCCGTTAGTGCCGAAAGTAAATTTACCACAAAGTTTTTTGGGCTTCGGTGTCTTGAGTGTTCAAAATGAAATTCCTCCTTTAAAATCCCAAAAGCAGTTTCAACAATGTACCTTTTCCTCAGGAGTAGTTTATCAAAAAGAGGAACAAACTTATTTTTCATATTGGATTTAAGATTTGTTATGACTTGAACCCCTTTACTCATCAATTTTTCAAATAGCTTTTGGGATATATATCCTTTGTCTCCAAACAATTTTGCAAAAATATTTTCAGCTAAACCCTCTACAGGCTTTGTATCATGAACATTTCCTGGGGTTATGGTAAAACTTAAGAGCTCCCCTTTGTGAGAAATGACTATGTGAACTTTAAAACCAAAGAACCAGCCCATTGTTGATTTCCCACGTTTTGCAAGTCCTTTAAAGGTTTTGTGACGACTGATTCTTTTGTTATTACAAACAACAATGGGGCTGGAGTCTACAACAGATATTCCTGTGCAAATATTTGATTGCATAAGTGAGTGTAAAAAAATGAGAATTTGAGGTGCTGAAGATTTTTTAAGTTCTACAAACCTATTGTAGGACAAGAGTTTTGGGAAATAAGGTTTTAGAAATTTTTGAACATAACCTGTATAGAAAGCTTTAAAATTTCTGAAGCCGGAAAATTGGAATAATAAACAGATGGTGATGACTTCAGACTCAGATAACGCAGATGGAAAACCTCTCTTTCTTTTGCTGGGTATGAGTTTGGACTGTTCTTTGTTTAACCCTAAAATAAAGTCGTCAACAAGAGTAAAAACTTCTATAATTTGATTTTCTTCGATCATTCCCGGCTCCTTTTTGCAGATCAGTAAAAAACAACTAAATCTTACAAAAGGCTGGGATGATCTTTTATTTATCCAGCACTTAGGTCCTGAAAAAAGTTCGAACTCGGGTTAGCTAGAGCCCTTAAGACAATACAAACACTAATTCACTCCGCCATCATTATATAAAGATTGAAGTTTTTCAAAAGATGGATCTAAAGCTCCAAACACACAAATAGGACCAAAAGGGTACGTCTCTGTAATATAGTATCCATAATTTCCATAAGCATCAATCATACCATTGCATTCATCTAAATCACCACTACCCTTAGAATAATACCAATCCTCTACAAAGAGGCCTCTAACATAAGTCTCTATTAAAGGAGGAGAGTTACTTGAACCTAAAGGTGGTTCTCGTTCACCAATATATGTGGTCCAACTAGATTTAGCCTTTCTTAATATTGATTTCTTTATATCGTAAAAATAAACTCCATAAATGGGAAAACCATCTGGAGCAAAACCAATCACTGGAGACCCACTGGAGTCAACAATAGATTCTAAAGGAGACTCATCAACTCCAGAATTTGATAAACTTGTATTATCACCATGGTAATGATAACGCCCTCTAAATGGATGCCCTTCATATTTATCTAAAACAACATTCATAGGATTTTTTTTAGGCACAAGATACCACTCTGCAGTTAATCCACACCCAGACAAAACAATTGTTCTAGAGCCTGAATCATAACAAAATGCAGAGTCCATATCTAAATCAACTCCGTTTAACATAATACCATTAAGAGTTATATAGCCTCCTCTTTTACGAATATATCTGGCATTACTTGTTCGAACAGGATTTCGAGGAATGTTTAATCTATAATTTAAAGCATTTGGAGCCACCTTTGTAGAAAAATTAGTTCCTGTTGATGTATTCTCTCCAACATTATGATTGGGAAGATTATTACTTATTAACTCACAAGAGGTGTTGTTAGCCGTAATAGTAAAGTCACTTCTATAAGTAACATCTTCTTGAGCATCATAAACATTTGAAAAATAAACGCCTGCAAAAGATCCACAATCAGGGTCTCGATTAGTAAGCTTTATATTCGTTAAATCTCCTTGAGATTTGGGCTTATATTATTAGGAGGAAGAAGAGTGTTCTTTAAAGAGGAGTCTTTACTACCTGAACAACCTCCTAATTTAAATAAAGCCAGGAAGAAGACCATAAAGAAAATAAAAACTCCTGTAAGATTTATTATTTTAAAAAGACTCTTCACTTAAAAACTCTCCCTCATTAATGGTTAACCAAAAATTATCATACGTAAGAAAAATACAGATGTCGAATCATAATTTACTTTTATTTAATAAGCTTATTTATATAATAAGATTAGTTTTAGAATCTTAATGCTTGAATTTAATTTTACCAAATGAGTAAAAGTTTAATATTAAAAGGATTATTAAAGAACTTAAAAATAAAAGAAAAAAACTGTCTTTATTATTTTTATGATATCATAAGTAAATCATTTAAAATAAGAGGGTTTGTTATGATTTGTAGTTGATAATTTATTTAAATTGCCAATCGACTACAAAAATTTTACCGCCTCTATTACTTAATATATTCAAATTCACTGTTAAGACCCTTTAAGTCCTAGAATTTGGTTTAGACAACTAAGCTTTTATATTGGCTGTACAACTATGAAGCGACCCTTATCCTTACACGAGAAGGAAAGGAGCAAATCTTTTAAAAAAAATTAGCTCTCATGTATATTCGTAAATATTTTTCGCATAGTTACTTAAATCACTCAAACGTTTCTCATTTAATAGGTATAACTACTAAATATTTAAAAATTATTTAAAAAAAGCATTGTTACACTTTATCTAACTAAAGTTAGTTTAAATTCTTATATTCTTTGAATAGTCACTTTAGCAAAAGGTTTATTAAAACCTTCTCCTGTTAACCTTTGAATTGGAGTTGGGCTTTGTGTAGGGTTGTTGTTTAGTGAAAAATTACCACCAAAATCTCCCTCTTCAGTCCCTGCATTATAAGCGTACAAATCTATACTAGCTGTGTTGTCAATAAATTTTGTGCCATCATACAAAGAGAATCCATCTAATCCCACAATCCAATCCGGGCTTGGAGCCACCATAGTTACAAAAGACACCATTGAATGCTCTAAGGACACTTCAAACTCTATAACCTGAGTCGACTGAGTTGATATAAATTGATCTTTTGTATTTATAAAACTTAAGACTTTACCTAAATTTTGATCTATTAAAATATCTTTATTAATTTGTGTAGGGTTACCATGCTCAGCAACCTCTTCTAGACTTCTCCCAGTTAATTCACCAACAGAAAATAACGTATGTCGTTGATCATGAACAGTTAAAACAATAGGTGAAAAATGAGCAGTAACAGGTTGTCCTAAATGATCCTTCTCATTCCATAAGGATGTAAAAGTAAGTCTATACTTTACTTTATTCAAATCCTCTTCAAGGGCGTTAGAATCTTTTCCAGAGCATGCTATTAAAAACAACAACACACCTAAAACTATAAAATTTGTTTTCATATTAAAACCCTCCTAAATATAATCCTAAAAACTTTAAACCTCTTAAGTAAGAGCTGCTATATTTTAAATACACTTTAAAATTTTTCATGTCAAATCTTAGCTACCTAAACTCCTTCTTTACACTCAAACTTTTAATAAACCACAGAATGTGAAGCTGACTCAACAACTCTTGGATCTTTAATAGGTATAAGATTATTTTTACTCAAAAATCTAAATGTTGATAACAAGAAAATTCCTACAAACCCACATATAATTGATATATCCAAAACCGAAAACTTTACATGATGCTCATCAAAGTTTGGATAAATTAACCAAAAAAGATCTAAAAACTGAGTTCCTAAAATCAATACACAAACTATTGCTAAGTACAAAGGTGTTCTCTTTGCCCATCTTGGCAGTAAAAGAAAAAAAGGAATTACAAACTTAAGTAAAATCATAACAATTGAAACAGTTGCCCACTCACCTACAGATCTATGCATAAAAAACACAGTTTCTTCAGGCATATTAGCATACCAGATCAACATATACTGAGAATATGCAATATAGGCCCAAAATACTGTAAAACCCAATAAGAATTTACCCAAGTCATGAAGATGATCTGTTGTCACCATTTCATTAAAAAGACCTTTCTTCTTTAAAAATAATATTAATAAGATTGCACCAGCAAAAAATGCCTGCATAGACCCACTAAACGTGTACACACCAAAGATTGTAGAAAACCAATGAGGTTCAAGACTCATAAGCAGGTCAACACTTAAAACTGAATACGAAAGCGCAAAAAATATAATAAAGCCAATACTATATGGAACTATTTTAGAAATTAAAGAGTCCTCCCCCGTAATATCTTGTTTTAAAGAATTTCCAACAATTTTTCTAGCAAATAAAATCCAACCAACAAAAATAATTACAGATCTAATAATAAATGCATTTAAATTTAAATAAGCCTCTTTATGTTGTAGTAAGGCATCTGTCGCTACAATTTCAGGATTAAGCCATTTATATAAATAAGGTCCTCCAAAAAATAGACCTATCGTTAAAACAAATGCATAGGGAATAAAGGCGGTAAAAGCTTCAAAAATTCTTCTAATATTCACCGACCATCTAGCATTAGTTAAATACTGCAGGGCTAAAAAAAACACACTTATAACAGCTAAACTTGTAAAGAAAAAAAGACCCATTAAGTATGCTTGCCAAGTTCTTTGAGCATCAATATTTAAACCAAATATAAAGCCCATTAAGCCTATAAAAATCAAACTAGCACAAACACATTTATACTTATTTAAAAATAAAAACGGTGAAGGCTCTTTAAAGGTAATTTTCTTATGCATTAGTCACCACCCTGTTGCAGGAGTCTAACATAATCAACAACAGCCCATCTATCTTTTTCAGATGTAATTTGACTTAAGTAGCCCCCCATTAAACCCCAACCATTTGTAACAATATTATATAAACGTCCATCCGTATATGAAACAAATCTAGCTTGAGTTAAATTAGGAGGTTTTTTTAACATTTTAGCTGCAACAAGACTATCTCCTTTACCCGTACTCCCATGACAAACTCCACAATAAATTTCAAATTTTTCACGCCCTGTATCTTGAAAAAAAATAAGCTCATCAAAAGTTAAACTTGATTTTGGACTTTTTAAAGAATCTGCAGCTTTAATATTAAATTTATCATAAGGGTAAGGTTTAAATCCTCTTGGTATAGTTGCTTTAGGAGGAACTCTCATTAACATCTTGCCATTAAGACTCCCTTCTTGTGCTTTAATCTGAGGACCTTGCATCATATCTTGAATAAGCTCGATATTTGTTTGGTTTTCACCACCTTGGCAGGCTAATAAAAAAAATATACTTAAAAAAACAACTGCTCTTTTAAAGTCTTTAAACACTAACATACTAATACTCCATTACTTCATGAACAGCTTGAGCTCCAAGCTCTTTCATCCAAGATTGAACATCTTTAGATTTATATTGATTATCTTTATCAGAAATAAACAATCCAAACTTATGAGAAGTTAAATCTAAATCAATAACTGGGGGATCCACTTTAGGAAGACCTAAAGCCACAAAAATCATAGTCTTAACTGAAGCTAAAGCTGCAAATAAAATCGTTAATTCAAAAATTATAGGAATAAATGCGGGTAAAGACCACATAGGTTTTCCTCCAACATTAATGGGCCAACTTACTGCTGATGTCCACCAAGTAAACCAAAGTCCCACTAAACAACCTGTAGCTCCAGCAATAAGGGTAACCCATGGAAGCCATGATCTTTTCACTCCCACAGCTTCTTCCATACCATGAATAGGATAAGGGGTGATGGCATCAAAGTTTATATAACCCTTAAGTCTAGTTTTTTCCGCAGCTTTTAAAATCATATGTTCATCAGTGAACACGCCCATAACACCACCGCTCATCTTAATGTTCTCCCTGTTTTCCTGTTTCTAAAATAGGCTTAATCTCTGCAATAGAAATGGCTGGAATTGCTTGTACATAAAGTAGAAATAAAGTTAAAAACATTCCAAAACTTCCAATTAATGCTCCAAAGTCATAAAATGTCATATCAAATAAACCCCAGTTTGCGGGTAAAAAATCTCTATGAAGTGAAGTTACTGTAATCACATACCTTTCAAACCACATACCAATATTAACAAAAATAGAAATTACAAACATCACCGGAATGCATCTTCTCATTTTTTTAATCCAAAAAATTTGTGGAATTAAAACATTACAAGTAACCATAGACCAGTAAGACCACCAATAAGGGCCAAAAGCTCTATTGATAAAAGCATACCCTTCATAATTAGAACCTGAGTACCATGCAATAAAAAACTCAGATGCATAGGCATAACCAACAAGCATGCCTGTGGTCATAATAATTTTATTCATCAACTCCATATGATCTAAAGTAATATAATCTTTAAATGCAGGAACCGCCACTCGAATAAGAGTCATTAAAGTTACAACCATTGCAAATCCAGAAAAGATTGCTCCTGCCACAAAGTATGGAGGGAAAATAGTTGTATGCCACCCTGGTAGTTGCGCCACGGCAAAATCAAAGGATACAATAGAATGAACCGATAAAACCAACGGCGTAGATAAAGCAGCAAGAATTAAATAAACCATTTCATAATGGCTCCAATCTCTTGTGGCCCCTCTCCACCCCAACGACAACGCTCCAAAAATTTTATTTGAAATCTTTTTACCCTCTTTTTTTGCTCTATCCCTTAATGTTGCAAAGTCAGGAATCATACCAACATACCAAAACATTATTGACACTATAGCATATGTTGAAATTGCAAAAACATCCCATAACAATGGCGATCTAAAGTTAACCCATAAAGGTCCTCTTTGATTTGGATATGGAAGCAACCAAAATGCAAGCCATGGTCTTCCTGTATGTATAATTGGAAAAATACCTGCTGTGGCAACAGCAAATACTGTCATAGCTTCTGCTGATCTTGCTATTGAAGTTCTCCACTTTTGGCGAAAAAGATAAAGCACAGCTGAAATTAATGTTCCAGCATGACCAATACCTACCCAGAAGACAAAAGTAACAATATCAGTCCCCCAGCCTACTGGATGATTCACACCCATTAAACCCATACCCACAGATATTATCATTGCTAAACAACAAAAATAAAAAAGCATGAGCATTTTAGTTCCGCCAACCATCATAAACCATCTTATGCCTGGAGGACGTTCAACTAAAGAGGCCACATCATCAGAAACATTTTTAGCAGTTTTATTACCCTTAATTAAGAGTTTTTCTTTTAAACTCATTAGTGTATTTCTCCTTTAGCGTGCGGTTTTTTTACCCCCTCCTTTTTTTTACTATGATCAGATTCATGATGTGTAATCCCTGCTATAGCTTTATCAGTGTTCCAAATTTTAGTCATATACCTTACAGAAGGAACATTATTGATCTCTTCTAAAAGCTGGTAAGTTCTTTCCTTATTAAATTTCTTGCTCACGCTTGATTCTTTATCATTCATATCACCAAAAACGATTGCTTTAGTTGGACAAGTCATTTGACAAGCTGTTTTAATATCACCCTCTTTAAGCTTTCTTTTTTCAAGCACCGCTTTAGATTTTCCATCTTGAATCTTATGAATACAAAAAGTGCATTTCTCCATTACTCCTCTAGACCTAACAGTCACTTCAGGATTTAAAGCCATGTTTAATGGAGATTCAACTTTAGAATAATTAAACCAGTTAAATCTTCTTACTTTATAAGGGCAGTTGTTAGAACAATACCTTGTTCCAACGCACCTGTTGTAAACCATATCATTAGTGCCCTCACTTGAGTGAACAGTAGCTAAAACAGGGCAAACAGTTTCACATGGAGCATTATCACAATGTTGACACATTACTGGTTGGTGAACTACACGTGGGGCTTTTGGATCTCCTGAGTAATACCTATCAACTCTAATCCAATGCATTTCACGTCCATTTAAAACATGTTTCTTACCCACAACAGGAATATTATTTTCAGATTGACATGCAATTACACAAGCCGAGCAACCTGTACATTTTGATAAATCTACTGACATTCCCCATTTATGACCTGTGTATTTATGTTTAGACCAAAGAGAAAAAATTTTATGTTTATGAATACCGGCCTCTTTATTCTCCTTAAACTCCTTATAAGAGGCTTCTGTAACAATTTGACGGCCCTGCATTGCATGATGACCCTGTGTATTTGCAAGTTCTATTTTTTTAGTAGTTTTTCTAACAACTACCATTAAGGATGAATGCTTCCCATCTTTTATAAAGGGAAATGCGTTTTCACCCACACCCTCACAAACCTTACCCGCACCTTTTCTTCCATAGCCTAAAGACAGCCCTAAAGTTTTAGGGTCTTGGCCTGGTTGAATATGAACAGGAACTTTAACCTTATAACCCTCTTTAAAAACTTCTACAACATCCCCTTCTCTTAAATCATGATCTTTAGCATAGTCTATTGAAATAGAAAGATAGTTATCCCAAACTATTTTTGTCACTGGATTAGGAAGCTCTTGGAGCCAGCTTACGTTAGAAAATTTCCCTTCACCTAAATTTATTGTTGGATAAACAACTAGTTCTTCACCCTGATGTTGATTATATTTAGCATTAAAAGAGCCCACAAACGCTCGAGTTGGCTTAATAGAATTTTTTAAATTAGATAAATCCCAAACACCTTTTTGTAAAAGGTTAACCCAGAATGTTTCAAAATCAGAAAAACCAGATCTTACTTTATTTGCATTATATCTATTTTCCCAAGTTTTTCTTACAACATCATACCAAGTTTTTTTTCCACCAGACCACTTTAATAAAGTTTGTTCAAAGGCCCTTGTTTTATAAAGTGGTGAAATTGTTGGTTGACAAACAGAGTACACATTTTTAAGCCCTTCAAACTCATTCCATTTTTCCATTAAATGATCGTCTGGTAGAATCCAATGTGAAATAGAACCTGTTTCATCATTTTTATCCCCTGTATAAATAACCGTAGGCACCTTACTTAACGCTGCTCTAAGTTTAATTTGGTCTGCATAGGTATAAGCAGGGTTTGAATCATGAATAATAAGCGTCTTAACTTTACCTGAATTCATTTTTTGAATAAGTTTTTCAATAGAACTTGTACTACCTCTGTAAGAAACATATGGAGCTTGAGAGTAATCAATAGTTTTACCATCATTACTAAGAGCAAAATTTATATAATGAACAGCTTTTTGAATCTGCATATAATCACTGCTGTTTGACTGAACACCAAACCCCATAACAATGGATTTGGTTTTATTTTTTTTAAGCTCCTTAGCCACACGATAAGCATTCTTTAACGTGTTTTTAGAAAGCTTTTTAATACCTTTATAGACTGATGCTTTTTTTGAGTAAGTGTTTAAGATTTCAAGTTTAGATATTACTGCACATAAAAATGATAAATACTCAGAGGGTTTTAAAATAATTCTATCATCAGCACTCATACCGGTAAGAGTCATTAATGACTCTACTTGAGTAAGTTTAATGGGAGCTTGTTTGCCTTCTACATCACGTCTTACACCCCATTCTTTTTCTAATTGAAGGGAGCCATATTCTGTGGATAAAAAATCAGTTCCTATAGAAAGTATGTAATTTGCGTTTATAAGCCTATACCTGGGTAAAGGTGTTGTAGTTTTAGCGCCCAACACGGCAAAAGATTTTTTAAACGCTTCATATGAAAATGGTGCCCACTCAAAATACTCACCACCATGATTTAAAACAAAATCATTTATTAATTTTCTAGAAGACTCTGATGGATTTGATCCTGATAAAACATAAACACCACCGTCTTTGATTTTTTTAGAAAGTTGAACATCCGCTTTTTCCCAACTCCTATTAATCGTATCTTTATTAGTTCTTTTAGGATTTAATAAATTTTGAACAGGTCCTGTTAAACGGTCTGGGTCATAAAGACTTAATATATGAGCCTGCCCCCTGGCATTTAAAGCCTCTCCAACACCTGGAAAAAACTCATTGCCCTCAACCTTAATGGGTTTTCCCTCACGAGTTTTAACAACTAAACCATAAATATCTCCACCCTCTTGATAAGTTGAAGCATAAAAATTTGAAATTCCTGGAATAAGACCCTCTGGTCTTTTAACGTAGGGAACTATTTTTTGAATAGGACGCCTAACGCAGCCAAAGGATGTAAGCGCTAAACTAGCACCCATTAATTTAAGAAAATCACGCCTAGCCCAGCCAAACTGACTCTCTTCATCTAAAGGAGAAGTTTGAAACTCTCTTTCTGCCAACTCCTTAAACTCAGAATCTTGTCTCCACTCATCAAGACTTAACCAATGTTTATTTTTTATAGTCTCATTTTTAAAATCGCTCATTTCCTAATACCCTTTAATAATATTTAATAGTGACAAGTTGAACAGTTAATTGGAGCTTGGGTGTGACCAGACTTTTTAAACTTTTTAATTTCATTATCAGACAAACTCTCATCCCCTACACCTCTATGACAATTCACACACCAGCCCATAGAAAGATCTTTAAACTGATAAACAGTCTCCATCTCTTCAACTGGACCATGACATGTCTTACATGTCTTGCCCGCAACAATATGTCTAGAGTGATTAAATTTTACATGGTCTGGAAGCATATGAACTTTAGTCCATGCTATGGGTTCATTTTTTTCATATTTTTCACTAATAATTTGAATCCATTTTTTATCTGTACCCACAGACAAGTGACAGTTCATACAAATATTTAAACTTGGAATGGTAGAAGTTTTAGAAACTCCAGGTGCTGTATGACAA
This sequence comes from Bdellovibrionales bacterium, assembly GCA_965205945.1. Lineage (GTDB taxonomy): Bacteria > Bdellovibrionota > Bdellovibrionia > Bdellovibrionales > UBA1609 > JALZUR01. The sequence continues at coordinate 251,751 of CBDBIB010000002.1, read as the reverse complement.
TATGTACAGTCTATTGCATATTGACCAGCATGAAGTTTATGTGAAAATGGAATAGGCTGATCTGGTTTATAACCAATATTATAACCTATACTTAATTTATTATTTATTAATAAGTACACATATACACACAGCCCTACTAAAAGTACTACTCCTATAACACCACTAACGACTTTTTTCACCATAGCTCTTTCTCTTTAATTAAAAACTAGTCAAATTAAAAATAAATTTTAATCTTCATAAATAAATCTTTATCTCTAAACTTTCAACTAAGATTTTTTTTAAATTTTATAAAAATAACCACAAATAAAATATAAATAATATATAACCTAAAAAAATGATCCACTAAAGCCATAAGAGTACATCTTAGGGGTTAGGCATGAGACTTTTTCAGGCAGTCTGAACTATAAATATGAAAATAGTCTTAACTAAAGTAAAAATTCTCTTTATAAGAATTCATAGGGTCTGTTGCCTAGCCTTTGCAAAAAACAAGTTCTCCTAAGAAATTAGCTTTTTTTTAGGAATAGATAAGTAATACTCATTTATTTTTCTCTCATGGCCTAAAGCCTGCACTTGCTTATTAAGAGCACAAGAGCAAATTTTAAACTGGTTAAAATGGGTAAAAGACTTAAACAAATTAACTAGAAAAACTACAACAAGGAACTCATAGGACGTGGTTCCATAACTTTTTATTTTCTTAAAAAACTTAAAACATTCCTGGCTTAAACAGACTACAGAGCCAGGTTTTTAAAAAATCTATTTTGATTTTGCAATAAAAGCCATCTTAATGATACGCTCATTTTTTAAGCTTCTACTTAGAAGAACTTAAAGGGTTTACTCAAAGCCTTCTTAAGCTTTTAAAGTTTAATCTGCCAACACCAAATTACTCAACGCTTTTACGACACCTTAAAAAAAACTAGAAATTAAATTTAAAAAAGTAAGCTTAAAAGGGTAAGAAAATTCATATTATTATTGATTCAACGGGTTTAAAAGTTTTTGGTAAAGGTGAGTGGAAAGTACGCCAGCATGACTATTTAAAGCGCAGAACTTAGATGAAATTACATTTAGCGCTGAATAAAGGAGATGGAGAAATTTTATCAATGTGTCTAAAATAAAAATTCTTTTAAAGACAACCAAGTTTTTAATGATTTAGTTAAAGGTTTAGAGAGTGAAGTTTTAGATCTCAGCGTCCATGGAGCTTATGATGATTCAAAGTTTTATGATAAATGTAAAGAATTAGGAATAAATCCGTTAATATCTGCCAAAAAAAAATTAAAGTTAAAACAGCATGGCAACAGCAAGACTAAGCCTATTAAACCAGACGAGGTTTTAAGAAATATAAAAAAAATAAAAAGAAAACGATGGAGGTTAGAATCTGGTTACTTAAAAAGATTAATTTCTAAAACAGCCATGTACCGTTTTAAAAGTATTTTTAGAGGAGCTTTAAGCTCTAAGGAATTTAAGAGTTAGTTTAATGAAGCTGCCATTAAATGTAGGATTTTAAACAAATTTTCATACCCTTCTGCTCTATAAAATTTAAATCACAAACCCACTGATTTTATATGAAACAACGCCCTCTACACTTGATTATATGAGTTAAGTTTTATAAGGTTATATTGATTATAGCTAGCCCTAATTAACTAAAAACAAAAATGAATTTTAAATACTTTACTTTTTTAATTTTTATCATTTTAAAAACTCAGTTTGTTTTTGGGCAAACTAGTAGTATTCCACCCGAATTTACGGGGCAAAGCTATCAAGCCTCAAGCTCTCTTTACTATTTTCAAAACAGATATTATCTACCTCAATTTGGACGTTTTTTAACTCCAGATCCGTTATCACAATATCCATCATCCTATGGTTATTCTAATGGTGAACCCCTAAACTTTACTGATCCCTCTGGCCTAATCTTTGAAGAATTAGGTGGTTTAGTAAGATCAGCATTTAGGAGCCTTACTTCTTGCTGTCGCTCAAGCGCTGTTGAGGTTGAGGAAGAGGAGCTTAGTGTTCAACCCGAAGGAGGTAGAGTTGGACGGGAGAGTGTTAGACATGGTGTTTCTAATTCAAAAGGGCTAGAGCTTTTAAATGTGCAGGCCTCTGTCTCTCAACAGGCAGGTATTACTTCTGGAGCTAAAGGCATAATTTCTGGAGGAGCGAGAGCAGAGTACCAAGAAGACTTCCCGACAAAAATTAAAACTAAGTATAAAGATCCTATTTTGGATCCAGGTCTACATGAAAGATTACATGATATTGATAATAAATATAGAGAAAGAGTGGATCAACTAAAAAAAACTACCGAATTAGCAGTACATAGAATCAATTCAAGTGGCGAATACGAAGTTATGACGAAAGGAGAAGGAGCCTTTTTTCATGTTAAATATTCACCTACCACAATTGATATCCTCAATATATTTAGAGGTATAAATAAGCCTTTTTACGGTAGTGATATCATACGTGATCAATACCAAGAAGTATTTTCAAGGGGTTCTTCGCCTAGGGAGTACTCACCTCGAAAAATAGCAAACTTGGGCATAATAAATCAAAGGACTCTTAAAGCGATAAAGGGCTATTATAATAGCGATAGAATAGAAGAGGTCCAAAGCGAATTAATTTCTTTATTTCTAAAGACCCCCAATGGAAGATTAGTTCAAAGAGTTATGGATGATTTTGATTTACAAGCTGATGCAATTATTTATGACGGGGCGCATGATGTGAAACTCTTTACCTCTCCTAAAAGTCAATAAAATTGCAAGGGTTAGGCATGGGTACATTCTAGCTGCTAACTAAAAATCCACACCATATCTTAGGCTATGATTTTAGAAATATCTTTTCAATATTTATTCTTATTTTTAGACGGAAAAAAGAACAAAATCCTCTAAAATAAAGGTAAAATTAGATAAATACCGTATTTAAAGCTTTTAGATTTAATATTTAAGTTTTAAACACCATCTTAATCTTCTTAAATACATGTCCACTTTTAATCCACCACTCCAAATACTTTAGCAAATTTAAATAAACTAAGCCCGATAATTACCATAACTATAAGCACTCCTATGACATTGCTCATTGTACTATTACAATAATTTCCTAATATTTTTTTTTTATTCATAACTGCTAATAAGAAGATGGCACAAAAAGGCAATAAAATAGCGTTTGCAGCCTGGGCAAACAAAATTGCAGTAAGTGGTTTTATACCCATAGTACATAACACTGCTCCACTGACTAATACAGTTATCCAGACTAGACGAAATCTTAAATCTTTTAGATCATTAGGCCACCTAAGGATACCGCTAACAGCAAAACTTGCAGCAAGAGGTGCTGTAATTGCACTGCTTAAACCTGCTGCAAATAAGCCTGTAGCAAAAACATAAGGTGCAAAGCTTCCTAGTAGCGGTTTAAGTTGTTGGGCCATTGTTGCTACTGACAGTTTGTTATCTGTACCAAAAAAAGCAACAGCAGAGATACACATTACGGCAAAAGTTATTAAGCCTCCTATACCCATTAAAAGACCTATCTCCCAGCGCAAAAATCTTAAAGCTTTTGCACTATTAGTGTTACCTTTCCATTTTTTTGCTGTGATGCTAGCATGTAAAAATAAGTTATAAGGCACCACCGTTGTTCCTATCAAGGCTAGTACAGTAAGCAATGAGTTTTCTGGTAATTTTGGTATTAGTAGCCCTGACATTATAACCGTAATGGATGGTTTAACCATGATCATGGTTAACAAAAATACAACGCTCATTACCAATACAAGCACCACCATGACTCCTTGAATAAGTCGATACTGACCCACAGCCAGTAATGCTCCAGCTAAAATAGCAACAGCTAAGGCCCAGAAGGACACACTCCAACCAAATAGTGTTTGTAGGCCTAAAGAAGCACCAAGAATATTACCAGACTCATAAGCAGCGTTACCAAAACCGATTGCTGTAATAATTAAAATAGATACCATAGGACGAAACCATAAATGAGTAAAAAACTCTTGCAGATTTTCAGACAAGCCTTTACCACTTACCATACCTAAACGAGCAGCCATCTCTTGGAGGATAAAAGTTGCAATTACTGAAAACAAAAGTGCCCAGCACAGAGCAAAACCATAACCTGCTCCGGCAAGACTTGCTGTAGTAATAGTTCCTGGCCCTATAAAAGCGGCTGTAACCAAAATACCAGGACCAAATCTAGTTTGAGAAGCTGGCAAAATATAACTCCTTTATTTTTTATTTTTTTAGTATTTTCCACTAAAGTAATTTTAATTCCTAAATAAATCTTTATTGGCGAATTTTTAATTTAAGATATTTTAGAGTTTTTTTTTAATTTCATAAAAACGCCTACAAATAAAATATAAATAAAATGTAACATAACAAATATAGAAACATACTCCACTCCACCAGAACCAAAGCCATAAGAGTGCAGCCCAGCTCCTAACCAAAAATTTACACCATACCAGGCCATAATAACTAGATTAAATGAAATCACTGCTCCTACAGCAAGGCCAAAAGACTTCACCATTCCAATCAACCGTGAATGTAGAAGAGCCAAATATCCCATTAATGCAATAAAAGCCCAGGTTTCTTTCGGATCCCACCCCCAAAACCTTCCCCAAGAATAATCAGCCCAAATTCCACCTAAAACAGTTCCTACAGCAAGAAGTAAGACCCCAATTTGCAAACTTTTATAAATTAAAATTGTGACTTTAAGAATTTCTTTATCATATTTATCCTTATTTAAGTGATAGAAAAGAGAAAAATCTCCTAAAATAAAGGCAAGAAAAAATGCTGAATATGAAATAGTTATGGTTAAAACATGGGTAAGTAGCCAGAAATTTGAGCGAAGAACAGCTTGAAGAGGCTGTATACTTGGATCTAGAATCACAGGAGCAAGATCTGAAATAATTAAACAAAATAAAGCCACAATACAAGATCCAACAAATGGCATAAGACTCTTATTCCACTTTCCAACAAAATATCCAAAAATTACAGTTCCAAAAGGCACCCATAACACGGTCTCATACATATTAGAAACAGGGGCTCTTTGGCTTATATAAACTCTAGTTAAAAACCCAAATAAATGAAACAAGAACCCTAAAAAAAGCATTCCATTAAAAGCAAGTCTAAATATTTTTTTTTCCCAAAGCCAAAAGAAAAAAATAAAAATCAACGCTAAAAGATAAGATATCCAAGAGTACTTAAAAAAATGAAAGGAATTATAAAAAACCTCGGCCTTAATTTTTGAAAAAACTTTAACCTTATCACCTTTATAAGGCTTTATAGAAAAAGACACAAATTCATCTGCACTCTTATCTACTTTAGCTTTTAACTCTTTGTTGCTTTCATCTGTTAAAAGAGCCGAAACATTTTTTAATATTTGTGCAAAACTTTTTTTATGCTCTTTTGAAACTTCATTAATAGATAGCCATTTATCACTAGTGGGTGCCACTTTTAAAATATCCCCTGATTGAAACTGGCTCAACCTTAAAAGCTGGCTCTCTAGCCTAGACAAGGCTTGATCAAAAGCATTTAGCTTAACTTCTTTTTTTCTCTTAATTGCTAGGTTTTGAAAAAGACTACTTATAGCCAAGTTTTTAGAAAGTTCTTCTTGACTAAAGTAGTCTTTTTTAATTTCTAGGTTTAAGGCCATTTTTAACTTTTTATTTTTTAACTGAATAAATTCTGTTTTAGACCATATTTTAGGTGCAAGAAGCCATGTTAACACTAAAATTGAAGGGTCTTTTCTCTTATACTTTGTCTTACCATATATAAGCCTAACGCTTTCTCCAGCAAGAGTGTCTAAAGGTTTAATCCTTCCTCCATTTTGAACAGGAAGGTTTTTTAAACCTGAGCCAAGCGTAAGACTTGAAATCAAAGACACCGTTAGAAATAAAATGATATTTTTCATAATCTACCTTTATATAAGTTATTTTACTCAACGCCGTTTATGACCACGTTTTTTAAACCAGAATAAAAATATTATCCCTAAAGCAATTAAAAAACATCCAAAATATTTAACAAATCTACCTGGATCTTTATTCACTGATAGCACTGAGTGTGTTGGTCTTGCCATCTCATCTTCTTGAAATGAGCTTTGATAAAAAGTAAGCCCATTTTTTTTCATAGGATCATTCATTGAAATTAAAATATCTTCTCCATGAACAGACACTACACTCTCATAGTTTGCAGCTTTAATAGAGCCTTGATATCTTCTTACCTTAAAATCCTTAAGAAGGATATTAAAACCTATATCTACTCTTTTTTTAGCATAACTTAAAACATAAACTTTATCTTTTAAAAAAATTTTTAATGGTTGATTTAAACCTAACCAATAGGTTTCCCCCATAAAACTTATATTTAAAGCCTCTGTGCTTAAAGCATGGGGAAAGTCTAATTTTTCAAAATATGTTCCTTCATAAGCATGAGGCTTATAACTTAAAACTCTAAGTTTAAAGTCCATCCAACCAGTGTCTAAAATTTCTCCAACGCTAATTTTTCCACTGTGTTGACCACTTTTATTAAACAGAATATAAGAAAGTTCTTCTCCATTGGGATAAAAAACAATCTCATTTTTTCCTTTATAATCCTTAGGTTTTTTTAAATAAAGACTCACTTTTGCCGGCCCCATTTTTTTTTCATTTTTTTTAAAAATTTTGTTAACAATAAGCCAGCCTGATTCTTTTGCCCTAACCCCTTCAATAAAGAATCTTAAAGCAGGTCCATCTTCAATATTTTTAGAAGTTAAAACCTGATTTTTAGCTTGAGCAAAAATATAATAGTCTTTTACTATTATATCTTTAGTTCCTATTTTATATTTTATTTTGTTTTTTTTAAAATCCTGCTTAAAATAATTAACATCTTCATTAAACAAAGTGGTAAATTTATTTCCATCAAAAGAACTATAAACAGCAAATTCTTTTTGCGCCACTTGTACATAACGGTTTTGTCCATTAAGTGGAAAAACCATAAGTCCATCAACACCATAAAAATACGTTAATACAGACCCTATCTGAACTATTATTATACCAATATGTGCAAGTAAAAATGGAACATGTTTTTTTTTCCAAGGAAGCCTATCAACCATCACCGCTATTAATACAACCGTAAGTAAGACTTGAATGCCTATCATCCAAAAAGATTGATAAACTACTTGTTTAGCATATTCAGCATTATACAATGATTCATAAAATGTTCCCACTGCTGAAATAACTCCTAAACCTAAGAGTATAAATACAGCTAATTTTAAAGATGCTAAAAACTTTAATGGTTTAGGCAACACAATGCTTGTAACCTTCTTTTACTTTTAGATTCCGGTCAACTCTGATTTAATCTTTAAAGCTTAACCATTCAGCAATTATTTTTTTCTCATCTTCAATTGAGATAGATTTCTTAAACTTAACACTTGATTGACCCTTGACTCTAGCTTCACATTCAAGCCATGTTTTATGAATTTTAAGTTCCCCATTTACTAAACTTAAATAAGAGTAAGCTTTTTTCTTTTTACTAAAAGACTTCTCATTACCGGTCTTTTTAATAGGTAGAGATAAGTCTTTAGGAATATCATAAACTGCAATACCATAGTTTAAGATATTACCTTGATAAAGTTTAATAAATTGCTTTTTTGAATATGCCACACCTATTTGATCACATCTTTCATTTCCAGGAATACCTTGGTGACCTCTAACATAACCCCAAGAAAGCTTGGATATAGATTTTCTTTTAATGACTGCTCTATCTAGCTTAAGCCACAAGTCTTTATTAAAAACTTGATTACCAGAAGAATTAAGCCAATTTTTCTTCTTCCATCCAAGAATCCACTGAGTAGCCCCTTTAATAACATAAGTTGAATCTGTAAGAAGCAAAATATCTTCTTTCTCTGTTTCTACCTGACAAAGCCCTTTAATAACAGCCATCATCTCCATACGGTTATTTGTGGTGTCTTTTCTACCTCCACCAAGCTCTTTTACTCTTCCATCAGGGTAAACAATCACTGTACCATAACCCCCATACCCAGGGTTTTTAGAACAAGCACCATCTGTAAAAATAAGAATTTGATCAAATTTACTCATTTTAAAACCTTGTTAAATAACTTTAATATTACCGCTTAACTATTTAAAATAACTTTTTATTTTTTTAAAGATTTTTTTAAACCCATATTTATTTTAGAAAAAGGGTGCTTCTCATCAAGCGTCTTATTTAAATGTCCTTTTGAAACGGCAGTATACATTTGCGTAGTTTGAAGGCTTGTATGTCCTAGAAGAACTTGAATGGATCTTAAGTTTGCACCGTTTTCTAAAAGCGATGTTGCACAAGCATGTCTAAACTGATGTGGATGTATGCTTTCTTTAAAACCTGCAAGTTTTGACCATGATTCTAACCAACGCCAAATATCAATTCTAGATGGCCTATTAGATTTTTTATTTACTATTAAAGCACGCTCCTTTGAATCAAAGCAGATTTCTTTCCTATGGTCTGTTAAATAAGATAATAGCATTTGTAAAAGAATATTGTTAATGGGAAGGATTCTTTCTTTTAAACCTTTTCCAAGAACCCTTAAAGTTCCCTCATCAAGCTGAACACTTTCAACATCTAAAGATATTAACTCTGTAACTCTTAACCCTAAACCAAACATTAAATACAATAAAAGCTGATTTCTTAAAGTTTGAGACCCATTCTTCCCTGTGGCTGCTTGAACAAGTTGATTAAACTCTTCTATTGAAATTATTTTTGGAGGTTTTTTCTCAACTTTTGGAAGTTTTAACTCCCTAAGCTCTGGCGCTAATATATCATTTCTCTCTAAAAACTTTAAGTAAGTTCTTAAACTTGAAATTGCTCTTGCTTGAGATCTTGTAGATAAACCGCTTTTTTGTAAAAAATTATAGTATCCTGCAATAGGCTTTAAAGTACTCTTAAAGCCTTCATACAAAATAAGATCTCTTCTATAAGCAGAAACAGTATTGCGAGATCTTCCTCTCACTAATTCTAAATCTTGAAAAAACTCAACCCACAATTTCAACATAATTAAACATAACACACATAAAGGTTAAAATCCAAAAGCTTTATCCTTAATCTAAATTACTAGGCATTCCAAAAGAAATAGGTATTGGATTAGAGCAGGTTGCACCTTTTACAGACTTTAACTTTAACTCTGCATCCATCACCCATTCACCATTAGGGTTTTGTCTAGATAAAGAACGCGTTAAAACAGCTGTGAATAACACTGGACCTGTAGCACTTAAAGTAACTCCACCATAGTTATGAACTATTGGTTCACTATAACCAGGAGTAATTATCTTCTGGCCTGGAATACTTGTTATAAGTGTATAAGTGCCAACTGGAAGTTCACAATTTAAATACCCAAACGTCTCAAGTAGTCTTATTTCACCTTGTGAAAAAACACCATTAATACCTACTTGAAAACCTAATTGAATTTGAGCTTCAGGAAAAATTAAACTTTCTCCATAAGCTAGCGGAGTAACATCTAGACCTACTGGAGTTAATATACTTTCATCATTCCTACCATTATCTGGGGCTTTTTCTATTGGCCTTCCACTTGAATCTACAGGATTTGTAGAAACTACTTTTTCACCTGATGATTCACCACATCCAGATAAAAACATTACTGCTACTAATAAAATTATTATTTGTTTCATCTTACACCTTCTTATTTGTTAATAGGTTTCTTTAAAAGTTTTTTCTCTACTTAAGTTAATAAATTCTGCTACTTTTGTATATGGCTGAGAAGATTCTTTATTACCTATAGCCGTTACCATTTGTGAATCCTCTGAAACAGTAAATCTACAATCATACGGGCCTAGTGAAATATCCCAACATCTACGAAGTGGCCCTGCAGGATTTTTACAATCTAATCTTCCATCTTTTATATAACACTTATTTGGATTAATCCCTGTGTTTTCAACAATTGGCCATGGTCTAAACCAAACAGATCCACTCATTGCATCAAAGGGATCATTTCCATCACCTGACTCATAAACACCATCAACTACAACTACAAGAGTTCCTGTTGGACCTTCAAACACACCTTTCCAAACAAGCCTATCATCTAAATTATAGCTCCAATAGTTTTCTTTAACATCATTAAGATGATTTCCACCTGAAGTAAAATAACTATAAGATTTCTCACCATTCCTATGATTTTTATGAATTACAATATCTCCACCCTGCTTGGCATCTATATTTTCATGATTTCCAACTACCGTACCTATATTAAGCTCCATATCTAAACGTGAATACTCCTCATCTAAATCCTCATGGAGTTGCAAAAGTTTTGTTAATACAGAAGATGAGTTTTCATTAATATTATTTCTAATATGGTCTGACAAATTAACCTGAGTTATTGGAACTGTGGTTATAGAATTTGACTCAGAGCCGTTATCACAACCTATTAATAAAAAGATTACCCCTGTTATTAATAAAGTTTTTAAAGGATTTAGTTTTTTCATAATGATCCCCCTAGATAGAATCTATAGAGCAAAATCAATACCAGCCTTAAAGGCCGTATATTAGCACTCTACTGTAAAATCTTTTTACAGCTGTTATTTTATATTTACAAATTTTATCTCTGGATTAATAAAACAGCATTTACTAATAAACTGCACCATAAACGATTTAATTTATTAAACTTTTTTTAAATACCACTTTTTGTTTTAAAATCTTATTTTAAAACAAAACTGTATAAAATATAGATTCTAAAAGTAATAAAAGTCTTAAATCTACTGCTAGTTTTCACCCAAAAAGCTAAGTTCCTATTATTAAAAGAAAAAACGTACTTTTAACTTAGGATTTAACTCTAGTTCTACTAGAAAAAAAATTAAAGACTCAGAACAAAGATATAGACTAGCACCTTTATAAATACAGGCCTCTTGTTAAGAATACTTTTGCAGGGCTTAAGCACTTTTTAGGTATTAAAAAGTCCTGCATAACAAGATTAATATAAACTACAAAGACATGCTTAGTCTTATTATGTCTTTTTATTTGATTACCGTTATGAAAAGCTCGATGAATTATCAACAGCCCCTAATAACTTAAACTCTTTTTTTTAACTCATTCCAAAGCAAGAGTTTCATATTTTTATTCTTAAAAATCTCTGTAAAACTTGGAAAAGATTGAACTTTTACACCTAAAAGGTGAATCCTCTCTCCAAAACTAAACACTTCTAGTGGATTTAGTTTTTTAAGATCTTTTAAATTTGTAATAACAATTTCATTATTTTTCTGACTTGCTTGTAATATTTTTTGAATAAAATCTTTATTTTTTTTAAAATCTTTTTGATTACAATAAAATAAATACTGATCTCTTTTATGTTTAACCCTATTTTTAATAGCCAATTTAGGCCCTGTTAAACTCATTCCTAAAATCTTTGTAAGGTAATCATTCTTAGTTTTCACATTAAGCCTTTAATTATTTTTTTAAATCTTTTTTTCACTCTAGACTTATACATTTTAAATGTCGATGTTTTTATTTAAAAAGAATTAAGGATTTCACTTATTAAGTTAAACTACTTTTTTTTCACCATTACATGCAAGTAAACTAAAATCTCTTTAGCAACTTTAGCACTTGTTTTTGTTTCTACCATAATTTTCTTTTCTGTAATGAGTGTCCAATCAGAGGATGTCTTTAAAAGTTGTTTTAATCGTGCTTGTTTTTTAGGACCAAAACCTGGAATTTTAGAAAAAACACTCTCCATCATTTTTTTATCTCGAAGTTTTCTATGATGAGCAATAGCAAACCTATGGGCCTCATCTCTAATGTTTGTTAAAATCCTAAGTCCTTGACTATAAAGTTTAAATGTCACCGGATTAGCTCGACCTGATATAAAAAATCTTTCACTTGTTCTTTTAAGCTTTGAATCTTTAAAATTGCCTTTTTCTCTAGATTTAGCTAAACCCACGACCACAAGATCTTGTCTTCCTAAGTCTTTTAAAATCGAAACGACTTTTGAAAGCTGCCCTTTGCCTCCATCAATAACTATTAACTGTGGATCTTGATACTCACTATGAGAAAACCTTCTTACTAAAACTTCTTTTAAAGAATTAAAATCATCAGGGCCTATAATTGTTTTAATTTTATAAATTCTATAGTCTTGGGGGCTGGGCGCTCCTGCATTAAAAACAACCTGACTTCCTACAGATTGATCTCCTTGAAAGTTTGAAATGTCATAGCACTCTATACGCTCTGGAATCTGTAAAAGTCCAAATTTTTCTTTAATCTGAAATAGTGCTTTTTCTTGTTTATCAAATTTCTCTATATATTTTTTTAAATGCTCTAAAGCATTTTTTCTAGCCATATTTAAAATTGCTTTAGTCTTAGAATTTGGAACATGTAAGATATCTACATTCTGCTTGCTTCTTTCTTTTAACACATCTTTAAATAAACGAGTTAAATCTGAGCCTAAATCCTGATCCAGTAGTATTTCATCTGGAATAAAATTATCTATATAGTATTGATTTAAAAAAGACAGCACTTTTTCTCTTAGGTTTTCATCTTTAACACCAATTTCAAGTTTATTTAAAAAGTGAATTTTTTGTCCTAACACTCTTCCTTTTCTAGTGTGAATCATTGAAATCAAAGAGCCTTTTTCATCAGTCACATAAGAAACAACATCTCTATTTATATCTTCTCTTGCAATAACGGTTTGTTTTTCTAAAATAATTTTTACTCCCTCTAATTGATCTCTATATTCAGCCGCTCTTTCAAATTCTTGATTTAAAGAGGCTTTATACATATTTTTTTCAACCTCTTTTAAAATCTCTTTAGTATCCCCTTCTAAAAAAGCAATTGCTTTTTTAACCTGATTTTTGTATTTTCTTTGTGTTGTCATTCCTACACAAGGAGCCGTACATCTTTTTATCTCATGAGTTAAACAAGGTCTTTTTCTAATTTTCATAAAACCATTAGAACAATCTCTTGTTTTATAAACTCCATTTAAAAACTTAATATTTTCTCGAACCAAAAACCCAGAAGTAAAAGGACCGTAAAAAAGATCTTCTTTGTTATTTGAAACTTTTCTAGAAACATAAAATCTTGGGAACTCTTCTGATAAACTGCATTTTATATAAGGGTATGATTTATCATCTTTAAGCCTAATATTATAGCGAGGCTTATGCTTTTTAATCAAAGAAGCTTCTAGTAAAAATGCTTCAACCTCTGTAGTTGTGATAACATAATCAATTTTAATAATTTGTTTGATTAAATGCTTAAGTCTTAAAGACCTTCCTTTCTGCTTTGTAAAATATGATTTCACTCTATTTCTTAAAATCTTAGCTTTACCAATATACAAAATAACCCCAGTTTGGCTTTTCATAAGATACACACCTGGTTTATTAGGCATCATAACAGCTTGATCTTTTACAGAAAACAGTTCTTTATTCATTTAAGAAAGCTCTAAATCTATAATTTGAAGGCGTTTTATTTCATCCCTAATTCTTGCAGCTTCCTCAAAATCTAATTTGTCAGCAGCTTTTTTCATTCTCTTCTTTAATTTTTCAAGCTCTTTTAAAAGCCCTCCTTTTTTAGTCTTATAAGAGACTACTCTTTCTCTAAGTTGATAAACCCCCTCCTCAATATCTTTACCATGTACATCAATATAAGCTTCTGTTAAACCAGTTTTAATGTTTTTAATAATAGTTTTAGGAATGATTCCATGCTTTTTATTATAGTCTTCTTGAATCTTCCTTCTTCTGTCTGTTTCACTAATAGCTTTTTTCATAGAATTAGTGATTTTATCTCCATATAAAATCACACGACCTTCTAAATTTCTTGCTGCTCGACCTATTGTTTGAACCAAAGAACTCTCTGATCTTAAAAAACCTTCTTTATCAGCATCTAAAACTCCAACAAAAGCAACTTCAGGTAAATCAAGCCCCTCTCTAAGTAAGTTAATACCTATTAAAATATCAAATACCCCTAAACGTAAATCTCTTAAAACATCAGACCTTTGCATTGTCTTAATATCAGAATGCAAATACTTAACCTTAAACCCTAAAGATGCCATATATTTTGATAGATCTTCTGAACTTTTTTTTGTCAACGTAGTCAGTAAAACTCTAAAACCTTTTTTAACCACTCTCTTACACTCACCTACAACATCATCTATTTGATGTGTTGCAGGTCTTACTGTAACAAAAGGATCTAATAAACCTGTGGGTCGAATAATTTGTTCTGTTATAAGGCCTTTAGTATTTTCAAACTCATATTTTCCAGGAGTGGCTGAAACATAAACAACCCTATCTACTATTTTAGTAAATTCTAAAAAATTTAAAGGTCTATTATCTAAAGCTGAAGGGAGTCTAAAACCATGTTTTACTAAATTTATTTTTCTAGCCCTATCACCTTTATACATTCCTCCAACTTGAGAAACCGTTATATGAGACTCATCAATGATGGTTAAAAAATTCTTAGGAAAATACTCTAAAAGTGTTGGCGGGGGCTCTCCACTTATTCTACCTGTTAAATATCTTGAATAATTCTCAATTCCTGAACAAAACCCTAATTCATCAATCATCTCAAGATCATATAAAGTTCTTTTTTCTATACGCTCTTTAAGCTCTTCCTCACCAAGATTTTTATAATAAGCCATACGTTCTCTAAGTTCTTCTCTAATTTGATCTACAACAATCTTAAGTCTCTTTGAAGAGGTGACATAGTGACTCCCTGGAAAGATCGATACAACCTGAATTCTTTTTAAAGTTTTCCCTCTAATAGGATCAATCCATGAAAGCTGTTCTACAAAATTACCAAAAAACTCAACTCTTAAAGCTCTGTCTTCCTCATAGGTAGGGTAAATATCTACAACATCCCCTCTAACCCTAAAGGTCCCACGATGAAAATCTACATCAGATCTCTTATATTGAATTTTTAATAATTCTCTTAAAAACTGGTCTCTTCCAAGTTTAAAATTACATTTTAACTCAATACTCATTCCCTCATATGCATCAGGCGACCCTAGTCCATAAATACAAGAAACCGAGCTTACTATAATCACATCTTTTCGTTTTAAAAGCGCATAGGTTGCCGAGTGCCTCATCCTATCAATCTGCTCATTAATAGCTGAGTCCTTTTCAATAAACGTATTGGTTGAAGGAATATATGCTTCTGGCTGATAATAATCATAAAAAGAAACAAAATATTCTACAGCATTTTTTGGAAAAAGAGACTTCATTTCCACATAAAGCTGGGCTGCTAATGTCTTATTAGGAGCAAGAATTAAAGTTGGAACAGATAGCTGTTGAATTGTATTAGCCATGGTAAAAGTTTTACCTGAACCTGTAACGCCTAGTAAGGTTTGTTTTTTAATGCCTTCTTTAAACCTACCAACAATTTCTTTAATTGCTTTTGGTTGATCTCCTGAGGGTTTAAGTTTTGTTTCTAATAAAAACATCTAACCATCATACTTAGTTTTTTATAAGTTTACAAACTAAGCCCCACACCTAACCTACCTTTAGAGTAATGATTTAGCTCTTCTAACTAGTTCGTTTTTAGGAATTAAGGGAATAAGGTCTTTAATCTCTGTCCCATGAGCTCTTCCAATTAAAGCCACACGCAAAGGCATAAATAAACTCTTGCCCTTAACTCCAGTCCTTTTTTTTACTAAACCCATAAACTCATCTATATCACCAGTGGTAAAATAATCTTTATCTAAAGATTCAAGGGCTTTAACCCAAACACTTAAAACTTTTAAAGTGGTGTCCCATAAAAGTACTTCTTTAGCTTCTTCATTTAAAAACAGTTCATCTCCAAGCCTTAACATTTTAAAAAGCTCTACCCCATCTTTAAATGTATTCATTGAAGTCTTTAAAGTGTTATATGATTTTAATACCCAATCTTCCTCTTTAGGAAATTTCCAAGAAGGGTCTAAATACTTAGTCATATTTTTCCAAAAATCTTTAGGATCCATAGACCTTAAGTACTGAGCATTCATCCACTTAAGCTTTTCTTTATCAAAAACTGCCGATGCTGAATTTAAACGATCTTTAGAAAATTCTTTAACTATAGTATCAAAAGATAAAATCTCTTTACCCGATGGAGAGCTCCAACCCATAAGTGCAACAAAGTTATTTATGGCCTCTGAAAGATACCCTTCTTCCCTAAATTCCTGTACTGAGGCTGCCCCATGGCGTTTTGAAAGCTTTTGCTTATCTTCTCCAAGCATAATTGACATATGTCCATACATTGGAGGAGTAAACCCATAGGCTTTAATAATCATAAGCTGCCTTAAAGTATTATTTAAGTGCTCCTCAGCTCTAAATACATGAGTGATTTGCATTAAAGCATCATCAACTGCGCATACAAAATTATAAACTGGAACACCTGTAGATCTTGCAATAATAAAGTCCCCAATCATTGAAGAAGGCAGTGACACCTCTCCTCTAACTATATCTATAAAAGTAAAAAGCTGATTGCCATAATCATTTTTAAATCTAATAGCGGCAGTTTCACCATCGGCTAGTTTTTTTCTAGCTTGTTCTATTGTCCAATCTCTATAAGGACTACACGGTCTAAAAGGACGCTTTAAAGTCTTAGCTTCTTTGCGTTGAATATCTAAGTCTTCTTCTGTTAAAAAACAATAGTAGGCCTTTTTTAAGTCTAAAAGTTTTTGAATATATTTTTTATAAATGCTTTTTCTTTCACTTTGAAGATAAGGCCCCTTATCTCCAATCTCATTAAGATTTTCATCTTGAGGACCTTCTTGCCACTCAAAACCTAACCACCTCATATCTTTTATCATAGCGACTAAAGCCTCTTTAGTAGAACGAACTTCATCAGTATCCTCCACCCTAAGAATAAAGGTTCCACCATGTTTTTTTGCATAAACATAATTATAAAATGCAGTTCTTGCACCACCTACATGAAGATAGCCTGTAGGGCTTGGAGCAAAACGAACTCGTACTAATTTATTAGTAATGGACAGATTATTGGACTGTTGTTTTTTTTGTGTCATTAAGCCCAAAGATAGCGGCGACTTCATCAGAATTTAAAACTTCTCCCTTAGTAGCTAGAGTTAATTCTCTTAAAAGAAGATTTCTTGCTGTTTCAAGCATCTTTTTTTCACCAAAAGATAAATCTTTACCTACTTTAAGAACAAATAGATCTCTTAAAACCTCAGCGATTTCATATACAGAGCCTGTTTTAATCTTATCCATATAATCTCTATATCTACGATTCCAAGTTTGATTATCTACTTTAGTTTCTTTTTCTTTTAAAATACTAATCACTTCAACAGCTTGGTTTTCAGTAATTATTGACCGCAGTCCAACCACTTCAACACGGTTTTGAGGGACCATTACCTTAGCACCTGAGTCTTCAATCCTTACAGAATAAAAAATCTCTTTTGTTCCAAAAAACTCTTTTATCTCTATTGCTGTGACCTTAACAACTCCGTAACCAGGATAAACTGCATTGTCACCAACATTAAAAGACACCATTAAAACTCCTCTATATTATAATTACAAATTCCAAGGCTTTAGCCTTAAAGGTTGCTTAATTTTTATCATTTTCTAAAAGAAACTACAATGAGATATCTTCCTAGTATAAATATGTTATTATTGTGTGAACTTTTTGCACTGTTACCTAAATACACCTATCACATGTAGTAAAAACTTTAAGCACCCCTTTAAATAGATCTCAGCAGATCTTAAATAACAGATTTTCATGGTAAACTTAACTTTTTAAGCATTATCTACACATTTTTACCAATTAATACCTACTACAAGTAATGACACCCCTACCCTAAAAAAATTATCTCCTTATAAGGGTGTCGTCGAAAATAAGTACTTTGTTTGGTTTTTTCTTTTTGAATATGGGTTTTAAAACTTTGCCCATAACTTTATACCAATAGATTTTTTAGTGATTTTAAAAAGACAAGTAATTGCAATGCTTTGGTACCGATGGCGAGACTCGAACTCGCACGATATTGCTACCATTGGATTTTGAATCCAACGTGTCTACCAATTCCACCACATCGGCATAATTGCCCTTACTCAATCTATTTATTTTTCTGGTAAACAATTCTACCAATCCGTTTGAATTTATATACCAAAAATTTAAAAAATCTCCTTAACTATAATACTTTACAAACTCTCCTAAGGCCCTTTGCTGGATTCAAAATCCAGCGCGTCTACCAATTCCACCACCGAGGCTCATCACTATGTGTTTTACAGCAACAATTCTAGACTTTTACAATTAAAAATCGCAATTGGTTAAAGTATTTAAAAAAATCCTTTTCACCAAAAACTCCTTATGCTAGATCTAGAGTTCTTGTGTGAACTGCATATTATAATAAAACCATACTGTCTAAATAATAGTTTTTTTATGTATATTTTATAAAAGTATGTTTTCAAGTTGATTCTATGACACTTTTTAAAATAAAGTCGCATTTGTTAAAAACACTATGCTCAACTCTTTAATTCGGAAGAGATTGAATATAAGTAAAAAAAAAGGAGAAAAAGAATGAAAAAAATAATAACAATACTAATGGCATCAATTTTATGGGCAGGTTTCCCAGCTTTTGCAATTAATTTTGAGCATGCAGACCTTGAGTATACAAACCAGGAAAAAAGTAACCAGAATTTAGTGCAGAGAGCTAGAGCGTTTTGTGAATCTGTTGGAGAGTATGACGAAATTGAAGGTAATCTATACTTTCCAGAAGCTATAGTCACTGGTACTGGTAATGTTGTGGTATGCACCATTAATGGTGTAACATACTTAATTACTGAAAGTCTAGGCTTAGTTACTAAAGGTGTTAAGGGTATAACATACGTAGTTGCTGAAAGTGTTCGATTCGTTTTTCATGCACTTTCTACAGTTATTAAAACTATTAGAGACGCTGGATTAGAAGGAGATCCTGATCTTGAATATGATGGCCAATAAATAGGATGAATCGTCTAAGTACATGAGATTTTCTAGACATTAACTCTGTCTTTAAAGATCATCATTAAAGTTTTAAAAGCATTAATTAAGTTTAATGCTTTTTTTTATTTAAACCTTCTTAGTGGCTTAACCTTAAAAAAAACTTATAAACTAGATTTATATACTTTTTAAAATAGTATTAAATGTTTTACTTGGTCTCATTGCTTTTAATACCAATTCATCATTTGGAAGAAAGTACCCCCCTATATCAACAGTTTTTCCTTGAATTAAATTTAACTCATTTATAATAGTATTTTCAGCTTTTTTAAGTATTTTAAAAATTTGAGAAAATTTAATTTTTAATTCATCATCAATACTTTGAGCTGCTAGAGCCTCAGCCCAATACATTGCCAGATAAAAATGACTTCCCCTATTATCAAGTTCTCTAACCTTTCTTGATGGTGATTTGTTGGTTCTTAAAAACTTCCCATTTGCATCATCTAAGGCTTTTGCTAAAATCAGAGCTTTTTCATTGTTGTTTTTTTTAGCTAAAGTTTGAATTGAAACACTTAGAGCTAAAAACTCTCCTAAAGAGTCCCAGCGCAAATGATTTTCCTTAACAAACTGTTGAACATGTTTTGGAGCTGATCCACCTGCACCTGTTTCAAAAAGACTCCCACCAGCTAATAAAGGCACAATAGACAACATTTTAGAACTTGTTCCAAGTTCTAAAATGGGAAAAAGGTCTGTAAGGTAATCTCTTAATACATTTCCTGTTACAGAGATCACATCTCTACCTTCTTTAACTTTCTTTAAAGTATAATTTATTGCTTTAACTGGTGATAAAATTTGAATTTCTAGCCCTTGAGTATTCTGCTCTTTTAAATGTTCTTTAACTCTTTTAATCAAATTAATATCGTGAGCTCGATTTTCATCAAGCCAAAAAACTGTAGGAATACCTGTTGCTCTAGCACGAACGACACTAAGTCTAACCCAGTCTTTAATAGGCTCTTTTTTTGTTTGACACATTCTAAAAATATCACCAGCTTCAACTTTATGTTCCATTAATACAATACCTAAGGCATCTACAACTCTCACTAATCCTAATTTAGATATTTCAAACGTCTTATCGTGTGAACCATATTCCTCAGCTTTTTGTGCCATTAAACCTATATTTGAAACACTGCCCATTTTTGTAATATCAAAAGCTCCGTTTTCTTTACAAAAAGAAATTATCTCCTCATAAATCTTAGCATAACAACGGTCTGGTATCATATATTTTGTATCTAAAAGTGTTCCATCAGGCCCCCACATTTTGCCTGAAGTTTTAATGGCTGCTGGCATGGAGGCATCAATAATCACATCACTTGGAACATGTAGGTTTGTAATTCCTTTATCTGAGTCAACCATGGCAAGCTTTGGTCCATTCTTATAAGCAATTTTAATTTCATTTTTAATTTTATTTTGCTGTATTTTAGAAAGTTTTTGAATCTTATTAAAAAGATCTCCTAAGCCATTTTTTGCGTCTATACCAATTTCTTCAAAAATACTTTCAAATTTTGAAAAAACATCCTTAAAAAAAATTTTAATCGCATGTCCAAAAATAATAGGATCAGACACTTTCATCATTGTAGTTTTCATATGAAGAGACAAAAGAACATTTTCCTCCTTCGCGCTCTTAATTTCTTTTAGAAAAAACTTTTTAAGCTCCTTACAAGATAAAACTGATGAATCAATAATTTCATTTTTTAAAAGCGGTATTTTCTCCTTTAAAACAGTAACTAAACCAACTGAATCAATGTGCTCAATTCTAACATCTACTGCTTGATCCACAGATACAGATTTTTCAGATCCATAAAAATCACCACTTTTCATATAAGACACATGGGATTTTGAATCCTTTACCCACTCCCCCATTAAGTGAGGATTATCTTTTGCATACTGTTTTACGGGAGCTGCAACTCTTCTATCAGAATTTCCTTGCCTTAAAATAGGATTTACAGCACTTCCTAAAATTTTTAAAAATCGTTCTCTTAACTCCTGTTCTTCATCAGTCTTTGGCTCTTCTGGAAAATTTGGAATGTCATAGCCTTTGTCTTGAAGTTCTTTAATGGCGGCTTTAAGCTGTGGAACTGAAGCACTAATATTAGGAAGTTTAATAATATTAGCTTCTGGATTTTTTACTAATTCACCAAGCTCAGCCAATGCATCTTTTATTTTTTGCTCTTCTTTTAAATTCTCAGGGAAATTTGCAATTATTCTTCCTGCTAAAGAAATATCACGAGTCTGAATTTGAATACCTGCTGTAGCTGTAAAGGTTTTAACAATTGGTAAAAAAGATTGTGTTGCCAGTGCTGGCGCCTCATCTGTTTTAGTATATATAATTTTATTCTTCATGGCTCCCCTTTAGCATTGGAATCACAATCAAAAACTAAGATACACTAACCTAGATTTAAGATGAAGAAATTACTAATACACACATAAAAAAAATATCTATGCTTAAGAGCTTTAAAAATCTATTTAAAATACTTAAAAAAACATCACCAGCTAGATTTTATCACTCCTGGAAGAAGACCCTTACTAGCCATTTCTCTAAATGCAATTCTTGAAAGACCAAATTTTCTTAAAAACCCTCTTGGACGACCTGTAACAGCACATCTATTAGTCACTCGACTCTTCATAGATCTTCTTGGAAGCCTTGCAAAAGCTCTTTGAGCCTCCATTTTCTCCTGAAACGATGCCTTCGGATCCTGCATAACAGCCCTTAATACGGCTCTTTTCTCATCATACCGCTTAACAACTATTAATTTTTGCTCATTTTTCTTAATCATTGAAATCTTTGCCACTTTATATAATCCCCAAATTCTTAGTGTTAAAGAAAAACATTCAACTAAAAGCTGCTTAATGTCAATATTTAGCCTCTATTTTCCTAGATCAAGAAGCTTTTATCTGAGATAAAATATTTATATAAATACATATATTTATTTACAAAAAAAAATATATTAAGAGGATTAGAATACGAAAATGAAGCTTATACTTTTAACCCTAATAGGTCTAAACATGTTATCAGGCTGTGTAGGTCGTTGGAACAAAAAAACATGTACTCAAACCAACTTTTCAAACCTTGGCTACCAAGAAGGAAGCTTGGGAAAACGTAGCTTTGCTAACTACTACAATGAAGCCTGCATTAAGCAAAAAATTCAAATTCCTACATCTGATTACACCTCTAGCTATAAAAAAGGCCTTTTAATCTTTTGTTCTAAAACTAAAGGCTTAAATGGTGGAACTAAGGGAGAAAAAATCATTAACAATTGTAAAACTGTTGTAAACTACACTAAGGCTTACAAAAAAGGCTTAAAATCTTTTTGCTCAACAAAAAATGGAGTCAAAGATGGTTTTGCTCTAAAATCTAAACATATTCTTTGTACCTCTTTTTCTGCATACATGACAGGTTACATCAAAGGTAAAAAAGAGTACTGCTCAAAAGATAAAGGCTATGAACATGGTTTTACTAATAATAATCAAGATGAACGATGTATAAGCTATTTAAGCTATAGCTCTGGCTATACAAAAGGTCAAAAATACTTCTGCTCTCCTGAAAATGGGATTAAAATCGGTGAAAAAGGCAGTGATTTTCCTAAAAGATGTTTATCCTCTGGACTTACCTTTAAAACAAACTTTAATAAAGGCCGTAAAACATTTTTGAAAAAAATTTTAAAAGATAAGGAAACTACTCTCACATTTGAAAATAAAAATTATGAACATATTAGAAATGACCTTCAAGATGCACAATTTGCTTTAAGTAGACTTGCTAAACACTCTACCGACCCTACTGTTGTTCACAAACGAGCTCTTATTGATTTTAAAATTACAAGCCTTCAATCAAAAAGAAGCTCTCAAAAAAAAATTGTTAACCTTTTAAAATCTCAAGTTTATAATATAAAAAAAGAAATAAACAATCTAAACATATAATTCTAATTTATCTTTTAATGAGTAAAAATCTTAAATTTTAGAAACTAAAAATGTGAATTGCAGCCTAAAAGATAGTAAAAAAATCACTTTTAAAGTTTTTTTAAGCTATTACACTCTTAAATCTAAATTAATAAAAACATTTGATTATTGTATATCCATATCTACAATTGCAAGCAATCCTCATATTCTTATTATATTAATGGTTTTAATAAAATCATTTGATCGCTAGTAAAAACCTTAATAAACTTTATACATGAAAAAATTATACTTTTTAACTATATTCTTAATACTTCCCTTACAATCAAAATCCTTTAATAAAGTAGATTTCTCCTCTCCTAAAGCTAGCTTTAATACCTTTTACAATGCCATGTCTGACTATTCAAAAGGAATAAAAATTGACAATAAGGACTTAAAGCTACGTATAAAAGACGCTCTAGAAGTGCTTCAGCCTTCTTTAAATAAATCCACTAATTACACAATTTCTTATTTAGAAGATAAAGCCATACTTTTAAAAGAAATTATTGATCGCACAAACCAGTTTTCTAACCCTATATTTGAGAATAACCGATTAAAAGGAACAAATATTTTTTTCGTAAAAATTAACAACTGGTATTATATATCAAATTACTCTTTAGAGCGTGCACAAATAGACTATAACTCATTATCTTTAAAGCCTTACTTAAAAAATATACCTTTTCCTGGGGCGAGTCATAAATTAACTTGGCTTGAGTTAAATCTGCCAAAAGGAAATCTTATAAAAATTTTTGAAGTTACACAAATTCAATGGATTATGATTTTTTTAGCAATTATTTCAGCATTTGCACTTTACTATATTTCAATTTGGCTCCTTAACATATTAAAGATTTTCTTTTTTCGAAAAAAAACCCTTCGTTTTAAAGTAACAACAGCACTTATACAACCTATATCAATTTTTATTTCTGCATTCTTCTTAAAAGCTGTTGGAGTTCAAATAGCTCTTAATGGCAACGCTAAATTTATTTGGATCTCTTTAACTAAAGTTCTTGTCTCAATTGGCTGTTTCTGGCTTTTATACTGCCTAATCACACCCGTTGAAGAAGCTTTAAAAAAAATCACAGCAAAAACTGAATCTGATCTAGATGATAGCCTTGTTCCTCTAATTAGTAAAACATCAAAGATTATCATCATTGTACTTGCTGCACTCACAATTATAGAGGGACTAGGAGTGAATGTTTTTTCTCTCCTGGCTGGTCTTGGTGTTGGAGGTCTAGCTATAGCTTTAGCAGCAAAAGATACTGCTGCAAATTTCTTTGGCTCTTTAATGATTTTATTTGATCAACCTTTTAAAGTTGGCGATTGGATTAAAATAAATGACCTTGAAGGGACTGTTGAGGAAATTGGTTTTAGGTCAACAAGAGTTAGAACATTTTATGATTCACAAATTGTTATTCCAAATTCAAAAGTTGCTAATAATGATATTGATAACCTTGGAAGGCGCCAATACAGACGAACAGTAGAAACCCTTGGCCTTACTTATTCTACTTCTGAAGAACAACTTAAAGAATTCACAAAAGGACTTAGAGCTATTATCGACAGCTCTCCTTTAACAAGAAAAGATAAGTATTACATTTCTTTTAAAAAATTTGGAGACAGCTCTTTAGAAATTCTTTTATATTTTTTCTTAAAAGTTTCAGATTATAAAGATGAATTACAAGCAAAAGAACAAATTTTATTACAGATAAAGCACTTAGCTGAAACTTTAAATGTTGATTTTGCTTTTCCATCACAATCTATATATATGGAAAAATCTAATCCTTAAATATATATTTATAATAACCTTCCTATTTAAATAGAATTAAAAACTCTGCATAGCCTTCAGACTCTAGGTTAGCTTTTGGGATAAACCTTAACGCTGCTGAATTCATACAATACCGTTTTCCTGTTGGTTTAGGACCATCATTAAAAACATGCCCTAAGTGAGAATCCGCTATTTTAGAACGTACTTCAGTTCGAACTCTAAAAAACTTCCTGTCTTTAACTTCTTTAACACTCATACCCTTAATTACATTATAAAAAGAAGGCCACCCTGTACCACTGTTGTATTTTTCCTTAGAACTAAAAAGAGGTTCACCAGAAACAACATCTACATAAATACCGTCATCCTTATTCTCATTATACTTATTTTTAAAAGGTTTTTCAGTTCCATCTTTTTGAGTAACTTCATACTCAATACTAGATAAACTATTTTTTAACTCTTCTTTATTCGGTTTTTTAAAAGCTTTCCAATCTTTAGACATAAATAAATACGAGCTCCTTTTTTCTCTAAATTTAAAACATCTTTAATTAAAGTTTTATACAATAGTTTAAAAAGTCCACTTTTTAAACCCCAAAGCTTTTGCCTTAATTAGGTCTTTAGCCTTTATCTCATAAACATTTGCATGGCCTGTTAAAGCTCCACAAACCTGAACTCGAATCTGATTATCATTTTTTTTAGTCATTGAAAAAATTTTTATATCCGAAAGTTCTTTAGCCATATCGTTTAAATCAACACCTTTTTTTTCTTCACACTGTTTTGAACTATCATACTTATAAACAAAAATCTTTTCTTTTAGAGAACTCATTTTTACAACCTCTCCATCACGACCACAATGGCCTGATGCACATCCAAATAGGAAAAAAAGTAAAGCTAACACATTATAATTTTTCATAAAAACCCTTTCACTCTATTAAAACTCATTTCTTAATACCAAAGTAATAAAGGTATCCTTTATCACTTAAAACATAAAATTTATTTTTTGTTTTATTTAAAATAATGTCAGAGGATACTGATGAGATCAACTCGTAACTTGCTAATACTGCTCCAGTATCTTTGTGCATATATCTTATTGGGCCTTTAGAATCTGAAACAATAATCTTATTGTCTAAAAATACTGGTTTTCCACCAAGGCCTTGAAATATTTTTTTTCTAAAAACCAAATTTCCAGAACTTAAGCCAAGAGAAACAAGCTCTCCATTTGCATTAGAAAAATAAATATTTCCTTTAAAGTCTGCAAAAGGGCTTACAGGTTTTTCATAGGCTTGCCACAATATTTTACCATTTTTTAAATCAAGTCTATACAACGCTTCATCAAAGGCTCCAGCAATTAAAACCCTTTTTTCTGATAAAAGAAGAAAATCTATATCTTCATACTTTTGAGCCCCTTTAAGCTGAGATTCCCAAGTAAAAGCTCCTGTAGACTGGTTTAAACTAGCAACAACACCACTTGGAAAAGCTACAAGAACTTGATCTTTATATAAGAGCGGTTTTGCGCCACCAAAAATCTTTAAAACTTTTCTAGGTGAACGTGTCACCTTCCAGTCTATAACTTTTTGAATAACTTTAAGAGAGTAAAGGCTGCCTATATCAGTAAGTACAAAAACCCTTCCATCTTTAAAATCTGATATAGCTGAAACAGCTCCATCAATTAATGTAGACCACAATATTGATTTATTATTCATATCATATATATGTACATACTTATCTTGGGTTCCAAAAAAAATAAAATTTTTATACAAAGAACCTGCACCTGAAACAGGATATTTAGGAAAGTACGACCACTTTTTTTGACCGTATTTATTTAATTCAAAAATACCACCAAAAAAAGTTGCTTGAATTATATTCCCATTATCTTTAACCAAAGGATTAAATTCTTGAGAAATTTCATTAGTTTTAATACTATCTTTAGGAGCAAGCCTTCTTACCCAAGTTCTTTTTATCTGATACTCGTCCTTCTTTAAAAAACTTTTGTCCTTTAAACTTGAGTATGCATTAAAACTTAACAAAATTAAAATTAGTGTTTGATAAGAAAACTTCAAAATTAACCCTCTATTTTAAAAACCTTAGGATGTTTTTTTTTCAACTCTAGTAATCTTTGATACTTAGTTGCATCCTTTGAAAACTCTGAATCTTTTTTTAAATTTTTTGCTTGATTAAACAAAGTAATAGCTTCATCCACTTGTCCTTTAGACTGTAAAAGGCTTCCTTTTTGAATAAGAGCTTCTGCATGAAAAACTTCCCATTTAGATTCATTTAAAATTCTATCATAATCTATAATTGCTTCTTCTATATTTCCTTGCTTAGAAATAATTGAAGCTTTTAAAAATAAACCTGTAGCAGAAAGTTCTCGTTCTCCTTGTGGATTTAATTTATTTAAAACCTTTAAAGCTTGATCTATTTTTTCTTCAGACAATAAATAAGAAGCCCATCGAACGGCTGTAAAATCAGAAACTGATTTATCAAAGTGCTTTGATAAAAGAGACAACACCTCATCATGAATTTTTA
Organism: Bdellovibrionales bacterium; assembly: GCA_965205945.1. Classification (GTDB taxonomy): domain Bacteria; phylum Bdellovibrionota; class Bdellovibrionia; order Bdellovibrionales; family UBA1609; genus JALZUR01. The sequence goes on along the minus strand of CBDBIB010000002.1, from coordinate 224,628 downwards.
TAATCTCTGCTTCTTTATTCTTCTTAAATTCCTTAGACTCGTTATCTTTAACTTGAGATATAGCTTTTTCTAATAGGTCAATTCTTCTATTTACAATACCAACTTCATGTGCTGCTTTATTTAAAGCTCTAGATTTCATTGCAGAAACACCCCAAAAAGATACTATTACAAAAGTAAACCCTAAAAAAAAGATCACAATATTTTTTGCATACTTTTCTATCCACATAGAAAAGCTATCTAAATAATCTACTATATCTTTTTTAGGTTCAGCACGATCTTTCTTTAAACTATTATTATTCACCTAACATTTCTCCTCATCCTTGTTGCCTTTCTAATACTTGTTTTAAAGTTGAGAATGGTCTAGAATTACGCCCTTGATGATGCTGCCTAAGCTTTCCAATAATATCAATTCTTTTTTGCGCCATTATCTGAGCAGCTTTATAAGTTGGCACACTCTTTTTTTCTGCAACCCTAAATACTTCCATCATATTATCATATACGGCCTCAACCTTGTCCATAGCCCGTTCTTTGCTATAACCTTCAAGCTCAACAAATACATTCATCAATCCACCTGAATTTGCTACAAAATCTGGAGCATATAAAATATTTTGCTTCCTAAGCATTTCACCATGTCTAGATTCTGCAAGTATATTATTTGCACCTCCTGCAATAATTCTAGCTTGAAGCTTAGAAATTGTACCATCATTTATAACAGAACCTAAAGCACACGGAGCAAAGACATCACACTTACTTGTAATAATTCCTGTAGGATCTATATTTTCTGCACCATAGGCCTTACAAATATACTCTACTTTTTCATCATCAATATCTGCAACTGTTAATTCAGCTCCCTCATCATATAAGTACTTCACTAAATTCTTGCCAACATTTCCTAAACCTTGAACCGCAATGTGAACACCTTTTAGCGAGTCTTTGCCAAGCTTTTTTTTAACAGACGCTTTAATACTCATTAAAACACTATATGCTGTATACGGGCTAGGATCTCCTGACCCACCAAGTGCCTCAGGTATACCTGTTACAAATGGAGTTTCGGCAAAAATATGCTCCATGTCTTTAACAGTAGTTCCCACATCTTCAGCTGTAATATACTTTCCACCAAGAGAATTTACAAATGTACCAAAAGCTCTAAATAATCCCTCTGATTTATCTGTTTTAGGATTAGCAATAATAACAGCCTTGCCACCACCAAGGTTTAAACCTGCAGCAGATGCTTTATAGGTCATTCCTTTTGAAAGCCTTAACACATCTACTAAGGCCTCTTCTTCAGTTCTATAATTCCACATTCTTGTTCCACCAAGAGCTGGACCTAAAGCTGTGTTATGAATAGCAATGATTGCCTTTAACCCCACACTCTTATTGTGACAAAAAATCACTTCCTCATGTTCACCATGTTTTTCAATTAATTCAAATGACATTATCTCCTCCTGCAGTAAAAACCAATCCAATTTATGCACAAGATAAACAAGAAGAACTTATCAAGCAATGTTATTATATGTGCAATAAATCTAATTGATTTCACTCTTTAAATTATAAGGATTTTGCTAATATTCCTATAATACAGAGCTAAACTCTTGACGAATCATAGTCATGAGTAGATGACATATTTATGTTTTACTTTCTCATTACAACGGTAATTACTTCCTTTTTTTTAATAGCTATGGCTATAGGCGTGCTCATGGGCAGAGCTCCTTTAAAAGGTTCTTGCGGTGGCTTGAGTAAAATAATGGGTAAAGGCGAAGACTGCCAGTTCTGCGGTAAGAAAAAAAAGTGTGAAAAACTCAAGGTAATGATGAAAAATTAGGCGTTTAGTGGATGAATTGAGTCTGTAAATTAAATTGTGTAACTACTTAACAATGTACTTAAACCTCTCATACAGCCTAAAGCCTCAACTCTTCTTCTATACCTTTTGCTTTAAGCTTTCTTTTTAGTTTCAGCGTTTAAACTCTTAAAAGAAAAAGAAATTTAGAATCACTAAAATGAGGAATAAGCCCCTCCCTCTGCTCTTTAAAATTTAAATCACAAAGAACCAGTGGCTTTACGTGCAACAACTCTATTTTAAATTACTTTAGTTATTGCTTAAATTCAAATTCATAAGCTTTACACATCTAAACCAATTTCTCTAAGTCTTTGTTTAAGAAACTTATCAGCTAAGATATCTAGGATATTTCTCCCCTTCTCCCACACATGATGGAATGCATTCTAATATAGTATCAGAATTTGGATGAATGAAAAAAGGCATTGAATACCTACTCTCATTAGAGTTATTAGAATTAATTACCTGATGAGTAGTTGAAGGGATGACCTCATTAGTTATTCTAGAAAGCATATCACCAGAATCAATAATCAATGAGTTCTTAGGAGGGTTTACGTTAAGCCACTTTCCATCTCTATCTTTTAATTGAAGTCCAGATTTAGTAGCAGCAACTAAAATTGTAATAAGGTTAATGTCCTCATGAGGCGCTGCTCTTACAGCACTAGATTGAGTCCCTTCTTGTACTGGTGGATAATGTAGGAGCCTTAGAATTGAATTTCCTTTAGACACTCTCTTCATAAAATAGTCTTTAGGAAGCTTTAATGGGACTGTTAAAGCCTCTAGTAAAATATTACCTATTTTATCTAACATGTTGAATAATTTAATAAATTCAGTTTTAAAATTTTTTAAAGATTCCGCAGCTACATTTTCAAGCCAATAATTATCAAGCCCCTCATAACCTTCCCTACCTATATGCCAAAATTCTTTTAAATCAGCCACTTTAGAGTTTTTTGCATGTTCAGTTCCAAATGGGGTATAACCTCTTTGAAAACCTTTTTCAGGCATAGAGTTTTTTCTTTTCACATCTTCAGGTAAGTTAAATAAAGATTCTAAAAGAGAGTAGGCCTTGTTTAAAAGACCTTCTGAAATATGGTGCCCCGTTAAAACAATAAATCCATATTCTTTAAGTCCATAAAAAAGAACATCAATAAACTTTTGTTTTTTTGCAATATCATCCTCTAAATAGTCGTAAAGATTTAATTCAGGAACTTTTCTAATTTCGCCTTGAATTTCTAAGGACATATTCAACTCCCCTATTGCTAAGGTTTATCAAAACCATGAAAAATCTATGTTTTCAACTAATGCTAAATTTATTTTTTAAAGAACTCTTTGATTTTTTAATTTAAAAAAGTGAAAATGCAAATAAAGTTGAAAACAGCAACAGGAAGTATTATGTTACATTACTCTAAATCTGCCCTTATTATTAGATTTTCTTCTTTTGGAGATATTGTACAATCCACATTTGCTGCAGATTCATTGGTTAAGAAAGGATTTAAGGTAGATCTTTTAACAAAAAAAGACTTTGTCAAAGCCTTTTCAAACTCTTTATTTCCTTACAGCCAAGTTTTATCTTATACAAAATCTGATTCTTCTCTCTGGTCACTTGCAAAAAAAATATCTAAGAAAAACTACTCTTTAATTTACGATGCTCACAACAATCAAAGAAGCCTTCTTTTAAAATTTTTTCTTCTTATTTTAAACCCCTTAGTTTTTTTTCACTTTAAAACTAGGTCAAAATTTAGATTTAAACGTTTCTTACTTTTTAATTTGAAAATCAATACATTTCCAAAACCATTTAATGGTGCTTCTTCGTTTTTAGATCCTTTAAAGCTTAGTATAAATAAAAGAACCTCTTTTAAAACCAAAGGCCCTATCCTTCTTGCACCTTCAGCTGCATGGTGTTTGAAAAAATGGCCTAAAGACTACTGGGTTGATTTAGGAAAAAAGCTTATATCTAAAGGTCATACCATAAAATTTATTGGAGGTCCTAATGATCATTTTATAAAAGATATTTCTATAAAAGTGAGCAATTTTAATAACTTTTCAGGAAAAGCTTCTTGGAATGAAACTATACAAACTATTAAAAACTCACCTCTTCTTATTTCTGGCGATACAGGTGTTCTTCATATAGCTGATTATTTTGGAATAAAAACTATTGCTTTAATGGGGCCTTCAGCCTTTGGAAGACCTTTAAGACAAAGCTCTACTATAATTTATAAAAATCTAAGTTGTCAGCCCTGTAGTAAGGATGGGCGTGGTAAATGTAAAAACTCAACTTTTAAAAAATGCCTAGTTTCTATAACTCCTGAAGAAGTTTTAGAAAAAAGCAAAAAAATACTAGAAAGTTTACGCCCATGATTTTAATCTATCGCTTGATCTGTTTACTAATTTTTCCTTTTTTTATGCTTTTTGGAATATTATTTTCAAAAAAAACAAGGCATTACCTGTTTAATAGAAAAACAAACTTAGTAAAAAATACTAATATCCAAACTATTTGGATCCATACCTCTTCTGGTGAATTTGAACATGCTAAATTTTTAATAAGATCTTTAAAAAAACAATATCCTTTAGAAAAAATTATTGTTTCTTATTCATCTCCTTCATATTTTAATACTCTTAAAAATTTTAATCTTATTGATGGATATATTCCCATGCCCGTTGATTTAAAAGCTCCTATTGCTAGTCTTATAAAAAGAATAAATCCTAAAATAATTCTTTTCTCAAGGACTGATCTTTGGCCTGAGCTTATTTACCAAATAAAAGCTAAAAATATCCCCTCCATTGTGTTTGCCAAAATGGAAAACTCTAAAAGCTGTTTTGGAGAAAAACTTTTATTCTCTTTAACTTATAAAAAAATTGATCACATAAGCTTTGTTTCAGAAAATGATAAGGAGCTATTTATTAAAAAATTCAATCATAACTATAACCTATCTGTTGACGGCGACCCTAGAATTGATGAGATTGTAAATAGAGTAAAAAATCTTAACTTTAAACCTAAAAAAGAAGGTCGCACTCTAATACTAGGCTCTGTTTTGAACAAAGATCTAAAACAAATTTCACACGGTGTTATAAAAGCCTTAAATAAAAAAACTCTAAATAAAGTTATTGCAGTTCCTCATGATCCTACAAAAAAAAATATCAAAGAACTTCAAAATATCTTTAAATCTTTCTCCCCTAGCCTTTATTCACTTGATCCTGACTTAGAAAATAAAGTTATAATTGTAGACTCCACAGGCCTTTTATTTAATCTTTATGCTCAAAGCGACTTAGCTTTTGTAGGAGGTGCCTTTAAAAAGAAAGTTCACTCTGTTATAGAGCCTCTTTCACACGGTTTACCTGTGTTAGTAGGCCCTTACATTAATAATAATACTGAAGCTAAATACTATTCAAAAAAACATTCCTTTGTAAAAGTTTGTAAGAATAAAATAGATTTTTCAAAGAAGCTCTCAAATTTACTCCTTCTTGATCAAGAAGGACTTTCTAACTTAAAAATCTTAATTCAAGCTAGATTATTAAAGTCTACAGGAGCAACTAATAAAATTATCAATCATATTAAAGAGAAAATAAAACTTCACTCTTATTCTTGATATACTCGATAAGGTATTGCTTAACCCACAACTAGTGAATTTAGATTCCAACACCAGAAAGCCCCTTAAAAAGCAAAAAAATCTTTGTTTATCCTACACAATTATAGAGTCTTGTAATAAAGTAGAACTTGATTCTAAGCAGTATATTTTAATGATTATAAAGATAAAAGCTAAAAAATAAGGCTATAAAAGTTCCAAAGCCTATTTATTAATTACACTATAGTAGTATGACCAAGTACTACTTGTTTTTTCCCTTGCAACTAAATCTAACTTAAAATATAAAAGAGTTTTATCTAAAAAAAATTAATAAAACACTTAAAAGGAGTTATTATGAAGTATATTATTTTATCTAGTTTATTTTTTCTAGGATCTTGTGCAATACACTCAAAATGTGATTCTTGCAAGATTAAAAAAGAAACTGTTAAAAAAGAGTGCACTAAAACTTGCAAAAAACACAAAAATCGCTAGAAATTTTTTAATTCGCTTACTTTACCAACATGTTTTAATTTATTTTATTAATTAAGAACATTATCTTTTAATAAATTATTTAATTACGAGTCTTTATTAATATAGATTACTTATTAAGAAAATTTAAGAAAATCAATTTACACTAAGAACTTAGGACCTTTTTTGCCTAAAAGGCATATATTAACCTGTGTTTTCATTCTGTAATTTATAATCAAGTGAATTTTATCTAGAGAAATATTGAATTTTAGATAAAAATTGCATAAAGATATAACTTAATACAAAGCCTAAGATTAATGATCCAAAAGCATCTGAGGGATAAGCAAACCCTAAATAAATAGGCATCATTGCGTAGATTAAGGATATAAAAATAAACACTATTGAGTATCTTTCAAAGTAAAATATAATAGACATTATTATAACTGCAAACATAAACGTTGACATCACTGGAAAGGCACTAACAGATTGCATAACTTCTACTCTTAAAATAGTCTTAAAATCATTACTCAAAACAGGATATGGCCTAAGTAATAGCTTTTTAACGTTATCCATTCCAAAATAAGTAATCATTGTTACTATAAAAGTTGCACTTACAGCTCTAGGTCCTTTTTTAGGAGCTACTACCACTATGAGAAATAAAATAACAGAAAAAAGAAAAAATATAATTTCTATATTTATAAAACCATGTAAATATGCAAAGATATTATCAAAAATGGAAGGCATTTTGTAACTGTTAATTGTTTTAAATATTACCTTATCTAAGTCCATATACCATATTTTCTACGCTTAATACCCCAGAAGCAAGTCTAGAAAACTTTGCCCAATACCATATCTTCGCATAGCCAAACCCCTCTTCTTAAGGTAGAGTGTAAATAAAATTTAAAGGGGCTTTTAAAAATGAAAATTAATGAGCACTCCGACTATTTATCTAGAACAAATCTTGAATATTTAGAGTCCATTTATGAACTCTTTACCAAGGATCCCTCACAAGTTGATCATGAGTGGACTCGTTTTTTTGAAGGCATGGAGTTTGCAAAATCCAAAAAGCTTGATCAATCTTTTGAAAAAGGATTCTTTTCATCCGATGAGATTAATGTTCATGAAATTATTCGAATTTACCGTGACTATGGTCACTTAAATGCAAAGCTTGATCCTTTAAAACTTTCTTCAAATACAAATAAATTTAAATCCTTTACCAATTTAAATATTAAAAGCATCAGCAAGACAAAAAAGTTTTCTGTCGCCTCAAAAATAGGCCTTCCAGCCTCCCCCTTATCTACAATTGTTGACTCTTTAGAAAAAATATATTGTGGAAACATTACCCTTCAAGCTGCCGAGTGCTCGCCCAATATAAGAAGATGGTTTTGGAATGAATTTGAAAATCAAAAATTTAAAATTACTAAAGACCTACAAATCAATATTCTTAAGCAACTAGCAAGAACAGAATCTTTAGAAAAATTTATTCATACTCGCTATATAGGAGCAAAAAGATTCTCCATTGAAGGTTGTGATTCTCTTATTCCAATGCTTGAATATCTTGTTGAAAAAGGCGTAAATGATCTATCTATTAAAGAGATCATTATTGCCATGGCACATAGAGGCCGAGTAAACGTTTTAACCAACTTTATGAATAAAGGTTTAAAACTCATCCTTGCTGAATTTAACGGTCATATGGGAGCTTTAAAAGAATACGATGCTGATGTTAAATACCATATGGGCTTTTCTGCGGAGAAAGAAACTTTGAAAGGAAAAAAATGCCATGTTTCTTTAGCTTTTAACCCTTCACATCTTGAAGCCGTATCCCCTGTTGTCTGTGGAATGACCAGAGCAAAACAACGTCGATTAAATGACACTAAAAAAAGAGAAAAAGTTATACCTATTCTTATACATGGTGACGCTGCTGTTATTGGACAAGGTGTTGTTAGTGAAACCTTCCAACTTTCTCAACTAGACGGCTATAAAGTAGGCGGATCCATTCACATCATCATGAATAACCAAATAGGCTTTACAACAATTCCAAATGATTCAAGAAGTACAAATTATGCTTCAGATATTGCTAAAACAATTAAAGCTCCTGTTATTTTAGTGAATGCTGACAATCCAGAAGCCTGTGTTCGAGCAATGGATATGGCTCTTCGCTTTAGACAAGAATTTAAACAAGATGTTCTTATTGATCTTATTGGATATAGAAGATTTGGACATAATGAAGGCGATGAGCCTGCTTTTACACAACCCATTATGTACTCAAAAATTAAAAAACACCCTACTGTTTATGCTCAGTATGCGAAAGAACTTTCTGACAAAAAAAAATTTACAGATATAGAGAGTCAAAACTTTTTTAATTCAAAAATTGATAACCTACAAAAGATACACGATGAAATAAAAATAGCTCCTCCTAAAGTAAAGCCTTTTGCTTTTACAGGCCTTTGGCAAGGTCTTAAATGGGCCGATTCTAAAGATCTTAAAAAAGAATACCCTACTCAAACAAAACTTTCTGACTTAGAAAATATTATTGAAAAAATAACCACCACACCAAAGAATTTTAAGGCTCACAGTAAAATTAAACGCCTTATGAGCAATCGTAAAAAAATGTTTGATGAAGATAAACTTGATTGGGGAACTACAGAACTTCTATGTTATGGAAGCTTAATCGCTGAAGGAACTCCAGTTCGTTTATCTGGACAAGATTGTAAGCGAGGAACCTTCACTCATAGACATTCTGTTTATTTTGATTCAGAAAACAACAATGAATATTCTCCTTTATCCACAGTAAACCCAGACCAGGAATTTTGTATTTATAACAGTCCTTTATCTGAAATGGCAGTTTTAGGTTTTGAATATGGAAACTCTATTTCAGATCCACAATTTCTAACTATTTGGGAAGCTCAATTTGGTGATTTTGCAAATGGCGCACAAATTATTATTGACCAATTTATTTCAAGTGGTGAAGCAAAGTGGTATAGATCAAACGGCTTAGTCCTTCTTCTTCCTCATGGTTATGAAGGTCAAGGTCCCGAACATTCAAGTGCTAGACTTGAAAGATTTTTACAGCTTTGTGCTCAAAACAATATGCAGGTTTGTAACTTTACAACTCCAGCCCAATTGTTCCATGGTCTAAGAAGACAGATTAAAAGAGATTTTAGAAAACCTCTTATTATTATGTCTCCAAAATCTTTACTCCGGCACTCAAAAGTCATAGCTAGTAAAAAAGATTTAACTCATGGAAAGTTCATGGAAGTAATTCCTGATAATCAACACTTAAACGCTAAACGTATTGTAATATGCTCAGGAAAACTTTACTACGATCTTTTACAGGTCCAAGAAAAGACTGTTTGTAAAGATGTTGCTCTTATTAGAATTGAACAACTTTATCCTTTCCCTGATGAAAAATTATCAACCATACTTTTAACCTATAAAAATGCAAAAGAATTTGTATGGGCACAAGAAGAACCTCAAAATATGGGTGCTTATTGGTTTATTGCACCAAAATTAAAAAAAGTTTTACAAATGATAAAAAAAGAGCCTGAACTGTATTATTTAGGAAGAACTGAACGGTCTTCACCTGCAACAGGCTCTCCATTAATACATAAAAAAGAACAAAATGATATTATTAATTCATGCTTTAAATTTTATTAAGGAGAAAGCCTAGTGAGCAATGTAGACATAAAAATACCCTCCATCGGAGAATCTGTTACTGAAGCAGTCATTGATGAATGGCTTAAACAATCTGGTGATTATGTGGAAAAAAACGAAGCTCTTGTAACTCTTGAGACAGACAAAGCTTCTGTTGAACTCATAGCTGAATCCTCCGGGGTTTTAACCACTAAGGCTTCCAATGGTGACACTATTAATGTGGGAGCGGTCATTGGCCAAATTGATTCTGCAATCGCTAAACCTTTAAAAAAAGAAAATGCTCCTCAAAAAACTGAAAAAACCTCTACTCCCACAGCAACTTTAAGTCAGATTTCTTCTTCAGCTTCCGGAGTTCCAGGTCCTGCTGCTAAAAAAATCTTAAATGAACGTGGTATTTTAGCTTCTAAAACTTTTGCAACTGGTCCAAAAGGAAATATTACTAAAAGCGATGCTTTAAATGCTTCTACACCAACAGTTACCCCTAGTAAGACCGATCCTACCCCTATTTTTAAAGCCCCTTCTTTTACAAATAGGCAAAGTAGGCGAGAAAAAATGACTACCCTTCGTAAAAAAATTGCAGAACGTTTAGTACTAGCACAACAAACAGCCGCTATTCTTACTACTTTTAATGAAATTGATATGACACAAGTTATAGCCCTTAAAAAAAAGTATCAAGATGATTTTAAAACAAAGTACAAAATTCGTTTAGGTTATATGGGGTTTTTCGTAAAATCTGTTTGTGAAACTTTAAAAGAATTTCCTGCTCTTAATGGACAAATTGATGGGACTCACCTTGTTTTCAATGACTTTGTAAATATGGGGATTGCTATTGGAGGTCCTAAAGGTTTAGTTGTTCCTGTTGTTAAGGATGCTGACCTAATGAAAATTCATGAAATTGAAGGTTCTATTAAAAATTTTGCTATTAAATCTGAAAATAATAAACTTACTATTAATGATCTTACTAGCGGAACTTTTACTATCAGTAACGGAGGTGTTTATGGATCTTTAATGTCCACACCAATTTTAAACCCTCCACAAAGCGCTATCTTAGGAATGCATAAAATCCAAGATAGACCAATAGTTATAAATGGTGAAATTCAAATCCGTCCAATGATGTATCTTGCCTTATCTTATGATCATAGAATCATTGACGGAAAAGAATCTGTTAGTTTTTTAGTTAAAGTTAAAGAACGCTTAGAGGATCCAAGACGATTAATTTTAGGTGTATAAGGGAGTTTTTTGTATATGAAAGAGTTTGACCTGGTCATTATTGGATCTGGCCCTGGTGGCTACACTAGCGCAATCAGAGCATCACAACTTGGCTTAAAAACAGCTATTATTGAAAAAGCAAGCACTTTAGGAGGAACATGTCTTAATGTGGGGTGTATTCCATCAAAAGCTCTCCTTCAATCTTCAGAATTTTTTTCTAAAGCCCAACATGATTTTAAAAATCATGGGGTTGATTTTTCTTCTGTAAAATTAAATTTATCACAAATGATGAAGCGTAAGAATAAAATTGTTTTAGATCTTACAAATGGTATTAATTTTTTAATGAACAAAAACAAAATTACTACATTTTTTGGAACAGCTTCTTTTTTAAACGACAAAGAAATTACAGTCTCTTTAAATAATGGTAGTGCTCAAACCATTAAAGCTAAAAATTTTATTATTGCTACAGGAAGTGCTCCTAACCCTCTAGAATTTAACATTGATGAGGAAAAAATTGTTTCATCAACTGGTGCCCTAAAACTATCTACTGTTCCTAAAAAACTTTATGTTATTGGTGGCGGAGTTATAGGTCTTGAGCTTGGTTCTGTTTGGGCAAGACTTGGCTCTAAAGTAACTATTGTTGAATTTGAAGAAAACATTGCAGGCAATACTGATAAATCTATTGTTAAAGTGCTTCATAAGTCTTTAGAAAAACAAGGGCTTAAATTTATACTTGGCCATAAAGTAAATTCTGTGATTAAAGATAAAAATAGTTTAAACCTTCAAATTAAAAATGTTTCTTTAAAATCTTTAACAACACACGATTGTGATGTTGTTTTAGTTGCTGCTGGAAGAATTCCATATACTAAGGGTTTAGGGTTAGAGAACACTCGTGTTAAATTAAATAAACGTGGCACTATTAAAGTAAATAGCCGTTTTCAAACCTCTGTTTCAAATATTTTTGCAATTGGTGATGTGATTCCAGGTCCTATGCTTGCACATAAAGCTGAAGAAGAAGGGGTTTGTATTGCTGAAACACTTGCAGGACAAACTGGGCATGTTAATTACAAAACAATCCCCTCTGTAATCTATACATGGCCCGAAGTCGCATCTGTAGGATTAACTGAAGAAGAGGCGAGCTCTGAATTTGGAAAAATTAAAGTTGGTAAATTTCCATTCTTGGCAAACGGTAGAGCAAAATCTCTAGGCTGCACTGAGGGAATGGTTAAAATTATCTGTAGGGCTGACAACGATGAAATTATAGGTGTTCATATTATAGGGCCAAATGCTTCTGACCTAATTGCTGAAGCTATTATAACAATGGAGTTTGGAGGAAGTTCTGAAGATATGGCAAGAAGCTTTCATGCCCACCCTACTCTTTCAGAAACTATGAGAGAAGCAGCCCTTGATGTAAATAAACGTGTAAGACAACTATAAATTTAACTTATAGTAACTCATCTAAACTTCTACATTTTAATACACCATAAAATTGTGTAAACCTATAGTTTTTTTTTGATACTTTCAACAGTTTTGCAACCTATATACGAACTTAAAAATTTACCTAAGGCACACCCCCTTTTAAAAAAACTTTAATACTTTTAAGAGTAAAAAAATATGAGTATATTTTCTAATATGATTTAAAAAATTGTTATACTTACTCTGCTTTAAGTTAGTTAACAGCACCAATAGCTTTTTTAACATCCCTAAGTACTAACCTTGTGGTTTCTCGAGCTTTTCTAGCACCTTCTTTTAAAATAGTATTTAAATCATCTTTATTTTGCATATAGTAATTATATATCTGTCTAGGTCCTGAAAGCCTTTCATCTAAAACTTGAAAAAGCTCTTGCTTAGCCTCTCCCCAAGAAATCCCTTGAGCATATTTTTTTTCTAAAGCTTGAATTTGTTCCATATTTGCAAATTCAGAATAGAGTTTAAAAATCAAATTTGCTTTTATTTCTTTAGATTCTCCAGGAGGGGTAGAGTCTGTTGTAATCTTCATGATTATTTTTCTAAGTTTTTTTTCACATAAAAAAATTGGAATATGATTATTATATGAAGCACTCATTTTCCGTCCATCTATTCCAGGAAGTAGTTTCCTGCCTTTTCTAACTACAAGCTCAGGAAGGACAAAGGTTTTACTTTTAAAAAACCTATTAAACTTTCTAGCAATATCTCTTGTAATCTCTAGATGTTGAGTATTATCTTCTCCAACAGGAACCTTGTTTGCATTAAATGCTAAAATATCTGCTGCCATTAAAAGCGGGTAAGTAAACAGTCCCATATTCACACCATGGTCTAAATCAAGCTTTCCCTCTTTTTGATTTAAAGCTGTTTTAGCTTTATACGCATGTGCTCTATTTAATAGACCTTTTGAGGCGACTGATGCTAAAATCACTGAGATTTCCATAATTTCTGGAATATCAGATTGTTTATAAAAAATTGTTTTTTTAGGGTCTAAACCTAAGGCAAGCCAGGTTGCTGCAACTTCTGCTGTAGTATCAACTAAAGTTTTAGCATCCTTTACAGCATTTAATGCATGATAATCTGCAATAAAAAAATATCCCATATCAGTACTATTTTTAATCATATCTAATGCAGGCTGAATAGCACCTACCCAATTACCAAGATGAACACCTGTTGCTTTAATTCCTGTAAGTACTTTTCCCATAGGCTTTATTATAGCTTGTCTATAAAATTAGACAAGAAAACCTTTAATTAAAACTTGGCTTGATTACACATAGCCTCTCTTATTTTAGTAATTTAATTTTTAAAACATCAAAAAACGTTTATAAATACCCTTTCTCTGACTCCCACATATTTTCAATAAACCTCATATAATCTAATAAAATTCAGATTTCTTATGGCCACTAATTTCCTAAACCCTTTGTTTGCTAGTTTTTTAAAATTAAACTTGTTAATAAAACTGATTCTTATAAAAGGTTATTTCTACTTTTTTATGATCTTTTAATTAAATCCTGAAAAATAAACGGCCAATGAATAACAATTTTAAGGCTTATTTTTGAAAAATTTTCCTGCTAAAACTTCTCAAATCTAAATTAATGGCATTAAAGCTTTGCCCCTATTTTGCTTTCCTCTTTAAATGTAGAAATAAACATCAAAGGAGAAACATTATGTTACAACAAGAAATTTGCCCTGATTGTGAAGCACTCATCCCTGTAGAGCGCATGGATGAAGAAATGGTAATTTGTACCTGTGGGTATAGCCGAAGCACATCTCAAACTAAATTTGAATTTAAAAAAAATAAGAGTTCTAGTTACGTTATAATAGGCTTGTCTCTTTTTTTAATAACTAGTTTTATTCATACGGCAAAATGGGGAAAAGAATCTATTAAAGTTACTCCCTTAGAAATTTCTAGAGTTTTAGGAACTATTTCTCCAAATCAAGCACTTTCTTTAGGTGATATGTCTTTTAAAAAGAGTCTTTTAATCCAAGCTGAAAAAATGTATACTATTTTCCTAAAAAAATATCCCGACAATACTGATGTAAATCAAAAAATGGGCATGCTTTTATTTAGACAAAAAAGATTTGTTGATAGTACTAAATATCTTAAAAAATACTTTCTAAGTGGAGGAGATGATAAGCTTACTTTATTCTCATATGGAAAATCTTTAACTCAAACTCAAGATCTTAGTGATGCTGAAAATATCTTCTTAAAGCTTATCAAGGCTGAACCTGAAATATATCAAATTACTGTGGTTCAAGCTTTAATAGATTTATATATTACTCAGGACAAGCTTGTTAAGGCTAAGAATTTTATAACTTCTTTAATCAAGCCAGGATATAAAATCCCTGATCATTTAAGAACTCAAAAAGAATTCATTAAAAAATTAATTAAAAAATCGTAACCTAAAAAGTTACGATTTTTTTTGTTTCTAATTTTTAAAAATCTTAATATCTTTTATTTTCTAAATTTAGAAACAAAGTCTCTTATAACTTCACCAGCTATATCTTTAGAGCCTAAACCTATTGCTATTGCAGTTCCTAAAGCAATAGAACCCATAGCAAGAGCAAAAGCTATTTTAACAATTTCATCTGCAATTCCAACTTGCTGAAGAGCCATGGCTCCAGAAATAACAATGATTACAAATTTAGACACCAGTGCTAAAAATTTACCATAATGTACTTGAGTAGCTTGTTCAACCCAAGAAGAAACTTTCTTAGCTACATAAAGGCCAATACCAAAAACAAACATACCTACCATTACATCAATAAATCTATATATAAGCGTATTTAAAATTTCAGATAAATTATTAAACCCTAAACTTCCTAAAGCCTGCATGGTGATAATAACCACCAAAGCTGTTGACACTAAAAATCCAATAATTTCTGATGGAGTTTTAACACCTGTTTTAATTTCTGATAGACCCAGCTTTGTATAAATATTATCAAAACCAACATCTTTTAAAAGCCCTGATACAAAATTAGAGATAACACCTCCAATATACATAGCTCCTAAAACTGAAAGCACCGCAAAAACTACTGTTGGTAAACCTTGAACTGCAGAGTTTAAGAGTTTTTCAATTGGTGCTGTTAAGGTTTCAAGCTTTAGTTTTCCTAATGCTTGAATAACCGCTAAAACTATAATAAACATGTATATAATTGTAGGTATAATCTTAGAGATCTTTAAAGAGCCTAAAACATTCTTACCAAATACCTTTTTAATAGCACCATCAACACCCATTGAAACCAATAAACTCTCAACTGTTTGCCTTACAAGTCTAGCCACAAACCAGCCCAGAAAAACTATAATTCCTGCAACAATAAGCCTTGGAAAAAAAGATACAACTTCTTCAAACATTTTTGTAATAGGTCCACTCAGCTGCTCTAACCCGATACCTTTAAGAATTTCAGGAAGAAAATATAAAAATACAACGCCATATGCTATTTCTGATATACTCTTTGTTAAACTAAATGAAATTACATCACCAGTATTAAGTCTTTGTCCTATACGATCATCTAATTTCACCTTGTGTCCAAACCATACAATCCCTGCACGAACCAAGTAAGAAAATATAAGTGCTAATGCTATAGGCCTTAATGCATTTAATGTTAAAATCACCAAAGTCCCGATCCATGTAAAAATATTATTAAAAATATCTATAAAATAATCTACTTGAGCAAATTGAGCTGCTAACGCAAAAATAGTAAGAATAGAAATTATAAAGAATATTCTTATCAAGGACTTCTCTAAATTAAATAGTGGCTCAGTTCTTCCCATAAGTTTACCAAAATAGTAATTCAGTTTTAGCATTGGAAAGATAAGCTTTTTTAATATTAATACTGCTACATATATTAAAGCTATCCCAATGACTAAAAAAATTAAAGCGATAATCATATTAATCATATGATCTTCTGTAAAAATTAAAAATTGTTTCCTTAAATCCTCAATAAAAGACATCCTACTCCCCTTTGTTATATTTCTCATATTCTAAACAAAAACGCCTCATCTGCCAACATAAAATTAATCAGTTTTTTAAACAGCACGTTCCCAAGGGAGTTCCTAATTTGCATGAAACAATGCAAAGTTGAATCTTAGACTTCGACTACGCTACTGCTATGGTCTCTGGGAAGCCTATGAGCCCATCAATTCAAAAAAATAAAAACATCTTTTAGACCTTTGTTTTCTAGATCAGTTAAAACGTTAAGCCAGAATTTTGCCCCTTCATTTTCTCAAAACCCAAAGCCCCATTAAACCTAGAGCAAGATAAATAGCTTTGTTTATCACTCTATTGTTTTAATAAACTTTAACCACTATGCAGAGTATAAAGCTAAAATATTTTTCTTAAAAACCTTGCATCCGAGTTTTACTTTTAGGAACAATTTGTGGCTCAAAGCTAGACTCTCCGTGATAGAGAGGCTAGAGTTTAAGCTCACCTTTTTCGCCCTTAATCATTTTTTTACTAAAACCATTTCTAGCGTTAACTTTTCTAAATTCAGATTTAGTATTTTTAGAATACCCTAAACGATCATTTAACTCTATGTTTAGAGCAGATTCTAAAACAACTTTCATAAGTTGACCTGTAATATCTAGTAAATCTTTTTGTGTTTTTACTTTCTTAGAAAGTTCTTTGCCTATTTCTTCTATGTTCATTCTGCTTACTCCTTAGAGTGCTTAATCCTAGTACACTGTTAAGCAGTTACACAATTTAATTTACAGGCTCACTCTAAAATCCTCTAAAGCTTAAAGTTCCTCCAAAAATATTCCTAAAACTGTACATAGCCGTTTGAGAAATTAATCTTCTTAAGTAAACAGATTCTAATCTCCATCGCTTTAATTTTTTTATATTTCTTAAAACCTCATCTCGCTTTATAAGCTTAGCTTTGCTGTTTCCATACTGTTTTAACTTTGAATTTCTCTTTAGAGTATTAACGAATTTATTCCTAGCTCTTCACACTTATTATAAATCTTTGAATCATCATAAGCTCCACGAGTACTGATGTCTGAAATTTCACTCTCTCAAGCCTTCAACTAAATCATCAAAAACTTGATTATCGTTAAAAGATTTTTCACTTAAACACATTGATAAAATTTCTCCATCTGCTTCATCTAGAGCTGCTCTTTTAAACTATCAACCCGTATTCAAACCTACGAAAATAAGTATTATAGCAGATTTTAAAAGTTTGAACTCAGGTTAGTAGTACATTAGACTGCACCCTAGTAATAATTTTTTCATCTCTCCTACAAAAAACTCTTACACGTAATCACTTTTCTTTTTAAAGCACTAGTAAACAATACTTCATTAGCCGCTTTAACCTTTTCCTGCTGAATCTGGATATATTTCATTATAGCAGCTCCGCCTTTGTCCCTTTTGACTCTATTAATCTCCTTTTCTGGTAATAAGCGATAAGGGCTCTTAGAATAACCCCCTAAGCCAACCGTTCTGGATTTCACCTCTCTTATTAACTCTTTAGGGCTAAAATCCTTATGAAACCAAACCTCTTCGCTAGATAAACCTCTTTTCACCATTTCTTTCTGTACAAAGTTGGCTATATAACCCCAAACACTGGGGGCAGCCATAGAAGTTCCTGTCATTGACATAGTATTTGGACGGTACTTGTTTAAAAGATGGACTGTCTGAATTTTCAAAGTATCATGACTAACCCTAATATAATTCTCAAATAATCTTTTCTGGCTGTGAAATTTTCTAGAATCACTAGCCTCTTGTCTAGTTAAATACCCTTTTTTTACCAAAAATTGTTTTATTAAATCCTCATTCAGATCTAAAGTAGAAGCACGATTGACAGCTCCTGGAAGTGCATGTTCCATTATCTCTTGCATAATAAGGCTATCATATGCTACTCCTGCAGCTAGAACTGTCTCTCCGCGGGCAAAAATAAGATTTCGAGTGTAAACGGGAATGTTTGTAAAAGGAGACAACGCCTTACCTTTCCTATCTAAACTGCCCACGGTTAATATATTATTCACTCTATTATTTGGAGCTACGTCTTTCTTAGAAGTTTCATGCTCTGCAAGCCAAAGTGACGAGATATTGCCTGGCAAAGTACTTCTTGATTGACCATCTGTCCACCGGCCTTCATTTCCTGCGGCAACAATAAATAAGGTTTGCTGTGCATGTTTTAAAATTGTCTCTCCAATTCTAAATTTATAGTACTCATAAAGTAAAAACCTATAGGAGTTGCTTACCCTTTCCTCCACACTTTCTTTAAATTGACTTGACACATGGTTAGAGAATTCTCCTCCCAAGGAAATATTGACTAACTTAATCTTCTGTTTGCCTACTTCCTTAATAGCTTCAATAAGCTCTGAGCTCGCTGTATATCTTAAGATCTCCCTTTTAAAAGACAAATCTATTGTTGTATTAAGAAGGCTCATTAATGACTCCACGCCATGACTTTTCGAAGAAAAATCAATAACATCACCAAATCTCTCTTTTAAACCCTTTATAACTAAAGGAAGCTTTAACCACTTCTTAAAATCTACCTTAAAAATAGACTTCATTTCTTTTTGCTGCTCAGGACTTAAGTAAGCAGGAGATGTTATTACTCTTATAGGAAACACTCTTAAATTCTTATTTTGAACACTACCGGTTAAGGCTACATGGGTTCCATGACTATTCTTAGAAGATTTGGCAATATAAGGATGATAAGCAAAAAAGTATTGCCTCCTTGACTCTGAGCTAAAAGGCACAGTTGCATGAGGACTCAGTAAATCCACAAGGTTAAATTTGACATTTTTGCTGGCATTTTTACGATAACCTTTAAACAATTCAGCAAGCACTTTTAATTGTTCAACAACCAATTGTGGTGCTTCTATCCCTTTCTCTAATGAATCTACATTTTTCTCTAAAAACTGGTAAACCTCTTCCGATTTTTTAAATCCATACTCCACCATCTTAAAAAGTTCATTAGGCTTAACTGTGAATTTTTCGGTTAAAATACGCTGCTCTTTTTCTGGATCAGAGATCAAACTATCATAGATGTTTGCCACCCAGTCACGAATAGGATGAAAGCTATTCACACCATAATTTTTATAGTACAACATTCTAGACAAATCACGTATAAACTCACTCAAACTCAAAGAATTCCCATTACTTCTTTTTTCTACGAATTCTTTATAACTTTTCATAGCGTCTATAACTTTTAACTCATTGTTCACCTTCTGAAAGGACTCAGAAATCAATTCAAGGAATTCAAAACCTTTCTCTATGAGCACCAAGTTTGAAGTTCCTTGTACAAAGCCCATTAAACCTGTTTCAGAGTTAACAAACCAGGGCCTATCGTAGATATTATGAATCTCTTTTGCATTATATAAATATTTTCCCGATTCCTTATCTTTTATAGCATAATTTCGTTTGCCCTTAATCAAAGTGCCTTTTTTTTCTTGATATTTAGGATCATCACTAGATGGCATAAGGAGACTGTAAGCCCCAAAGATATTCATAGAATCTCTGGTGAATTTATCACGAAATAATGTATTTTCAAATTGAGGATTACTATTCATCTCTGTAATAAGTATATTTAAAAAACGATCATTCATTTTTTTCATTAAACCCAAAGGGTTCTCTACATACTGCTCTATAAGAGGACCTTGCAATTTAGCACCAAAAGCGAATACGGATGGATCTATTAGATTAGAGGAAGCAAAATAATCTTGTCCCATAATATCTTTTCCCATTCTTAATCGACCTTTTTTATCTTCAAAATTAAAATCAATTTGATCTATCAAATTAGGATGGAAAGGCTCAACTCCAGTATCAATCAAAGCTATTCTTAAAAGTTGACGAGACTTATACTGATCTTCTTTCAACCTTTTAACAATTCTCTGTCGATTTAATTTCTCATAAAATTGTTCATTGGCAAAACGATTAAGTGATTCAGGGAATTTTTTATCTACAAAAGAATCCCTAGCTTTTTGACTTTCTACTGTAAAACCAAAAATAAAAAAAGCTAAAAATAAAATTGAAAAACAACGAAACCATGTTTTTATCATATTTCTCTCCTCCATATAAAAACCACTCATAATTTGGAACTCTATAAACTCACTAAAGTAACGATTTTTTACTAAGCGTTACTAATTATTTTTTATCTTTATGACTAGAATAATATCATATTTCTCCCCTCCCTCCACCACAAAAAGATCCTTATGAAATTATTTTAAAAAATGTCAAAAAAAAGATGATAAAAAAAATTAAAAACTTATGGGCCAATCCCTTGTTGTAGTTTTCCCTCTCTCCGTAAAAGATCAGTATAGTTTTTTCTATATAGAAATTCTTTTTTTAAACTTAAAAACCAACTTTCAACATATGCATTATCATAGTAGTTCCCTTTTCTACTCATACTTGGTCTTATCTTTTTGTTTTTTAAAAACTGTCTATAAGTATCACTAGCGTATTGAACCCCACGATCTGAATGAAAAATCACTTCAGCACTTGAGCCAACTTTTTTTATGGCCATTTTAAGTGCTTTTAACACCAATCTTGTCTCTAAGCTTTTACCTATACTCCAACCAACAACTTCACGGTTAAATAAATCAATTACTACGGCTAAGTATAAAAAGTTTCTCCCTGTCCCTTGCCTTAAATATGTTATGTCGCCGGCTAGAATTCTTCCAGGATCTTTTGGCAAAGACTCTTCTTTTTCAACCTTAAACAGTCTTGGTGCTATTTTATACTTATGCTTTGAATCTGTTGTCTTAACCTTAAAAACCTTCTTGTGTCTAACATCTAAGCCCATTTCAACCATATACTTAGCCACTGTGTTCTCACTTATCCAAATGCCCTTATTTTTTAACTCCTCATAAATACGTGGTGAACCATAAGTTTTATACGATGATTGAAAAATGCTCTTAATTTTTTCCTTTATTTTTGTTTTCCTTTGAAACGATTTTGAGCTTTTTTTATTATTTAAATAATAAAAAGTACTCTTACTTACTCCAAAAAAAATGCATAAAAAAATAGACGGGAATTGTTAAACTTAGCTCTTTCATGATTTTGACTTTTTGATCTGATCTGAGGAGAAAATCGCTGTGCTTTTTTTTAACACTGTATTAATTTCCTCCATCCAACCAAGCTCTTTTTTTAAACGCTTATTTTCTTTCTCAAGTTCTCTATATGACTTCTTATTTTCCTCTTTTAATAAGCTTTCAGGAGTTTTAGATTTAGCTTTTTTCTCCAATTTCTAATGCTGGTTTCAGTAGTTCCTAGATCTCTTGATGCCTAGCTGTTTCCAACTCTATTTGCCAATTCAACAGCTTCTTCTTTAAATTCTTCTGAAAAAGTATTATACTTTTTTTTAGACTCTGTAGCCTCTTTCTTCTTCTCCATGCCTTTTTACCTCTCCTTGTAGGTTTAGTTCGCACTTAGAAAACTGTCCAGTATTTTTGGGGAGGTCTAGTCATGAAACTTCTACGGATATGCACAGGTATACATCAATATTCATCGAGTTTGGTCGCAGTGATCGCAATTTTAACCTAATTTACGGATTAAGGGGGATTGCGACCAGCTGCCGTTCACCAACCATTTTGTCATTCTTTTTTGAAAGGAGTGAAGAGATGAAGAGGATCTATGTAGTCATCCAGTGGGTAACTGTAAATGTGGTGAAAAATAAAGACGTAACAAGTGGAAGCCGGTGATGTTTAGAGAGTTTTTAAATGCGCTCATGGCGTTGATTTTTTACAGCATCATGTACGTCACGGGCTCAGGAGTCTATGACTATTTTAAGGCTGAAGCGGTGAAATTAAGCCAGAGAGGTCTTGGGTCAATTCAAAGGTTTAATCGAGAGCTCACGAAAAAAACCTACGAGTGGGAGAGGACTAAATGAACAGAGATTTTAAACTAAGTTTGATTTATAGTCTCAAATGTGAGACACTGTGCTTGTGAAAGACGTAGAGTTTCATCCAGCGGCCTTAAAGGCGATTAAGAAGTTTCCAGAACCTATAAAAAAGGAACTGGGTAAAGCTATTAGAGACCTGCAAAAAGGTGAAAAGCTGTCTATGCCATTGTCACGGCCTATGAAGTCGGTGGCAAAAGGTGTTGAAGAACTTAGGGTAAAAGACACTTCAGGTATTTACAGAACCTTTTACTTGACTCGTCTTAAAGACAGAATTGTAGTGTTTCACGCGTTTATGAAGAAAACCCAGAAAACTCCCCAAAAAGAGATTTCTACGGGTCAAAAGAGGCTAAAGGAGTTAGTAGATGGCTAGAGTAAAGACTGTAAAAACAAAGACTGCTGAGGAGCTTGCAGTAGCTCTAGGTTTATCACCTATTGACGGAGCTGAAATTGAGTTTAAATCTGAGCTTAATTCTAAAATCATCAAAATAGTGGAAAAAAGCGGTATCACCCATGCTGAATTAGCAAAGCTTGCTGGAAGTTCCAGGACCAGAATGACGGCCCTTTTAAACAGAAACACTATGGATATTTCTACAGACCTTATGCTTCGAGTGCTTGCTGCCTTAGGGTATAAGGTAAAGCTTAAAATCTCTAAAGCTGCGTAGTTTTAATAAGTCGATGAACGATTAACAGTCCAAGTAAAACTTGGCGTGGCTACTAAGGTTGCTTCCTCACTTGAAGTTAAATTTATAAAACTTAATGTTGGAGGAATAGGTACTTGAACAATGTCTTCGGAATTTACACACCCTATTTGAAAAAATAAGACAGAAAAAATAACATAATTAATAAAGCGGCTCATTTAAGAGGACTGAGATAGAAACTGATGCTGTTTTAGCCGAGATAAAAGGTTTGGTTATTAATAAAAACAACACTGTTGAAAAGGCCTTAAACACTCAAATTGAAGCTAAAAATAAAGAAATTGAGCAGCTTAAATCTCGAGTTACAGAGCTTGAGAAAGGCCAATCTGTTCTTGATGATTTAAAAGGGCTTGGCGAGAAGCTAAAAGCTCAAAAAGAGACTGGCTAAAGCCATCTCTGTTTTATTTTATAGGTTAGTGATATTTTTTCAATTATACCGTATAATAGTTGATATATGGAGATAAACTGCTATGCCTTATGAGATGGTTAAAAAAATAAATGACTTCTATAACAAAAATAAAGCTGAATTTGTAAAAAAATACAATGGTAAGGTTATTGTTTTAGACTCCCATTTTAAACTGGTAGGCTCTTATAAAGAGCGAATTATAGCAATTAAAGACGCTATTTCAAAAGGACATAAACTAGGTCAAATTTTAGTTAAAGATGTAACCGACAAGGACGACACTGCTCACTATTTTGGCTTTAATGTAAAATTCTCTTAAATGAAATACAACGCTTTTGAAATTGAGTACAATGGCAGAGTCGTTCAATTATGCACCTTTGCCAACCTTATAAATCCCTTCTCTGAAAAACACTTCAAAACCCAAAAGGCATTATGGGACACTGGTGCAACTAAATCTGTCATAAACGTTCAGCTCGCAAAAGACCTTGAACTCACACCAACAGACCGTGTTATGACATCAGGTGTTCACGGTAAACAAGAGGTTGATTGTTTTGATATCACAACTGTTTTAGAGTTTTGTGTGCCTCATATTGACGGTATAGAAACTCTTCTCGAGAGAGCTAATAAAAGAAATAAGAGAAGCAATAACAAGAGGTATAAAAAAAGTCGTTAAAGGTGAAATAGAGCACTTAGAACTCTTTCCTTTCTGAAATTAAAAAAAAAGATCACTCTAAAACTTATATTATCGTTGACCCCTTAGCGCTCTTATTTCACTTTTGCTTTTAAGTTGTGCAAATTCAGTTTTTGTTTTTAGCAAAATAACTTCAGCAAAGTCTCTTGCCTGTGCGTAAGCTGAACTGTCATTTAAATTTATTCTACAAGCGTTCGACCACCCGCCAAGTTTTTGAACTAAACTCCAAAGCATTGGGCTTGCAGTGCGTTTAGCATTTTCAAAATTGTAATATCCATGTTTTTGAATATGAAGCTTCAGCTGACCCATCAACTCTACGCTTTTTTGTTTTGATGAAAGTTCATTGCCTCTAGAAATATCTAAAAGCTGTTTAGGAGAAGGCATTCTTTCAAAAGACTTAACTGCTTTTTTGCAAAGACCCTCAAAGTCTTTAACTTCATCTAAAAGTACTAATTCGTAAGCATAGTAATGCTCTTTGCTAAGCTGTTGATTAAATGTCCGCCCGAGAATTGTAACGAGTTTAGAAAGCTTTTGTTTGCTCACAACACAGCCTCCCTCAAATACTCTTCGTGAGCTTCTAAAGTTTTGTCTCGCTTGATGTCGTCAAAAGTTTTTGCTTGAGCCTGTGGTTTCTTTGCGCGCTTAAGCCAACCTGAAATGAATATCGACCAGCCGCCTGCACAAGTCGGAGGTTTTTTAACGCCGTGGTACTCGATTGCGTCTTCAATCTCAGACTTCATCCAGATCATGTCTGGATAGCGCTCGCTCCATTTTTTTAAAGTCTCTTCGCCGACATTTTCAATAACCTCTTGAAAAGTTTTAAGTTGAAATTTTGGGGATTCATTTTTTTTAATCCCCTTTCTTTCTTTATCCTTATCCTTATCCTTATCCTTATCCTTATCCTTATCCTTAACAGTTGCGTAACCGTTATCTAATGATTCATTAATGGTTAAATAATGATTACCATACGATTCTTGAACAGTTTTTTCTAAGCCGTGTTGTTTCAATACTTTACGAACACTCTTCACCAAGGGCTTTAAAGAGTTTAGCCCTGATGGGTACTGAAATATCAAAAACTTAGGGATAAAAAACTTCTCATTGCTAAGCTTTAATATTCTATCACCAAACACATTTTCAAGCTCTTCAGTGCTCACTTCTCCACCTATTTGAAAAGATGCAAGATCTTCATCAAACTTCAAAATGCCGGCGTGGTCACATTCACACAAAATATATTCCCAAAGACATTTGTGCTTAAGGCTTAATTTTCTGTACCAAGAATCTCTAAACTTTTCCGAATCTGTAAATCTCTTAGCCATGTCGCACCACCAATCTTTGATGATTAGTTAGAGTTCCCACTCTAATCCCACACTTTTTTTGCTTCTCAATACTTTTGATTGATCTATATGCACAGCATGCACAAGCTCTAATATTAAAAAAACTCCCGTAAAACAAGGTATTTAAGCCTAATGAAGGTGTATGTTTGATCTGGGCGTAATATACCCTAAAAGTCACTGGTGAGCCTGAGCAGATTCGAACTGCTGACCCCTACGATGTCAACGTAGTACTCTAACCAACTGAGCTACAGGCTCTTTATAATAAGAAAACCCATCTTAATTAGGCTTTTCTTAAAGTCAATCCTCTAAGAAAATCATTCATTAAAATATTAGCCTCTATTTTAAGTAAGGGTTTTAAAGCCTTTTTGTTAAATAAATTTCCTACCTTATCACCCGATATATCACAGGGACTATGTTTTAAAAATTCTCTTAAATCAGTATTATAATTTAAGGAAAAACCATGATAAGATATACCGTTTTTAATTCTAAGCCCTACAAATCCAATTTTTTTATTTTCTTTGTTCCAAAGACCATTGTTCCTATAGTAAACATTTATTTTATGCTTTTCTTTAAAATGTTTAATACACATATCAAAAAGAAATCTAACATATTCTTTCGGCCCTAAAAAATATTTTTGATATTTAAAAATAAAGTACAATGTTAATTGACCCGGACCGTGATACATCACACGCCCCCCTCTATCTGTTTGTATAAATTTACCAGTTAAAAGTTCTTTATTTTTTAATGACTGTCCTAATGTAAAAACAGGAGCATGAACGCCTGAAAGAATATAAATATTTTCTTCATTTTTTCTAACTTTTTTAATTTTTTCTAACTGATTTTCAAAACTTTTAAAGAAAGACCATTCTTCACCAAAATATTCTTGATAAGATTTTTTTTTATTGAGCGACTCTAAACAGCAAAGATTTTCCATCTTCTTTTAACGCTCCTTTATAAGTTCCTAGCCCAAAAACTCTTGAGTTCATAACTGACAATAATCTTTGTGGTGTTAGTGTAGTTCTTGCATAAAAAACTACTTTACCATTTTGAATATGCCTTTCAACTAAAGATGAAATATTATCTTTTAAGCCTGATCGAATTACAGCTTTAATATTTTTAAGCTGTAACGGTGAGTTCACCCCTTGAAAACTGATCTGAGTCAATCCAAAATTTAAATGATCTACATTTTCAGAAGCTTTCATTTTTTTTGCTGCACCCACAAAAGCTTTTTTTAATAAATCTTCTAGCTCTTTTGGCTTAACATTTATGTTTTCTTTATCTTCTTTTTCTCCCAATAAATACCCAATTTTTTTTAAATCTATAGTTGAAACAAGTTTTTGAGAAAGAGTTTGATAAAAATTAAAACTACCACTATTTACTTTATACATATTATCTTTTCTTTTAATTCTTAGTGATCCCTTAATATAATACTGAGCACCCATTTGACTTGCTGTACTTTTAAATCCATCAAAGGCCTTTAATATCTGTATTGGAATAAGTTCATACCCTTCTTCTTTTAAAGACTCTAAGAGTTTAATTTGAAAAGGCATTATAACTGGATGTAGGTCTAAATTCTCATCCCTCCACCATCTATATGATTTCACAACTGTAGCATCTAAAATTTCAACAAAAGCTATTACCTTATGTTTTTTCAAATCATTAATTTGAAATCCTTTATCTTTTAAAAAATTTCTAAGATTTTTTAAAGAGTACTTAAACTCTATATTAACATAGTAAGCCTTAAAATCCCCGGACTCTTCTACTCCATGTGATTTTACAACAAAACTAATCAAGTATCTACTCGAGTAAGGAACCACTTTTTTTTCTAACCGTTTTTTTGCTTCTTTAAAAACTTCTGGTTTTAAAACCTTTGCAGCTAATCTTAATGTTGCTTTTTTTTTAGCATTTTTAATTGCATCATTTTTCTTATCCCACATATCAACATTTTCGTTCTTAATTTTACTTATCTCATAAATATTTATTGTGGATAAACTTACTGCATTTGCGTAAGTAGAAAAAATTAATACTGATAAAAAAAATAAAAAATTCATTATACTCCCATTTCTAAGCCACGATAACCTTTAAACATTTTAGCTAATCTATCTAAAAAATCAAAGTCAATTTCAACCCCTTTAGGCTCTAATACATCCATTTTAACCCTTAAATCCAACTCATTTTGCTTTAAAGCTAAATCTAGATGAATTTTTGTTCCACCGGGCCTTAATTTAGCAAACTTAAAAAATTCATCCACCTCAATTTCTTTAGGATTTTCTAAAAATAAAGACACTGATTTTATTTTTTTAAACTGATAAATAGGATCTTTAATGCTAGTGACTAAAATCTTTCCACCCTTACCTTCTTGAATTTGAAAAGTTCCAGAGATGAGTAAAGGTTTTTCTTGTATTAAAAGATTTTTTACTTCTTTAAAAACATCTGGAAAAATAATGAGCTCAATTAAACCCTCTTCATCTTCAGCCTCAGCAAAAGCCATACGACTTCCCTTTTTAGTAATAAACTCTTTTATTTTAGAAATAAGAGCAAAAATCATGATTTCTTTTTTATCATTTTCTTTATCAAGTTTCGTAATTAAAATTGATTTTAATGATGAACGAAGTGAACTATACGCTTGTAAAGGATGAGCTGTTAAATAAAACCCTAAAACTTCTTTTTCAAGTTGAAGTTTTGCTCTATTGTCCCATTCAAGCTTCTTAACAATATTAATTTTAAAACTGTCTTCATCTGAATCTCTAGTATCAAAAAGATTAAACTGACCAATTTCGTACTCTTTTCTTTTCTTTTCTGCTGCATCTAAAAACTTAAACCCTTGAGAAAAAAGTTGACTTCTTGTATACCCAAAACCATCAAAAGCTCCAGCCTTTGCTAAGCTTTCAATTGATTTTTTATTAAATTTTTTAGTGTCTACAGTTAAAAAAAACTCTTCTAATGAACTAAATTTTTTATTTAAAAGAGACTCTCTAGCTTTAACAATAAGTTCTACAATATTTTGCCCCACACCTTTAATTGCACCTAGTGAGAAAAAAATTTTTTCCCCATCTGTATCAAACACATATTTAGAAGTGTTTATATGGGGAGGAACAATTTTAATATTATGCTTTTTTGCATCCTTTATATACTTTGTAATATTCTCTATATTTGAAATCTCTGTTGTTAAAAGAGCTGCAAAAAACTCAACAGGATAATAATGTTTAAGCCAAGCTGTTTGAGCTGTTATAACACAGTATGCAGCAGCATGGCTTTTATTAAAACCATATTTTGCAAATTCTGCCATAAGATCAAAAAGAATTTCAGATTTTTTAAGGTTAAATTTATTATCTAAAGCTCCTTTTAAAAATCTTGTTTTTTGCTGAGCCATTTCTTTTGTAATTTTTTTACTCATAGCACGTCTAAGCAAATCAGCTTCACCAAGAGTGTAGCTTGCAACTTTAGAAGCTATAAGCTGTACATGTTCTTGATAAACAATGATCCCGTAAGTTTCTTTTAAAATCTCTTTAAGCTCTGGAAAAATATACTCTGGTTTTTTCTTCCCACTCTTTCTTTTAAGATAGTCAGGAATCATCTCCATAGGACCTGGTCTATATAAAGCATTTAATGCAACAATATCTGTAAAGCATGAGGGTTTAGCTTTAATCGTTAAGTCTGTAATCCCTTCACTTTCAAACTGAAAAACTCCATAATTGTCGCCTTTAGACATAAGCTCATAAATTCCTGGATCATCAATTAAAATTTCTTCTGCCTTTATCTCTTTACCTTTAGTTTTTTTAATACAATCTAGAGCATACTGAATATATGTAAGTGTTTTAAGTCCTAAAAAATCAAATTTAATAAGCCCAATCTTTTCAGAGCTCTTCATATCAAATTGAACAACGTTTTCACCATCTGCGCCTTTGGTTAAAGGAGCATGATCTACAATATTACCATTTGCAATAATAACACCTGCAGCATGAATTCCAGCATGCCTTACTAAACCCTCTACTTTTATAGCAA
The DNA here is from genome assembly GCA_965205945.1 of Bdellovibrionales bacterium. Classification (GTDB taxonomy): domain Bacteria; phylum Bdellovibrionota; class Bdellovibrionia; order Bdellovibrionales; family UBA1609; genus JALZUR01. The sequence continues at coordinate 195,459 of CBDBIB010000002.1, read as the reverse complement.
GACTTATTAATTTATGTACTTGAGGATTATCCTGCATCATATCTTTTAACCGAGGCTCTGTGTCTAGCGCTTCTTGAAGACTGATTCCTAAAACATCAGGAATCAACTTTACTATATCATTTACTTCCATGAAACTAAAGCTTAAAACTCTACCCACATCACGAAGAGCTGCTCTGGTTTGAAGCTTTCCATAGGTTATAATCTGAGAAACTGACTCTTCACCGTAAGTTTGGGTTACATAATCAATAACCTCCCCCCTTCGTTCTTGACAAAAATCAATATCAAAATCCGGCATACTTACACGCTCAGGGTTTAAAAATCTTTCAAAAGTTAATGAATATGGAATAGGATTTAAATCTGTAATATTTAAACAATAAGCCACCAGTGAGCCTGCTCCAGACCCTCGACCAGGCCCTACAGGAATACTGTTTTTTTTAGACCAATTTATAAAATCTTGTACAATTAAAAAATAACCATTAAAACCCATTCCATTAATTACCTTAAGCTCATACTCTAAACGCTTTATATAAAGAGTCTTTTCTTTAGAACTAAGTTTTTTCTTTGTTTGATTTTCTAAAAAAGAAAATCTTCTCTTTAAACCTTTAAAGGCAATTTCTTTAATCTCTTCTTTTGATGATCTCCCCTCTTTTGTAGGAAACGCTGGGAGATGATAAATGGGCTTTCCATGAGAGTTTGATAAAACAAATTCAATATTACAACGATCTGCAATCACTTTTGTATTATTTAAAGCTTTACCAAACTTATCACCAAGAAAAAGATCCTGCATAGATTCTTTTGATTTTATATAAAACTCACTATTTATTAATGATTGACTCATAACTTTATCTAAAGTTTTATTTAAACTAGCTCCAATCAAAATATTATGAGTAACTAAATCATTATTTTCTGTATACCTTGTGTCGTTTGCTGCAACTAATTCAATACCATGCTTTTTAGACATCTTTAGTGCAAAAGACAAAAAATCTGATTCATAACCTAAGCCTTGCCTATTTATTTCAATATAAAGTCTGTCAGCAAAAATTTTCTTTAAACAAAGAAGTTTTTCTTCAGCCTTATTACTCCCTTCTTTTAAAAAACTTTGAATCAAAAACCCTTCATGGCCACCAGTTAAGGCAATAATATTCTTAGAATTTTCTTTTATAATTTGAATTGTTGCCCTTTGTACACCATCAAGATTATTTTGTTTATGAGCAAAACTCACTATACGACTAAGCTCTTGATACCCCGTATAGTTCATTGCTAAAAGAACTAAACTATATGTGTCTAAAGGGGTTTTAATAAATTCCCCAAACAAGCAAATATCTAAACCAATAATAGGTTTAATCCCTTCTTTTTTGGCTTCAAAATAAAACTCCACCGCTCCAAACATATTATTCATATCTGTTAATGCTAGCGCTTTATAACCTAAAGATTTATTTTTTTTAACAAGGGCTGTAATAGAACTTGAGCACTTTAAAAGAGAGTAGTGTGAATGACTATGAAGATGACAAAAACTCATTTACTTATCTACTCCCACTCAATTGTACCAGGGGGTTTACTTGTAATATCATACACTACACGATTCACACCTTTAACTTTATTTGTAATTCTATTAGAAACTTTCTTTAAAAATTTATAATCAAATTCAAACCAATCCGCTGTCATTCCATCAACTGAGTTTACAGCTCGAAGAGATAAAACTTTTTCATAGGTTCTTCCATCTCCTTGTACTCCAACTGTTTTAACCGGTAGAAGAACACAAAAAGCTTGCCAAATATTATCGTATATCCCTTCTTCTTTTAATGAAGATATAAAAATATCATCAGCCTCTTGTAAAATAAAAATATCTTCTAAAGTAACAATCCCTAAAACTCTAATAGCAAGACCTGGACCAGGAAAAGGATGCCTTTTTAAAACATCTTCTGGCATTTTTAAATACCTTCCTAATGCACGAACCTCATCTTTAAAGAGTTCTCTTATAGGCTCTAAAAGAGCCAATTCTAAATCCTCTGGTAAACCACCTACATTATGATGACTTTTTATTGTCACTGATTGACCATTTAGTGAAACACTCTCTATGACATCTGGATAGAGTGTTCCTTGAGCAAGCCAGTTAACTCTTTGTAAAGTTTTTATTTCCTCTTTAAAAACATCAATAAAAGTATAGCCAATAATCTTTCTCTTCTTTTCTGGATCCAGTACGCCACTTAATTTAGATAAAAATATCTTACTAGCATCAGTTCCTTTAATATTAAGTCCTAACGATTTCATTTTTGACATTACTTTTTTATATTCACCTTTTCTAAGAAAACCTGTGTCTACAAAAATACACTTAACCTTATCTTTTCCTAAAATTTGAGTAAGTAAAACTGCAACAACCGCTGAATCCACACCGCCACTTAGAGCACACAAAACTACATCATCTGGTTTAACAACTTTATTTATTTTTTCTTTAATACGATAAAAAACTTTTGTTAAAGACCAATTTTTTTGAATCTTTGCAAAGTCAAATAAAAAATATTCTAAAAGTTCTTTTCCAAAATCCGTATGAGCAACTTCTGGATGAAATTGATATCCTATAAAACCATCTGCCTTAATAGCTGCAGGATAACCATTTAAAGATGTGGCAATCACTTTAGTATCTGATGAAAGAGCTGTAACTAAATCTCCATGAGACATCCACACAGACTGCTGCGTCTTGCCTTTTAAAACCTCTTTACTCCACTTAATGGTACTTTTTCCATATTCTCTAACATCACATGGCTCAACTTTTCCACCCATTTGATGACAGTAAAGTTGCATTCCATAACAAATACCTAGAACTGGAGCTATTTGTAAAAGTGGTTTTATTTCTCTATTTGGAGAGTTCTTATTATAAACTGAATGAGGCCCTCCGCTTAAAATAATAGCTTTAGGTTTTCTTGCCTTAATCTCTTCTAAGTCCATGGAAAAAAGCACAATCTGTGAATAAACATTAAGCTCTCTTAATCTTCTTGCAATCAATTGAGTAAATTGTGAACCAAAATCTAAAATGATTACACTCTCTTTTATAGCCTCATCAAATAATTTCAACTTATATGCCTTAATCTAATCTATAATTAGGAGCTTCTTTAGTAATTGCAACATCATGAACATGAGACTCTTTAAGTCCTGCTCCTGAAATTTCAACAAACTGAGTATGCTTGTGAAGATCCGATACTGAGCTTGCACCACAATAGCCCATACCTGATTTAATACCACCAACAATTTGATGAATTATACCGCTTATAGATCCCTTATATGGAATACGGCCCTCTATGCCCTCTGGAACAAGTTTATCTAAATCATTTACAGACTCTTGAAAATAGCGAGCTTTAGAGCCTTGTTTCATAGCTCCTAAACTGCCCATCCCCCTATAAATTTTATAAGTACGTCCTTGATACAATAAAGTTTCTCCAGGACTTTCATCACAACCAGCAAGCATACTACCAAGCATTACAGTATTTGCGCCCACAGCTAAAGCCTTTACAACATCTCCTGAAAATTTTGATCCACCATCTGAAATAATAGTTTTTCCTAACTTTTTTGCAGCCTTTGCACATTCATAAACAGCTGATACCTGAGGAAGCCCCACGCCAGAAATAACTCTTGTTGTGCATATACTTCCTGAACCTACACCAACTTTAACCACATCAGCACCTGCATGAATTAAAGCCTCTGTGGCTTCAGGAGTCACAACATTTCCAGCAACTATTATTAAATCCTTAAATTTTAATCTTATTTCTTTTACAGAATTTAAAACATTTTTAGAATGTCCATGAGCTGTATCTATAACTATAACATCACAACCTGACGCAATTAAGGCTTCTGCTCTTTTAATACCACCATGACTAACATCTAAGGCTGCTCCTACCAATAATCTCCCATAAGAGTCTTTTGTTGCGTTTGGATATGTAATAGATTTTTCAATATCTTTAATAGTAATAAGACCGCATAAATTGCCAGCATCATCAACAACAGGAAGCTTTTCAATTCTATGTTTTTGTAAAACTTTTTTTGCCTCCTCTAAAGTTGTCCCCTCTTTTGCTGTTACTACATTTTCTTTAGTCATTATTTGAGAAATAGGCTGTTCTATATTTGTTTCAAATCTTAAATCCCTGTTTGTTAAAATTCCTACAAGTTTTCTATTTACTGTTATAGGAACTCCACTAATTGAATACTTTTTCATAACCATAAGTGCATCGCTTACAAGCACATCTGGAGCAAGAGTTATGGGCTCTTGAATCATACCACTTTCATATTTCTTCACCCGTTCAACTTCAAAAGCCTGAGACTCAATGGAAAGATTTTTATGAATAATTCCCAGTCCTCCCATTTGAGCCATAACTTGAGCAACTCTACTTTCAGTTACTGTATCCATGGCCGCTGAAATTAATGGAATGTTTAAATAAACATCTCTTGCAAAATGAGTAGAAGGGTTAATAGATACTGGAATAGTATCGGAGTACTGTGGCACTAAAAGTATATCATCAAATGTTAGCCCTTTTTTAACTTTCATTTTTTTCCTCGTAAGCTTCTAGGTCAGTTCCTGTCATATACGATCTTGAATAACGTATATAGTGTCTAGCATTAGATTCAATCCAAGAAAGCTCACTCTCTTTAAGTTTTCTAACTTGTTTAGCTGGTGAGCCAAGAATAAGCATTTTTTCTTCAAATGTGGAATTTTCAGTAACTAAAGCTCCAGCACCAACAATACAATTTTTAGAAATAACAGCATTATCCATAATTATAGCTCCCATACCGATAATACAATCATTTTCAATTTTACAACCATGCAGTATTACTTTATGTCCAATAGTCACACCACTTCCAATGATTGTTTGAGCCTTATTAAGACTCCCGTGAACAATTGATCCATCCTGAATATTAGTATTGTCACCTACTGTAATTGGCATCACGTCCGCTCTTAAAACACATTGAAACCAAACTGAGGAATTTTCCCCTAAAGTTACAGCGCCACAAAGATGCGCTGAAGGCGCGATAAAGCAAGATTTTTTAACTTCTGGCTTTTTTGTTAAATGCAACAAGCTTAAACTCCCTTTTCTACATCAAATATTTTTGACCATATCTTTTATATAAATCTTTTTTCAAAGGTTTTGATGTTTCTTTAAGTTTAACTTTAATATCTCTACAATTTTCAATAAACTTTGTGCTTGCAAACATAGGAAAGTTTTCTAGCGTCCACATCCCCAATAACTCTAACATACTCACTTGAACTTTTTTTAAAAGCTTATCAACGCCTTTTAAAACAATAATAATTTTTTCCTGCTCTCCATCAAGCTCATTTATAACCCCTTTATCTAGCCTGTACCCTAAAGATTCAAAAATTTTTTTAGAAAGAGCAAAACCAGATTCTTGCCTTTTAAAAGCCTCTTTTAAAAACAAACCCACCTCAATACTTTCATTTAAATAAACAGAAAACTTAGTTTTTTCTTGAATAGTTTCAAATACAACCAACCCTTGTTGAGTTTTTTCATCAAGAGCAAAAGTTTGAGGTATAATTTTTACCTGTTCAATCATCAATTCATTTCCCCAGATACTATTTCACCTCTAAGAGTAGATCTCATAATTTTTGTGATTTTAACAAAAACCGTTTTCCCTGTTAGATCAACATCTAAGCAGTTTTGCAAGGATTTAAAATAAACCATTTTATTCTGTGGATTTCTGCCTTTGTAAAAACCAGTTCCTAAATCCTTACCTTCTACTAGCACACTACATGTTTGATTTAAATATCTTTTAAAAACCTTCTCGGCTATAAAGCTTTGAAGGGTAAATAGCCTTTTAAGTCTTTCTTTTTGAATATTTTCAGGAATTTGACTATGAAACTTTGCTGCTTTAGTAAAAGGTCGTCGACTATATTTAAAAGCATAAACTACCTCAAATCCAACCTCTTCTAATAACGAGAGGGTTTCTTTAAACTGCGCCTCAGTTTCTCCCGGAAAACCTATAATAATATCTGTAGACAAAGAAACCTGAGGAATTTGCTTTTTAATCTGTTTAACAATATTTAAATAGTGTTCTCTTGTATAGCCTCTATTCATATTTTTTAAAACTGTAGAACTTCCTGATTGTACGGGTAAATGAATATATTCAGGAATTTTATCTTTGTATTTTTTTAAAACTTGAATAAGTTCATCTGAAAAATCTTTAGGATGACTTGTTGTATACCTAATACGCTGAACACCTGTGTCCTTTGACAAGCCCTTTAAAAGATTTGCAAAATTCACTCCAGTCTCACACTCATATGAATTTACATTCTGACCAAGTAAAGTAACTTCTTTAACACCTTTTTTAACAAGATTATTTATATCATCAACTAAATGAGCATAAGGCCTACTACGTTCACGTCCCCTTGTATAAGGAACTACACAAAAAGTACAAAAGTTATCACAACCTTTAGTTATGTTCACAAAAGTTGACACTCCAGTGTTTCTTACTAAAGTTTGAACGTGATAAGGTTCTTGATGCTTAAATTTAGCTGCATTTATTCTACTGTAGTTATCTCCTGCCTTATTCATATCTGATATGATTTTAGGAAGAGAATCTATATTGTCTGGCCCTAGGACAAAGTCTAAAAGGGGTAGGGTTTTTAAAAGTTTATCTTTTTCTTGTTGAGCCACACAACCAACAACTCCAATTTTTAAATTAGGATTTTTATCTTTTAATTTCCTATATCTACCGACTTCAGACTGAACCTTATGAACAGGTTTTTCTCTTACTGAACACGAGTTTATAATAATTAAACTTGCCTGCCCAGGAGTTAAAACTTGAGTATAATTCATCAACTCTAAAAGAAAAATTATACGCTCACTATCATTAGTGTTCATCTGACAACCATAAGTAGACACAAAAAGACCTTGTGGTTCTAGATCTTTTTCTAAACCCCTTAGAACACTTGGGATTAGTGGCTCACCAATAGACTTGTATCTAATGATTTCTCTACTCACCAAAAAGCCTCCATAATGATATTAAATCTAAGGGTTTACAGGGTCAATGTCTTGACTCTTTATCCAAGATCCCTAAAAATGTTTCTATAAAAAACTTCTTATTAGCGCGTAGCGTTAAGGAGGCTCTAATCACTCCAAGAAATAAAAGAAACACAGCCTATACTCTCTTACCCATAGAGCTGCTTAAAGCCATTAAAGACAGTTTTAAAAAAGACTTTAAAAAACCCGCAAATGAAGGTTCATTTTTTACCTTCGGGCGTATTTATCAGGGAGAAATCATACTTCGCATAGGCTACGTTAAAAACAACAGCATAGTACAAACAAATTTTGACACCTCAGTTAAAACCACAAGCTCTAAAACTAATGTTATAAACTCTTTAGAAAACCTAGTTTTTAGCACCAAAAAGCTTTTTACTGATTATTTTAAAAATAATAACCTTGAACATTTCTCCTACTATTGGAATCTAATAAATGAAAAATCTGATATTTTTTATAAATTTGATGCTACAAACACAAAACTAGAGCTTCAAGCTAATATACTTTTAAATGAGAGCAAAACACCTCCACCTAAAGAAACACTTATTATTGGAGATACCTCAGATTCAGATGAAATTCAAAAAATTGTTAAAACTCTTCAAAACTCTAAATTTACTTTTAAATAAACACTTTTTTAAAAATACTTAGAATTAACAAACTTGTACTCAAGCAAGGCCATTTAAATAAAATATATTATATTCTATAATTAAAATAATTTTTAATTTAAACATTCCTAAAAATCAGGATCATTGTCATTATTCTCATCATCAGGATCCATTTCATTCTCACTACCACCAATACCTAATTCATGACAAGTCTGTTGAAAGCTTTTCTCTGAAGCTAAATCTTTTAATAAAATATCTAAGTATTTATCTGGGTATCTTGCTGTAAGCTCTTGAACGTATTTTTCTAATTTCCCTTCTGAAAGAATTTTTCTTCTAAGCTGAATTTTCTTCCAATACAATAAGTAATGGTATCGACAATACCCTTCAACTACTGAAACTTGATCGCAATTAACAGATCTACATAAAATACGACCCTCTGCATCTGTAATAGACACTGTTCCTGTACTTTTAGCACTTGCTATATTAGCCAAGGCCTCTGTAATTTTTTCTTGTGTTATAGCCTTTGCTTCTTCTAAAGTTTTAAAAGACTTAACAATTTTTCCAACTTTTTTTAAAATTTTAGATCTTAAAGCTTCATCAACCTTTAAACCGGCCTTTTTTACTAACTTAAAGTCTGATTTAGCCAAAGTACTTTTAGGCTCTTTAACTATTTTAGTTACTTTTTTCTTTGTAATAACTTTCTTAGTTACAACCTTTTTCCTACTTTTAACTTTTTTTGGTACTACTTTTTTAATTATTTTTTTTTTCTTAGGAACAGCTTTTTTAGCAACTTTCTTTTTTGCAGCAGCCTTTTTTTTCACAAAGGTTTTTCTAGCAACTTTCTTTTTTGCAGTAGCCTTTTTTTTCACAAAGGTTTTTCTAGCAACTTTCTTTTTTGCAGTAGCCTTTTTTTTCACAAAGGTTTTTCTAGCAACTTTCTTTTTTGCAGTAGCCTTTTTTCTAACAACCTTTTTTTTTGTCGCCTTCTTTTTTAAACTAGCTTTTTTTGTTGTTTTCTTCTTAATTACTGCTTTTACTCCAGCTTTCTTTCTAGCTACTTTCTTCTTTACAATAGTTTTTTTCTTTTTTATTTTCTTTTTAGTAGCCATCTGCCCTCTAAATTATTAAATTATAGATTTTATTAAATTTAATACGTTTTAACTTTAAATATATCCATCAATATGACAGGATTCTTTCTTGGTCGCAAGCATGAACCATCTTAAAAAAATTTACTACAGGAGCTAAATATGTTAGATATACTTGTTTTTTCAGCAAAAAGAACACCTATTGGAGCCTTTGGTGGCTCTCTTTCTACTCTACCAGCTACACAGCTTGGAGCTATAGCCATTAAAGAAGCTGTTTTAAAAAGTGGTTTTAACCCTTCTCTTATTGGAGAATGTATAATGGGTAACGTTCTTACAGCTGGTTTAGGCCAGGCCCCTGCAAGACAAGCTATTATTGCGGCAGATCTTCCCAAAAGCATTACATCAATGACTATTAATAAAGTTTGTGGTTCAGGTTTAAAAGCCCTGATGTTAGGGGCTGATTCTATACGACTTGGGCATACTAAAGCTGTAATTGTTGGGGGAATGGAGAACATGTCTTTAACTCCCCATATTTTACCAAATTCAAGAACAGGATACCGCATGGGTCATATTAAAATTGAAGACACTATGCTTAAAGATGGCCTTTGGGATCCTAATAATAATTGGCATATGGGCAATGCTGCTGAGCTCTGTGTTAAGGAGTACTCATTTACCCGTGAAGAACAGGATCAATTTGCAATAAAAAGCTATAAAAAATCACAAATGGCCCAAGAAAAAGGTTTTTTTGAAAATGAGCTTATTCCAGTTGAAATAAAAGATCATAAAAGATCAACATTTATAGCAATAGATGACGAGCCTAGAAAAGCTCGATTTGATAAAATATTAGGCTTAAAGCCTGCCTTTGAAAAAGGAGGCACAATCACTGCTGCAAACGCAAGTAAGATTAATGATGGCGCCTGTGCATTAGTTTTAGCAAACAGTAACCTTTCATCTGAAACTTTAGTAAAACCTTTGGCTAAAATTATTAACTATACAACTTTTGCACAAGACCCTAAGTGGTTTACAACAGCACCTATTTTTGCAATAAAAAGTCTTTTAGAAAAAACTAATAAAACAGTTTCTGATATAGACCTTTTTGAGATAAATGAAGCTTTTGCTGTAGTAACAATGGCTGCTCAAAAAGAATTAGCTATACCAAATGAAAAAGTAAATGTACATGGTGGAGCTGTGTCCCTTGGCCACCCTATTGGAGCAAGTGGTGCAAGAATTTTTACAACTCTTATAAACGCATTACACACTCAAAATAAACAATTTGGAATAGCCAGTATTTGCATTGGTGGTGGAGAAGCTGTGGCTGTGTTAGTTGAAAGAATATAGGAGAAAGCATGAATAAGGTTGTAAATTCAATTAATGAAGCTATTAAAGGTGTAAAAAATAATATGACTTTAATGGTTGGAGGATTTGGTCTTTGTGGCATTCCAGAAAATGCCATAGCTGCACTTAAACAATCTGGCGTCACCGGCCTAACTTGCATATCAAATAACGCTGGTATTGACGGTTTTGGTTTGGGGCTTTTACTAGAAACAAAACAAATAAAAAAAATGATCTCAAGTTATGTTGGAGAAAATAAACTTTTTGCAGAACAATTTTTATCTGGAGTTTTAGACGTAGAACTTACTCCACAAGGAACTTTAGCTGAAAAAATAAGAGCTGGTGGAGCTGGAATTCCAGGGTTTTACACGGCAACCGGTGTTGGAACAAAAGTAGCTGAAGACAAAGAACATAAAATCTTTAATGGACGAACTTACATTTTAGAAAAAGCTCTTCATGCTGATTTTGCTTTCATAAAAGCTCAAAAAGCTGATGCCTATGGAAACTTAATTTTTAATAAAACTGCTGCTAACTTTAACCCTATTATGGCAAAAGCTGGAACGATAACTGTTGCAGAGGTTGAAGAAATTGTACCTATTGGTTTAATAAATCCTGATCAAGTGCATGTTCCAGGAATCTACGTTCAAAGAGTTATTAAAGGTGAAAAATTTGAAAAACGCATAGAGCAAAGAACTGTAAGGAGTGAACCATGACTCAAGGATGGACAAGAGATCAAATGGCAATGAAAGCTGCTCAAGAGATTAAAGATGGGTTTACAGTAAACCTAGGAATTGGTATTCCTACTCTAGTCTCAAACTTTATTCCTCAGACAAAATCTGTTCTTTTGCAAAGTGAAAATGGTTTGCTAGGAATGGGACCTTTCCCAAAAGATGAAGATGTCCAAGCCGATCTTATCAATGCAGGAAAACAAACAGTAACAGCTGTTCCTGGAGCTTCATTTTTTGATTCAGCAGAAAGCTTTGCAATGATTAGAGGTCAGCATGTAGACTTAACTATTTTAGGTGCTATGCAAGTTGCAGAAAATGGCGACATCGCTAACTGGATGATTCCTGGAAAAATGGTTAAAGGCATGGGAGGAGCCATGGACCTAGTTGCTTCTTCAAAAAAAGTAATCGTAGTCATGCAACACACAGATAAAAAAGGAAACTCAAAACTTTTAAAAAAATGTACTCTACCCTTAACAGGTGTTGGCTGCGTCTCAAAAGTAATTACAAATCTTGGAGTTTTTAAAATTAAAAATAATAAATTTAAGACTATTGAACTTGCAAAAGGCATTATAAAAGCTCCTTTTGAATAAAATATTTTATACTAACCTTATAAAAAAACTCCTAAATTAGAATTAAAAAAAATAATAAAGACTTTTAGAAAATTCTTTTTAAGGATTATTTCATTCAATTAACATTACTAACCCGAATTCGAACTTTTTAAATCTGCTGTAACATTCTATTTTTGTGGGTTTTTGAATATGGATTGATGGTTTAAAAGGGCACAGACAATATACTGTTAATACTGACAAAACAGTCTTAACAATATATCTTATTCCTCAGTAACAGTTTATCAAATAGGTGATCTTCTTCGGGTTATCTTACAACAGATTTGTAGAAATTAGGAAATCTTTAAACACCTCATTTTTTTGTTTTTCTACATCCGCTTATACAATCAAATCTTTGCATTGAAATATTCGTTGTAGAGACTCTTAGCCTCATTGTTATTTATAATAATAAAATTAATTGCCATAAAACCTTTAGTGAGCTTGTTAAAAAAGGGTACTGTCTTACATAAAGCAGATCTCTTAAAGTAAGCTCTTCTATTCATCAAAAAAAAATAAATTAATAACCAGGGCTACAACGTGTAAAATTAGGTTTTTCAGCACGAGTCCAAGAAGTTAAAGTTCGGCTTGAAAAACTCTCGCAATAGACAACGTTAGAAACATTCCATGAACTGATGTCTTGATCAAAAGAAGCTGCATTATTAAACATACTCTCCATATCAGTAACCTTAGAAGTGTCCCAGTCAGAGGTGTCAGGGTTAGCTAAATCTGCATTATAAAACATATAGCCCATACGAGTAACCTTAGAAGTGTCCCAGTCAGAGGTGTCAGGGTTAGCTAAATCTGCATTATAAAACATCAAGCCCATATTAGTAACCTTAGAAGTGTCCCAGTTAGAGGTGTCAGGGTTAGCTAAAGCTGCATTATAAAACATCTGATACATATTAGTAACCTTAGAAGTGTCCCAGTCAGAGGTGTCAGGGTTAGCTAAATCTGCATTATAAAACATCAAGCCCATATTAGTAACCTTAGAAGTGTCCCAGTTAGAGGTGTCAGGGTTAGCTAAAGCTGCATAAGAAAACATAAAGCCCATATCAGTAACCTTAGAAGTGTCCCAGTCAGAGGTGTCAGGGTTAGCTAAATCTGCATTATAAAACATAGAGTTCATAGCAGTAACCTTAGAAGTGTCCCAGTTAGAGGTGTCAGGGTTAGCTAAAGCTGCATCATAAAACATCAAGCCCATATCAGTAACCTTAGAAGTGTCCCAGTCAGAGGTGTCAGGGTTAGCTAAAGCTGCATCATAAAACATCCAGCTCATATTAGTAACCTTAGAAGTGTCCCAGTTAGAGGTGTCAGGGTTAGCTAAAGCTGCATAAGAAAACATATAGCCCATACTAGTAACCTTAGAAGTGTCCCAGTTAGAGGTGTCAGGGTTAGCTAAAGCTGCATAAGAAAACATAGAGTTCATACTAGTAACATGTCTAGTTGAGCCACCATTAACAAGAGTTAAGTTATCTGCTTTATAAAACATATAACTAAAACTTTCCCACCCTGTGTCTCCTAATTCTGTAACCTCAATTATTTGCTCGCTATCACGAAAGTTAAGATATGGGCAGCGCCCAGTGATTTTAACTATATAAGTCCCTGAAGATGAATAAGTATGATTTTTATCTAAATCACTTGATGAAGTAACAACTCCCGAGGTTCCATCCCCCCAATTAACCATAAAGTTATATGTATAAGAAGAATTTAACCTAAGATTTAAATTCAAATCACTACCATAAATTCTAAATTTAGCTGTAAAAGGGGTTCCTAAATTTTGTATTTCAGTGCTTAAACTAACTACATCAGACAGGTTTCCGGCTGCATCTTGTGCAACACCAGAGGCGATTGTAATTTGAATATTTCCGGTTTCATCACTGCAGTCTGAAATCCTAATACTTGGATTAATAGTTGTTCCATTTGTTACTAAAACTGTGCAACCTGTAGTAGCTCCAGTAAGGCTGACATTGCTCTTTTCTAGGTTTATACTACTAAAGTCTTGGCTTACAGTTATGGGAAAGTCTATAGAATTTGAACTGCTTATTATATGGCTTCCAATACTGACAATAGGGGGTTTAGTATCTTTTATTAGATTTAAAACACCTGAAGTTTTAGAATTTCCAGCAATGTTTGTGATACTAGCAGTTAGTGAAAGTGGACCATCACTTAGGCTTGAAAAATCAATATCACCACTAAAGCTTTTATTAGAACAAGTAATAAAGCTTGTACCATGTGAGAATGTGATAAGCTCACCATTTTCAGAACATGTTCCTAAAACCCTAAAACCTCCCTCATTAATAGAATTAATGTAAGATCCACTTAAAGAGTTTGTAATAGAAATTGTTGGATCATTGTTACTTAAAAAAGTTTTCCACACTACCCCATCGCAAAACTCCAGTTTTTTTCCTAAAGAATTATACCTTAAAGTACCCTCAGTTAAACTGTCACAAGGGGTTGTAACTGTTCCAACTTTTTTTAAAAATGTAACAGTAGATGTACTAATAGATCCTGGAGTAGAAATGCTTCCAGAGACAGAAACATCACCATTATTGTTAATAGTGATTCCTTCATCATCGCCGTCTCCACTTAAATAATTTTGGTTAAGATTTATATTTAATCGAGCCCTGCCATCTCCCATATTATCAGCACTGCTTGGTAAGTTTATAAGCCGACTTCCATCAACAGCAGGCAGTCTTAAAGAGCTATCAAGCTTAATAAGCTGATTGCTCCCTGTGCCAACATCTAATCTAGCTGTGCTAATGGTTCCTGAAGTGATCTTTTCTCCATTTAAATCTGGTATATCAGATTTTAATAAACTTAAACCCTCAACCACTCTTCCTTTAACATCAACTCTAACTTTTGGGTACGTCCCTTGGGTTACACCCGTTGGTATAAGACTAGGGTTCGGGTAGGTTCCTGTAAGATCCCCTTGAGCCTGGCTTCCTAAAAGACTTGTGTCTGTCACACATGACCATAAATAAATAGGGCCATTACTCATTTGAAGTTTTTCATTGCTTTCACAACTAGGCACCCCACCAGCATCCATTGCGTTGCCTGCATTTTTTCCTAAAGAGGCTTTTAAATAACCGTTTAAAAAGTTTGAATGTGTTATTTTTTTAAGACCACTTTGAGAAACATCATACATTAAAACACTGTCTAAAGAATCAGCCGTAGTTTTTTCTGTAGTTCCGTTAATGTCTACACTTAAACTTCTATTAGTTGATAAATCTCCACCTCCACTTAATCCACTGTTTAAAGCCGTTCTAATAGTTCTAGTTATTGGAGCTTTTCTAGATTCAAGTTCATTAAGTGCACCTTCTACATCTGTAGCCTGAATGTTTCCAAATGGAGTGTAGGTCACCGTGTTTGCCGCTAGACTTGCTAAACTCCAACCTTCAGACACATCCTTACAATTTGCTCCTCTTTCATCACAAATTTGTGTTATTCTTGCTGTTCCAGCAACGTCTAATAAAGCCTCAGGACTAGCCTTACCAACTCCAACCCTTCCACTAGCATCAATAATAATTCCCTCATTATCACCGTCTCCACTTAAATAATTTTGGTTAAGATTTATATTTAATCGAGCTATACTATCTCCCATATTATCAGCACTGCTTGGTAAGTTTATAAGCCGACTTCCATCAACAGCAGGCAGTCTTAAAGAGCTATCAAGCTTAACAAGCTGATTACTCCCTGTGCCAACATCTAATCTAGCTGTGCTAATGGTTCCTGAAGTGATCTTTTCTCCATTTAAATCTGGTATATCAGATTTTAATAAACTTAAACCCTCAACCACTCTTCCTTTAACATCAACTCTAACTTTTGGGTACGTCCCTGGGGTTACACCCGTTGGTGTAAGACTAGGGTTTGGGTAGGTTCCTGTAAGATCCCCTTGAGCCTGGCTTCCTAAAAGACTTGTGTTTTGATCAACTTCACATGACCAGGAATAAATAGGACCTTCACTCATTTGAAGTTTTTCATTGCTTTCACAACTAGGCACTCCACCAGCATCCATTGCGTTGCCTCGACTTTTTCCTAAAGAGGCTTTTAAATAACCGTTTAAAAAGTTTGAATGTGTTATTTTTTTAAGACCACTTTGAGAAACATCA
Organism: Bdellovibrionales bacterium; assembly: GCA_965205945.1. GTDB lineage: Bacteria > Bdellovibrionota > Bdellovibrionia > Bdellovibrionales > UBA1609 > JALZUR01. The sequence continues at coordinate 179,973 of CBDBIB010000002.1, read as the reverse complement.
TATATTAAAACACTGTCTAAAGAATCAGCCGTAGTTTTTTCTGTAGTTTTGTTAATGTCTACACTTAAACTTCTATCAGTCGATAAATCTCCACCTCCACTTAATCCACTGTTTAAAGCCGTTGTAATAGTTCTAGTTATTGGAGCTTTTCTAGATTCAAGTTCATTAAGTGCACCTTCTACATCTGTAGCCTGAATGTTTCCAAATGGAGTGTAGGTCACTGTGTTTGCCGCCAGACTTGCTAAACTCCAACCTTCAGACACATTCTTACAATTTGCTCCTCTTTCATCACAAATTTGTGTTATTCTTGCTGTTCCAGCAACGTCTAATAAAGCCTCAGGACTAGCCTTACCAACCCCAACCCTTCCACTAGCATCAATAATAATTCCCTCATTATCACCGTCTCCACTTAAATAATTTTGATTAAGACTTATATTTAATCGAGCTATACTATCTCCCATATTATCAGCACTGCTTGGTAAGTTTATAAGCCGACTTCCATCAACAGCAGGCAGTCTTAAAGAGCTATCAAGCTTAATAAGCTGATTGCTCCCTGTGCCAACATCTAATCTAGCTGTGCTAATGGTTCCTGAAGTGATCTTTTCTCCATTTAAATCTGGTATATCAGATTTTAATAAACTTAAACCCTCAACCACTCTTCCTTTAACATCAACTCTAACTTTTGGGTACGCCCCTTGGGTTACACCCGTTGGTGTAAGACTAGGGTTTGGGTAGGTTCCTGTAAGATCCCCTTGAGCCTGGCTTCCTAAAAGACTTGTGTCTGTCACACATGACCATAAATAAATAGGACCTTCACTCATTTGAAGTTTTTCATTGGCTTCACAACTAGGCACCCCACCAGCATCCATTGCGTTGCCTCGACTTGTGCCTAAAGAAGCTTTTAAATAACCGTTTAAAAAGTTTGAATGTGTTATTTTTTTAAGACCACTTTGAGAAACATCATACATTAAAACACTGTCTAAAGAATCAGCCGTAGTTTTTTCTGTAGTTTTGTTAATGTCTACACTTAAACTTCTATCAGTTGATAAATCTCCGCCTCCACTTAATCCACTGTTTAAAGCCGTTCTAATAGTTCTAGTTATTGGAGCTTTTCTAGATTCAAGTTCATTAAGTGCACCTTCTACATCTGTAGCCTGAATGTTTCCAAATGGAGTGTAGGTCACCGTGTTTGCCGCCAGACTTGCTAAACTCCAACCTTCAGACACATCCTTACAATTTGCTCCTCTTTCATCACAAATTTGTGTTATTCTTGCTGTTCCAGCAACGTCTAATAAAGCCTCAGGACTAGCCTTACCAACCCCAACCCTTCCACTAGCATCAATAATAATTCCCTCATTATCACCGTCTCCACTTAAATAATTTTGGTTAAGATTTATATTTAATCGAGCTATACCATCTCCCATATTATCAGCACTACTTGGTAAGTTTATAAGCCGACTTCCATCAACAGCAGGCAGTCTTAAAGAGCTATCAAGCTTAATAAGCTGATTGCTCCCTGTGCCAACATCTAATCTAGCTGTGCTAATGATTCCTGAAGTGATCTTTTCTCCATTTAAATCTGGTATATCAGATTTTAATAAACTTAAACCCTCAACCACTCTTCCTTTAACATCAACTCTAACTTTTGGGTACGCCCCTTGGGTTACACCCGTTGGTGTAAGACTAGGGTTTGGGTAGGTTCCTGTAAGATCCCCTTGAGCCTGGCTTCCTAAAAGACTTGTGTCTGTGTCCGTATCAATATCAGCCACGCAAGAATAGCTTATTATAGCACCAGGGTTTCGTTGAATCTTTTCCCCACTAGTACACACAGGAAGAGTGTCCACTTGCATGAGCTGTCCTAAACCACTTCCTATATCTGCTTCTAAACCCCTTGGCGTAATTTTTAAACCACTTCCTACTTTTACTTTTAATTTATTTATATTAAACTCTAAACCCCCAGAAGAATCTAAATCTAAATCTATGTTTCCACTGTTGTTGTATAAACCCCTACCAAGGTTGATGCTTATTGTTGGGTTGCTACCACCTGAAGAAGTTAAAGGAGCATTGACTAAAACACTTGATGCACTACTTAAGGTGCTTAAAACTTCTAAGCTAACACCATTCCAATACTTAAGCGCTCCAGAGTCACTATTGTACCAAGTAGCCCCAGCATTGCTCATGTTCATAGACCCTAAAAGACTAACTTCTTCTAAATTCGTATAAGAACCTAAGGTCATGGTACTTCCTGGGTTTTGCATAATATGACTTGTGTTTAGAATCTGATTATTATTAAAGTTAAGGTCACCTAATAAAACCCCTCCTGTAAGAGGAAGTTTTGTATTGTCAGTTCCTGTGGGAACCACTGAGCTTGGTAGAATTCCACTTGTGATTTTATTTGCATGAATACCACTTGCAAGATGACTGTTTAAAACACCCCCTGGTGCAATTAAAATTGTACCACTGTTTGTAATGGTTCCACCACTTAAGCCACTTCCTGCTGTAATACTGGTTACAGTTCCACTACCTTTACCAACAACAGTGGCTGCTGATCCATTGTAGTACATGATTTGATTATTTGTAGAGTTATACCAAATATCTCCTGCCTGAGAATTAGGTGGTGGATGAGAGCTTGAAAAACTCGGTAAAGAGCTAGCTCCACTGATGCTTAATGGGGAGTATTGATTAGAGCTGCCATTAATTAAAGCCATAAGCTCCCTTTGATTGGCATCATTATCAAACACGGTCTCTAAATTGCTTTGAGTAACACCACGACTTACTTGAATAAAATCATTAACAGCTTTTCCACCAAGTTTGCCGGCATACTGAGCATAGGGCACACTGTGAATTATATGATCATTTGTTAAAGTAAGAGGGCCGCTGCCATGATCAAAAGTTACTCTAAGCCTTCTTGTATCGTTTAAGGTTGGAGTGTATGAAGACCCAAAGGCACAACTAAGACTTTTATTGTTTAAAAAAGAATTGTCTAAAGCTTTAGATAAATTTGTTAAGCCTCCATTTCCTGTGTTTATTCCAGACCCAACGTTTAAGTTAAAAACTCCCTTTGATCCTATCATATTAAGATTAAAACTTTCTTCGTAAAGAAGACAATGATCCATGGAGGATAAAACTTGAACAAGAAAGCTGACATTATTTTCTTCTAAAGCGTCTCCATTGGGTTTTACAATTTGACCTTGAAAAACAAAAGAACTTGGGGTGGCTAGAGAATGGGGAGTTAATAGTAAAATTGTGAAGAAAGTTAGAGCTTTCACACCTATTTCTATGAAATTTTTTAATAAGTCATATACTCTATACATATTGTATATTTCGGATGAAAAGCTTAACAATTAGAGGAAATTAAATAGTTTTTTAGCTCTAATTCTACATTTTTATTTTCATTTAAAATCTGTGCTTTTACAAAATATGCCGATAAGGAGGATTATGTTACTATTTCTGCTTAAAACCACATTATTTTTGATTTGACCTGCTGATTTTAACTATGGTGCTTAAGTGTAAATTTCTTTGTGACATAAAAATGTTGCAAAATAGTTACGTTTAATTAACAAGATTTTCTTATTTAAATAATAGCTCTATACAAATAAATATTAAAAAAAAACCTTAAAGAATATCGCTTTAAATATTTATTTAATTTTATATAATACATATGCTGTATCTTAATAACTTTTAAACTTAGATGTTGGTTAAAATAACAGCTATGATAAATAAAGATATTTAAATCTAAGCTTTAAAAAAAGAGCGCTAAATATTAAATATTTTTAAAGTAAATTCTAAAGCAGTCCTTATTTTTAATGATAAAAATTTTATTGAAAATAATAATTTTAAAAAAATAAAGTCTAAACTTTTATAATTAAATACTTTTAAACTTAAATATAATTTTAAAATAGACGTAAATAGACGTAGTAACATAATCCTCCTTATCGGCATGTTTTATAAAAGCACACCATCCATATTAATAACTTTAAAAGTATTCCAACCAGAGATGTTAGGGGGTTACTAAAGCTGCATTACTCAATACATATGGCTCATATTAGTAACATGTGTAGTTAAGTCGCCATTAACAAGAGTTCAAAGAGAACCAAATTATAGAGGTTTTTACTCTTGTTGACGACTTTATTTTAGGACTAAATTACGAACAGCGCAAACTCACACCCAGAAAAAGGAAGAAAGGGTTTTCCCCCTGCGTTATCTGAATCTAAAGTTATCACAATCTGTTTGTTGTTCCAGTTTTCTGGTTTTAGAAATTTTAAAGCTTTTTATATAGGCTATGTTTAAAAATTTCTAAAACCTTATTTCCCAAAACTCTTGTCCTATAATAGGTTTGTGGAACTTAAAAAATATTGAGCACCTTAACTCTTTATTTTCCTAAACTCACTCATGGAATCAAATTACAGGAATATCTATTCTAGACTCAAGCCCTATTAGTGTTTGTAACAACAAAAGAATCAGTCGCCATCAAACCTTTAGAGAACCTTACAGATGGTTTATTTGGAAAGCTTTTTGGAGATAAGGGGTATATCTTAAAAGAACCTCTTTAAAAAAACTTATGGCTAAAAGTGTTTAAGTTAATTACTAATTTAAAATCAAATATGAAGAATAAGTTTGTACCACTTTTTGATAAACTTTTACTGAGAAAAAGATATATTGTTAAAACTGTTTTAGGAATTTTAAAGAAAGAGTTTCATATTGAACACTCTTAACATCAAAGTCCTAAAAAACTTCATAGTGAATCTTTTATCAGCATTAACTGCCATATTGTCTACGTCCTTTTAAACCAGCAATACGTGTTTAAGCCCATGAAAATAGAGTATTAAACCAGATTTAAAAAGTCTGAACTCAAGCTACTAAAGAGAACAAAGGGTCATAGCATATCATTAATCTTAAGCACCCTATTCCCCCATTTTATCTAATATCTAAAACGTTATTAAGAAGTACTTTCTTTTAAAAACATAGTGATTCAAATTTAATCTAAGATAGTTTTATCTAGGTTTACGACCAGCCTTTTATTTTTTCAACATCACGTCTTAAAGAGTAAATTAAAAGTATAACTCCCGCTATCAACATCCCTACACTTAACCATTGACCTCTTGTTAATCCGAAAGCCTGAAAACCTATTTGTGCATCTGGCATTCTAAACTGCTCTCCAATAATTCTTGTAAATGCATACAAAATACCAAACCATGCTGTTAAAACACCAGGTTTTCTAGGCTTCAACCAAATAACGTTTAATATGATAAAGACTAATAAACCTTCACACAAAGCTTGAATAAGCTGTGATGGATACCTTGCTGGTAAAACTGTTTGCAAAGCTTCTAATACCAACTGATTTTTTTCTATACACTGATTTTGAATCCATAAAACAAAGCCCTCAACAATACTCTTTGCTTTAGAATCTAAAGCATATCTAGAAACAAGCTCTACCCAATTATAAACTGTTAATCCCTGTGGCACACCTATAGTTCCTGCAAATTTTTGAGCAAGTGGTTCTAAATTCATTAACTTATTTTGGCTATAATAAACCCACTCTGTTAGCTCTTGAGGGAACTTTACAGCCCATGAAATTGGTTTTTTAACAACTCTTCCATAAAGCTCACCATTTATAAAGTTAGCAATTCTTCCAAAGAAAAAACCAAGGCTTGCACCTAAAACAGTAAGGTCACTAGTATGCATCCAAAAGACTTTATGTTTTCTACTAAAAAAATAAGAAGCTATAAGAACCCCTAGAGCTCCACCATGGCTAGACATCCCACCTTCCCATATTCTTAACCCTCCCCAAAAAGGAAAGCTTGTAGAAAAATCAATTAAAAGATCAGGAGAGTAAAATAAGCAATATCCAAGTCTTCCTCCACCCATAACTCCCAAAGCTATCCATGTTAAAAAGTCTGAAAGTTGTTCAAAATCTAAAAGGTTACCCCCTCTTTTACTCATTTTCCTCATGAGTAATAAACCCAACACTAAGCCTGCTAGATAAGCTAATCCATACCAGCGTATGGCAATATTTCCATAAATAGATACAGCTATAGGACTAATTTGGTGTATATAACTTTGCATACCCAAAGTGTCTAAAGCATTATATAAAAAGTCAAAGATAATGAGGTTATAAAAATGAAGAAAATTTTAATCCTTGCAAGTAAAAGCCCCTATAAAAAGGCTTTGCTTAAAAGTTTAAATATTAGTTTTTTAACCACAAAACCTCTTTGCGATGAAAATCTTCTTAAAGATAACTTTAAAGGCCCTCCACATGAACTTTGTATGTTTTTAGCAAAACACAAAGCCTTATCACTTTTAAAAGATCATCCTAATTCCATAATTATCGGTGCTGATCAAGCCTTGATTTTAAACAATACAGTTTTAGGAAAGGGTAAAGATTTTAATGGTTCCTTTAAACAACTTTCATCTGTATCTGGAAAATCTGCCTTATTAGTAACTGCTACATACTTACATGATACTAATGGTAATGATGTTTTTTTTGAATGCAATACTCAATTAAACTTTAAAAAACTCTCAAATAAGGAAATTACAAAATACCTTCTTTTAGATAAACCTTATGATTGTGCTGGAAGTTTTAAATTTGAAGAAAACGGAAATTCCTTATTTACATCAGTTCAAACTACAGATAAAACCTCTATTAAAGGCCTTCCCTTGGTTCAACTTTTAACAGAACTAGAAAAAAAAGGATTTAAAACCTCTTCTTAAACATGTCCTTATTGCAGTTAAGACTCCTTACTTTAAAGATATCTATTCAGCGTAATCTTAACTCAAATATAAAAAAAATAGATTAGTAGGTATGAATTTAATTAATTACTTAAGTTTAAGACTTTTCTTCTTAATAAAAATACTAAACCTGTAAATCATTAATGGAGTAATATAACCCCATCAATTTTTAGTAAAACTATATAATCTATAGATAATACTTTAATAAAAAGTTTTAATCTTAAAAATTATTTTTTAAAGATCCTCACTTGAAATATCTTTTCCTAAGCCTTCTCCACCTTGAGACTTATCAGCACCATAGCTTGTAATAACAAAATCACTCCCCTTTACTTCATATATAAATTCTTGCTTCCATGGGTCTACAAGGTCTTGCTTTTTAACGTATGCTCCACCCAAACCCCAAAATTCACAAACATTTTCACTTGGTTGATCAATAAGCTGATCTAAAGACTCTGGAACCTGGTCACAGTCACTATAAAATTCATTAATTGCGTTAGCAATTTTAGATATTTGAATTTTTGCAGTATCATATTTAGCTTTTTTATTTCTACCTATAACATTACTAGCAATTGTTGTCCCAATAACGCCGATAATAGCTAAAACAACTAATATCTCAACTAAGCTCATACCTTTTTGATTATTTACTCTTATCATTTTTTTCTCCTTCTATATTAAAAACACAAAATTATCCTCTTTAAATCTTTAAGCCGCCCCCTGCATTGCAAGCATTGGCAGCACTACTGCAAATACAATAACTGCCACAATAAGCCCCATTAAAACTAACATAACGGGTTCTAAAATAGATGTAAAACTATCTACCTTATTTTTTACCTGAAAGTCGTAAGAATCACTCACCTGTAGCAGCATACTTTCAAGCTCACCTGTTTTTTCACCAATACTTACCATATGAACCACAATTAATGGAAATTCTCCAGATTTTTTAAGAGGACCTCCAATAGACTCTCCTTCACTAATATTATCTCTAGCCTCATCTAAAGCCACTGCTAACACTTCATTATCTACAACATTTCTAACAATAGACATTGCATTAAGCATAGGAACGCCACCATCTAATAGTGTTGCTAAGGTTCTTGTAAACCTTGCAACAGCCACCATTCTAATTAAGCTTCCAAAAACTGGAAGTTTTAACTTAATCGCATCCCAAGCATTACTTCCTGAAGGGGATTTCTTCCAAATTTGAAATAAAAATATAGAGAACATAAAACTTACTACAATAAAAACCCAATATGCTAATAAGAAATCACTTGTTGCAAAAACTACTTTTGATAATACGGGAAGTTCTAAATCTTCATTATCTTCAAAAATTTGTTTCATCTGAGGAATCATAAAAACAAACAATCCACCTACTAACAAAGTCATAAAAGAAAGCATAATCATTGGATAAGTCATTGCTGATTTTAACTTAGCTTTTAATTCGCTTTGATTCTCTGTAAACTCAGCAAGCCTAACAAGAATAACATCAAGAGTTCCTGATATTTCACCGGCTTCACACATTGAAACATAAACTTTATTAAACATTCCAGGGTACTTTAATAACGCATTATGAAGGGCTCCCCCTTCATTAACTTGATTTCTAATATCTGAAAAAGCCTCTTTTAAAACTATATTATCTGATTGGTCTGCAGATATTGCCAAAGCTTCTACTAAAGGAATATTAGCTTTAAGAAGTGTTGCTAACTGCCTGGTTATAAGAGATAGCTCATCAATTTTAACTTTTGCTCTAGAACTTACACCGCCTTTTGCTTTTGCATTTCTTTGAGATTTATTATAAACATCTGTTACATAAAGGCCTTTTTTTTTAAGCTCTAAACGAGCTGCCTTAGAGTTATCAGCATCAATAACTCCTTTCACTTTTTTTCCCTGCCTATTTAAAGCTTTATATTTATATAAGGGCATTTATATACTCTAATCTACTTGTGTGTTTGTAATCACTTCTTCAATAGAAGTGATTCCATTTAGAACCTTAGAAACTCCATGATCTCTAAAAGTTTTCATTCCATTTTTTTCAGCAACTTTTTTAATTGTTCCACTATCTATTCTTTGCATAATTAAAGATCGTACTTTATCATCTAAAACTAAAAGTTCCATAATCAAAGTTCGCCCCCCATAACCTTTATGATTGCACTCACTACACCCAACAGGCTTGTGAATAGTAGCATTTTTTACCTGTTCTACCGTTAAACCTAAGGCCTTCACCTCAATAGCTGAAGGTACATAAGGAATTTTACAATGATCGCACAAAACTCTAACAAGTCTTTGAGCAATTACACCAAGTAAAGATGTTGCAATCAAAAAAGGTTCACACCCCATATCAATAAGTCTTGGAAATACGCCTGATGAATCATTGGTATGAATAGTAGACAAAACTAAGTGACCAGTTAAAGATGCGTTGATTGCAATCTCAGCTGTTTCTAGGTCTCTAATCTCTCCTATCATAATAACATTAGGATCTTGCCTTAAAATAGCTCTTAGTGCAGTTCCAAAAGTAAGACCAATTCTTTCATTAGTTTGAATCTGCCCAATTCCATGAATTCTTTGCTCTACAGGGTTTTCAACAGTCACAATATTTCTGTCAATAGTGTTTATTTTAGACATACAAGAATAAAGTGTAGTTGATTTACCACTACCTGTAGGACCTGTTACTAACAAAATACCGTAGGTTTTTTCCAAGATATGATTGATTTGAACCAAAGACTCAGCTGAAAAACCTAACTGATTAAGATCTAGAATAATATTAGATCTATCTTGAAGACGCATGACCACTCGTTCTCCAAAAGCTGTTGGCACAGTGGATAAACGTACATCAATATCTTTACCTGCAAGTTTTAAAGGAATTCTTCCATCCTGTGGGAGTCTTTTTTCAGCAATATTTAAATTCGCCATAACTTTAATCCTAGAAGTGATTGCATTTTGTAACTTTTTAGGTGGTTTAAATATATCAAACAAAATTCCATCAATTCTAAATCTCACCACCATATCTCTTTCATAAGGTTCTAGATGAACATCTGAAGCTTTTTCTTTTACAGCTCTAAATAACAAAGAGTTTACAAGTTTAATGACTGGAGCATCATCTTCACCAGCTTCTAATAAATCTATAACCGGATCCTCTAAGTCATACTCTTCACCACTAACTTCATCAAAACCATCTAAACCAGATGTACTTTTTTCATAAACTTTATTAATAGCCTCTTGAATAATCACACTTGTTGACATGATTGGCGTTATTTTTTTATTAAAAAGAACTCTTAAATCATCTAAAACATTAAAATTTAAAGGATTTGAGGAGAATACAAAAAGTTCTTCTTTTTCTTCCTTATAAGGTATAACTCCATTTGTTTTAGCATAATTAATTGGTATATTTCTTACTAAATCTCCAGAAATTTCGCCAAAAGGAACCTCTTCGACAAAATCAATACCAATTAATTTAGACAGATTTCCTACCGCTTCACTAGAAGTTTTAAAAGATTTCCCTCTTAAAATCTTTCCCACGGTTTCACCAGAAGGCAAAGACGTTGAAAATAATGAACTTAACTCTTCTTTTGAAAAAGAAGTGCTTTTAAGTAAAATTGAATCTAGAGAAGTTTTTAAAGATCCTGTCGTATTCATTCTGTCTCAATTACCGGATATTCTTTTAGTTCCTTAGGAGTTTCCTCCTCCCAACTAGAACTCTCATTAAGAGGATTTATTTTAGAAATTTCATCAATTTTAGTTCCAAAAGGATCTACTCCATTCATATTTTTTTTAATAAAATTTAAACGCCTATTAATTTCTACTTTTAACAATTCTTTATTCTGCATAGGGTTTCTAATAATTTTAGGTGTTATAAAAAGCATTAAATTTGATTTCCTAACATCTTTCTTTTTAGATCTAAACAACCACCCTAGAATTGGGAGGTCTCCTAACAAAGGAACTTTATTTACTGTACTTGAAATCTTCTCACTCACTAAACCTCCTAAAACTGCTGTGTCACCATTTGGAACAGTAATATTTGTAATTAAAGATTTTGTGTTGATATCAGTATTAGGGTCTCCTGGCTGCACAACGTCCTTAACTTTCTGATCTATTTTAAGTCTAACAGCATTAGATTCTGGACTAATGGATGGAGTAATTTTTAAACTCGTATTTACATTTGCTCTTTGAGTTGAAACTGTTGCTCCAGCGGCAGTTGAAATCTGTTGCTCCCCTACAACAACTTCCTTTCCAACCTCTAACTCTGCTTCCTCATTGTCCATTGCCATAATTGTAGGAGTAGATAAAATATTTCCAACTTTATAACGTTGAATTAATTTTACTAAACCCGTTATAGAATTTACAGTAGTTCTTAAACCACCTATGTTTAAATACTTTTTCTCTCCGCTACCAAAAGATAATATACCACCACTTAAAGCAGCAATAGGGTTTGTTAGAAAGTCTTTTAAACCACCACTTTCATTTCCAAACACACCTTGAACAGCAAAACTTGATGCAGGGTTAGCCTCACTGGTTGCACCTGCGGTATCAATTTTAGCAATATCTATCCCCACATCTCTGTAATTATCAGACGTGATTTCCATAATAATAGTTTCAACAAAAACTTGATCTCTTGGAATATCTATTTTAGACAAAATTCCTTTTATTTTTTGATAATCAGGAGCACTTGCTGTTATCAAAAGAGCATTTATATTTTTATCAGCCTTTACTGCCACTTCATTTCCAAAAATTTGTGTTGGCGTCTTAGGTTGTGCTGTAGCTGGTAAATTTACTGAAGAACCTCTACCGCTATTTCCATCAGCCTGAGCTTTTTTAGAATCAGCAGCAATACCACCTAATGTTTTTGCCATTTCTTCAGCATCATTATACTTAACATAATAAACATGAACCCCACCTTCTTGTTCTCCATCACGCTTAGAATCAAGAATACTTACAAGCTCTCTTGCCTTATCGATCCCTTCAGAATTACCTAAGGCAATAATTGAATTAGTTCTTGTATCATCAGTTACATATGACAGACTAACTGAACTTTTTCCTGAAGAATCTCCACTTCTAGATCTTCTAAACCTAGGAATTGAGCTTGATCTTTTCTCACCTTTATTAATAATATTATTAATCAATTTAGCAATATCCTTAGCTAACGCATACTTAATAGGGATCACTTCCATTTTTTCTTCAAACCCTGGTACATCTAGCTCTCTAATGATTCCAACAATTTTTTCTACATTTGAACCCCAATCAGATATAATAAGAGAGTTTGTAGGTCCATATTCTTTAATATCACCATCTTTAGAATATAATGACCTTAAAGATTTAACTAGTTCAGCTACAGGAATATATTTTAATTTAACAGTCTTAATAATCATTTGATCTGAATCAGGGAAATAGTTTCCTGTATAAGTCTCAATAGACAGTTTAATTGCATCTCTTGTTTTAATAATCTTTAAAAATTTTCCTGAAGGAACAACTGTCAAATCATTTATTTGTAAAGCCGATAAAAAAACCTTATAAGCTTCAGCAACAGAAATAGGCTCTTTTGAACTAATTGTTACTTTACCGCTAATTTTTTCTGAAGTAATAAACCTCTTACCTGTTAATTCAGCAATAACATTTATAAGATCTTTAATCTCAATACTCGGGTAATCAAAGGTATCAATCATATCTGGATAATTTTTTTCATTTATCTCTTCAGGAAATGCATCACTAAATTTAACACCTGCTTTTGATTTAGGCCCTACAGTTTCATCTGTTGAATATCCTTTTGCCCCTTTTACTTTATATGTTTCTCTAGTTTGAGCATAAGAAGTACTTAAAGATATACTTGTAATCACAAAAAATACTGTAAATATTGTTGTTACTCTATTCATAAATCCCCTTTTTCTCAAAAACCTTATTCAATTATATAATCTAATTGAATAATTCGACCACCACGATTTATTGTAGTTCTAATTTCATTTTTATCTTTAAGCTTTGAAAAAGCACTTGTTGCCTGAAGTGGGTTAGTAATTGGCCTTCCATTCACCTCAATAATAATATCCTCATTTTGAATACCTAAGCCTTGTAACAACCCTGGTTTAATATCAAAAATTTGATAACCTAAAACTTCACCTGTTGCAGGATCCCTAACAAGTCTACTCTTTGCCTGCCTGGCTAATGATGAAATATTTGCTATCTGAGCATCCACATCAGCCCTTTTAGCAGTAAACCTATTGCCATCTTTTTTAATTAGATTACTAGATTTTTCATTACTAGATCTAAATTTATTTCTAACTACGGGTGCTTTTACAGGAACCTGATCCTTAGAAATTTTAATATATTCAAGTCCTTTGGTTTTTAAATTTCTGATAATAACTTTTTTACGAATCACGCTTATAATTTCAGCAAAATCTGCTACCTTATCACCAACTGTATAACTCATAGTATTTTTTGAATTTGTGATGGTTGCAAGAGATCTAAATGGATTTCTATGAACAACTGTCCCTTCTAATGTAAGTTGTAAAGCTGATAGCACAGGCTCTCCATCCTCAAAATCCTCAGGTCTATTTCTACCTTTAAAGCTTGCAATAGGTTTAGGCATTTCTTTTGAATTAAATATATTACGTTCTATTATTTTATCAGTAAAAATCCTTCTATCTCCTAACTCAGTAACTTTAAAACTTTTTGTTTCAGGCTCAAAAGTACTAGCCCTTAAACCCTTTTTGTTTTTTTCTGACATTTTAACTAAAAATTTAGGTTTAATAAATTTAAGTACACATATATCAGCAATAACATATGCTAAGTATAACAAGAAAAAATAAACTAAAATGCTTTTTATTTTTTCATTTTTAAAATGGTTGCTATTCATTCATTCCCACCAAAAATATTTAAATATACTTTATAACAGTTTCCCTCTTTGTGGGATAACCTGCAAGCAAATCGTCTAGGCTCTTTTTAAAATAGCCTAAAAGACTTTACTCAAACTATATTTTAATTAAATTAAATATGTTAAATCCATATCTAATGATTCAGAAAAAAGCACTGGTTTTAACAGTTTAGATGGCAGCTCTCCTTCTTCCTGAATTAAATAAATATCACCCTTAAAACTACTTACAAAAAGAGATTCTGACGCTGTTGCCTTTAAATCTCCCACATAAAAAGGATACAAAAATACAGGCCTTTCTTTTTTAGAAATATGTTTTGTCTGCTCAATCCACCAATAAATTAAAGAATAAAAAATATCATGATTATTAAAATACATGTGTGTAAAAATTCTTACAAATTGCAGTTTTTTTCTTGAAACCGGTCTTAAGTCTGCAACCCAAGAAGCTAGCCTTAAATAATCTTGAAGAATATTAAAGTTGGGTTCAAATACATCATTAAATTTAAATTTAATATCTGCATGACCTGTCATATCTACTGCACCCAAAGACCCTACAATTTCATTATTTGAATTAAAAGCTAGAGCCACATCATTAGGAGAAAAATTTTTTACTGTCTTAAACTCTTTTAAAACTTGTTCTTTACCTACATTTCTTGAAAGTAGTGCATGCATAGATGCTTGCTTTATATACCCACTTAATTTTTGAAGATCTTCTTCCTTAGCACGCCTTATTTTAACATGTTTAAGTGGAGCCTCTGAGGAAAATTTTTTTCCTTGAACAATTTGTATATTTACTCCACGCAAATGACTAAACCTTATTTGATCTTCTCTTTTTTTTCTTGGACGAATAAAAAAATCAAACAACCATTTCTCTCTTCTAGATAAAAAGAAAAGAGCATGATCACATGAAAATTCTTTTTTTAATTTTAAAATTTCAGGAAATACTTTTTCAGACCATCCTATTAAAGACTCTCTGGTGCTTACAGTTCTTAAGTTTACAATAAAAAGAACTTTTACAACACTATTTTTATCCTTTTGATATAAATCTCTTGTAAATGCTGTAAATTCTGATTTTATCTTACCATTTCCACCTACTAAATATCTTTTTTGTACGTTTTCTCCAAACTGAGCATAGTACGCTGCAGACCCCTTTTTAAAAGAAAAATCCATAAAAGATCCACTTAAGCTAGGGCCCATTTCTTCAAACTCTTCTTTATCTAAATTTTTAACCATTTGGCTTTCACAATTTAATTTTTCCAAATAGGTTCCTCAATATTTTTAATATGATTTATCCACCTTGCAAATACAAAAAACAAATCCGATAATCTATTTAAGTAAAGAATCACAGGACCTGTTTTTAAACCAAGCTCTATACCAACAACACATCTCTCTGCTTTACGAGCCAAAACCCTGCAGTAGTGAGCTTTACAAGAAAAACTTGACCCTCCTGGAAGAATAAAATTTTTAAGCGGTTTTAATTCACCATCTAATTTATCCATATAGGTTTCCTGCAGATCTACCCATTTTAAAATATTTAAAATGTGCCGTTTATCCTTACACTCTGATGCTAAATAACTTCCTAGAGAAAAAATTTGACTCTGTAAATTTTCAAAAAACTCAATAAACTCATTAAATTCTTTTAATTCTTCCCTCCTTAAACTACAAATAAGAACGCCTATACCAGTGTTAAGCTCATCTAAAAGCCCAAATGATTGGATTAATTTATGTGCTTTTGAAACCCTCTCTCCTGAAAACAAACTTGTTTGTCCAGCATCCCCTGTTTTAGTATAAATTTTCATATAAAATAGACTAACTTATAAACTAAAACTCATAAACACATATTTTAAAATTCTAAAAAACATGTTTAAATAACTACTATGAATGAATCAAATTTACCTATATTTATATCATGCCCACACTCTGGCGAAAAAATTCCTATGGAAGCCACCTGGCTACAAGATATCAACCCTATTACTCTATTAAGAGACGTTGACCGCTTTATAGACAGCTTTTATAGACCTCTAGCAAAAAAAAAAGGCCTTCCATTTATATACACTCCATGGTCTAGATATGCTGTTGATTTAAACAGATTAGTTATAGATATTGACGCTAATAGTGTTCAAAAATCCACAAACTCTGCTGGCACTTTTTCAAACGGGCTGTATTGGGTTAAAACAAGTATTGATGAGGTTCTTATGAAAAAACCTATATCAAAAGAGCTTCACTCTATTTTAATAAAATCTTATTATGACCCTTTTCATAAAGCTATTAAAGCACAGTTTGAATATTTTAAATTACAAGGCCACAAGCGTATTTTTCATATTGATGTTCACAGTATGCCCTCTAAAGGGACAGCGATACACAGAGACCCTGGAGAAACTAGAGCTGAAATAGTAATTAGTGATCAAGATGGACAAAGTTGCGATCCTAAATTTAGAGATCTTGTTGTTTCTTCTTATAAGAGTGCTGGTTTTGAAGTAACGGTAAACTGGCCTTATAAAGGGGGTCGAATAACCCAAACTTATGGTAACCCTTTTAAAGGCAGACACACTATTCAAATAGAAATGAATAGATCAATATATATGGATGAAGAAACTAAAAACCTTAAAACCGAAGTTTTTTCTAAAATTTCAAAAAAAATTGAAAAAGCATTAAACCTTATTTATGAAAACCTAAAATCACATGTTCTTTTATTAAACTAAAATTCTTAATATAAAAAAACTCTATAAAGATTTAACTTCCACCCTAAGCAATTACATTCTACAATAAATTATGACGAAGAAAAATGGATTCTCCCTTATTGAAATTCTTATAGTGTTAGGTATTTTAGGCACTTTAGCTGTATTTGCTACAACACGACCCAAGAATCCTCAAAAAGAATTCCAACGTTTTTTTAGACGCTTTTCTGCCATGTCAAAAAGAATAAGAAACCAAGCTTTATTAAAAAACTCAACATATAGAATTGTTTTCTTATTAAATGATAAAAAAGCCCCTAAAATTTGGGTTGAAAAAACATCTAAACCCATTCTTTTAGGAACAGAAAAAAAATCTAGAGAAAAATTTAAAGACATTCTTAAAATTTTCAAAACAATGATCAAACCCAAAAAACTACTAAACTAGAAAACAATGAGGGCTTTAAAGAAGCTAGAAAATTTAATTTTGAAAAATTAAAAATGCCGAAAAATTTAAAAATTAATCAAATTGAAATTTCAGGGATTAATTACCCTATTGATAAAGGCCTTGGAGCATTTCACTACTTTCCTCATGGCCTTGTTGAAGAAACCTGCATACAATTTACAAACCTTAACGAATCTTATAAAATAACTGTAGTTTCAGATAGCATTAGTGGCGAACTTTTTACAGTCAACGGTCATAAAAGTTTAAAGGAGCTCCAGGATCGATGAAATCTTTAAAAGGCTTCACTCTTTTAGAAGTCATTATAGCTTTATCTATTTTAGCTTCCATAATGATCCTACTTACATCTAGCTGGAAAGGAAATTTAAGGAGAGTTAAAAAATCAGAAGCAAAAACTCAAGCTGTTTACCTTTTAGAAAAAAAAATGACAGAAATCCAAATTATGTATAAAAATGATATAAAAAACCTTCCTACAGACCTTCAAAAAGGAAATTTTAAGGACAAAAACCTTTCTGCGTATACATGGGAATGGGAGAGTGCTGAATTTAAAATGCCTGATATAGCTCGTCTTTTCATACAAAAAAAAGGTATTCTTAACGAAACCACTCATAAAATCATAACTCAAATGAAAAAATACCTTGAAGATTCCATTAAGGAGGTAAAAGTCACAATAATTTATAAATCCTCCCCAAAAGCTCAAGAGTATCGTTTCTCTATTGCAACAATTTTAGTAAATTACGACACCCCTTTAAATCTAGGATTAGGCAACCTTCCTTTAAAAGTTAGTGGACTATGACAAACCAAAAAGCCTTCACTCTTTTAGAACTACTCATAGCAATATCTCTTATGTCTATTCTAAGTATCACAACTACACAAATGCTTAGAAAGTCCACCATACAAACTAAAAGAATCACAGCTGGCATAGATAACATCAATCAACTAAGAGCTGCGATGAATATAATTAAAAAAGATATTGGAAAAGCTATTAACTTTCGTGATTTAAATTTATTCTTATACAATGAGGCTCAAAAAGAGCGCATTAAAAGATATGATGCTAATGTTAAAAAAAAAGTCACAGAGTATAATAAGAAAGAAAAACCTAGGCCTCTTATAACTGTTCTAACATTAACCAAAGAACTAAAAAAAAGTATGAATATTCAACCTCGCCCAAAGCCAAGTACACTTATTGAAGAAAAAATCTATACTAATTTTGTTGGCGATAAGGAAAAAGTTTATTTTACTTCTTCTTCAGGAGTTCGCTTTAGATCTGCCGATAAAATTTCTGATTTAGTTGAAATTGGATACTTTATTAGAACCTGTAAGAGTCGAAGATATAATGGTCAAGAATCTAAATGCCTCTGGAGATCGGTATCATATAACCTTGATGAGGATGTGACCAAAGGTGGAAAAGAGTCTGTCCTCATTGAGAATATTGAAAAAGCTAAATTTAAATATTTAAGTTTTCAAAATAAAGATATTTTAAAAGAAACCGTTGATTGGGTTGAGTCTTGGGATAGTCGAAGTAAAAGCGATGAGCGTACAGGAAATAAATTTCCTGCAGCTGTTTCTTTATTTTTAGAAATAAAAATTCCTAATAAAAAAAATAAAAAAAAGTTTAAAAAAAAATATCTAACTGGTGTTTTTCAAACTGATTTTGCAAACAACAATCCTTTTAAAAAGATCAAAGACTTTGAAACCTTAAAATCCATAAGTGATATAAATCAACCCGAAGAGCTCCCTTTATAATGTATAATAAAAGAATCACTATAAATAGAAAAAATGAAACCGGCGCTGCGTTGATGATGGCTCTTTTCTTTTTTACTATTGCTAGTTTTATTGTTACTCAGCTCTCTATAGAAACACTTACTGAATCTACTCTTGCAAATAGAGAATTAAAAAAATTAAAATCTAAATACTCTGCAAAAGCAGGTTTAAATATGGCCTTATTAAGAATAAAGGCTTTTCAACATGCAAAAGCCTCAATCAGTAAAGCTGTGGAGGGTCAAAATATAAACTTTGATCAACAGCTTTCAATGATTTGGCAATTTCCTTTGCCATGGCCCATTACAATTCCAGAAAATGCAGGGCTAATCTCAAAAGATGAAACCAAAACTATTTTAAAAAAATCCTTAATTAGTAACATTACTTTTTTCCACCAAATCCAAGACGCTGGACAAAAAATAGATTTAAATAGCCTAGGGTCCCCTATAAAAATCATTTCTGACAAAACATTAAAGACCCTATTACGCACATTTACACAACTTTTGCAAACAGATCGCGACCTATCAAAAGAACACTCCATAGATTCCATAAAGGAAGTTTTAAACAACGTTGCCGATTGGATAGACAAAGATGAAGAATCTCGAAATGGCGGGAGTGAGTCAAGCTTTTATACCTTTAAAGAGCAACAAGGTTATCCAAGAAACTCCTCCTTTATGACTTTATCTGAACTCATGCTTGTAGATAAAATGGACGACCTTTTATTTAAACACTTAAAAAACCTTGTCACCATTCATGGTACCTTTGGAATCAATGTAAACACTGCTGAAAAAAATGTCTTAATGAGTATCGATCCTCAGTTTACTGAACAAGTTACAGCAGATTTTTTAAAACGCAGAAGTCAGATACAGGCTTACAGTGGAAATCTTGATGAAAACAGTTTTAACAACCTTTTAAATGAACTTAACTTTTCTAGAATTGAAGAAATTCACTCAAACGGCATACCCATTGTTTACTCCCCTCTTTCTACTTTTTTAGTCACATCATCTGGCATCACAGGAAACGTAACAACAACTATTACAGCTTATGTCTTAGATGCAAATGCCTTAAAAGAAATTTTCATTACACAGTTAGATAAAAATGATTCCTCTAATGAGAATTCATCCACAGCAACTTCCTCTAATTCAAATAACTCTAACCAAAAAGACTCCCCTCCCCCTAAAGGAAGCCCCTTAATAATTCATATGAGTATTGACTAAAGTTTTACCTTGCGGTTAAACACTCATATGCAACAACGCCCTTTTTAGATAGATTGTTTTAAAGACAGTCTTCTGATACAAAAGCTGAATTTGGGGTTGATGATAAGAGCGCACAACCTTGTCCATCTTTTTTACCACCAGGTTTTGTGTTGGGCATGAAACTAAAACTACTTTTAATAATCTTACCTTCATCATTTTTAATTTGAAAGAAAACATCTTGAGTATAAAACTCTTTATTCTCTTTAATTTTTAAAATTTTTTCTGAGCCTTTCTTAACTTTTACAAGATCAAGTGCTTGAGCATCAGGCATTTTAATTGCATGAATATATTTCATTTTTAAAGATTCAAAACATGATGGCTTTGTAGCTCTCCATCTCATTCCAGCAAGCTCCATCTGTAAAAGTTCTTTAGCTAAAGACATCATGTTTTTTGGGCAATTTTTAATAGTCTCATCTATTTTAGTTTTATGAATTTTAAATGAAGGTGTTAGCGCAAATGCTTTAAAAACAAATAAAATAGATAATAAAAAAATAATTCTTTTTAATTTCTTCATTTTAATTTTCCTTTTCACACATTTTAGAGCATTCACTGCCTACTGATTTAGGACATTCACCCTTTTTATAAAAGCATTTCTTGTTATCTGATTGATGCCTTAGTTGTCTTACCTTTGGATCTTGAATACTTTGTTTTGATGGAGCTGGTTTTAATTTACCCCTTTTTGTATCTTCACATAATTTCCTTGCTATTAAAACTATGGAATCTAATGGGAAAACATTTTTTAAACCCCGTTCATCTGTTTCAAAATATCCACTCTCTATCATAAGATTAGAATATGACTTTGCTGTAGTTTGAATAGGTCCAAGTTCTCTAGAGCTTGAACTGTGAGCGAAAGAAAAATTTAAATCATCAGAG
This sequence comes from Bdellovibrionales bacterium, assembly GCA_965205945.1. Taxonomy (GTDB): domain Bacteria; phylum Bdellovibrionota; class Bdellovibrionia; order Bdellovibrionales; family UBA1609; genus JALZUR01. Next base: position 159,369 of record CBDBIB010000002.1, on the reverse strand, counting down.
GTAATAGAGTGGCACTCTTTTTTATCCTGAAGAGTACCAAGAATACCAAACGGATCCTCTTCAACATCAGTGATCACTATAGAATGTCCTCCCATTACAAATATGTCACCATTAGAGATTGGATTAGCAGGGCTTATTAAAGGCTGTTTTAAGCACTCATTCTTCCTATCAGTTAAACTCCCTGTTGATAAGAAACTTTTACCTAACAGGATCTGTCCTTTTGGTCCAAATTTTTTCTTTTTACTAAATGTTTGCTCATGGTGAAGCTTTTTACAAGACGCTATTGCACCAGCTCCAATAAACTCAGCACAGTCTAGTGTTATAGCTGGTAAAGAGTCCGCATCAAGGCCACAATCTAAAGCTTTTCTAAGAGGTAAATCCTTTTTTTTAATGTTTGAATGAAAACCCTTAGCTCCACAAGAAAAAATATTAAATTCACCATCAATCAGTCTACCTCCAGCCCCATAGCCAAAGATTTTATGAACCTTTGATAGTTCAAGTTCTTCTCCTTTTACTTTTACTTTATTTGTACAAGCCTTTGCACCCTTTGCTACCGATTGATAGGGGCCTAAAGGATGTATTCTTTTATCAACACCTCTTAGATTAGAAAAACTCTTAGGAATCCCCTTAATATACCTATCTCCATCCCCTAAAGGGACACCAGGCCCTACTAATGTGAAATTATCATGGGTTAGATTTTCTACATAAAGACCCTTACCATTTAAAGGGTCTTTTACAGCACAAGTTCCATAAAGATGAATGAGTACTCGTTTCATACCAATACCCAGATCACTTCTTGGAATACTTTTTAGGTTTGAAACTTTTTTTATAGTGCAATCATGACTACAGACTCCTGCCCCACTCTGAGCATTAGCAAACGCAAGTACGGATTTAATAAATATTAAAATAAAAAATAAAAAAACAAGCCCATACTTCATAATAAAATTAAGTATATTCTAAAATTAAATCATGTCAGTTAGATTTAAAATCTTTATTAAAAACAAGACGAATAGTGCTGCAAGATTAAGACTTCTTTTTAGCCCTTAGTCAAGATCTTTTGCTTTTATAGATGCTTTATCATATCCATTTGGATACAAACTTAGCCCCTCTTCTTTAGTCCAATGAAAAAATAAATTTGAATTTTGATTTTTTAAATTAAATAAGAGCACACCTTCTTTATATGAAAAGCTGTCTGATTTTACCTTTTTATAAGAATCTTTTAAAATCTTTGATTTTTTAAGAAATTTTTCTGATAAATTAAGTTCTTTTGCTCCAAGCCTACATTTAAGCTCTAACCCATTAAGAGCACAATTAATTATTACGTTTAAAAGGCCCCATTTTTCTAAATCCACAGCTGAAGATTTTAACATAAAGCGTAGATTTCCTAAGTGTTGTTTCTCACCTAATTTGCCTCCAGTAAATACACTTTTTAAAACTTGCCCTTGACCATTAATTTCTAATTTTTCTTTAAATTTTATTTTAAAAAGCTCTTTAGAAATTGTAGAGTTTAGTTTAAGATGTGGAATTTCAAATTTAGCGTATAAATTCTTATCTACATAGCTATATTCTAATCCGATCAACCCTTCAAAATCACCACCCACTAAATCAATCTCATTTAAAACAAAAAATAATTTCTTATTAAAAATAAATTCTAATTTTCCTCTAGCATATTTTGCATTTTGATAAGCTGATTTCCCCATAGAGCGAAATAAAATACTAAAGTCTTTCATTTCAAAATCACCTTTTAACTCACTAAGATTTTCTAAAATTAAAAAAGCATTAAATTTTCCAAATTCCCCTAAAACACCTTGTACTTTTTTCTTAGGTCTTATTGAAATAATCTTCTCTAAAAAAACATCACTAAGTTTAATCTCTGCTTTTCTAGATTGAGTCCAATTAAAATCCTTCTTATGCTTACTCCACAAAGCTTGAAGCCCATTAGCTTTAAGCTCTAAATCTCCAAAATCCCCATGAGTTTTAAACTCATTTACACTCACAAAAATTTTCTCACTAAAAACCTTAACTATGGAATCTAAATTGATCCAAGTTTTTCTTAAATTAAGCCCTGCTAAGCTAAATTCTTTAAACCTTGAGGCTATACTTAAAGGAAAATCATTAACGATTATATTAAACCGTGCCAAATCATTTATTTCATCTTTATTTTTTCTAAAAATAAAAGCTTGTACACTAAGACGTCCTTCTTTTTCTTTAAAATTAGTCTTCATTTTTATAGTTTTCTCTGAAATTTTAAGACTTCCTGTAACCTCAGAAATCCCTTCAGAAGAAATAAGTTTTGAAGCCCATTCCCCACCAGCAACAAGTTCCCCTGTTCCGAATAAAATTTTAAATCTATCCAGAAAAAACTCCTTCTCTATTCCAAAATAAAACTTAAAATTATACATTAAAACCCCTAAAAATCTTAATTTATTTGAATCATCTTTAAGCATGGAAAGATCTAAGTTAGATATTTTTTTAATTATTTTAATAAATTTTTCTTCAGCATCATTTGATGTTAAAAATGTTTCTTTAAAGGTCTTTGCGCTCTCTTTAAGAGGGCAAATATTAATAACTTTAAAAGTGCCATCACTGATTCTAACTAAACCTAATTCAACTTTTTTTTGTATCGCCGTCATAAAATGAAGGGGCAAGACTACAACCTTAAAACTACCCTCATAAAGATCACAGTCTTTTTTAAACTCTATTTTTAAGTTCTTAATCCTAATACCTAAAGGGTAAGAAAAAGACCCTAAAACTGTTGATTGAGCTTTTTCAAATTCTATATTGATATTTTCTTTTTCAAAACCCTTAAACACATAATTAGTAACTGCGCTTTTAACCCAACCACTTACTTTTTGAGAAGAAAAGACAACCTGTATTCCAAAAAATAAAAAAATAACTAAAGCTATAAAAAATAACATACCTATAGCAATATACTTTATTTTACTAGATGAGGGCTTTACGGGATTAAAAATACTAAACTCCTAAAGGGGCCTATTTAAACTCAAAATGAACAATTTTATATTCTTTATCACCCTTAGGAGAAGAAAATTCTACTGTATCAGTTTTTTTCCTACCAATAAGAGCTCTGCCAAGAGGTGAAAATACAGAAATTAAACCACATTTAACATCTGCCTCATCAACACCTACAAGCTTATAAGTTAGTGACACATTAGTCTCTAAGTCTAGCAAATCTACAGTTGCTCCAAAAACTACCCTATCTGATTTAATCTGTTTAGGGTCTATAACCTCAGCTATGGCTAATTTTGCTTGAATTTCACCAATTCTAGCTTCAATAAAACCTTGTCTTTCTTTTGCAGCATCATAATCTGCATTTTCACTTAAATCACCATGACCTCTAGCCGTTTCAATAGCTTTGATTATAGTAGGCCTTTCTACCTGAAGAAGACCTTTTAACTCTTCATCAAGCTTTGCCTTGCCCTCAATCGTCATTGGATGCTTTTCCATAATATTTCTCCTGCACTACCAATTTTTAAAACCCTATTTTATATTAAAGTAGTAGGAAAGTTACAAACAATTTTAGATTAGGGACCAGTTTATGTTTAAAAACTTCACTTTATCTCTCAAAAAGAAACTAGACACCCCTCCGGCAAACTCAAAAGAGTTTTTAGAACTAAACAGCACAGAACTTGGGCAATGGATTGTGCTTTCATCAGAGAATTTTTTTAATAATAGTTTTGAATCTTTAAAAACTCACCCTCAATTTTTAGAATCCCTTAAAGATCTCCCCGAAGCCACTCTTTTAGAAATTTTAAAAAAGCTTAAGGACTCTGAACTTATTCAAGTCTTAGATCAAACTGAGTTAGATGACACCACATATTTTTTAGAGATTCTTGGTGAAGATCTTACTAATGAAATTATCCCAAAACTTAAACGGCAAAAAAAATTAAAACAATATTTAAACTACCCTAAACACTCTTGTGGCAGAGCAATGCAAACTGAGTTTTTCACTCTCTCCGTAGACATTACGGCCCAGAAAGCCCTTAAACTTATTCAAAAAAAAGCCGGCGAATCTCTAATTTATTATTTATACTGCATAACAAGTAGTAATAAACTTATTGGAGTGGTCTCATTAAAACAGCTTGCTACAGCTTCTGACAATACACCTTTGAATCACCTTGTAAATAAAGATGTTATAAGTGTAACAACCATTGATAACATAAATCAGGCTCTTAAGATTGTTAAAAGAGAAAGTTTTGTGGCTCTTCCTGTTGTAGATAACAATACTAAAATTTTAGGAATTATTCTTATTGATGATTTAATTGATGAGATGGAGGATCAAGCTACTGCAGACATTTATGCACAAGCAGGTTTACAACAAATGGACTCTGTAAACATGAAAGCCAAACTTTCTTATTTAAATAGAGTTCCATGGCTCATCTTTAATTTGTTTCTTGCATGGATTGCAAGTTTTGTTATTAGTCTTTTTGAAACCAGCCTTGCAGAGTTTACTCTTTTAGCTATTTTAATGCCAATCTCTGCAGCCTTAGGCGGAAATACTGCTGTTCAAACATTAACAATTATCACAAGAGGTTTAGCCACTGGAGATTTTAATTACATCAGTTACTCTAAAGCTATTTTAAAGGAAATCCTTGTTGGTGTTTTTTTAGGTATCACAACAGGCTTTACTGCAGCTCTTATGGTCTATGTTTGGAAGGGCACATACGTTATTGGAATTGTTTTAGGAATTTCAATGATTATCAACTCTTTTATTGCAGCTACCTTAGGGGCCACTATTCCAATTATTTTAAAAAACTTAGGAAAAGACCCGGCTGTAAGTAGCGGTGTTTTTGTAATCACCATTACAGATATCTTTTCATTCTTTTCATTCCTAAGTTTAGCAACTATTGGACTTAAATATATAGGTTCTTAAAAAAAATAGTTACTTTTAAATATTTTTTTACTAAATCTATATAAGTTTTACTGGGGGAAAGTACAAATAAATGTAGCGCCTTTACCTTGTTTATAAGGTAGCAACTTTACTTCCCCACTATGAAGCCTCATTATATATTTTACTATTGAAAGCCCTATTCCTGAGCCTCCACTTTTTCTTGAGCGGCTCTTATCAATTCTATAAAATCTCTCAAAAATTCTACCCTGCTCTACTTCTGGAATGCCTGTACCCCAATCTTTAACCTGAATACATAGCTCACCTTTACCTGACATATACCACTTAACCTCAACTTTTGTTTCATCTGGAGTATGAATCAACGCATTTCTTAAAAGATTTGTTAAAACTTGCTTAACCTTACTTCCATCAAAACAACCATACTCTACAGAATATATAACCTTAATTAAATCTTTCCTAGGATGTATAAGCTCTCTTAAAACCTCTAGGGTTATATCTTTTAAATAAAGCTCTCCTACTTTAAATGCTTCCCCTTCATCTTCAAGTTTTGATAAATCTAATAAATCTTGTGCAAGACTGACTAATCGATCTGAATTTAAACTTAATGACTCTAAAATTTGGTCTTTAGTTTCTAGGTCCTTTACTTTATTAAGAAGACTTATAGAAGTAGCGATGGCTGCAATTGGAGTTCTTAATTCATGAGACGCATTTGCTACAAATGCTATTCTTTTTTGATCTAACTCAATTTTTACTGTCTCATCAGTAAATGAAGCCACTAAACCATAAAGTGAATTGTCGATTCCTCTTCTTAAAGGTGACATTAAAATAGAGAAAATCCTCTTACGTTCTCCTAATACAAATCTAACCATTTTTTTTTCAAAATCGTTGTTTTTAATAGCATGTTCTAAAACATTCCTAATTTTTTCTTCTTTAATTACCTTAGATAATTTTTTTGCACCTTTAGTAAGATTAAGGGTAGTATTAGAAATCTCAAATAAAACTGCAAAAGCTGAATTTAAAAACGCCACCTCCATTTGAGTAGTAATTGAAATAGTTGGCGAATCTAAAGAATTCATCACAGCACTTAATTCAGTTTTTTCCCTCAACAAGGCTTTTGTTCTTCTACGTAATTTTCTTTCAACCTTTTTAACCAGTTCCCCTAGTTCTCTCCATTTAGCATATTTAAAAATTTTTAAAAATTCCCCCTTAGAAACCCTAATATTTTCTGTTTTAGGTTGATTAAGCAACAATTTTAAATACTTAATAGCTTCATTTAAAGGACGAATAGCATATAACGAAAATAAAGAAAAACAGATCAAAGAAAAAATCAAAGAAGAAACCAAAGAAAAAATCAAATAATCTAACCCTAAAAGAGTTAACCTCATAAAATCTAGAACAACATTAAATAAAAAATGTAAGCCTATAGACATAAGTATAAAGCAGCCTGTCATTCTATACCAAAGCTTAAATGGAAAATTATTCATTTAGTTACTTTCTTTTTTCAATCTATTCAGGCTGGTTAATTCTATAACCAACTCCTCTAACAGTTTCTATACATACTGAGTAGTTTTTAAGCTTCTTTCTTAATCCAAAAATATGCGTGTCTATAGTCCTACCTGTTACATTAACTTGAACCCCTTGAACTTTAGATATAAGGTCCTCTCTTGTAAGTACGCAACCATGCTCTTTCATTAAACTCTTTAAAAGTAAAAACTCAGAACGTGTAAGATTTAACTTTTCATTTCCAAGACTCACTTTAAAAGTTTTTGGATCAAGCTTTAAATCTACAAGCTTAAAGACTTTATTTTTATTTTCTAAATTATCACCTTTATTATTAAAATCAGCCCTTCTTAGTACAGCATTAATCCTTGCCACTAAGATGGATTCATTAAAAGGTTTTGTTAAATAATCATCAGCCCCTAGCTCTAGAGCACGAATGATATTTCCAGGAGAGGTTAAAGCTGTTACAAAAATTACAGGGATTTTACTATAAGATTTTTCTGAATTACGAAGCCACTTTAAAATATTAACTCCATTTTCTTCTGGAAGCATCCAATCAAGTAAAATTATATCAAAAAAGTTACAATCAAGAGACTTTCTTGCCTCTTCACCATTTGAAACTATTTCAACTTTAAATCCACATGATTTTAATTGAATGCTCATCAAGTGGGCCAGACTTGCCTCATCTTCTACTAATAAAATTTTGCATTGTACCATATATATATAAAACAACCCCTAAAGGCTTACTTCAAGTTATATTTTTGTTAAATAAAATTCACATAATATAATAAGGCTTTGTATGACTAAACTTAGTGTAAATATCAACAAACTTGCCACCATTAGAAATGCACGCGGCGGCAACAACCCTAATTTAATCAATTGGGCTCAAAAAATTGAATCCTTTGGAGTCCATGGCCTCACCGCTCATCCAAGACCTGATGAGCGACACATTAAAAAACAAGACATTTTTGACTTAAAGTCCATAATTAAAACAGAATTTAATATTGAAGGTTACCCTAGCACTGAGTTCATCAGTCTAATCAAAGAAATTAAACCCCAACAGTGCACTTTAGTTCCAGACCCTCCAAATACTTTAACTTCTAATGCTGGATGGGATATTAGAACTGAATCTAAACTACTTAAATCTTCAATTAAAGAACTCTCATCAATAACTAGAGTCTCTGTCTTTGTTGAGCCTGACACTATAATGTTAGAACATGCAAAAACACTAAAACTATTTGGAGCACATAGGGCTGAACTTTACACTAAAGAGTTTGCTTGTAACCATAAAAATAATAATATTCTTAAAAAATACCGAAACTGTGCTAATCAACTTTTAACCGCTGGATTACAGCTTAATGCAGGTCATGATTTAAACCTTAACAATATTTCCTCTCTTCTTAAACTTATTCCTGAAATAAAAGAAATTTCAATTGGACATGCTTTAATCTGTGAAAGTCTAGATTTAGGAATGAAAGAAACCATTAGTAGATATTTAAATATACTTAAATCAAATTTTTTAAAATAAAATTTTATAAAACTTTTAAAAGTATTTGCTAAAAAGGAAAAGCAACAACTGGGTTGGTTTTTAAGTGAAAAAACTACAGCTGCTCTGTCTTAAGATAATAAGCACAGCATTAATACTTTTATAAACTTTTCTTCTAAACGCTGGTTGATAGTACTTATTTTGGGTTACTTAGTTGTTTCTTAATAGACTCTTAGTATTATATTTTCGTAAATAAAAATTATACGCTCTAACTATATTGTAAAAGCTACACCACCTTTATTACTTGCATATTCAAGCTCAGTATTAAAAGCATTAGATAGTGTCTTATTATTTTAGAAATAAAAAAGGCACAATATTATACCTTTCTGTGTGTACCACCATAATTAGTAAAATCTCATTAAAAAAAAGCCGGCTTTTAACAGCCGACTTGTAAGGAGGAGAAAAATAGGATAGCTCCACCTACACTTATTCAAACAAAAGGGGGGAAGAGTCTAAATAAGTATTAAGTATATAGCAAAGAGTTTGCCATGTTTTAAGGCTAAATATCTTAGCTTTGAACTTATTTAAAAGTATTTTTAATAAATTTTGTCTTTTTAAGGTGACAAAAATGGGTTTTTTTTGAAATCTTCACTTAAATATACACTTACCCCTTAAGCTTGGAGCTTTTTATGATCTGGTCTAGACGAAACTTTCTTAAATTTATAGGAGCAACTTCTACTCTTTCTATTATACCTAGCTGTTTACAACTTAGAAGAAAAGAAAACTTACAAATAAACGGGCTTAATCTTAATACAGCCCAAGACAAAGTAAACCTAGCAGAAGGACTTTCTTATGAAATTCTTATTAAAGAAGGTGATAAGATCGCTCCTTTTACATATTTTGGAACAAATAATGACTATTTAAATCTTTACTCTTTTCCCCATGGGAAATTTGGCCTTTGGGTAAATCATGAAAGTTTAAACCCTTTACTTTTACATGGAAGAAATAAAAAGTTCATGCTCACACAAAAACTTTTAAAACATGAGCGTTACCAAGTTGGAGGAAGCTTTATTGAAGTTAAAAAAAATAAAAACGGTAAATGGCGTATTATTAAGGATTCTAGCCTAAACTTTAGAATTACTGGGTCTACACAAATTCCATTAAGCCATAAGGTGCGTGGACAAAATATGGCACTTGGAAGCCTTGCAAACTGTTCTGGTGGCTACACTTCATGGGGCACAATTTTAACTTGTGAGGAAAACTATAGTCATTTCTATGGTGAAGCTAAATATTATAAATCAGGAAAAAGAAGGGTAAAAAAAGATAAAAGAGATTTTGGTTGGACCTCTATAGATCCACAACCTCCTGAAAACTATGGATGGGTTGTTGAAGTAGATCCAAAAAAAAAATCTGCTGAAAAAATTATCCCTCTAGGTCGTTTTGCTCATGAATGTGCAACAGTCGCTTTAACAAAAGATGGCTTCCCCGTTGTTTATAGTGGTGATGACTCTGAAAATGAGTGTTTATACAAGTTTATTTCTTCTAAAAAAAATTCTTTAAAAGAGGGAACCTTATATGTTGCCAACTTAGAAAAAAATAAGTGGATATCTCTAGATATAAATTCTGATGAAAGACTTCAAGAAAAGTTTAAAGACCAAACTTCTGTTTATATTAGAGCTAGAGAAGCAGCAAAAATAGTGGATGGAACACCTCTTGATCGCCCTGAAGATATTGATATTGACCCTATTTCTGGAGACGTTTTTATTAGTTTAACTAACAATAAATCCAAGGGTAACTTACACGGTTCTATTTTAAAAATTTCAGAGCATACAAAAGGCAGTTTAAAATTTCGACATAAGACTTTTAAAGCAGGAGGCACTAAGTCTAACTTTTCATGCCCTGATAATATAACATTTGATAAAAATGGAAATCTTTGGCTAACTAGCGATATTTCTGGTGGAAATATTGGAAATACTGACTATAAGGAATTCGGTCATAATGGCCTTTTTATTATTCCTAGAAAAGGTAGACAGGCAGGTGAAGTCATCAAAATAGCCTCAGCTCCTATTGATGCAGAGTTTACAGGACCTTTTTTTTCTCCTGATGGAAAAACTCTTTTCTTATCCGTGCAGCACCCTGGTGAGAAAACTAAAGAAGTTGGGCAATATACAAGTCACTGGCCTTTTGAGAAAAAAAGTGCAAAACCTCTTTCCGCTGTAATCACAATAACAGGCCCTTTATTAGAAAGCCTAACAGGTTAAGCACAAAGCTATGAAGCAAGGACTAGGCCTTATAGGAATATTTATCTTCTTAGGAATTTTAGTTCTTCTTTCTGAAAATAGAAAGAAAATAAACTGGCGTCTTATAATATCAGGAATCTTGTTTCAATTTATCTTAGCATTATTAATTTTAGGAATTCCTGCTATAAATATTCCCGGCTTAGGCAGCTTAGTGTTTGAATACGTTAATATTACTATTATAAAAATACTCCAATTTACAGATCATGGAAGTGCTTTTTTATTTGGCCCTTTAGTTGATGTTGATACATGGGGTTTTATCATAGCCTTTAAAGTTCTCCCCACTATTGTTTTTTTCTCAAGCTTAATGGCTCTTCTTTACCACTTAAGAATTCTTCCAATTGTTGTTTATGCTTTTTCTATAGTCTTTACAAAAATTTTTAAAATTAGTGGTGTTGAATCTTTAGCTGCAAGCGCTAATATTTTTGTAGGACAAACCGAGGCTCCTTTAATTATAAGGCCTTTTTTAAAAAAAATGACTCATTCTGAACTTTTTTGTCTTATGGTTGGAGGGATGGCTACTGTGGCAGGAGCTGTCATGGCTGCATATATTGGCCTTTTAAAAGATGCTATCCCCACAATTGGTGGACACTTATTAACGGCAAGTATTCTTTCTGCTCCAGCCTCTTTTATTTGCGCTAAAATTCTTATTCCTGAAACTACTACCCCGGAAACAGCAGGTGGAGTTCCCTCTCAGTTTTTAAAATCAGAATACTCTAACTTTATTGATGCCTGCTCTAAGGGAACAACTCAAGGGCTTAAACTTGCCTTAAACGTTGGAGCTATGCTTTTAGCTTTTATTGCTTTAATGGCTTTTTTTGATTTTATACTTTCTATAAGTGCTGAAAATATCTTTTGGTTTAGCTATTGGGGAGAAAACTTAGTTCATCCAAGTCTTTATACTCAAGGAAAACCTCTTTTAACTTTTTCCGTTATTTTCTCCTGGGTCTTTTATCCTTTTAGTCTACTCTTAGGAATTCCTTTTCAAGATGCATGGCTCTCAGCTTCACTTTTAGCAAAAAAACTAATTCTTAATGAATTTATAGCCTATATAGATTTAAGTAAGAATTTAGATACTTTATCAGAGCGTTCTGTGCTTATTCTTTCTTACGCTCTTTGTGGCTTTGCAAACTTTAGCTCCATAGGAATTCAAATTGGTGGAATTGGAGCTTTAGCCCCTAACCGCTCAGAAGAACTTGCTAAACTTGGTTTAAAGGCTGTTTTAGCAGGTACTTTTGCAGCTTATATCACAGCCTGTATTGTTAGTGTATTAATTTAAAAGCCTGTTACTAAAGCCCATAATTTTTTCATTCATTAAGAATAAGTAAATATAAAAACACTTAATTTAATAAAAATAAAAACCAACTATTCTTCTTTAAAGACACTTAAGTAAGCATCTTAAAAATCATTTAACACTCAAGCATACAAGCGCTCTTAAAAATTTATACAAAAATCACTAAATACACTAAATACACTAAATAAAAAATTAACTACCTCTACTACACTTCTAAATCATTAAAACTGCCTGATATCGCTTTAGCTATAAACTTTCCACCCTCAATTTTATGTATTCCTATTTTAATTACAACAGTTATAGGCACAGCTAAAAAAGCACCTACAATTCCCCAAATAAGCCCCCAAAACATTAAAGACATCAATACTACTACAGGATGAATATTTAAACTCTGTCCCATAGCTCTTGGTTCTAAAATACTACCAATAATAAACTGAATAATTCCTGGAATAACCAAAACTAAGACTATTGGCATCGTTGATTCGAATTGGAAAAAAGCCACCGGAAATGGCAGTATCGTTGCAAAAAATGATCCCACTGTAGGAATAAAATTTAATATAAAAACTAAAAAAGCAAAAACAAATGCTAAATCCAAATCAAATATAGTGAAAATTACAAAAATAATAGTCGAGGTTACAAACGAAGTTAAAACTTTTATCGTTAAGTATTTACGAATTTGTGCATTAACCTCAGCACTCAATCCTGTTTTTTTCTTAGTGACTTTTTTTACTTTAGATCCACCCGTAAATAAAAATATAAAAAATATAAAAACTAGAATTGTTGTAGAAACTAAATTCAACACACTAGCTCCAGCACCTTTAGCAAGTTGTGTAAGAGGTAAGTTTTTTAGCATTATTGCAAAATCAATATGCTCAATAGGCACCCCTTTATTTATCAAAAACTCCTGCATAGAGTCTATAAAGTAAACAGCTTTAGCTTCATAAACTCCATAGCCCATGGCAAATTCTTGAAAAGCTGAAAAAAGAATAAAAAACACAAGCGTTAAAAGTAACGCTACTACTGCAAAAGTTGAGATTAGGGCCAGCCATTCTGGAAATTTCATTTTTTGAATAAAAAAAGTTCTAACTGGAGATAAAATAAAATATAAAAATAAACTTAATACAAAAGGAATCATGATACTTTTTGTTACTGACAGGGCAAACGCAATTCCTATTACAGCTAATATAGCTAAACTTGCAGATTGAACCCCAGCACCCGTGATCCAATACTTTCCTTTAACTAAATTAGAACTTTGAACTTCAGACATGTATTCTCCTTAATATTTTATTCTAAAATATACCACCTTCTTATAAGTTTTTAAAACCTTAATCATATAATTTTTACTCAAATTAGATTTTCTTTAAAAATTACTTTTAAAAAAAGAAAAAGTCAATATTTTTAGATAGATACAAAATCTTTTTAACTCTTTACCTTTGTGTCTTTACTTCCATTTTAAAGACCACTTTTTTCTCTTTTTCCAGACCATTTTTTTTATTTTTCTTTAAATTAAATATTTTTTTTATTTCAATAATTTAAAAAAATACATATTTCTTACTACTCTAGACAAACCACTTTATTGATGCAACAAACTATATATGATAAGAAAAAACAATCGAGAAAATCTTTCCATGCGTCCTGTAAATTTTAAGATGGATCCAATTGAATATGCTGAAGGAAGTTGTATTGTTTCTTTTGGAAAAACCAGAGTTCTTTGTACTGCTACCGTTGAAGATAATGTTCCAAGGTGGCTGCAAGGTAGCAATGAGGGTTGGATTACTGTTGAATATTCAATGCTTCCTCGTTCAACACATACTCGTATAAGAAGAGAAAAGGCTTTTTCAGGGGGAAGATCTCAGGAAATCTCAAGACTTATTGGAAGGTCACTTAGGGCCTGTGTTGACATGAAAGCCTTTGCTGAAAAATCTATTATTATCGACTGTGATGTTTTACAAGCAGACGGTGGAACACGAACAGCTTCTATAACTGGTGGATTTGTTGCCCTTGCTAGAGCTTTTGAATTCTTAAAACTCCAAGGACAGATTAAAAAAAACCCTTTAATGTTTCAAATTGTGGGCCTTTCTTCAGGCTATGTAAACGGTGAACTTTTAGTTGATTTAGATTATGAGGAAGACTCTAGCTGTGATTCTGATGTGAACCTTGTAATAAATAACAAACAACAGTTTATTGAAATTCAAGGAACTGCAGAAAAAACTGCTTTTGATCTTAAACAACTTCTTAGTCTTATTAAAAATACTCAAAAAGCCTCTCAAGTTTTATTTAAAGCACAAAAACAAGCTCTAGGATGGGAGACTCTTCTTGCCTAATTTATGGATTGCATCTTTTAACCAAAATAAACTTAAAGATTTTCAAAGTCTTTTTAAAAACACTAACTTTACTATTAAATCAGCAAAAGAAATTGAATTTTACAAAGCTCCAAAAGAAACAGGATCCACTTTTTTAGAAAATGCTCTCCTTAAGGCTAAGTCATTTCGCCCTTTTATAACTGGTCCTGACTGGGTTATTGCTGAAGATTCTGGAATTCAGGTTACGGCTTTAAATAATCTTCCAGGAGTTCACTCTGCAAGATATGCAGGCCCCACAGCTATTGATCGCCAAAATAACGACAAACTTTATAAAATGCTAAATTTTAAAAAAACTTTAGACCGAAGCGCTCGCTACGTTTGCCAGATTATTGCTTTAGGTCCAAATGATCAAAAATTTGAAATAATAGGAGAGTGTAAAGGAAGTATTGCCCCTATCCCTTCAAATGCAAAAGGCGGTTTTGGCTATGATTCTTTATTTATTCCCCAAGGCATGAATAAAACTATGGCTGAACTTACCCCTTATGAAAAAAATGCTATTTCACATAGAGGAAATGCAGTAAGACAGCTTTTAAAAAAGCTTATACCAGAAGCAAAAAATAAATTTTAATCTATTATTTAAAAAGTTATAATCTAAGAATAAGATTCTTACAGTTTTAATTAAGCAAAATTTTAAACCCTTGATCTTACAATTTATAAAAATAGCTGTGGTGCAATATTACTTTCTTTTATTTTTACTTTATAAAATTTATTTGTCTTAAAATTCTAATTAAATCAAATCTTTAGCTTCTTTTTAAGGTTTAAGCTTAAAAAGATCTAATAAAAAATACCTTAGTATCTTTAAATTATGTATGCTAAAATCGATCTTTTATATAAAGATAAATATTATGCATAAATTTACTAAATCAGATTACCTTCCTGTGCTTGTTGCATGCTTATCTCTTTTTGCCTTAGGATGGATGGATAATGCAAGAAGTCCATTTTTTCCAATTTTTTTAGAAGCCACCAAAGAAAGTGCATCTAAAGGAGCTTTGTTTTTTGCAGTAACGTCTTTTATCACTATTTTATCTTCAGCTTTAGCAGATTCAATTCTTAAAAAATGGGGACTTAAAAAACTTCTTTTTCTAGGTGGTTTAGGAATGGGGAGCAGTCCACTAGGTTTAATTTTATTTCCTAATTTAAGTGGGGCTTTAATAACAGCATTTTTGTTTGGTCTAGGACTTGGCTGGACGGCTGTTGGACAAAATATTTTAATAAGCCTAGTGAAAAAAATAGAACTCAGACGTCAACTTTTTTCACTTCTACACTGTTTTTATGCTTTAGCAGCAATGACAGCTCCATTAACAATCTTAAAATTAAAAAATATTCTTCCTTGGAATTGGCTTTTAATTGGAGTCTTTTTTTTATCTTGCCCCTTTATAGTATCTTTATTTTTTTTAAAAGAAGAGAAAAAAAAAATTAAGATAAAAAAAATACCTCCTCCACCATTATCTAATTTTTGGGTTATAATATGGGTACTGTTTTTATCTTTTTACATTGCATCTGAGCTTATTATGTCAACAAGGCTTGTTGTGTTTTTAAACGGTTTAGGTTTAAACTTTGAACGAGCATCACAGCATTTATTCTTATTCTTTTTAGCAATGTTTTTTATAAGGTTTTTATTTTTTTTCATGAATTTTCATATCTCAGCTTTAAAAATTTTACTGACCTGTTTAATTACATCTCTTGGTTTCATTTTTTTAGGGTATAATGTTTCAACATATTTTTTCTCATTAATGGGTGCCTCTTTTGCCCCAGTCTTTCCAATTGTAATGGATGAAATATCTAATATGTGGCCTGAACAATTTGATGTTTTAATAGCTAGGATAATTGCAATATCATCCATGTTTGTAGTTGGTCTTCACATGGTTGTTGGAAAGCTTACTGATCTTTATGGAATAGATAAAGCAATATATTCAGTTCCAGTACTGATGTCTTTAGCATTGATCATTTTAATGACAGCATTTATGAAAAAGACAAATAATTGACAGATCACTAAAAAAAACTAGATTTATTGAATATCATGTTTTTTTTTAATAATATATTCATTACAAGAGGGGCATTTACCCTCTTCTTCAAGTTTATTTTGTCCAGTTCTCTTAATAGTCTTGATCTCTAGCTCATGTCCACAAAAACAGCAGTGGTTTTGATCTTTATAAAACTCATGATGTTTAGAGTTTGTAGAATCTAATACAAAATTATTATAATCAATTTGTTGATAAAATTTCATGCGTCTCCCCTAAAAAGAAAGAGTCATGCAAAAAGCGTTCACAGACCAAGGGCATACCTTAATGTAGTTAAAGAAGTAGTTTAAAGTTTAAAAAGAATCTGTTAGCCTTATGATTTAAATCTATAATTTTTTAGATTTACTTTAAAAGTAGGTAAAAATGAAGTTCTTAAGGCATTTAATTTTATGCTCAGTATTTTTTTCTTTTGCAGTTTCTGCTCAACTAAAAAAATTTAAAGTTCATAAGTATAACTTAGATAACGGTATGACCGTTTTACTACACCAAGACAATAGGCTTGCAATGTACTCCCTACACTTATGGTATGACGTAGGTTCAAGTGACGAAAATCCTAATAGAACAGGTCTTGCCCATTTTTTTGAACACTTAATGTTTAAAGGCACAACTAAACATAAAGAGGGTGTTTATGATAATACCATAGAGAAAAATGGTGGTGTAAATAATGCTTTTACCACTCGTGATTATACAGGATATTATGTTCAAATGCCCGCAGGAACTTTAAAAAAAGTTTTAGAACTAGAAGCTGATCGAATGGTGAACTTAGAGCTTACGCAAGATAAAATTAAAAGAGAACGTGAGGTTGTTAAAGAAGAACGTAGAATGCGTATTGAAAATAGTCCTTCAGGGCTGGCATTTGAAAAATTATTTTTAAATGCTTATCTTCAAAGTCCATACAAATGGCCTGTTATTGGTTCTATGAAGCATTTAAAAGATTCAGATACTCAAGATTTTAAGGAATTTTATAAAAATTACTATGCACCCAATAATGCTGTCTTAGTCATAGTCGGAGATTTTAAAATTTTAAAAGCTAAAAAATGGATTAAAAAATATTTTGGAAAAAATAAAGCTAAAACAATTTCTAGAAAAACTGTTGAATCTAAAATTTTTACAAGAGGTGGACTTTATACAAAAATCAAAAAGCCTGTTGAATCAACAATCATTGCAACATCACTTCCTGGAACTTCCATTCATGAAAAAGATGTTTATGCCCTTGATCTTTTAGCCTCAATACTAGCAGATGGAACTTCAAGCAGACTTTATAAAGAGCTTGTTGAAGAAAAAAAATATAACCTTAGTGTTAGCCAGTGGAATTTTACACCTTCAGGAAAAGGAATCTTATTATTTTTTAATACATTAAGACCAGGGATAAGCTCTTTAAAAATGAAAATAACATTTAAAGATATACTTGCTAAAACAGCTAAAAAAGGTGTAACCTTAGAGGAACTTAATGCTGCAAAAAAACAAATGAAAGTTTCTATGATAAATGGATATAAAACACTAAGTGGCAAGGCCAGAGGTCTTGCTTTTAATGAATTGTTATTTAAAGATTATAACCGTTTATTCACACATACAGAAAAATATCAAAAAGTTTCATTAAAAAAGATTAATGAAATTGCTAAAAAGTATTTAAATATAGCTAAATTAAATATAGTTGAGGTAGGGAAATGATTAAAAAAAAATTAATAACTATTAGTTTAATTCTAATTAGCACAGTTTTTAATTTAAACTGCCAAACAGGAAATAAAAATTTTAAAACAAACTTAAAGAAGAAAAACCTTCAAAATGGTATTGAGGTGCTAAGTTTTAAGGATCAATCATTACCGTCTTTTCAAATTATAGTTTGGTCTTCTAAAGGAAGTGCTTATGAGCCTATAGATCAACAAGGTATTACACATTTAACAGCAAATCTTTTAATTGAAGGCTCTTTAAAACATACTAAAAAAGAGATTAGTCAAAAATTTACTAATTTAGGAGCTTCTTTTTTAACTTCTGTTTTAAATGATCAAATTATTTTTACAGCCCAAGGTTTAACAGAAGATTCTTTAGAAATTACAAAGCTTTTCACTGAGGTAATTCTATCTCCAAAATTTGATAACAATTCTATTTTAGATGTTAAACTTAAAAAAACTGCAGAAATAAAATCCATGGCAGATGATCCTAAGACGTTAGCAAAAATTGCATTTTCTCAGTTAATGTTTCAAAAACATGAATATAGCAAGTTTACAACAGGATCATTAAAATCTTTACCTAAACTAAAACGCAGTGAAGTTTTAAAAAGATATGATCAAATCATGGAGGCAAAAAATTTAAAAATTGCTTTTATTGGAGATTGGTCTGAGGATGCTGAAGCCTTTATTCTTTCAAGGTTTACGGATTTAAAAAAAGAAATTCAAGAAACTAAGCTTAACAGAGTTAAAGTTGCAGAAAAAATAAAGGAATCTGTGCTTTTTCATAAAAAAGATTTACAGCAAGCAAATATTTCTATAGGTTTTTCAGCAATTGATAGAAGCTCAGAAGACTACGAAGCTCTTAAAGTTGGACTCAGCGTTTTAGGTGGATCTTTTAAAAGCCGACTTAATCAAGAACTTAGAATTAAAAGTGGCCTTACTTATGGAGTGTACGCAAATCTCCTGGCTATGCAAGATGGTGGTATCATAGGTATTTCTGGTGGCGTAAGACATAATAAGGTTTTAGAATTTATTACTAAAGCTAAAAAGATTATCGCTGACACAGCAGTAAATGGCATCACTCAAATAGAGCTTGATAAAACAATAGCCATTATGAAAGGTCAATTTCTAAGAAATATGGAGACTAAAGAGCAAGAAGCTAACTTGTATTTAGACTTAGTTTCTCGCGGTATTAAGGGTGAACTTTTATATACATATTTAAATAAAATCATAAATTTAAATCTGACTGATGTAAATGATGCTTTAAGAAAATATTTAATCATAGATCATATAAATATACTTATATTAGCAAATAAATATAAAATCCCAAAGGTTGATCGTAAAAAATTAAAGCTTTTAGAAAAAGATTATTCTAAAATAAAATTTTAAAAATACTGTTAATCCATTACAGTGGCAGTGGCTTAAAAGTAATTTATAACTTTTTAAACCTACTTTTAAGACGTAGAATTGCCTTAGTTTCTATAAACCAGTGCTTATTTTTTTACTACAAATTTTGAACTAAAAACATTCCAAGCCTCACTAATTTTAAAATAATAAAAAGTAGAAGAGCTATAAGAGTAATGTTTATGCTATATTTTAAAAGTAGATATAATAACTTGTTTTTATTTTTAAGTTTTTTTGATTTTTTTAAAACAGGGGATATAAAAGAAAATATTGTATTTATTAATCCACGTTTATCTCCAATCATATTTGGAACAACTGTAAACTTCATGAATATTTTATAAAAAAGATTAAAGATTTTTCCAAATATATTCATTGGACGCTCAATATCACACATTAAAATCAACCTATTTGTATCAGTGTCATTGTGTGCATAATGAAGATATGTTTCATCAAATAAAAGTGATTCACCATCTTTCCATGAATAGATTTTATCATCAATACTAATATAACAATCATTTGAGTTCGGAGTCTGAAGGCCTAAATGATACCTTAAAGAACATGCAATAGGGTCTAAATGCCTTGTAAGTTTTGAGCCAGGAGGAAGAATTGTAAACATCGCACCATTTACAGATTTACATTTATTAACTATTTTAACAGTTTTTGGGCAAAGTTTTTTAGCTGAAAAATGAGTATGGCCATACCAAGTAAGATAGAATTTACTCCACCCATATTTATAAAAAGTTCTAAACCCTAGATCGTAATATGAACTTGATTTAGCATTAGTAGTTTTATCAAAAAACTTGTTATTTAAAAGGCTAAGACCTTCTTGTTTAATACTCTTCCAGTTATCAGTGATTTCTTTAAGTTCAGGGTAAAGGTTATTATCCATGATTGCTCTTTGTGCTCTTTTTTTTGTAAATATATAAAGCATGCAATTAAACGGAGCAAAAATAGGCCACCCTTTTCTAAGGTATTCAGAAATGCTTGCATAGCGGGCCTCGCCTCTATAAAGATAAACATAAGCCATTGAAATAAAATAAAAGACTAAAATTGTAATAAATAAAAAACTTAAAAGCATTGAGTTAATTTAAAGGAATATATTTAAAATTCTATGAATAGATAAAATTTAAACGCTGTGCGTAATTATGCTTAGCTAACCTTACCAGCGCTAAAATCGAGTGTTTTAAGAAATAACCTGTTTTTTTATTAAGTATATACCTAATACCATTAAGATAACCCTTAATTTTTAAAACCTGCCTAACCTTTATTTTCACCACTAAGGAGCTTTTCTACATTTATTTTTAGCAAAGTAAAAAATTAAATTTCATAAGTAAAGAGTAGTTGCATAATTTTTTATAATTACTAAATAACCTATATATGGCCCCTTAGTTTCAATCCGGCGTTTAAAAGCTCTACAAATTATGCCTCCTAGCCACTCTAAAATCCTTTTTGCTACTCTTTAAAAACCTATTATTTATAAATATTATTTTTCAAATTTCTTAGCAACAAATTTACCTGCTGCTAATAAGACGCAGGTTGCAGCAATAAGATTGGTCACAATCACCATATTCCATTTAATTTTTGTAGCCCATGATGCACTTTGCACCAGACCTTGTGAAATGTCAGGATACTGTAATAGCAGCGTTATAACCTGAATGTTTTCACTAAGATCAGTGCAACCTGCTATAACCGAAATAACAGCAAACCAACCAAACAAGTTATTTATACGAAACCGATAAATTAGCCCTGCAAAAAAAGTCCCATAGATCAATGGAAATAACATGTCTAAAGTAGAACTCATAATTAAATAGGTATAACGACCATCTTTGCCATATTGAGCCATTAG
Source organism: Bdellovibrionales bacterium (assembly GCA_965205945.1). Classification (GTDB taxonomy): domain Bacteria; phylum Bdellovibrionota; class Bdellovibrionia; order Bdellovibrionales; family UBA1609; genus JALZUR01. The sequence goes on along the minus strand of CBDBIB010000002.1, from coordinate 138,621 downwards.
TTTTTGAACAAGCATAAAATCATATTGAAATTGTGTATCAAGGGTCTCAGCACCTAAAGGAATGTTAGGAAAGATTACCAGAGCAAAGAAAAAAATTCCAATAAAGGTTAAAATCAAAACTTTAGTTTTTGCAGCAAATTGAAAATAGCGAATCATAAAGAAACTCTAAGACAGTTGAATTGAATCATTTTTTTTTCTAAATAAATTTCTCATCTTAAACACTCCACAACTCAAACCCCTTAAGTCGTTTAAACTTATTCTTATCCTTATATGGAACTATTGCTGCTTAAAGATTAAAAAAAAAGTTAAATCACAAAATACCCTTAATACTCCTAATATCTATTATCAAAGATTTTAAATCATCCTGAAGATGATCTAGTTTATTTGTTAAAGAAAATTTTTTCTTTTGTTTTTTTTCTTTTTTCCAATATCTTAAAGATCTTCGCGTTCCTGATATAGAAAATTTATCCACATAAAGAAATTTTCGAATCATAAGTAAAAGCTCAATCTCTCTTCTAGTATACATTCTTTGATTCTTACTAGATTTTTTAGGTTTTAGATCTTGAAACTCAGACTCCCAATACCTTAAAACATGTTTTTTAAGGCCAAGCATATCTGAAATTTCACCAATCTTAAACGCCATCTTATTAGGCACTAAGCTTAGTAACACCTCTAAGTTTGCGTCATAGTCTTTATCTAGTTTAATATCTTTTGGAGTTAATAAAATAGTATCCACTATTTGCCCCCTTTATCATTAATTTTTTCTTTTAAAATTTGGCTAGATTTAAAAGTTAAAACTCTTCTTCCTGAAATTATAATTTGTTCACCTGTTTGAGGATTCCTTCCTTTTCTTGGTTTTTTATCATTCACTACAAAGTTGCCAAAACCTGATATTTTAACTTTATCACCAGCAATCAATTTTAATTTAATTTCTGCAAAAATAGACTCAACAAATTCTGCAGCCTCTTTTTTTGAAAATCCAATTTTCTCATAAACACTCTCAACCAAATCTAACTTGGTAAGTGTCTTCCCTTTTTCAGATCTTTGCTCATTAGCCATAAGCCTCCCTTTAATATTACTTATATTCTACCTATAAACTTGCTAATTCTCCTAGTATTTTTTTCTGCATAATCTTTAATTCCTCCTCAGATAAAGTTCTATCTTTAGCTTGAAATCTAGCCTTAAATGTTACTGATATTTTTCCTTCTGGAATATTATTTCCTTGGTAAATATCGTGTATTTCAAGGCTTTTAAAAATTTTATCCGTAGTTTTTCTAACTCTTTTAAGGATTTTATCATATAAAAAATTTTGATCCACAATTACGGAAAAATCTCTTTCAACAATAGGAAATCTTGAAAATTCTTTAAACTTCTTAGGTCTAGGTTTTCCTTTTAAAAACTGATCTAAATTAATCTCAAAACCACAAAAATTTGCAGGAACTTTATTTTTCTTAGCTATTCTTGGATTCAAAGAAAAAACATACCCTATTTCCTTGCTTTCAGAAAAAAGTTTTGCTGATAAATTAGGGTGAAAAGCACTCATAGCCTTATCACCTAAACCCTCAGCCTTCCATTTAAAAACTCCCCAGGCCTGAAAAAGCTTAGAAACTATTCCCATAAGTTTTTCAAGAGTATAAGAAGCTTTTTGATCTTGCATCCAAATCACACCACACAAATAATTAGTTTCTGTATATTTATTATCCTTTGATTTAAAATGAGCTTTTCCAATTTCAAAAATTTTTCCAGATTTAGTGCCAAGCCTCCAATTTTTAATATAATTTGAAACAAATTGAGGAAACATTGATGTTCTCATTTTTGAAAGATCTAAACTTAATGGATTTTGAATACTTACTATTTTTTTGTCTCCTTCACCCATTAAAGGCAACATTTCATTACCCCAAAAAACCTCTTCATCATTTGAATAAAAATTATAATGAACAGCCTCATTAAAGCCTAAACCTAATAAGTTAGATCTTAAGATCTTAAAATTATTATAATTAGAATTCTCATCTTGCGGACAACCAAAAACAGCAGGCAGTACTTCCGGGATATTATTATATCCTATAATTCTTCCAATTTCTTCGACTAAATCCTCTTTAATTTGAATATCCCAACGATATTTAGCAGGTTTAACACTCCACATACCATCTTTAAACAAAGCTTTAAAACCCAAGCTTAAAAAACATTTTTCAACTTCTTTTTCTTCAACAATAAACCCTAAGCGTTGATTTATATATGCCTGTAAAACAAAAATTACTTTAATCTCTTTTTTATTCGGATAGAATTCAACAATTTTTTTACTCAGACTACCCCCAGCTACTTCTAAAACAAGGGCTACTGCTTCAGCCAAACCTTTACCCACACGTGACTCATCTGTTCCTCTAGAAAATCTATATGCTGAATCTGTGTCAATACCTAAAGATCGTGATGTTATTCTAACCCCTGAAGGAATAAAATGTGCAGCTTCAATAAAAATATTACTCGTTTTTTCTCTAACTCCAGAATTTTTTCCACCAATAACTCCTGCTAAAGCAATAGGCCCTTTAGAATCTCTAATAGTCAGTTCTTGACCACTTAAAGTATACTTAGTTCCATCAAGACTTAAAAAACTTTCACCACTTACAGCGTTATCAACTATAATAGTATTCCCATTAATTAAGTCTGTATCAAATGCATGAAGAGGTTGACCACTATCTATCATTATATAGTTTGTAACATCCACTATATTATTAATAGAGCTTATTCCCACTGATTCAAGTTTCTTAACTAACCATTTTGGACTAGGCCCTACTTTAACATCAAAGATCATTTGCCCCATATAACGAGGACAAAGCCTTGAATTTTTTAACTCTACTAAAATAGATTCTTTATCTTCAAACTTTAAATTTTTTAAAGTCACTTTTTCTTTAAGTGGGCGTTTAAACAGTGTTGAAATCTCTCGAGCCAAGCCTAAATGGCTTAAACAATCAGCTCTATTTGGTGTAACATTCACTTCAAAGGTCACATCATCATAACCATAATACTTAGAAAAAGATTCCCCAATAGGTGCATCTTTAGGAAGAATTAAAATACCCTCTTCTTTTTTATCAGTCAAACCTAATTCACCTTTAGAACAAAGCATACCAAAGCTTTGAACTCCTCTTATTTTAGATTTCTTAATCTTAAAATTTCCAGGAAGAATAGCTCCTATAGTTGCTACACAAACTTTATCACCTTTTTTATGATTCTTTGCTCCACAAATAATTTTTAAAATTTCTTTTCCTATATTGACACTACAATATGTTAGCTTTTCAGCATCAGGATGTTTTTCTAATTTTTCAATTTTTCCAACTACAACATTTCTAAAGTCTTTTGCTTGCAAAACCACTTCTTCAACCTCTAAGCCTACACTTGTAAGTTTTTCTGCAAGAATCATTGGTTCATTAAAAAAATTAGAAACATCAACATAATCGCTTAACCATTTTAAAGATAGTTTCATTAAAACTGCTCCACAAAACTAATTAGATTTTCGTTAAATAACTTAATATCACCTATGCCATATTTAATCATAGCCATTCTTTCCGCTCCAAAGCCAAAAGCTAAGCCTTGCCACTCCTCACTATTAATTCCACAATTAGTTAAAACATTAGGATGAATAAGCCCACACCCACCAATTTCAATCCATCCAGTATTAGAACAAACCCTACAGCCTTTTTCACTACAAAGAAGACAAGTGCAATCTACTTCTGCAGAAGGCTCTGTAAATGGAAAAAAACTTGGCCTAAACCTTATTCTTGTTTTTTTCCCAAAAAGCTCTCTTACAAAATATCCTATAATTCCCTTTAAATGAGACATTGAAACATTCTTATCTACATAAAGGCCTTCAATTTGATTAAAATTTGGTGAATGACTAATATCTGAATCACATCTAAAAACTGAACCTGGAGCCAATATTCGTAAAGGTAAGGGTTCACTCTCTAATGTTCTAATCTGAATTGGCGATGTATGAGTTCTTAAAACATAATTAGAATCAATATAAAAAGTGTCTTGCATATCACGAGCAGGATGATCTTTGGGGAAGTTTAATTTTGAAAAATTATTCTCATCGCTTTCAATATGAGGACCTGTTCTTACAGAAAAACCAATTTTTAAAAGTATACTTACCATTTCATCAGTAATCTTTGTAATTGGGTGTTGACTCCCTAAAGATTCTCTTTTTCTAGGAATTGAAAAATTAAATGTTTCTTTTAAGATAACTAAATCTAACTCAGCTTTATCCAGTTCTTCTTGCCTAGCCTCATAAGCTTTTAAAAGCTCTTGTTTTTTAATATTTACAATTCTTCCAGCCTCTGGACGCTCCTCTTTAGACAGTTTACTTAAGCCCTTTAAAATAGAAGTAAACTTTCCTTGTTTCCCAAAATACTTTACTTTAACTTCATACAACGAACTAGAGTCCATAGCCTGATTGATCTGGGTTAGAGCCTTAAAATAGTTATCTTCAACCAACTGATTAATTTTTCCTGGTAACATACTTAAAATATTGGATTATTTTTGATTTTATGGCAACTTAATCTTATAATACTTAAGGCGGTAAAATCCATGAAAATCATTAATAGTGCTCAAAATCCGACCTTTAAAATACTAAAATCTTTAAAGACATCAAAAGGTATTAAAAAAGAGAAGCTTTTTTTAGCAGCAGGCCAATATGTCATTCATGAAGTTAAACAGTCAGGCACAAATTTTAAAAGTATACATTTTTTAAAAAAAGAAAACCCTGATTATTTATTAAATAAAGAACTTTTCCAAGAACTTTCCACTCTTAATTCAAAATTGCCTATTTACCTCTTAAAAACTCCTAAACTCAAGCTTTTTGACTTTAAAAAAGAACCTAAAGGAATTGAAGTTATTCTACCAATTGGTGATCCAAAAAACCTTGGCGCGCTTATTCGTACTTGCTTAGCCTTTTCAGTAAAAAAAATAATTCTTCTTAAAGAGGCCTCAAGCCCCTTTTTACAAGATGTCATAAAAGCCTCTAGTGGAAGTATTTTAAAAGCTCCTCTTTTTTTAGGCCCTAGTATAAAAGATCTCACCCATGAAAATTTTTACTCTTTAGATAAATCTGGAGTTTCTATAAAAACCTGTGATTTAAAAGGAAAAAGCCTACGTCTTCTTTTAGGCGAAGAGGGCGGACATATTCCTAAAGAACTTTCTAAAAACTTTTTATCAATACCTATTTCTTCTCATGTTGAATCTCTTAATGTAAACTCTTGTTTATCTATTGCACTTTATGAATTAAGTATTTAATTGCACTCTTTTCTTTTTATATCTTATATTAATTTAAATACTGAGATCTCCGAACATGTTTTTAAAGCCTTAACTTCATCTTCTTTTTTCCAAATAGACAATAAATAACCACCCATTCCAGATCCTGTAGGTTTAACAGCCAAAGCACCAGCATCTTTTAACTCCTTTATTTTTTCAAACATTTTAAGAGTAACTAACCCCCATTGATTAAAAATTTTATTTGCTGATTTTATCCCCATTGTTAACAATTCTAAATTATTCTCTTCTAAAGCCTTAACTATATCTTTTGAAGCCTTATCCATCTTCATATCTAAAGAGTAAAAAAGTTTTTTATTCTTCATTTTAAAACTTTCAACTTTTTGTATACAAACGTCTGTTTCACCTATTTGATTTGTATCTGATAAAGCAAACATAACATTTTTTAGATTGGTTTCAATTTTTTTAATAGACTTTCCTCTTAAATACGAATGAGGTCCAGAACTTAAGCATCCAGCTATATCCACACCACTACTCTCTCCGTGAAACATATTTTCTAATTCCACAGCAAACAAAAACAACCGCTCTTCCTTTATAAAAGATAAAAATCTCATAACTCTGGAAATAAATACAGAAACAGCTGCTGACCCTCCAAGTCCTTTACCTAATGGAACAATTGATTCAATTTTAATTTTTACTTTTAAGTCGTTTCTTTTCCTACCTAGAATACTTAATGCTTTATCAAAAACCCCTTCAAATAAGATTTCATAAGGGCGTACCTGTTTAGAATACGAAAGTATAAATTTATTTGAAGTTTCAATATCATATTTAAAACTATGAGACTTTAAAGATGTAACAACGGCCATTCCTCCCCTTAATACGGAATGTTCTCCACATAAAATAATTTTTGAAAAAATCTGATCTCTCATAATTTTTTAGATCTTATCCGAATAAACTTTAAACCCAAAGTCTAAATAGTAATCTTTTATCTTTTTTGCCATAAAAAACTGCTCTGCTCTAAAAAGAAGATGTACATTAGGTCCAGCATCCATAGTAACAATAGGTCCATCACCAGCCTTTCTCCAACTAGATTTTATATGTTGAAGAATCTGCATAGAGCCTTTATTCATGTAACCAAAACTTGGATTAGATGTTTGAAAAAGAACATGCATATCCCAGAACTCACTCCAACACAATTCAAATGCCTCCCTCCAATTATTAAACCTTAAGGCGTCTAAAAGTAGCTTCATACGAATTTTTGCTCTTTCTTCTCTACCCGAATAAAGAAGACTTGATTTCACATTCTTATGAGCCTTAGAAGAAGGCATTTTTTTTCTAGCACCATCTGCAATTACAACCATATGAAGAAGATTTTTTTGTGGAAAAACTATTTCAGACACCATCTCATTATTCCAGACGCACCAAGGACTAAAAAATGACCTGCATGAAGACCCTGAACCTTGGCGACTTAAGTCCGCTATCTCATTTATATTTGGAATTGATATGTTATTTATTTCAGAAAAAGCTTTTACTGAGATCTTAGTCAAAGCGGCAAAACTTGAAGCTGAACTTGCTAGTCCACAATTTTCAGGAAAACTATTTGCTGATCTGACAATAAAATTTTTTTTTATATTAAATTTTTCTTTAATAAACTTAAAATGTTTTAAATACCTTTGTGATTCTTTTAACTTAAGTTCTAATTTAAAACATTCTCCATAATTTAAAGATTCCCAAGAATCTGTAAGATCATCTGTCATCTCAAGTTCAACTTTAGTTAGCAAATGTGGTAATGTATAAGAAAGTGATGGATTATCAGGAATATTAAGCCTTTCATCTTTTTTACCCATATACTTAATCAATGCTATATTAGAGGGTGCTTTAGCATTCCATTTTTTTTTATTCATTGTCATTTCCTATAATACTTTTAATACAACCTTTAAACCCAAGCCTTTACTTAATACTTGTTCACAAACATACTCTTTTAAATAAGGCTTTACAAACACAGTTAAGACATCTGCTCCCATAGCACCACAACCACGAGATGTATGTACCCCTTTTATTTGATTTACTTCATATATAAGTCTTATTGTGTTTTTATGAAGCAATCTTTGCATTGCCTGTTCCTTTGTAAATAAATCCACTGAATTTAAAAAACCTAAAGAATCTCCTACTTTAAAAAAATCAATAGCTTTTTTCGCTATTACTCCTAGAGTTCTTAAATTTTTTAAATAAACAACATCTAAATGACTATGTGTTTTTATTTTATCTTTTGTTTTAAAAATCAAAATATCTAAATCCTTAAACGGCCAGTCGTATAAACTATGGTCTAATGGTTTTTTTTTATATTCTAAAACACCTTTTTTATAATAAGACTGCACACATAAGTCAGCACCACTAGGTTTAATTTTAACTTCTTCAAAATTTTTAAAATAAGTTTTTAGTATCTCATCTATACTAGCATCAGGAAATACACTTTTATATGCCGCTAAGTATTCTGCCGTTGAACTACCAAAACCACCTGATTGTTTATGTGGGTCAAAAAAACTAAAATTCTGTTCTTTACTTTTTTGTTTTAAAAACTTTCCAGCAGGACTCTCTGGGTGAAGGGTTTTTTTAGGGATTTTATTTTTTACAATAAAAAATGGTTCATGTGCAAGCACTAAAGCGCTCCCATCATTTAAAACAGTGTATTCACCCATTAAAAATGTTTTGCTGGGTATATTCACTTGTTATCCCCTTTAAATTTTCTAATTTTAAGATCTTTTAACTTTTAAAACTGATCGCATTTCAGTTAAAACTTCTTTAGCCTGAGATAAAGAAATTCTTTTTGTTATTTTTAAAACCTCTTCTAGTTTCTTTTGTAAATGAGAAGCTTCATTCTCTTTAGCTCCAGCCCCTAAAGCTAAATTCTTAATATGGAGTCTCATATGCCCTTTAATAATTCCAACCGTTGTAAGAGCTCTTAAAGCACCAAGGTTTTGAACCAGACCTATGGCAGCTACAACTCCAGCAAGGTCATCAACATTATTAGATCCAGTAAGCTTCATAGAAAGCCGTGCAAAAGGATGAAGCTTTGTTACCCCTCCCACTGTTCCTATGGAAATTGGTATTTGCATAACACCTTTTAAAAGCCCTTTTAAAGAAATATCTTTATAAGGAGTAAATCTCCATGTTGCTAAAGATGAGTATTTTCCACTTCTTGCCGCATAAGAGTGAGCCCCTGCCTCAACAGCTCTCCAGTCATTCCCTGTAGCTATTAAAACAGAATCAATCGCGTTCATAATGCCTTTATTATTAGTGGCAGCCCTATAGGAATCAACTTCTGCAAAATATGATGCTTCCTGTATTTTATAACCAAGCTTAGAATCAACTTCAAATTCAACTGTAACTTTTGTCAAATTTGAATCCATTAAATTTGAAAGAATGCATATAGTTGGAGTTTCTAAAAGCTCAGCTTCTAGGGTAGGCTGCATAAACTCACAAACCTGATTGATTACATTTGCACCCATAGCTTCACATGTATCTACATAAGCATGTATCACACCCATAAAGCCTTTATCAGGACGCTTTATAATTCTAGGGGTAAATCTTTTTACTCCACCACCTCTTTTAAATAAAGATTTAGCAATAGATTTATTACAAAGTTTAACCCACTCAGGGCTACTAAGTTCTACAATCTTACAAAATTTTTCTTTATCTTTAATATGCGAAAACTGAATCTGTCCAATACCTTCACGAGAAACTCTGTTTGTTCGAATAAATCCCTTATTATCATTTATCCATTTAGATGTTTTACTTGCTGCTGCTATAATTGAAGTCTCTTCAACAGCTATGGGAACCAGTATTTTTTTTCCATTAACCTTTAAATGTGTCACCACTCCGTAAGGAATGGGAAAATACCCTAAAGAATTTTCAATAAAATCTTCAGCTAAATCTTTTTTTAAAAACAAAGATTCTTTTAAAAGCTTAATATCTTCTTTTTCTAAAAACCCCATTTCTTGAAGCTTAGAAAAGCGCTCATATCTATTTAATTTTGAAAACCCTTTTAAATTACGCTCCATACTCTAAAACCTTTTCTTTGTTAAGCTCATTAATAGAGCAGGTTCCAGTGCAAAACAAAGCAATTTTTAGCTCATATTCAATTTGATCCATTAATGACTCCACAGCTCTTAAACCCTTAAGTCCGGCTCTAACCATAGGGCCTGCAAAGCCACAAAACTTTGCTCCTAAAGCAAAGCATATTGCCGCATCAAGACCTGATCTAAGGCCTCCTGAGGCCCATAGTTCTGTAGAACTGTCTTTTAATATAACATTTCCAGCCTCCAGGCTCTCAACAGTTGTTACTCCCCAGTCCTTAAATGTTTTTGATGCTTTATAAAATATAGATTCTTCTTGTGACCTTAAGCCTTCAATACGCCCCCAATGAGTTCCACCAAAACCTGAAACATCCACTGCCGATAAATTTAAATTTTTAATTTTTTTAAATGTTTGCTTTGAAAAACCAGTGCCTGTTTCTTTTAAAAACACTGGCACGTCTAAATTTTCTGTTAAATTCTTTAATGCCCCTAAACCACCTTTAAAATTTGTATTGCCTTCAGGCTGAATCACTTCTTGTAAAGGATTTAAATGAATATAAAGACCCTTAAGTTCATAGAGTTTACAAAGTTTTTGAATATCTTTGATTTTATGTGAAATCAATTGAGCTATTCCAATATTACCAATTAAATCCATTGATTTTAAAAAGTCTTTTCTTAAAACCACCCACTCTTTACTAAGTTCATTTAAATGTATCATCTCTAGTTCTTTTCTTAATGACCCTATAGAAAAAGCCCAATTCTTATTTAAACAAGCCTGCATTAAAATTTTATTAACCTTAAACGCTTCTTTATAGCCTCCGGTCATAGAACTCACCATTAATGGCTTTGAGTTTTTAAAAATCTAGATGAACTCTTTATTTTTATATCTTTAAAATTAATTTCTGGGAGCGGATCATGTATTAATTTAACTTGTTTAGAAGGAGACAGTCCTACTTGAGATTTGTTATTTAAAGACCATTTAATATGATCTTTTTTTCTTTGCTCAAAAAGCTTTGGGTCTTCTGATCTACTCATAATTAAGCCTTAAAAAAAACTCTTAACTCTTTTAAAAACTTAAGCAAAATTTAATTATAGTCCGGCCTGTTTAACAACGGCAGAAAATGCTAAAGGGTCAAAAATTGCAAGATCTGATAAAACTTTTCTATCAAGCTGGATACCTGTTTTCTTTAATGCTCCAATAAGAACTGAATAAGTTGTTCCATTTATTCTAGCTCCAGCATTAATTCTTTGATTCCATAATTTTCTAAACTCACGTTTCTTAGTTTTTCTATCTCTATAACCATAAACTAAGGCTCTATCATTTCTTTTCTTTTGCAACAGTAAATAATCTGCTACCTGCTGAGTAATAGCCACTTGCTCTTTCTAAAACTTTTTTTCTTCTTTTGCGTGCTACGACTCCTCTTTTAACTCTCATGAACTACCTCACCCCTAGCATACGCTTTACCTGTTTAACATCAGATATATGAACATGATCCATCATGCCTAAATGTCTTTTTCTTTTAGATGTTTTATTTGTAAGTATATGGCGAAGCCCACGCTTTTTTCTTTTTATTTTTCCACCTGGCTTTAGACGAAAACGTTTCTTGAGCACCACTATGTGTTTTCATATTGTCCTTTCTTATTAGCAGGCGGCCTATGCTTCCCCTCTCTAACAAGAGTTTAAACTTTGCTCTTGAATATAAGCCTCTAAAAGTAAAGGCTTTTATATGATAAAAGAGAGCAAATGCCAATCCTAAATATTAAAAAATACTAATATTATGTTTCATTCAAGCTGTTTTGCTCTATTTCCTACTTATCATTTAAAAATAAATGTCCGATAATAAGACATCTATGAAAATAATAGCCTCCAAAATTATTTTAGTGGTTTTACTAGTTCCAGCGCTATGTTTTTGCGATGATAGCCTAACCGATGATGCTTTTGATCCTTTTGCTGATTACAGTGATTTTATAGATATTTCTACAGAAGAAACTGATACTAACTTTTTTAAATTTGGTAGAATGTTAAGTATAGGTATCCTTTTAGGCACACGTACTTTTACTGGAAATCTAGGGTCAAATTACTCTACCGGAACTTATTTTGGAGCCTTATTCACATATTATATGAATTTACAATTTGCAGTTCATATCTCTTACCATACAGGAACTCATACTCTTTCTTATAATTTTCCTGAAGAAAACATATTATTTAACGGATCCTCAACTTTTTCAACAACCTCTTTTCATGGTAAATATTTTATTAACACTCAAAACCTTAGAAAAAGTATTTCTAAATACAACCCATTCTTTATTGGTGGCTTCTCTCAAATCAACAGAAACTCACAAAGCACAGCAAGCCCTTATCTTTTAGCAAAAGATACTGTTGGAAGCTTTGATTTTGGAGCTGGTATTGAGTACTTGTTTAATAAATAACAAAAATTTTATATCACTTCAAGCCACATATTACAAAGCAGATTTTCCAGATGAAGGTGAAAATATAACACTACTCACCCCCAATGATCGCACTGTTACCACTTCATTAATACCTAAGGGCGACCCTATATCTATTCAACTAGGTCTTGGATTTAACTTTTAAAGCACACGGAGTACTAAAAAAAATATATAAATACTTGGCATTATAAAATATAAAAAAAATCTCCAAAAATAATAAATTTTTAAATTTTCAATTTTTTCATCCACATCAAACTCATTTTTTAAAAAACTTTTCTCAACATATTTTAGTGTAAGCACTGAAATCACTATCGCTGAAAGTGGAAGAATATAATTAATAACTACATCATCTATCTGCTCTAAAAAACTTCTACCTAGAAAAACTCCTACTCCATTTTTATTTAAGTATATTATTAAAGTTGAAACTATTATTGTAACTGTATAAAGAAAGAATGAAGATTTTTTTCTATTCCAACCAGTGGAATCGTTTAATTTATACATTATTGTTTTCAATCAAACCAATTGAAGCATTAATAAAAGCAATCAATATACAAATATAAAACCCTAACAACAAAAATATAGACAAGCCTTTAATTTGAATAAAATTTGGAATCGCCCTAAATAATGTCTCACTTAAAGCCCCTTTATAACCTGAAAAAGCAATAATAGAAAAAATCACAATACCTATACAAATAGAAACTAATGTATCTATAGCAACAACTCTCACACTCGCCATACCTGATAATGCATATTTAGGCAAATACTTACCTAATGTAAAAACAGAACCAAAACCAAGACTCATAGTAAATAGCACATGCCCTAAAATATAAGAAAATGATTTAAATGTTAGTAAATGAAAATTCGGATAAATCATATAACGAACTGCCTCAAAAAGATCAGCTTGATTTATAATTTTAAATAAAAAATAAATTAAAAAACATACAAAAAAAGGCATTACAAACGATAGCCATTTTTCAACTCCGGCTTTTAAACCTTTAATTGATATAAGAAATACCGTTATTAAGTAAATACTTAATAAAAATACCTGCAATATAGGTTTTTCTTTTAGAGTTAAAAATATCGATTCATCAAAATGCGACATCCCTTTTGATAAATACATTATAGCTTTCACTAATAAGTATACAGTCCATCCACTTAGAATACAGTAATAAGACAAGACTATAAATGAAATTAAGTACGGCAACCATAAAAGTGGCTGTAAAATAATATTCATTTTTGAATTCTTTTTTAAGATTAATGTTGAAAGGCTTACCCCCTTTTTATGTAAGTATTTTCCTAAACTTATTTCTGAAATAAGCAAAGGAATACCAATGAAAAAGGCCATTAATATATATATAAAAACAAAGGCTCCACCACCGTACTCAATAGAAACATAAGGGAATCTCCAAAGATTTCCTAAACCAAAAGCTGTTCCAATAGAAGCAATATAAAACCCGAATCGACTACGCCAGACTGACTTTTCTTCAATCATTAAAAAAAATTCCTCTTTTTACAGTGTTCTTAGGAAGAAACAACACTCTTATTGGCACACCATCAAAACCAAATTCTTCTGTGATCCTATTCTCTAAAAATCTTCTATAGGAAGGAGTTACTCCTTTAGGGTGATTTGCAAAGCATAAAAAACTTGGTGTATTTTGTTTTGTCTGAGTAATATAGTAAAGTTTAACCTGTTTATTTTTATAAAAAGGAGCTGGTGTAAGCTTTATAGCTTTCTTAAAAAATCTATTTAATTCCCCTGTTCCTATATGTTTACCCATTTTTTCTTTAAGCATATAAAGCTCTTTAAACAGCTTATCAATACCACTACTTGTAAGTGCTGAAACAAAAACTACTTTAAATAATTTTAAAAAATGAAATTCTTTAATTAAGTCTTTTTTAAAAGTATCCTTATTAAATAAACCTTCTTTTTCCTTTGCAAGATCCCATTTATTTACCACTATTAAAAAAGGTTTATTTTCCTCACTACAACGCTCAATAAGCCTTGCATCAGCAAAAGATGGCTTATCTGTACCATCTATAACAATTAAAATAAACTCAGCTTTATTAATTGTCTCTAAAGCTTTAATCATTGTTAAACCTTCAAGCTCACCATCAAGCTTTGCTTTTCTTCTAATTCCAGCTGTATCATAAATTTTAAATTTAAAACCTCTATGATTTCCATTAAAAGACAATGTGTCTGTTGTAGTACCTGCAACTGGTGATACTAACTGTTGCTCTCTTTTAAGAATTCTATTCACTAATGAACTTTTACCAACGTTAGGCTTACCAACAACAGTGATTGGAAAATTCTTTAGTTCGTATGCACCTAATTTCTCATCTCCTAATTCTATATTAAGATCATCTATATTTTGATGTATTGCTTCAATTATAGGGCTTATACCTATTTTATGCTCGCAAGATATTTTTAAAAATTCATCTACACCCAAACCATAAAACTCTATTTCATCTTGAGAGTCTGAGTCACATTTATTTAAAACTACTAAAAAAGGTTTTCCTATACCGCGTATAATAGAAAAAAAATTCTTATCATCAGCAGTCAGCTTTTGCCTAATATCACAAATAAAAATAAGAAGATCAAAATTTTCAAGCTGGGTTTGAAGTTTTTCTTTAACTGCTCTTGATATAGTGTCTTTAGCATTTGTCCAACCACCAGTATCACAAACAAAAAACTCTTTCCCCCACCATTTAGCAACACCACGTCGAATATCTCTAGTTACACCAGGTTGATCTTTAACAAGAGCTATTTTTTTTTGACATAAAACATTAAATAAGCTAGATTTTCCAACATTTGGCCTCCCCACTAATGCAACAGAAAATAAATCTTTATTGCTTCTGCCCATAACCTAACTCCTTTAACGATCTAATGTTCTTATTCCAATCTTTTTTAAATTTAACCCTTAAATCTAAAAACACTTTCATTCCAAACTCTAACTCCAATGATTTTCTAGATAAAGTTCCTATTCTTTTAATCGTATTTCCATTCTTTCCAATAATAATTTTTTTATACCTTTCTTTTGAAATAAGAATTTGAACATAAATTTTATAAATAGTAGGAAGCTCTTCAAACTTAATGGGTTGAACACTTATTTCATAAGGAAGTTCATCACTTAAATGTCTAAAAATATTTTCTAATACAATCTCAGCAGACAACTCTCTTAATGTCTGAGTTGTATATAATTTTTTATCGTAATAAAATTCTTTAACTTCTAAAAGGTTACTTTCTAAATAATCTAAACAACCATCTGTTATCTGAAGACTTTCAGATTTTCCTTTTCTACTGGCTTTAAAAAAACGTATCCCTCGTTTTTCTAACTCTCTTTGAATAATTAATTCTCTTTCATAAAACCCTAAATCAACCTTTGTGATTATTGCAACTTTTTTATTCCCAATAGAATCAAGCATATCTAGAGTTCTTTGAAAACTCTCCTTCTTAGAATCTACAGCAAAAACAAAAATTAGTGTTTGAATATCTTTAATCACCTTTTTCCATTCAGATTCTAAAAAAGAATTAAGCCCACTCTTAGTCTGTATAAAACCTGGGCTATCCACAAAAATAAATTGTGACTCATTTCTAGTTAAAATACCTAATATATTTTTTCTTGTTGTCTGTGGTTTATTACTAGTTATACAAACCTTTGCTTTAATAAAATGATTTACTAAAGTACTTTTACCTACGTTTGGTAGGCCCACTACTCCTACATAACCTGCTTTTTTCTTAGTAGCTGCTTTAAACATATTTACTCTTCTGCAACCTAACTATTGCTTTTCTTGCAGCTTGCATTTGTGCCTCTTTTATTGAATGACCCTTTCCTGATTCATAAATTTCATCTTTTATTAAAACTGCAGCAGTAAATATAAGACAATGAGGGGGGCCTGTTTGCCCTAATATTTTATATATTGGTGTTACTTTTAAAAAGTTCTGTGCTTTTTCTTGAAGAATTGTTTTAGGATCTTGCTTTAAAAAAAATATCTGAGCATTTTTAATCCTATCTTTAAATAAATTCATCACATAAGTTGAAAATTCTTCATAGCCTTTTTCTAAATAATATGCTCCTAAAAATGACTCTAAAATCGAAGCCTTAATTCTATCATTTTTTAAAAGCATAGGTTTTTCAGAGTTCTTACACATTAAATATTGAATTAACCCTAGCTCATTAGAAACCTCTAAAAGGGTTTTTTGACTAATAATTCCAGATTTCCAACGACTTAAATCACCCTCTTTATGCTTAGGATAATAACGATATAAAAGCTCTGTGATTTTTGCCCCTAATAAAGCATCACCTAAGAACTCTAATCGCTCAAAATTCTTATGAGCAGATAAGCTCTTGTGTGTAAAAGCCTCTTTATATAAATCTAAAGATTTTATAAGTTCGTCTAATTTTAAGATCATCAAAGGAAATTCCTATCTTTTATATCCATATAGCTTATTAAATAGGCTTAAGTCAATAACTTTTAATAATCTTAACTCTAAATTAAAATTTGTATCAAAGCTCAAACTGCTTTAAATGTTCAACGAGGGCAGCTTACTAGACCTTTAAGATTAGCTCCATCTTTATTCCTGTCTGAAAAATTTTCTGCTCTAAACTCATAACTTCTAGCTTGATAAAACCATAGAGCGAGTAAAATAAATGGTTTAGCTTAAAAAGGCATGGCAAGTCTAATTTTAAAACAAAGAAGGACTGTTCGCTTACGTTATTTTTAGACTAAATTTTACAAATTAAAGCTCCATTTAATTTAAAATTGTAATCTACCTTAACCACCCGGGCTTTTACTTCTTTAAGTTGAGGAGCTCCTTCTGGAAAAATTACAGGGTAGTAGTTTTCTGACAAACCTTGTGAGTAAGATCTTTGATTTTTTAAATTTTTTTCCTCAAAAACCAAAACCTTAAGAGTTTTACCAATTTGTTTAACCAAACTACTTTGAAAACGTTTTTTTGAAAGCTCTCTTAAAGCCTTAGATCTTTTTTTTCTTTCCATTACCGGAACAAAACCCTTTAAAAGGCTTGCTCTTGTTTTAGGACGCTCACTATAAGGAAAAACATGAACTCTATCCCAATAAGGAGAATCTTTTAGAGCGTTATATGTTTCATTAAAATCTTCTTCAGTTTCTCCAGGAAACCCTACAATAATATCCATACCTACAAAAACATTCTCTCTCACAGATTTTGCTTTTTTAAAAGACTCTAAAACATCTTGCCTTGTATATTTACGCTTCATGGCTTTTAAAATTTTTGTGTTTATAGACTGAACACTCATATGAAAATGAGGACAGACTCTAGGGTTTTTACAAATTTTTATAAGCTTTGGTGTAAGTTCTAAGGGCTCTAAACTTGTAAGCCTCAATCTTGGAAGTGTGGTTTCTTTTAATATCGCCTCAATCATATCTTCAAGGTTCTTACCTTCATTAACATAGTCTCCAATATGAATGCCTGTAATAACCACTTCTCTTTGACCATTTAAAACAAAATCTTTAATTTTTTTCACTATTGCATTTAATGGCAATGATCTGCTTTTTCCTCGAGTATGCGGAATAACACAGAATGAACAAAAAGAATCGCATCCATCTTGAATTTTTAAAAAAGCCCTTGTATGATTTTCTTCAATTCCACCACCTTCACCCATTGAGGATTTCTTAAAAATATTTTTATGATAAAACCGTTCTAAATTCTCTCCATTAATTTTTTTTTGTAATAAATCTTTAAATTCTTCTTTATGTGAATTTCCTACTAAAAGGTCAACTGAATCTTCTAATTCAAAATATTTTTTATCAATTTGAGCAGAACAGCCCGTCACTACTACTATGGCCTGAAGGTTTTCTTTTTTAATTTTTTTTGTCAATCTTACTGCGTCTTTAGTTGCTTCAGCTGTTACAGCACATGTATTTAAAATATGAATTTTCTTATTAGTATTTAATATCTTGTCTATGTTTATATCTTTTAAGTTTTTTTGAATAAGGCCTGTATCATAGGTGTTTACCTTACAACCAAACGTATGATACTGTATCTGAGAATCTTTGTTTTTTTTACACAATCCAACCTCCTCCAACAAGGTTATTTTCCTTATAAAAAACAGCAGCCTGACCTGGAGTAATAGCTCTTTGAGGATCATTAAATTTTAGCTTCACTAAGCTGTTTTTAATATCCTCAACTGTACAATCAGCACCTTTATGCTGATATCTTAGTTTAACTCTATAAACTTCACCTTTAAAAACATCTGTAAAAAAATTACAGTCTCTAACCTGAACATTGTAAGCATAAAGATCATCTTTACGACACAGAATCAGTTTATTATTTTCCATATCAAGAGATTTAACAAATAAAGGTTCTAAAAAATTAACGCCCAAGGATTTTCTTTGACCATAGGTAAAACCATACAGACCTGAATGCTCACCCATTACTTTATTTTCAGGATAAAGTACAATGGGTCCTTTATTTAATAGATCTGGAGCCACATGATCAGAAAAAAATTCTTTGTAACTATTTTTTTTAATAAAACAAATTCCAATTGAATCTTTCTTTTTTGCAACTATTAATTTTTTTTCTTCAGCAATTCTTCTTACTTCAGATTTATTCATATTTCCCACAGGAAATATGATTTTAGAAATCACTTCTTTGTTTAATGTAAATAAAAAATACGTTTGATCTTTATGTCCATCTTCAGAAGTTTGGATTAACTGCTCATTATTATCACCAGTGACAATCTTAGCATAGTGACCTGTTGCTAGATAATCACAATCAAGTTCTTTCATTTTTTGAATCAAGTGTGAAAACTTTAAAAAAGTATTACAGTTTATACATGGAATTGGTGTTTTACCGCAAAGATAAGATTCAAGAAAAGGATCAATAACTTCTGCCTGAAATTGATCTTCACAATTTAAAACATAAAAAGGAATCCTTAGTTGATCAGCAACCCATCTTGCATCATCTACGTCATCACTACTACAACATGTGCCATTTACATCACAATCAGAATCTTGTTTAGCTTTGTTTTTAGAATAATCCCAAACCTGCATAGTCGCCCCGATGACATCAAAACCCTGATCTACTAACAACGCTGCAGCAACAGAACTGTCCACTCCACCACTCATAGCAACTAAAATTCTAAGTTTTTTTTTATTTAATACCACCGCTAAAGCCCTCTTAATTTTTTCACTACTTTAACCAAAGCCTGAATAAATCTATCTATCTCGTTTTGTGTAGTTTGCCAACCTAAACTCACTCTAAGAGATTTTGAAGCCTCATGATTGCTAAGGCCCATTGCAATTAAAACTGATGAGGGTTTAGGGTTTCCTGAACTGCAAGCGGCTCCTGTGCTAATCTCAAAGCCTAAAAGATCCATATTCATTAATAGAGTCTCTCCATGGACTCCACAAATAAGCATTAAAGACGTGTTTGGAGCTCGCAATCTAGTTTTTGATAAAAACCTAATTTTTTTTATTTTTCTAGATATCATAGACTCCATATAGTCTCTTAACTTAGTCATTCTTTCTGACACCTGTTCAACCTGATCTAGTTTCTTAATCTGTTCACCAAAAGCATAAATTCCTAAAAGATTTTCTGTCCCTGCTCTTCTACCTTTTTCCTGACCGCCACCAATAATTAAAGGATCTAAACTTAAACCTTTTTTCTGAAAAATAAGACCCACACCTTGAAGAGCATAAAACTTATGAGCTGAAAAACTTGCAAAATCTATTGGAGATAAATCCACTGATATTTTACCCAAAGTTTGAACCATATCAGAATGAAAATAAATCTTTTTATCAGATTGTATACTATTAATTATTTGCCTTATTTTTTTTAAATTAAAAACTTCACCAGTTTCATTATTAATTTGCATAACACTAACAAGACCTACTTTATTCTCAGATAAAATT
Source organism: Bdellovibrionales bacterium (assembly GCA_965205945.1). Classification (GTDB taxonomy): domain Bacteria; phylum Bdellovibrionota; class Bdellovibrionia; order Bdellovibrionales; family UBA1609; genus JALZUR01. The sequence continues at coordinate 118,945 of CBDBIB010000002.1, read as the reverse complement.
TTTTCTAAAAAAGAATAATCAAAACCTTTATCCACTGTAACCGGAACCTGAATAATCTTAAAACCTAAATTTTTTACCTGATTAAGAGCTTTAAATAAAGCTGGATGCTCTATGGTTGATGATACAATTGTGTCTTGCCCACACTTATAAAGCTTTGATATAAGACCTTTTACAATAGAATTATTAGCCTCACTACCGCCAGAGGTAAATACAAGTTCTCCAGGAGTGCAACCAAATGATTCTGCTAAAGAGCGCCTGACTTTTAAAATTGAAAATTTTGCCGCTCTCCCTGAGCTATGAACAGAACTTGGATTCCCCCAAGAAGAAAAAGTCCTTATAGCCTCTAAAACTTCACAAGAAGGCATCGTAGTTGCATTATTATCAAGAAACACCCTGTTCATATTTTCTATCTACCACTCTTTATACTTTAAAAGAACAGTTTTAACTGCCTATTTAGTTGTTCTTAAGCACTTTAGGAATAAAATTATTATTAGAATTCTTGTAAATAGTTTAAATGGATTAAACTAATTTTATTTAAAATATCTTATCAATACATTTTTAAAATACCATAAACTCATCATTCTTTTTACAATAATAAGTTTTTAAATTCTAATTTATCCAGACTTAATAACATAAAAAAAACCTAATTTAAGACTAAATTCTTATGCTGTTATTATGGTTTTAAACTTGTTTTAATAAACTTCTTTGGTGAAACCTTAAATGGTCTTTTATAAACGTAGAAACAAAGTAATATGAGTGGTCAAACCCCTTATGATACCTTACTTTAAGTTCTTGAGGTGATGATTCACATGCTTTTTCAAAATTAGGAATCATTAAGCTCTTATTTAAAGACTCATCATCCGTACCCTGATCAATTAAAATTTTATTTTTATGAAATTTACCACTCTTAATTAATTCACAAGCATCATATTTATTCCATAAATTTTCATCAGATCCTAAATATTTTTTAAAAGCTTTTTTACCCCAATTTACTTTTGTTAAATTTACAATAGGAGCAAAAGCTGAGATGGATTTATATTTATTAGTATTTCTTAAACCAATAACTAAAGCACCATGCCCACCCATTGAATGGCCAAAGATACTTATATTCCCATTAAGCTTATATTCTTTGTTTACAATCCCATAGATTTCATCATTCACATATGAATACATATTGTAATGGTGTTTATAATCTTGAGTTAAAGAATCCACATAACAGCCTGCCCCAGAGCCAAAATAACAAGATTCATGCTCTCCTAAAAGGCTTAAACCTCTTGGCGAAGTATCTGGACAAATTATAACTAAACCCAGTTGAGTAGCTACTCTTTGAGCTCCGGCTTTAATTACAAAGTTCTCCTCAGTACAAGTTAGCCCTGATAGCCAAATAAGACCTCCTTTAATATCTTTTAAATTTTCAGACCTAATCACTGCAAATTTCATTTTGATTTTTGTAAAAATAGAATCGTGTTCAAAAAACTCTGTTACACCATTAAAACACTTATGCTTCTTTAATAACTTCATATTAAAATTTAACCACTAAACAAATAGCTTTTCTACCATGCATATAATCAAAAGATTTAAGAACCACAAAAGATACCAGTATGTTAGAGTTTTTATCTCATAAAATACTTTATCCTTTAGATAAAGGCGCTTATATTAGTGGAATAACTTAAATAACTCCTCTCTTCTAAGTTTAGAATGTGATGCAACAATATACCCTTGATTTAAATCTAGTTTGAATCTGCCTAGAATAGGTAAATAAGCAAAAGCCCTACTATTTTCACACTCCTAATGCGCTCTGTGTCATTTGCCCGCAAAAGCTCTAATATTAAATTGAGTAATGCAGCTTTAGCAACCCCCCTAACATTTCTGGTTGGAATACTTTTAAAGTTATTAATATGGATGGTGTGCTTTTATAAAACATGCCGATAAGGAGGATTATGTTACTATTTCTGCTTAAAACCACATTATTTTTGATTTGACCTGCTGATTTTAACTATGGTGCTTAAGTGTAAATTTCTTTGTAACATAAAAATGTTGCAAAATAGTTACGTTTAATTAACAAGATTTTCTTGTTTAAATAATATCTCTATACAAATAAATATTAAAAAAACCTTAAAGAATATCGCTTTAAATATTTATTTAATTTTATATAATACATATGCTGTATCTTAATAACTTTTAAACTTAGATGTTGGTTAAAATAACAGCTATGATAAATAAAGATATTTAAATCTAAGCTTTAAAAAAAGAGCGCTAAATATTAAATATTTTTAAAGTAAATTCTAAAGCAGTCCTTATTTTTAATGATAAAAATTTTATTGAAAATAATAATTTTAAAAAAATAAAGTCTAAACTTTTATAATTAAATACTTTTAAACTTAAATATAATTTTAAAATAGACGTAGTAACATAATCCTCCTTATCGGCATATTTTGTAAAAGCACAGATTTTAAATGAAAATAAAAATGTAGAATTAGAGCTAAAAAACTATTTAATTTCCTCTAATTATTAAGCTTTTCATCCGAAATATACAATATGTATAGAGTATATGACTTATTAAAAAATTTCATAGAAATAAGTGTGAAAGCTTTAACTTTCTTCACAATTTTACTATTAACTCCCCATTCTCTAGCCACCCCAAGTTCTTTTGTTTTTCAAGGCCAAATTGTAAAACCCAATGGAGACGCTTTAGAAGAAAATAATGTCAGCTTTCTTGTTCAAGTTTTATCCTCCATGGATCATTGTCTTCTTTACGAAGAAAGTTTTAATCTTAATATGATAGGATCAAAGGGAGTTTTTAACTTAAACGTTGGGTCTGGAATAAACACAGGAAATGGAGGCTTAACAAATTTATCTAAAGCTTTAGACAATTCTTTTTTAAACAATAAAAGTCTTAGTTGTGCCTTTGGGTCTTCATACACTCCAACCTTAAACGATACAAGAAGGCTTAGAGTAACTTTTGATCATGGCAGCGGCCCTCTTACTTTAACAAATGACCATATAATTCACAGTGTGCCCTATGCTCAGTATGCCGGCAAACTTGGTGGAAAAGCTGTTAATGATTTTATTCAAGTAAGTCGTGGTGTTACTCAAAGCAATTTAGAGACCGTGTTTGATAATGATGCCAATCAAAGGGAGCTTATGGCTTTAATTAATGGCAGTTCTAATCAATACTCCCCATTAAGCATCAGTGGAGCTAGCTTTTTACCTAGTTTTTCAAGCTCTCATCCACCACCTAATTCTCAGGCAGGAGATATTTGGTATAACTCTACAAATAATCAAATCATGTACTACAATGGATCAGCAGCCACTGTTGTTGGTAAAGGTAGTGGAACTGTAACCAGTATTACAGCAGGAAGCGGCTTAAGTGGTGGAACCATTACAAACAGTGGCACAATTTTAATTGCACCAGGGGGTGTTTTAAACAGTCATCTTGCAAGCGGTATTCATGCAAATAAAATCACAAGTGGAATTCTACCAAGCTCAGTGGTTCCCACAGGAACTGACAATACAAAACTTCCTCTTACAGGAGGGGTTTTATTAGGTGACCTTAACTTTAATAATAATCAGATTCTAAACACAAGTCATATTATGCAAAACCCAGGAAGTACCATGACCTTAGGTTCTTATACGAATTTAGAAGAAGTTAGTCTTTTAGGATCTATGAACATGAGCAATGCTGGGGCTACTTGGTACAATAGTGACTCTGGAGCGCTTAAGTATTGGAATGGTGTTAGCTTAGAAGTTTTAAGCACCTTAAGTAGTGCATCAAGTGTTTTAGTCAATGCTCCTTTAACCTCTTCAGGTGGTAGCAACCCAACAATAAGCATCAACCTTGGTAGGGGTTTATACAACAACAGTGGAAACATAGATTTAGATTTAGATTCTTCTGGGGGTTTAGAGTTTAATATAAATAAATTAAAAGTAAAAGTAGGAAGTGGTTTAAAAATTACGCCAAGGGGTTTAGAAGCAGATATAGGAAGTGGTTTAGGACAGCTCATGCAAGTGGACACTCTTCCTGTGTGTACTAGTGGGGAAAAGATTCAACGAAACCCTGGTGCTATAATAAGCTATTCTTGCGTGGCTGATATTGATACAGACACAGACACAAGTCTTTTAGGAAGCCAGGCTCAAGGGGATCTTACAGGAACCTACCCAAACCCTAGTCTTATACCAACGGGTGTAACCCAAGGGGCGTACCCAAAAGTTAGAGTTGATGTTAAAGGAAGAGTGGTTGAGGGTTTAAGTTTATTAAAATCTGATATACCAGATTTAAATGGAGAAAAGATCACTTCAGGAACCATTAGCACAGCTAGATTAGATGTTGGCACAGGGAGCAATCAGCTTATTAAGCTTGATAGCTCTTTAAGACTGCCTGCTGTTGATGGAAGTCGGCTTATAAACTTACCAAGTAGTGCTGATAATATGGGAGATAGCGTAGCTCGATTAAATATAAATCTTAACCAAAATTATTTAAGTGGAGACGGTGATAATGAGGGAATTATTATTGATGCTAGTGGAAGGGTTGGAGTTGGTAAGGCTAGTCCTGAGGCTTTATTAGACGTTGCTGGAACAGCAAGAATAACACAAATTTGTGATGAAAGAGGAGCAAATTGTAAGGATGTGTCTGAAGGTTGGAGTTTAGCAAGTCTGGCGGCAAACACGGTGACCTACACTCCATTTGGAAACATTCAGGCTACAGATGTAGAAGGTGCACTTAATGAACTTGAATCTAGAAAAGCTCCAATAACTAGAACTATTAGAACGGCTTTAAACAGTGGATTAAGTGGAGGCGGAGATTTATCAACTGATAGAAGTTTAAGTGTAGACATTAACAAAACTACAGAAAAAACTACGGCTGATTCTTTAGACAGTGTTTTAATGTATGATGTTTCTCAAAGTGGTCTTAAAAAAATAACACATTCAAACTTTTTAAACGGTTATTTAAAAGCCTCTTTAGGAAAAAGTCGAGGCAACGCAATGGATGCTGGTGGAGTGCCTAGTTGTGAAAGCAATGAAAAACTTCAAATGAGTAATGGCCCTATTTATTCCTGGTCATGTGAAGTTGATCAAAACACAAGTCTTTTAGGAAGCCAGGCTCAAGGGGATCTTACAGGAACCTACCCGAACCCTAGTCTTATACCAACGGGTGTAACCCCAGGGACGTACCCAAAAGTTAGAGTTGATGTTAAAGGAAGAGTGGTTGAGGGTTTAAGTTTATTAAAATCTGATATACCAGATTTAAATGGAGAAAAGATCACTTCAGGAACCATTAGCACAGCTAGATTAGATGTTGGCACAGGGAGCAATCAGCTTGTTAAGCTTGATAGCTCTTTAAGACTGCCTGCTGTTGATGGAAGTCAGCTTATAAACTTACCAAGCAGTGCTGATAATATGGGAGATGGTATAGCTCGATTAAATATAAATCTTAACCAAAATTATTTAAGTGGAGACGGTGATAATGAGGGAATTATTATTGATGCTAATGGAAGGGTTGGAGTTGGTAAGGCTAGTCCTGAGGCTTTATTAGACGTTGCTGGAACAGCAAGAATAACACAAATTTGTGATGAAAGAGGAGCAAATTGTAAGGATGTGTCTGAAGGTTGGAGTTTAGCAAGTCTGGCGGCAAACACGGTGACCTACACTCCATTTGGAAACATTCAGGCTACAGATGTAGAAGGTGCACTTAATGAACTTGAATCTAGAAAAGCTCCAATAACTAGAACTATTACAACGGCTTTAAACAGTGGATTAAGTGGAGGTGGAGATTTATCAACTAATAGAAGTTTAAGTGTAGACATTAACAAAACTACAGAAAAAACTACGGCTGATTCTTTAGACAGTGTTTTAATGTATGATGTTTCTCAAAGTGGTCTTAAAAAAATAACACATTCAAACTTTTTAAACGGTTATTTAAAAGCTTCTTTAGGAAAAAATGCAGGCAACGCAATGGATGCTGGTGGAGTGCCTAGTTGTGAAACTAATGAAAAACTTCAAATGAGTAACGGCCCTATTTATTCCTGGTCATGTGAAGTTGATCAAGACACAAGTCTTTTAGGAAGCCAGGCTCAAGGGGATCTTACAGGAACCTACCCGAACCCTAGTCTTATACCAACGGGTGTAACCCCAGGGACGTACCCAAAAGTTAGAGTTGATGTTAAAGGAAGAGTGGTTGAGGGTTTAAGTTTATTAAAATCTGATATACCAGATTTAAATGGAGAAAAGATCACTTCAGGAACCATTAGCACAGCTAGATTAGATGTTGGCACAGGGAGCAATCAGCTTGTTAAGCTTGATAGCTCTTTAAGACTGCCTGCTGTTGATGGAAGTCAGCTTATAAACTTACCAAGCAGTGCTGATAATATGGGAGATGGTATAGCTCGATTAAATATAAATCTTAACCAAAATTATTTAAGTGGAGACGGTGATAATGAGGGAATTATTATTGATGCTAATGGAAGGGTTGGAGTTGGTAAGGCTAGTCCTGAGGCTTTATTAGACGTTGCTGGAACAGCAAGAATAACACAAATTTGTGATGAAAGAGGAGCAAATTGTAAGGATGTGTCTGAAGGTTGGAGTTTAGCAAGTCTGGCGGCAAACACGGTGACCTACACTCCATTTGGAAACATTCAGGCTACAGATGTAGAAGGTGCACTTAATGAACTTGAATCTAGAAAAGCTCCAATAACTAGAACTATTAGAACGGCTTTAAACAGTGGATTAAGTGGAGGTGGAGATTTATCAACTAATAGAAGTTTAAGTGTAGACATTAACAAAACTACAGAAAAAACTACGGCTGATTCTTTAGACAGTGTTTTAATGTATGATGTTTCTCAAAGTGGTCTTAAAAAAATAACACATTCAAACTTTTTAAACGGTTATTTAAAAGCTTCTTTAGGAAAAAATGCAGGCAACGCAATGGATGCTGGTGGAGTGCCTAATTGTGAAAGCAATGAAAAACTTCAAATGAGTGAAGGTCCTATTTATTTATGGTCATGTGTGACAGACACAAGTCTTTTAGGAAGCCAGGCTCAAGGGGATCTTACAGGAACCTACCCGAACCCTAGTCTTATACCAACGGGTGTAACCCAAGGGACGTACCCAAAAGTTAGAGTTGATGTTAAAGGAAGAGTGGTTGAGGGTTTAAGTTTATTAAAATCTGATATACCAGATTTAAATGGAGAAAAGATCACTTCAGGAACCATTAGCACAGCTAGATTAGATGTTGGCACAGGGAGCAATCAGCTTATTAAGCTTGATAGCTCTTTAAGACTGCCTGCTGTTGATGGAAGTCGGCTTATAAACTTACCAAGCAGTGCTGATAATATGGGAGATGGCAGGGCTCGATTAAATATAAATCTTAACCAAAATTATTTAAGTGGAGACGGCGATGATGAAGGAATCACTATTAACAATAATGGTGATGTTTCTGTCTCTGGAAGCATTTCTACTCCAGGATCTATTAGTACATCTACTGTTACATTTTTAAAAAAAGTTGGAACAGTTACAACCCCTTGTGACAGTTTAACTGAGGGTACTTTAAGGTATAATTCTTTAGGAAAAAAACTGGAGTTTTGCGATGGGGTAGTGTGGAAAACTTTTTTAAGTAACAATGATCCAACAATTTCTATTACAAACTCTTTAAGTGGATCTTACATTAATTCTATTAATGAGGGGGGTTTTAGGGTTTTAGGAACATGTTCTGAAGATGGTGAGCTTATCACATTTTCACATGGTACAAGCTTTATTACTTGTTCTAATAAAAGCTTTAGTGGTGATATTGATTTTTCAAGCCTAAGTGATGGTCCACTTTCACTAACTGCTAGTATCACAAACATTGCTGGAAATTCTAAAACTTCAGGTGTTTTAAATCTAATAAAAGATACTAAACCCCCTATTGTCAGTATTGGAAGCCATATAATAAGCAGTTCAAATTCTATAGACTTTCCCATAACTGTAAGCCAAGACTTTAGTAGTATAAACCTAGAAAAGAGCAATGTCAGCCTTACTGGAGCTACTACAGGTTGCACAGTTTTAGTAACAAATGGAACAACTATTAATCCAAGTATTAGGATTTCAGACTGCAGTGATGAAACCGGAAATATTCAAATTACAATCGCCTCTGGTGTTGCACAAGATGCAGCCGGAAACCTGTCTGATGTAGTTAGTTTAAGCACTGAAATACAAAATTTAGGAACCCCTTTTACAGCTAAATTTAGTATTTATGGTAGTGATTTAAATTTAAATCTTAGTTTAAGTTCTTCTTATACATATAACTTTATGGTTCATTGGGGGGATGGAACCTCGGGAGTTGTTACTTCATCAAGTGATTTAGATAAAAATCATACTTATTCATCTTCAGGGACTTATATAGTTAAAATCACTGGGCGCTGCCCATATCTTAACTTTCGTGATAGCGAGCAAATAATTGAGGTTACAGAATTAGGAGACACAGGGTGGGAAAGTTTTAGTCATATGTTTTATAAAGCAGATAACTTAACTCTTGTTAATGGTGGCTCAACTAGACATGTTACTAATATGAGCCGGATGTTTTTTAGTGCAGATTTAGCTAACCCTGACACCTCTAACTGGGACACTTCTAAGGTTACTAGTATGAGCCGGATGTTTTTTAGTGCAGATTTAGCTAACCCTGACACCTCTAACTGGGACACTTCTAAGGTTACTAATATGGGCTCTATGTTTAATAGTGCAGCTTTAGCTAACCCTGACACCTCTAACTGGGACACTTCTAAGGTTACTAATATGGGCTCTATGTTTAATAGTGCAGCTTTAGCTAACCCTGACACCTCTAACTGGGACACTTCTAAGGTTACTGATATGAGGTCTATGTTTTTAAGTGCAGATTTAGCTAACCCTGACACCTCTAACTGGGACACTTCTAAGGTTACTGATATGAGGTCTATGTTTTCTAATGCAGATTCTTTTGATCAAGACATCAGTTCATGGAATGTTTCTAACGTTGTCGAGTGTGGAAGTTTTTCATACCAAACTTTAACTTCTTGGACTCTTGCTGAAAAACCTAATTTTACACGTTGTAGCCCTGATTATTAATTTATTTTTTTTTGATGAATAGAAGCTGCCAAATTCGAATTTTTTTAATTTCTTGTAAAAAATGACTATTCCAGGTTTTAATAGGATTTTATGGAGACCTGTAAAACAAATTGTATGACTACTTAACAATAAACTAGGATTAAGCATCTTTAGTATGTTTATTTTAGAATGGGTAGGAAGTTTTTCTTAAACCTTTAATCTTAGGTTAAACACTCATGTGCAACAACGCTGATTTGAGTTATAAACAAGCCAAAATTTCTTAGAAAGATTTTTATTCTAAGCCTTGTAAATTAAATTGTGTAACTACAATTTACTGTAAAATCGATTCCACCTTAAAAGTTAGCTTTTCTTTTAAAGCACCAACTTTTACGACCGCACCTTCTTTCACCTCCTCATTAAGAACCATAAACGCCAATGGATTTACAACAAATTTTTCAATTGTTCTTTTTAAAGGTCTTGCTCCAAATTCTGGATTGTAACCTTTTTCAAAAATAAACTTTTTAGCCCCATCACTTAAACAAATTTTAATTCCTCTACTCATTATACGATCTTGAACCTCTAATACTAAAAGATCTACAATCTTTATTAAACATTCATCGTTTAAAGCTTTGTACTCTAAAACCTCATCAATTCTATTTAAAAACTCTGGCTTAAAATGTGTTTTTAAATTGTTGTTTTTTAAATTTGATGTCATTACCACTAAGATGTTCTTAAAATCCACAATCTTTCCTTGACCATCAGTAAGTCTCCCTTCATCAAAGACTTGAAGAAGCACATTAAAAACATCTAGATGTGCTTTTTCAATTTCATCTAACAAAATCACTGAAAACGGAGCTCTTCTAATCTTTTCAGTTAACTGTCCTCCCTCTTTATAACCAACATACCCTGGAGGAGAACCTATTAGTTTAGATATTGAGTGTTTTTCCATATATTCACTCATATCTAATCTAACAATTTTTTCTTCATCATTAAAAAGCTGTTCAGCTAAAACCTTTACAGTTTCTGTTTTTCCAACCCCCGTAGGACCTAAGAATAAGAACACTCCTAAAGGTTTATTAGGGTCTGAAAATCCCGCCTTTGATCTTAATACAGCTTGAGATATACTTTTTAAGGACTTCTCCTGACCCACAACTCTTTTTTTTAAATTTTGCTCAAGCTTAAGAAGCTTTTCTCGCTCACTATCTATAAGTTTTGAAACTGGAACTTTTATCCATTTAGAGACCACCTTTGCAACCTCTTCAGCACCCAAGCTTTCGGTTAAAAGACTTGTTACTTTTAAAGAGTTCTCTACTTCAGCTATTTTTTGCTCAAGCCTAGGTAAGGTTCCATATTTAAGTTCTGCAGCAATTTCTAAATCTCCAGTTTTCTCAACCTGTTGAAGTTTTAGCTTTGCATTTTCATACTCTACCTTTAAACCCTTGTCTTTATTAAGAATAGCCCTTTCTTTTTCCCAAATCCTTACAAGTACACTTTTTCTAGAAAGTTTTTCATCTAAAAGTTTTTTTATAGAACTCACATCCATACCTTCTTCAAACTCTAAAGCCTTAACTTTCACCTGCAACCTAATAATTTCTCTTTGAAGTTCATCGATCTTGACAGGTACTGAATTAATTTCAATATTTAGCTGGCTTGCTGCCTCATCAATTAAATCAATAGCTTTGTCTGGTAAAAATCTATGATTAATATACCTAGAACTCAATTCCACAGCAGCACTTAAAGCCTCATCTTTAATCCTTACGCCATGATGAAGTTCATACTTTTCTTTTAATCCTCTTAAAATTTCTAGTGCATCTTCTTTAGTTGGTTCATCCACAACAGTCGACTGAAACCTTCTTTCTAAAGCCTTATCTTTTTCAATATACTCTTTATACTCATCAAGGGTTGTGGCACCAACTACACGAAGCTCTCCCCTAGACAGTGCTGGCTTTAATAATTGAGCCGCATCCATAGCTCCTTCTGATTTCCCTGCTCCAACCAAAGTATGGAGCTCATCAATAAACAGTATAATCTCACCCCTTGAATTAATAATTTCTTGAACTACAGCCTTAAGCCTTTCTTCAAACTCACCTTTATACTTAGCTCCCGCAACTAAAAGGCCCATATCTAAGCTATAAATTTTTTTACCTAACAAAATATCTGGAACATCTCCATCTTCGATTCTACCAGCAAGACCTTCAACAATGGCCGTTTTACCTACGCCGGGCTCTCCAATAAGAACTGGGTTATTCTTTGTCCGCCTTAATAAAACCTGAATGGCTCTACGTATTTCTTGATCTCTACCTATTACAGGGTCTAACTTATTTTCAAATGCCATTTGATTTAAATTCTTACAATATTTATTAAGAGCATTATGTGTACCTTCAGGATTATCTGTGGTGATTCTTTTTCCACCTCGTTTTTTTAAAATCCATTCTTTTAATAAGTTTTCTGTAAAACTAATTCCCTTAAAATACTCTGAAAATTCAGATTGATTTAACATAAGGTAGAACAAAAAATGCTCTGTAGAGATAAATTGATCCTTCATCTCTTTTGCCTTTTCCGAAGCCATAGACATTGCTCGTTGAATATATACTGAAAAAGGAATTTGCCCTTGAGGTAAGGTTCTTAGCCTAGGTGCACTTTCCATTTTTTTTTCAAAAACACTTTTCATTTCAATTTTATGATCTATAAAAAATTTTCCAAAAAGAGCCTCTCCATACCCCATAAATTCAAGAAATAAACATGCTGCATTAACTTCAGAAAAAGAACTCTTTAAAGCTTTGTCATAAGCTACTTGTAAACTCTCTACCACAATCTGTGTGAATTTAGAATTCATGTTATCCACAGCACACCCCCATATATAAAACATGAGAGGTCAAAGGCCTTCGTCAAGGCTAACAAAACATTATTCCAACAATGCCACTTTAAACTGTCTAAAAAATATATATATAACTTTAACTTTTAAGTCTTTTTTTGAGAACACCCTTTAAATAAAACAAAAGGCCTAAAGACAATAGTCTAAGTCCTCGATTAACTGGGTGAAATATTTTATAAGGAGAAACTACATATGAAAACTAAAAAATTAATTTTAAATATAGTCTTATTATTTTTTATAGGCTGTACAAATGATTTAAATTCACTTTCAAATTCAACCTCCCGCAGTGAAGACTTTAATTCTAGTGAAACCCCTAATTTAATAAATGAAAATATTTCGTTTAGCGCAAGGTTCGATGATCCCTCTAACCTTTTAGATAATGGTCAAATTATTAACTATAACAATACAACCCAAAGCCTTGAAATTACAATTCGTTTTCCTTTAGGAGCTTCACTTCCAGGCATATCAGGTACAATACGCCAAAACTCTAACATCACTTTTGAGACTGATCCTATTGAAGGCACAATAACTCTAACTATTCCCATACTAGACTATATAGAACTTGTAGAAAGCCCAACAACTTTGCCTAATGGAAGACCTCTTCCGGATATAAATGGTGGAGAGCCACCATCATTTAGTTTTCCACTTAAGTTTTTAGGTCTTAATGCCTATGGATATGCTGCCTTTGACTCCTTTTCAATTTTTGTAGAGATAGGCCTTAAACTTCCACTTAACTTAACCGTTCCTATACGATCTGAGCAAAATAACAGCCATATAGGAAACATACATTGGCTTGCTCCTATCAATGAACACAGTGGAGGTGTATTCATCTCACTTCGTCTACCTCAAAAGCTTTCTGTACTGCTTGCAAATGTCCAATAATACATCGTTATAATAAGGCCAATTTGGAGCAAAGTGTTTTTCACTCTTGCTCCTTAAACATTTCTACTTCATTATCAATATATGAGGTGTATTATGGCTAGAAAAAAGAAAACTATAAAAAAAACTACAACTAAAAAAATAGCTAAGAAAAAAAATACAACTAAAAAAATAGCTAAGAAAAAAAATACAACTAAAAAATCAGCTAAGAAAAAAAATACAACTAAAAAAATAACTAAGAAAAAAAATGCAACTAAAAAAATAACTAAGAAAAAAAATACAACTAAAAAAATAACTAAGAAAAAAAATGCAACTAAAAAATCAGCTAAGAAAAAAAATGCAACTAAAAAAATAACTAAGAAAAAAAATACAACTAAAAAAATAACTAAGAAAAAAAATACAACTAAAAAAATAACTAAGAAAAAAAATACTCTTCTTAAAAAAATATTAAAAAAAGAAGCTGCAAACAGAAAAACTCAAACTCAAAAACTTGTAGATTCCATAAAAACTACAACTAAAAAACCTATTGCTCAAAAATCTAAAAAAAATGAAGGTAAAAGACCTATAACTCCTAATTTAGAGGAAATTTTAAAAAGTAAATCTTACGTAACCCCCATAAATCCCTTTGTAATTAAAAATACAAAGAAAAAAAGAAATGGTGATGATTATAACTCAGATGAACATACGTCTTTAATAAGTGACCTTTTAGTTGATAATGGAAACCTAGAGGAATTAACGTTAGATGATGAACAAGAAGATGAGCTCTATGAAGATATCAGTAGCTTAGTCGACGAAGATACTAATGACGATGATAACTACTTCTAAAGTTTTCTTTCTTTATTTTAACAAATACAGTGAAATTATTATTTCTTTTTATTCTGCATATAAAACCCTAAAAAATTAAAAGCCCATGGTTTCTTACTTTTCTTTTATAAGTACTGCCTGATCTTTAGGCCTCTCCTATTTGGTTTTTATCAAAGTCTAAACCCAATAAAACGTATGCCATCCACAAAAGGGGTAAAAAAACAATCTCGTGTCTTATTTTAAATTACTAGATAATAGTAGTATTACCCCCAGTTTTTTCAAAATCACCAGATAAATAATTACGCCCTAAACGACAAAACTAAGAAATGATAAAAAGGCAAGACCTTAAAGTCGCCTTTTTCTTTACGTTTGAGAAATCTCGTTTTTAAAGGCAAACTTTAAAAATTTAGAAAGCTTTACAAAAGTGGCTGAATTTTCCATAAAAAAAACCTCCAAGTCAACTGTAATCACTCGGAAATTTAAAACGAAGAACAAAAATAAACCCTTGCTTTATTGCATACAAGAACTTATATACTGAATTTTAAACGAATGTTTGTTATCTATGCTTAGGTTATAAACGGTATATTTGGAGAGCTCATATGAAAATCACTACTTATTTTCTTGTCTTAATTTTATTCTATTCTCAAATTTCTTCCGCGACGACAGTATGTGAGAGTGCTTTGTTTAGGTATTCAATGTCAGATTCAAATGGAATATTAGAAATTCAATCATTAGAAACAGGAAGAAAGCTATCTTTTTCAACTCAAGACCATGGAGAGAGTGGAGAAGTAAGCACTGTGCTTTCCTTTATTTCATATGGAAATGGCGACTCTGATTGGAATTTAAATTTAAGGTTTGGTGGATATCTCAAACTTTCATTTGAACATGAAAATGTCTTTTCTGGAGAAATGGAATTACATATGAATAAGAATATATTTCCTTACATTAATCATTCTGTTTATTGGTCCGATAAATTTCACATTCCTAGTAGTAATTGTTACTAACGTATGGTTGCACACGTCTCTTGTGTCGGAACAAAAGCACCCAATAAAACCTTAAAAAAAAACAAGGATTTATATCTGTTTTGCTGCTATATTTGACTTGATAATACTTAAAAGAATTAGATGCAATATACTGGCATTTTATATATGGTACCTGCGAGAGAGGTAAAAAATAATCTCGTATCTTATTTAAATTACTAGACAATAGTAGTAATGTCCCCATAGCTGTCCCCAGTTTTTTCAAAATATTTTTCTCCCCCAATCAATTCTGGCCTGATCTGTTATATGAACATAATTTTTAAAAGATAATTTTCACTTAAACACAAGATTTCTCTGGAAAAAAATAGCTTTTTTATAAATTTCTTTACTCTACAAAAAGAAAATTCTATTCTTCAAATCTCAGGGTCACTAAAAGAAAAAATTTTAACTAATTTTAATTTAAAAACAAAAAGTATTTATAATGATATAAATGAACTTAGAGCACAAACAAACTCAGACCTCTTAGAGTTTAATGACTTATTCCTTTACCTTGCTAAAGCTCACATTCCTCCAAAAACTAATATTCATAACTTTTCAGGCCGAATACAAATCTCTGGATATTATTATAACTCCGAAAAAAACAACAATAAAAGGGCGTTGTTGCACATGAAGCGAGAGGCCTTGTGATTTAAATTTTACAGAGCAGATCAAATGAACGCATACCAAGTGATAAATACCTTGAAGATAATAGTGGGATCTTGTCCGGAAACACCATTGGATGTGGTGTTTTAAACATACCAAAATCTAGTTATTACTATTTAACTAAAACTAAAATCCGCTTCCCGCTTTCTAAAAATAACACCATTAGCATGAAATCTAAGCCTATAGACTATTCTGAATTAGGACGTGGGGTTTGTTAGAGGGTTTAACTGCGGTAGTTTAACCCTACAACTCTCGCCCTTAGCTCTTTACTATTCACGTAGTAAATAAATTTTCTACCTTTCTTTTCTTCTTTTAAATAAGCCTTTTTAAGCAAATCTTTTAATTCCCGCCTTGCTATCTCACGAGATTTCCTAATTTCTCTAGCATATTTCTCTATTGATGTTGCTCTATATTTATTTAATGCCATCCTTTGCAACAATGACACTTGGTTAAAAGTAAGTCCTTCTTTTTCAATAAGCAATGAAATATCAAATAAGTAATTAACTTTTTTCTCAACCTTACCTAAAGATGTAACTAAAGAATCCAAACAAAAATCTATAAAGAAAGTTATATCCAACTCATGTTCATTCACTAAATCAAAAGACCTTTTGTATCTTTTTCCATGCTCTTTTAAGTCTGCTGAAATTGATAATAATTCAACAAATTTTAAATCATTTTTTATAGCCTTAAAATAAAATAATGTTCTTGCAGTACGACCGTTCCCATCAAAAAATGGATGGATATATGCAACGAAATAGTGAAGCAAGATTCCCTTAATTAAGCTATGTAGAAAGCGAGGGTGATTTGTCGTTAATTCTATTACCTCAGTTAAAGCTTCCTTTATTTTTCTATGAATAGTTCCCTGATGATTCCCCACATAAACAACATCATTTCTAAACTTTCCACAAAAACTTATATCATCTCCCTGAAGAGTATTTTTTGAAACTATTTCATGTATTTTTAAGACCAGACCATGGGATACAGGAAGTTTTGAATTCTCTTTAACCCACCTCATTGCTAGGTGATTATTAACTAACATCCACTCATCTTTATCCTTAGGTTTATTTCCTGAAGCAATTAAAGCCTTAGCTTTTAAACGAGTACTGTTAGCACCTTCATAAATTGCAGATGCTACAGCCTCTTCCACAGCTGCATTTGCTAAAAATTCTATTTTAAATGAGCTATGATTTTCTATTTTTTCGAACAACTTATTTCCCAAGCTTTCTACACGATGTATTTTTTTATTAATCGAATCTGAAGGAAAATACCAAAATCTCTTATCAATGGACTTTAGAAAAAATGGCACAGCACTCATCTTTCTATATATTTGTATTTTTTGTCTTAACTCCGACCAATTGCTCTTTAAAATACCAAGCTTATCCAAGCGATACTTAATGTCGTCTAAAGGGGTGTATTTTTCTTGAGTGTACTTTAACCAAAGGTCACTATTTAAAAATTCAAACTCTTCTTTTAAAACCATATACTCTCAACCCTTTCTACTAATATTAAAATATATTTTGTCACAAACTACAATTTATATGTCATTTTGTTGTAGAAAAAACATCTAAATCCAATAAGTCTATAAAAATCAACAACTTAAATCTACCACTAATATAGTAAAACAGGTCTCAAGAAGACTTCTATAAACACTCGGGAGCACCAATCTCACTTTCTCACCAGAAGAAGAAACTAGGGCGTGTGTCATTACCAAGGGAAACTGACACTCACACAGCGTTAAATTATTGTATTATATTTTAAATAATAAAATGAAGGGGCGAGGTAGGCAGTGATTATAAATTCAACAAAACAGCTTAAAATTGATAATGAAAAAATAAGTATTCTAAATGCTCAAAAAATTTTAAATAAATCAAGAAGAACAATTCAACGATATTTAAAAGACTACCTCAAACTTGGCCTCAGTTTTATTCTTCATAAAAGTATAAATTCTAAACCTAAAAATAAAATTTAAGATAGTTAAGCTTCTTTTGCTGTTAATTTTGGTTTGGGGCTCAAATCCCAACAAAACGTATGGTACCCGCGAGAGGGGTCGAACCTCCAAGCCTTGCGGCACTAGATCCTAAGTCTAGCGTGTCTGCCAATTCCACCACACGGGCACGTAATCTATTATTAATATTAAAAATTTAATGTAAGAAACTTTTCTTTATTTATCAATTAATTTTTTATATTCTGAAGCTTTTAGTAGTGAGGCTAGTTCTTTTTCTGTATCCATTTCAATTCGAATCAACCAGCCATCATTCCATGGATCATCATTAAGAATTCCAGGTTTATCCACTAAGACAGCATTTGTTTCAATTACAGTCCCTGTTACAGGAGAAACAAGGTCACTAACTGCTTTAACGCTTTCAATTACTCCAAAAGGCTCATTTTGAGTAACTTTTTGCCCTTCATCAGGAAGCTCAGCATAAACAATTTCTCCTAAACTTTCTTGAGCAAAAGACGTTACACCTACAGTAACAATATTCTCATCAACGTAAGCCCACTCATGTTCTTTAGTATAATAAATATCTTCTGGTACTTTATACGCCATTTAAACCCCTTTTATTGGTAATAATTTTCTAATTCTTCTTTAAAAATGGCAAAGACACTATTACAGCATTTACCTGTTTATTCCTAATCTGAACCTTAAGCTGTTTCTCTCCCCAAGCAACTGTTTTGTCAATCCAAACCATAGCTATGGGCTCTGCAAACGTTGGAGACATTGTTCCGCTAGTTATAACCCCCACAACTTTATCATTGACTAAAACATTATAACCCGCTCTTGGAATAGCCTTTTCTAAAACCTTTAAGCCCATAAGAACACGTGTAGCTTTTTCTTTAAAATCAATCAGCTTATCTTTTGCTAAAAAGTTAGATTTTGAAAAATCAATAGTCCACCCCATTCTACGCTCAAAAGGATTACAGTTATCAGAAAGCTCATTTCCATATAAGTTTAATGCCGCTTCAAGCCTCAAAGTGTCTCTTGCTGCTAAGCCACAAGGCCTTGCCCCTTCACCTAACAATGATACCCAAAGTTGTTCAGTCTTTACAGGTGGCACAAAAATCTCAAAACCATCTTCTCCTGTGTAACCTGTTCTACAAACCCATATTATTTCTCCATTAAAATCAAAGCTTAAAAAGCCAAATCGTTTAATCAAGGAAACTCCATGAATAATTCTATTAGTTATCTCTACAGCTTTAGGCCCTTGAATAGCAATCTGTGCCCACATTCTACACTCATCTATAATAGAAACTTTAAACTTATGAGCAAATTTATTAATATGCTTACTAATTTTTCCAGTATTTAAAGCATTCACACAAATCAAATAATCTACACCTTCTACAAAACAATATACTAAAAGGTCATCTATCACTCCACCGTTTTCATTGGGAAAAAAACTATAACAAGACTCCCCTTTACTTAACTTAGAAATATTTGTTGGAGACAAATACTCTAAAGCCATCAAAGCTTCAGGTCCTTTAAACCTAAATTCTCCCATATGAGAAACATCAAAAAGAGAGGCTATTTCTCTTGTAAACTTATGCTCTACGGATAAGCCCGTTTTATACTGCACAGGCATATTCCATCCTGCATAAGAAATCATTTTCCCGCCATTTTCATGGTGCCATTTATTCAAAGGTGTTTTTTTCATATTATAAAACCCTTATACTTTTAATGTCACAAGGTCTATTAAATTTCCTACAAGTTGATTCACTGTCATAGGTCCTACTCCACCAGGAACAGGAGAGTAGGAAATATTCTTCTCCTTAAAACCTTGAGTATCAACATCTCCTATAAGTTTACCTGAATGTAGTCTGTGTATACCCACATCAATTACAACGGCCCTTTTTTTAAAAAAGTTCTTATTTAAAAAGTGAGGTTTTCCTACAGCCACAACAACTAAATCACTTTCTTTAAGAATGGGTTTTAAATCTTTTGTTCTTGAGTGACAAACTGTAACAGTCGCATTTTCACGAGTCAGCATCCAAGCCATAGGCCATCCCACTATTTGACTTCGCCCAAGAACAGCAGCTCTTTTACCCCTTAACTCAATATGATAATACTTTAAAAGTTCAATAATACCCCTTGGCGTACAGGGCTCAGCAAAAGCCCTTCCTTTAACCATCAGTCCCATATTTTTAGCAGTTAACCCATCAACATCTTTTTGATCTAAAATATAATTTGATGGATCAAAACTTAAAAGATGATCTGGAAGAGGCAGTTGAACCAATATGCCATCAATACAATTATTTTTATTAAATTTGTCAATTTCAGATATCAACTCAACTTGTGTGATTTTTTCTGAAAGCCCTATAACTGTGCTTTGTATACCTACTTTAGAGCACTGCTTTTTTTTATGATCTACATAAATTTTACTTGCAGGATCTTCTCCAACCAATACTGCCAAAAGATTTGGGCTTCTTCCTAGCTTCTTTGTTATATTAGCAACTCTCTTTTTAAAACCTTGAATACGTATTTGAGCTGATTTTTTACCATCTAAAATAAGCATATAATCCCCTACTATCTGCAAAATACTGCAGGTATATATTTATTGCTCTTTTTACTATATTGATTTAAAATATTAAACATAAATATAAGGTAGAGTCATATGGAAAAAGTAAAAGTCAGCACTGATGGAACAATTGATTTTAAAGCAGATGAGGCTGTTCCATCTACAGCAAAAAGATTTAAGCAAAGCCCTGAAATTGAAGCTTTTTACAGATTTGTAAATGAAAATGATTTAAGAGAAGAGGCCCTGGCCATCCTTACCGTTATCCAGGATGAGCGAGAAGAGCTTAGAATCATAGAGAAAGAGGAGCGCAAAAAAGAACGCCAACTAGCTCGTAAAAAAGCAAAAGCTGCAAATCCCTCTGTTAAATCAAAAAAAACCTCTAAAAAAAAGAAAATAAAATAATCCAACTTTAAAACTATATCTAAAAAATATTCCTAGAATCTTTAAGCCTTTCTGATCTTTAAATAAAAAAAGTTAAAAAAATCAATATAATTCCCCTAGAGTTTTAAAAAACGGTAATAAAAATATAACCAACCATTATCAAAGATTTCTAGCTTAGTTTATAAACAATGGTTATGGTGAACTAAACCAATAATCGGATATTTTTTTAGTCAAATCATCTAAAACTACTTTTTCAAGTGACTCCTTTTTTTTGCATAAGATCTTCTTATTAAAGGATAGCTTTATATGCAAAATAGAGAAAAACAACTTGGACAAAGTTTAACAGAGTATCTCATACTAGTCGCTTTAATTGCCATCTCTTCAATTGGTGTTATTCGAGTTCTTGGGCAAACTACAAGAGCTCAACTTTCAAATATCACTAATGCACTTCAAGGCAACCATTCTACAAAAATAAAATCTATAGGAATTAATGACAGTCACCACAGTCAAAAGGATTTAAGTAATTTTTTAAAAAATTCTTCTAATAAAGGTGACAATTAATATGAAGAACTTAGGACAAGCTACACTTGAAGCCCTGCTGACTTTAAAAGTGATACTTCTCCTATTTATGGGGAGTTCCTGCATTGTTTATTTAATTTATGCAAAATATATTTCTGAGTTTTATATGCAAAAAAGTCTTCTTTGCTTAGAAAGCTTAAACTCTTCAAATTATAAATGTAAAAATAATTTAACACATCAATTAAAACGGCTTTTATTCTTTCAAAAAAATATTTCAGTAAAACTCTCCTTAAAAGGTTCTATTAATAAAGTTAAGGTTAAATCTTCTTTCTTTGGAAAAGACTTTATATGGTCTCAAAAACTTCAAAAACAAAAATAAGCTCATGTATTTAATTTACTTATCATTCTCATTTTTAACTATGATTTTTTTAAGCCTTCTTTTTATCTTAGGTGTTAAAAAAAATATTTCTAAAGAGCTAAAATTTTGTATAACTGAACTTACAGAACTTCAACACTCACACCGAAAGCTGACTAAAGCACTTTTCTTAAAAAATAATACGGCCTTTACTCTAAGAGCATCAAGAAAGGCTTTAGAGATCACATATAAATTAGCTCCTGCTTATGCCAAAGCCGCTGCTTTAGCAGCTTTAAATAGTGTAAAAGTTCTTCAAAAAACTCTTGTCACATATCAGAAAAATATTTTATATCAAGCAACTCTAGATTCTTATAAAAGATCTAGAAAACTCTTTAAAAATGGATATCTATCAACCAGCCCTCCTCAAGGTCTGCTTGTTAAAGCTTATCCTAAAAATTCAGATAGCCCAAGTTACCGCTTACAAAAAGATTATCAAAATAAAAAGAAAACTATATTTTATAAAAGAATCAATATAACAAAGATACTTCCCACTCTTTTAAAAAAAAATCTAAATTTTAATACAAACTTTAATTTTAAATGTGGAAGCACGCTTACCATTCAAGGAGGTTTACCATCAAATATAAAATTAATTCTGGACAACTAAGCATTGAATTGCTAATCATTATTCCTATTTTATTAATCTTCCTTTGTTTTCTTAAATCCTCAAAATTTAAAACCTTGGAGAAAGAAATTGAACATACAAAAATTCAAAGCCTATATCTTTAAAAATACTAATGAAGAACGTTTTAAGGTTATCTTAGGGCTTACAATATCTTTCATTATTTCACTACTGATTTATATGCTTAAAGACAATTCTGACTTAAAAAAACCAGCTTTAAAAGAACTAGAAATCAATTTAGCCGTTATGATTCCACAAGGTTATATTCTCTACCCTTTTCAGGCTGTAAATTTTGAACATATTCAACCCCTCCTTAGTGCCTACAATATCGTTCAAGTATATAACCCTAAAACAGGCACTTTAATTGCAAAAAACATTAAGATTTTAAGGGCTCCAAAAGATCCTTCTCATTTAGCATTTGTAGTTCCTGTAGATATTGCTAATAAATTAGCCTCTTTTGGACTAGAATTTAAAATAGCTTTGCAAAAATATATAAACAAACCCCCTGTTTGGATGTTAAATAAAAAATCTAAAAATAAAATTACATTTGGAGGTTAATATGAAAAAAAGTATATTCTTATCATTACTCATAATAACCCATTTTACATTCTCCCATGCAAACGTTATTACCCTTGGAAACCCAAAACAGATTAATAATTTTAATTTATATTTAAAAAAGAATTCTAATAAAAAATCTCTCACAAATCTCCTTATGGAAAAACAACTCTTATCTAGTGAAAAAACTATTTCTGATAAACATAGTCTTGCTGTAAAAGGCTTACTTTTAGAAGACTTAACCCCTTCAATTTATCTTTTTAAAGAACTCACTGAATTAAAATCTCATTTTATTTTTTCCAAAAAAGCTCAAAATCATATTTCAGAAAGCTATTTTCGACTCTCAAATCTTGAACGCATTAAATCTAATTTTTGGATTAAGCAAGGATTGTTATTTAATCCTGATTACAAACTCTCTGATCAAATATTTAACCCTGATATTATTCGTAATTATACAATAAAATTAGAAGAAATAAAAAATTACTCTTTTCCTTATGATCTATCTGCTTTAGCAGATGAGAATACCCATATTTATTTTAATGGTGTGCTCACCATTGGAACAATTAACCTTAACCCCTCAGGAAATTATAATTTTAAATTTTTCAAAGAAGGTTACAAAGAACTCTCCTTAAACTTATCAGGAGATAATATTTTAAAGACTAAACCTATTAAACTTAAAAAATTAAACCTTGGAACATGTGCTAATCCTAATTTTATTACACATCAAGGTTTTAGAGTAGATGAAATCTTTTTTTCAAAATCCTGTATAAAGAAAATTTCTAAACAAATAAACCACCCTGCTCAAAAAAAACTTTTTAAAATTCATACCGATAAACCCTTAAAACTACCACACAAAAAGAATTTTTTTCAAAAAAAATCAACATGGTATGCAATAACAGGAGTGACACTAGCGTCAATTCTTATCATCTTATTAAACAACAATAACAATGAAGTTAGAATTGAACCTGTCAAATACTAGCTTATATAAAAAACTAAACTATGATAGCCACGTACACTTTTTTGGTGTAGGCCTTTCTGCTGTAGACTTTGTTATTGATCAAAATGCTGTCACCCTAAATCTTCCAGAAAATCTAAAAAATCAAACTTTAATTCGAGGTTTTGGATGGTCAAATAAACTTCCTCTTAAAGAATTTAACCAGCTTTGTGAAAAGTATCCTAATAAATATTTTTGTATTTCATATATTGATGGTCACAGCTCTTTTGTTTCAAAAAATCTTTTAGATCATTTAAAATTCTCTTCTAAAAATGCAATTCCTTTAAAAACAGGATCTATCCTTTCAGAGGCTGAACGAGATTCTTTCTACGCACTTATCCCTTCACGTTCAATAAAGGAACTTAAAAAAATAGCATTATTTGCACAAAATGTTTTTTTGGAAAATGGCATTAAAAAAATCAGACATCTCACCGGAAACATCGATCATTGGATCTGCCTAAAAAAACTTGAATCTAGGAATCTTTTAAAACTTAATATCGAGGTGTTTTTCTCTGAATTCATGGGGCAAACTATAAAGACTGCACTTAATGCGTTGGATTTAGCTAAAACTTCAAACTCTAAAATACTCTCGGCTAAAGGTATAAAAATATTTTATGATGGTTCTTTAAACTCAAACACTGCATACACTAGCTCTTTTAAAAGCTCCTCTCCCCGCATGAGTAAAAAAGATCTTTTAAAAAAAATGACTTTTATTTTATGTGTACAAAAAGTTCCACTAGCCGTTCACACCATTGGAGACTTAGCATTACAAGAAGTTTTAAAAGTTTATCAAGTTCTAAGTAAAAACAATACCTCTATTCCAACACTACACCTTGAACATGCTCCTATTTTTACAAAACATGCTTTAAAAATCTTAAGTGCGCACCATTTAAAATGTGTCTTCCATTTTCAGCCTGCACACTGGATTCAAGATAAGATTTGGTATGAAAAGAATAAGGCTTTACTCATGCCCCATGAAATTTACCCCTTTACTTTCCTAGATACACATGGATACGAATATCACTTTGGAAGCGATGCTCCTGTCATGCCTCCATTTAAAAAAAATACTCTAATTGGCTTAAAACTTATTGAAAAAAGTAGATAAGCTTACCGTCCAAATTTTAATAGAAATTCATTTTGAGATTTTTTAGGAAGCATTCCATAATTATAAAACTCCATAGAAAACATTGCACGCCCTTGGCTTAAAGACCTAATATCAGTTGCATAACCGAACAAAGAGGCCAATGGAATCTGTGCATGTATTATTTGCTTATCACCCTTATGCTCCATGTTTAACACTTTTCCTTTTCGAGCATTAATATCCCCAACAATAGAACCTACAAATTCTCCTGGAGATAAAACCTCTACTTTAAAAACTGGTTCATACACACTCACTTTTGCTTCTTTTAAACACTGCCTTAGCGCTTGAGACGTTGCAATTTTACAAACGCCTCTAGAAGTAAAAACATCCCATTCTAAGTGCTTTAAAATAATTTTAATCCCCATCATTGGATAACCCGCTAAAGGACCTATACCCACAGCATCCATAGCCCCATCCCTAATGGCATCAATTAACATTGAATCTAGCTTTTTATCTGTTTTAAAATTATTAATAAACATATGGGCTTCACCATTTTTTTGAGGCTCAATTTCTAAAGATATCTTTGCCCACTCAGTAGTGCCAGAAACTACTCTTTCAAATCTAGCTTCACCCTTAGATTTATTTTCTAAAAACTCTCTATAAAAAACTTGTGGCTTACCAATATTTGCGCTCACCTTATATTCCTTTAAAAGCCTATCTACTAAGATATCTAAGTGAAGCTCCCCCATTCCTGAAAGAAGCGTTTGGCCAGTGTCAGGATCCATATCAAGCTTACAAGAAGGATCTTCCCTTAATAAAGCAGCTAAACCCTCTTCTAACTTTTTTTGATCCATAGATGACTTAGCTTCAATAGCTACGGAAATCACAGGATCTGGAAATTTAATTCTTTCTAAGACAACCGGTCTCTTAGAAGCACAAAGAGTATCCCCAGTTCCCGTATCTTTTAACCCTACAAGTGCTGCTATGTCCCCAGCTTTAACTTCTGATATTTCCTCTCTAGTATTTGAATGCATTTTAAAAATCTTACTAATACGCTCTTTTTTTTGAGTTCTTGGGTTTAATAACGCCTCTCCAGTCTTAATTACTCCTGAATAAACTCTTATAAAAGTAAGAACTCCAGAAAAAGGATCTCTTGCTATTTTAAAAGCTAAAGCACTTAAAGCTTCTTTAAAATCAGTTTTACAAATGATCGCCTTATCCTGTCTTTTAGGGTCTCTCCCTATTACTGCAGATCTATCTAAAGGGCTTGGTAAATAATCTAAAATGGCATCAAGTAAAGGCTGAATACTTTTGTTCTTAAAAGCAGATCCACAAAAAACTGGACAAATCTTTAAGTCTAAAACTGCTTGTCTTAATACAGTCTTTAGTTTTTCTAAACTAGGCTGCTTACCCTTAAGATATTCATCTAAAAGATCATCATCAAATTCACATATAGTTTCAATAGCCTTTTGCCTATACTCTTTAGCTTTTATTTTTAGATATTCGGGAATCTCTGTGACTTTAAAATCTACCCCTAAACCTTCACCATCCCAAATATAAGCTTTATTTAAAATAAGATCTACAACACCTTGAAACCCATCCTCTTCACCAATGGGAAGTTGTAATGCAAGGGGGTTTCCACTAAGTCTTTTTTTAATAGTTTTAATAGAATAATAAAAATCTGCTCCCACCCTATCCATTTTATTAATAAAGACAATTCTTGGAACCTTATAGCGATCAGCCTGACGCCAAACTGTTTCCGATTGAGGCTCAACACCATTGACTCCATCAAATACAGCCACAGCCCCATCTAAAACTCGTAGCGATCGCTCTACTTCAATTGTAAAGTCCACATGTCCAGGCGTATCAATGATATTAATCTTGTGGTTTTTCCAGTAACTTGTTATTGCAGCAGAAGTAATCGTGATCCCACGTTCTTGCTCTTGCTCCATCCAGTCCATTACAGCTTGTCCATCGTGGACCTCACCAATTTTATGACTCTTTCCTGTATAAAACAAAATCCTTTCAGTAGTAGTTGTTTTACCCGCATCAATATGCGCCATAATACCAAAATTTCTTGTAAGTTTTAAATCTTTAATTGTTCCAGGCTGTTTATATACCATAATGTTTATTTACACCTTTTAATAAAAAAAACACCTCTTAAAAAGAAGTGTCTTATAAATTCCATAAAACTTTAAGCCTTAACTAAGCTTACCAGCTAAAATGCGAAAATGCTCTATTAGCTTCAGCTGTTTTATGAACATCTTCTCTTTTTTTAACAGAATTTCCCCTCCCGTTAAAAGCATCTGCAAATTCAGAAGAAAGTCTACTGGCCATGTTTTTCTCTGATCTTTTTCTTGAATACTCAACAAGCCATCTCATAGAAAGAGCAAGTCTTCTTAAAGGCCTTACATCAACAGGAACTTGATATGTAGCACCACCAACTCTTCTTGATTTAACTTCAACAGCAGGCTTTGTATTTTCAATTGCTTTTTTAAATACTGCTAAAGGTTCCTCACCAGGAACTTTATCTTTTAACTCATCTAAAGCGCTATATAAAATATTTTGCGCAGTTGATTTTTTCCCATCAAGCATAAGAGTATTTACAAACTTAGCCAATGTAAGATCATTATAAATCGGATCTGGAAGGATCTCTCTTTTTACACTTTTTCTTCTACGAGACATTTAACTCCTCTCCTTAGACTTTTGGCCTTTTAGCTCCATATTTAGAACGGCTATTTTTTCTATCTTTAACACCTTGAGTATCTAAAATCCCTCTTACAATATGATACCTCACACCCGGTAAGTCTTTTACACGGCCACCACGAATAAGAACAATACTATGTTCTTGTAAGTTATGACCAGTGCCTGGAATATATGAAATCACTTCAAACCCATTAGACAGTCTAACCTTTGCAACTTTTCTTAAAGCTGAATTTGGTTTCTTTGGAGTTGTTGTATAAACTCTTGTACATACGCCTCTTTTTTGTGGGCATGACGCTAATGCAGGAGAAGTTGTTTTATTCTTTTGAATTGTTCTTTCTTTCCTAATCAACTGATTAATAGTTGGCATAGCTTTCCTTTTCTAATTTTTACTTACTTTTAAACCCAACAAAAAATAAAATTTAGTTATTTTAAACTCATATAAAGGAGGAAAAATAAGACTCAAAAACCTTGCCGTCAAGCCTAATTAACAGGCTTTCACTTATTTTTTAAGTAACTCCTCCACCTAATTCTCCTAAACTCTATTTATCCCATCCTGAGTTGAAAATTCCCTTCCTAATCCCAGTAAGACAGCTCCTGAGGACTCCTCAATCTCGTCAACCTTAAGCTTCCATTTTTTATAAGCTGATACCCCTGTTCCTGCAGGAATCAATCTACCCATAATAATATTTTCTTTAAGACCTTTAAGCTTATCTTCTTTTCCATTAATAGATGCCTCAGTAAGTACTTTAGTAGTCTCTTGAAATGATGCAGCAGAAATCCAACTCTCAGTTCCTAATGAAACTTTAGTAATACCAAGAAGAAGTGGTTGAACTTTTGCTGGCTCTAAACCTTCTGCCAGAACTCTTTCATTCTCCTCTTCAAGTCTATATTTTTCAACCTGCATATCATTTAAGAAAATAGTATCACCAGGACTTGTCACAGTAACTTTTCTTAACATCTGCCTTACAATAGTTTCAATATGTTTATCGTTAATTCCAACGCCTTGAAGCCTATAAACCTCTTGAACTTCATTCACCATATAGGCTGCAAGCTCTTGGTCACCTTTAACAGCTAAAATATCATGCGGATTAATTAGTCCATCCATTAAAGCATCACCTGCTTGAACAAACTCACCCTCACGAACAGCAAAATGCTTTCCTTTTGGAATCAAATACTCTCTCGGCTCACCAAGCTCTGGAGTAATAATCACTCTTTGCTTAGTTTTAATATCTTTTCCAAAAGTCACATAACCATCAATTTCAGTTACAATGGCAGCCTCTTTTGGTTTTCTTGCCTCAAAAAGCTCAGCAACTCTTGGCAAACCCCCCGTAATATCTTTTGTCTTAGATGTTTCTCTATGGATTTTTGCAATAATTTCACCAGCACAAACTTCATCTCCAACTGAGACCAACAATTGCGCTCCCATTGGAATGACATATCTTGCTGGTGCAGCCCTTCCTTTAATTTCAACTGGATTTCCCTGGACATCTGAAATAAATACTGTTGGCTTATTGTCATCTACAGTTTTTGAATCTGTAATCACTTTAGTTGCAAAACCTGTTACAGGGTCAATTTGCTCTGACATTGTTTGCCCTTCAACAATTCCAAGGAAATTAATTTTACCTGAAACTTCTGCAATAATTGGATTTGCATAAGGGTCCCAGTCACAAATAGTATCACCTTTTTTAACCTGATCACCATCTTTAAAATAAATTGTAGAGCCATAAACAACTGCATAACGATCCCTCTCTCTTCCTTCAGGATCAATAAGCAAAATATATCCACTTCTATTCATAGAAACAAGCTTTCCATCTTTATTAGTAACCGTGGAAACACCTTCTAATTTAAACAGTGCATCCATTCTAGAAATATGAACTGACTGCTCAACAGCTCTAGTTGCTGTACCACCCACATGAAATGTCCTCATTGTAAGTTGTGTCCCCGGTTCACCAATAGACTGTGCTGCTATAATACCAACAGTTTCACCAAGGTTAACCGTTGTTCCACGAGATAAGTCACGACCGTAACATTTAACACAAACGCCTCGTCTAGATTTACAAGTTAATACTGATCTAATCATAACTTTAATAACGCCAGCTTTATCTATTTTCTCAATATGACCTTCAGCGATTTCTTCACCCGCCTCTACAAGAACCTCTTCACTATATGGATCTTTAACATCTTCCATGCAGGTACGACCAAGCACTCTTTCACTTAACGGTTGAATGATTTCTCCACCCTCCATTAACGGCACAAGTGCCATTCCATCAGTTGTTCCACAATCTTGCTGGGTAACAATCACATCTTGAGCCACATCTACAAGCCTTCTTGTTAAATAGCCTGAATTTGCTGTCTTAAGTGCTGTATCGGCAAGTCCCTTTCGTGCACCATGGGTAGAAATAAAGTATTGAAGCACTGATAAACCTTCTCTAAAATTTGCAGTAATTGGTGTTTCAATGATCTCACCAGATGGTTTAGCCATCAAACCCCTCATACCTGCAAGTTGTCTAATCTGTGCAGCTGAACCTCTTGCTCCAGAGTCTGCCATAACAAAAATTGAATTAAAACTATCCCCTATAACAGTTTCACCATTTACATTAAACTCTTCTTTTTCAATATGCCTCATCATTTCTTTGGCCACTTTATCACCAGTTTGAGCCCATATATCTACAACTTTATTATAGCGTTCACCGTCAGTGATTAAACCTTCATCGTACTGCCCTTGAATCTCTAAAACCTCATTTTCAGCAGTTTGAATCATTTTAGTTTTTGCCTCAGGAATCTTTAAGTCATCAAGGCAAATTGAAATCCCTGCTTTAGTTGAATAGGTAAAGCCTTTTTCCATAATATTGTCTGCTAAAATTGCCGTAGCTTTGCCGCCAGCAAGTCTAAATGATTTATCAATCACACTAGCAAGCTCTTTCTTATCTAATGGTTTATTGATTTCATTAAAAGGAACCTCTAAAGGAAGAATATCACTAAAAATAGCTCTTCCAACAGATGTATCATAAATTTTTCCATGAACTCTAACCTTAATAGCTGCTTGTAAATCCACATTCTTTGCTTCATAAGCATAAAGAACTTCATTTACGTTTCCAAAAAGTTTACCCGTACCTTTTGCTCCAGGCTTAATTCTTGTCATCCAATAACAACCTAAAACAATATCCTGTGTGGGATTAATTACTGGTCTACCATTTGCAGGAGACAAGATATTATTTGTTGACATCATAAGCACACGTGCTTCAACCTGTGCTTCAACAGATAACGGCACATGTACAGCCATTTGATCACCATCAAAATCAGCATTAAACGCTGTACATACAAGAGGGTGTAGACGAATTGCCTTTCCTTCATGTAAAACAGGCTCAAATGCCTGAACACCAAGCCTATGAAGAGTAGGTGCTCTGTTTAACATGACCGGATGTTCTTTAACCACTTCAGATAAAATATCCCAAACTTCTACAGTCTGCTCTTCAACTAATTTTTTAGCCTGCTTAATTGTAGTAGCAAAACCACGTTCTTCAAGCTTTGCAAAAATAAATGGTTTAAATAGTTCAAGAGCCATTTTCTTTGGAAGACCACATTGATGGAGCTTTAAATTTGGACCGACAACAATAACTGAACGCCCAGAATAATCCACACGCTTGCCTAACAAATTTTGCCTAAATCTACCCTGTTTGCCTTTAAGCATATCGCTTAAAGATTTAAGAGGCCTTTTATTTGGACCAGTAAAAGTTTTGCCTCGCCTTCCATTATCAAGAAGCGCATCCACAGCTTCTTGTAGCATTCTTTTTTCATTTCTAATAATAACATCAGGAGCATTTAGCTCTTGTAACCTTTTTAAACGGTTATTTCTATTAATTACTCGTCTGTAAAGATCGTTTAAATCAGAAGTTGCAAAGCGACCACCATCTAAAGGCACTAAAGGTCTTAGGTCTGGTGGAATTACCGGAACATTTTGTAGCATCATCCACACAGGCTTATTTACTGTACCTTTAAAAGCCTCTAAAACCTTTAGTCTTTTAGTTAGTTTCTTAGTTGCCGCTTCAGATTTAACTTCTTTAAGCTCCATCCTAAGTTTTTTAGATAAGTACTCAACATCAACTTTTTTAAGAAGCTCTGAAATTGCATTGCCTCCAATATCAGCATGAAAATTGGGGCCAAACTCCTCTAAAGCAGCTTGGTAAGCTTCTTCCCCAAGAACTTGAGACTCTTCTAATGTTGTCTCCATTGGATCAATAACCACATAAGCTTCACAATAAAGAACTCTTTCTACATCTTTTAATGTTAAATTAAGAATGTTTCCAATTCTACTTGGAAGTGATCTTAAAAACCAAATATGAGCAACTGGAGATGCAAGTTCAATATGACCCATACGTTCACGGCGCACTTTAGATTGAGTCACCTCAACACCACATTTTTCACAAACAACACCACGAAATTTCATTCTCTTATACTTTCCACATAAACACTCATAATCTTTAATTGGCCCAAAAATCTTAGCACAGAACAAACCCTCTCTTTCAGGTTTAAACGTTCTATAATTAATCGTCTCAGGTTTTTTAACTTCACCAAACGACCAGCTTTGAATAAGCTCTGGGGAAGCTAAACCAATTTTAACACCTTCAAAGGCTAATGGATCTTTTGGTTTATCAAAAAAGTTTAATAAATCTTTCAATTTCTAACTCCTTACTTATTGTAATTCTAGTTGAGGTTTAACAGCATCTACTTCATCATCAGATAAAACATTTGATTCTACTAATTGCACATCTAGCGCTAAAGACTGTAATTCCTTAAGAAGCACATTAAAAGACTCAGGAAGACCTGGCTCTAATACATACTCACCTTTAACAATACTCTCATACATTCTAGTCCTACCAGCCACATCGTCTGATTTAACTGTTAAGAATTCCTGTAAACAATATGCTGCTCCATATGCTTCAATGGCCCAGACCTCCATCTCTCCAAGTCTTTGTCCACCAAATTGCGCCTTACCACCTAATGGCTGTTGAGATACTAGTGAATATGGACCGATAGATCTGGCATGAATTTTTTCTTCAACCAAGTGGTGGAGTTTTAGCATATACATGATTCCAACAGTAACTGGGTTTTCAAAGGCCTCCCCTGTTCTTCCATCAAATAATAATGATTGACCTGTTGTAGAAAGTCCTGCACGAGCTAAAATTTCTTTAATTTCAAACTCTCTAGCACCATCAAAAACTGGTGTTGCTAAATGAATTCCATCTTTAACTTTAATAGCCATCTTCTTAATTGAATTGTCATCTGCACTATTGATCTTTTTTGAAATAACATCATCTGAGTAAGAAATTTTAAGTTTTTCCCTTACTTGATCTGCATTAAAATCTTCAAGCATATCACCAATCTGAACACCTAGTGTTCTAGCTGCCATACCTGAATGAATCTCTAAGATCTGACCAATGTTCATACGAGAAGGCACCCCTAGTGGATTTAAAACCATATCAACAGGAGTTCCGTTTTCTAAATAAGGCATATCTTCTACAGGCATAACTCTAGAAATAACCCCTTTATTACCGTGACGACCGGCAAATTTATCACCAACTTGCAGCTTACGTTTAATTGCAACATAAACTTTAACCATCTTTACAACGCCTGGAGGAAGCTCATCACCTTTATACAGATTTTCAATCTTGTCTTCAAAAACCATTTTAATGGCCTCAAGCTTATTTCTTGCGCCATCAACAATATAAACAACCTGTTGCTCGATTTCAGAAGCAAGTGGTAAATAGCTTAAAAGCCCAAATGGAATACTCTCAAGATCTTCACCTGTAATTATATCACCCTCATTTAATAAGACTTTAGATCCATCTTCATTTAAGAGTTCACCAATTATTTTTTTACCAATTAACAAAGTCTTAAGCTTATCTAAAGCTGCGTTTTTAATTACATTTTGTTCAATGCCATGATCTTTTTCAAGCTTGATTTTCTTATCATTTAAAATTGATAGCAATCGTTCACTCTGATTAGTTGCATCTCTTGAATAAACTTGAGCATCAATTATAGTGCCTTGAACTCCAGATGGTACTCTTAATGAACTGTCTCTAACATCCCCAGCTTTTTCGCCAAAAATTGCTCTTAAAAGCTTTTCTTCTGGAGAAAGCTGAGTCTCCCCCTTAGGAGTCACTTTACCGACTAAAATATCTCCCGGAGTTACTTCGGCACCAATTCTAATGATACCTGAAGAATCTAGCTCTGATAAAGCCTCTTCACCAACATTTGCAATATCTCTAGTTATCTCTTCTTTTCCAAGCTTAGTATCTCTTGCAACACACTCAAACTCTTCAATGTGAACTGATGTGTACACATCATCTTTAATGAGTCTTTCAGAAATAAGAATTGAATCCTCATAATTATAACCCATCCAAGGTGTGAATGCGACTAAAATATTTTGGCCTAAAGCCAATTCACCAAGCTCAGTAGATGGACCATCTGCAACAACATTATTTTTTTTAACTACATCACCAAGATTAACGATTGGTTTTTGATTAAACGAAGTATTTTGGTTGGTCCTTTGGTATTTTGTCAAATTATAAATATCAATATTCGCCCCAAGTTCTCCAGCTCTTGCAAACCTTCTTATCACTATCCTAGATGCATCCACCTCTTCAACAACACCATCGTTCATTGCAACAATAGATGTTCCAGAGTCTTTAGCTACAAGCCTTTCAACACCAGTTCCTACTAGTGGAGCTTTAGATCTCATTAACGGAACGGCCTGACGCTGCATGTTTGATCCCATTAAAGCTCTATTTGCATCATCATGTTCCAAAAAAGGAATCAACGATGCAGCAATAGACACCAACTGACTTGGCGATACATCCATTAAAGATACGCAGTTCTTATCAAGAATTTCATATTCTCCATCATGCCTAACATTAACTTTATCTTTTATAATCTTATCTGTTTTCCTCTCATCCCTATCAACCTGAGCAATTGTTTTCCCAAATTCATCAAGTGCAGAAAAATATTTAATTTCAGAAGATACCTTACCTTCCACAACCTCTCTATAAGGGGTTTCAATAAATCCATGTTTGTTAATCCTTGCATATGTAGCAAGTGAGGCGATCAGACCAATATTGGGCCCCTCCGGAGTTTCAATGGGACAAATACGACCATAATGCGTAGGATGTACGTCACGAACTTCAAAACCAGCCCTGTCTCTAGTTAACCCCCCTGGACCTAGAGCAGAAAGTCTTCTTTTATGAGTAATTTCAGAAAGTGGATTTGTTTGATCCATAAATTGAGAAAGCTGGCTAGATCCAAAAAATTCTTTAACAACTGCATTTACAGGTTTAGCATTAACTAAATCATGTGGCATCATTGTCTCTAAATCTTGAAGGCTCATTCTTTCTTTAATTGAACGTTCCATTCTAACAAGACCGATTCTATATTGATTTTCTAAAAGCTCACCAACCGAACGCACTCTTCTGTTACCAAGATGATCAATATCATCAACTTTTCCTTGACCATTTTTAAGATCAATCAAAGTCTTAACAACAGCCATAATACCATCTTGAGTTAGCGTTTGAAGTTCTAAAGATTTATTACCACTATCAAATCCGAATCTATGATTGATTTTTAAGCGACCCACCTCACTTAAATCATAGGTTTCTGGGTCAAAGAATAAACGCTTAAAAAAAGCCGCCGCTGCTTCAATTGTCGGAGGTTCTCCTGGGCGCAAACGTTTATAAATCTCTACAAGAGCTTCATCCTTAGTCGAAACCTTATCAATTAAAAGAGTGTTTCTAAGATAAGGACCTACTGATAAACCATCAAAAAAGATTACCGAAAATTCCGACACTCCTACAGATTTTACCAACTCTAATAAATCAGCTGTTGTTTCTGTATTTGTATCAGCCAAAACCTCACCTGTAGTAAGATCAACAATAGGCCTTGCTAAAGTTTTACCAATCATATCTTCAGTAGAAACTTCAATTCTTTCCAAATTAACAGCTTCCATCTTTTTAACTAAAGCACGCGTAATACGACGCCCAGCTTTAACTAAAACTTCATTAGTTTTTGGATCTTTAATATCAGAAATTGCTCTTTGACCTGATAATTTTTCAACACTAATATATCTAAAGTATTTTCCATTTTCAAAAATAACTTTATCTAAATCATAGAAAAACTGTAGTAATTCTTCATCGTTATAGCCTAAAGCTTTTAATAAAATTGTTACAGGAAATTTTCTTCTCCTATCAATTCTACAATAAAGAAGGTCTTTTTGATCAAACTCAAAATCTAACCAAGACCCTCTATAAGGAATGACCCGTGCATTGTACAAAAATTTTCCTGTTGTACTTCCCTTTCCACCATCATGGTCAAAGAAAACACCTGGTGAACGGTGTAATTGACTTACAACAACTCTTTCTGTTCCATTTATAATAAATGATCCATTTGTTGTCATAAGCGGAATTTCACCTAAATATACCTCTTGCTCTTTTACATCCCTAATAGAACGAGCATCAGTAACTTCATCAACTTCAAAAACAATTAAACGTAATGTTACTTTTAGTGGGGAGGCAAATGTCATCCCTCTTTGTCTACACTCATCAACATCATACTTAGGCGGTTCAAGGGTATAATTAACAAACTCTAAATTAGATGTTCCATTAAAATCAGAAATTGGAAATACAGACTGAAATACAGACTGAAGACCAAACTCCTCTCTTCTTTCAGAATCAGCATCTTTTTGAAGAAATTTTTCGTATGATTGCTTTTGTAGTAAAATTAAATTTGGGATGTCAATTACGACACTATTTTTAGAGAAACTCTTTCTTAATCTGAGGTTAGAAGCTGTGACTGCATTCTTAGCCATATTTTATCTCCATTTTTTTAAAGTTACGATTTAAATTAAACACAAAAAGTTCTTGCTCTCTTTAAACCAAAGCAACCAGAGCTCTAAAGGGCGGCTCTGGTTTAAAGTAAATTACATCAACTGTGATGAAATTATTTAACTTCTACAGTTGCTCCAGCTTTTTCTAAAGCTTCTTTAATCTTTACAGACTCTTCTTTATTAACCGCTTCCTTTACAGCCTTAGGAGCTGCTTCAACTAAATCTTTTGCTTCTTTAAGACCTAATCCAGTAAGTGATCTCACCTCTTTAATCACATTAATTTTACTTGAACCAACACTTGTAAGAATAACATCAAATTCTGTTTTCTCCTCAACAGCCCCAGCAGCAGGGTTAGCAGCAGCAGCAACAGGTGCTGCAGCAGAAACCCCCCATTTTTCTTCAAGCATTTTAATTAGTTCAGCTACTTCTAAAACAGGTAGCGTTGATAATTCATCCACAATTTTATTTAAATCAGTCATTTTATTTTCTCCAATATTTTTTATAACTTTTAAATTTATTTATTTATTTTTCAGCATAAGCTTTAAGAACTGTTACCACTCCTTGTGGGACAGCATTTAAAACACGAACAAATTGACTAGCCGGAGCTTGCAAAGTTCTTAACAATATTGCTCTAAGCTCATTTTTCCCCGGAAGAGTTGATAAGAACTTAATTTTATTATCATCAAGTTCTTCCCCACCCATAACACCAGATTTGATCTTTAAATTTTCCATATCCTTTGCAAGTTGTGTTAGAGTCTTTGCTGGTGCTGAAACCTCTTCGTAGGCAAACACAAAAGCATTCGTTCCAACAAGTTTCGACTCTAAAACGCCACTTTCAATTTTATGATCAGCTAAAGCTCTTACTGCAAGGGTATTACGTACCACTTTAAGCTCTGCCCCCACTTTTGTTAGTTGCTTTCTTAACATTGTCACTTGCTCAACTGAAAGACCTTTAAAGTCCACAAGAAAAGCCGCTTTAGATCGTTCAAATCTACTAGATAGACCTTTTATCATTTCAGCTTTTCTCTCACGTGTTAACAATTTACTACCTCCTTTCATATATTTTCTCTAACCAGGCAAGAAGGTTTTTTCCCTTTACCTCACATGGCTAAGTCTTTTGACTTATTTAAACCCTGCATAACTTATAAAACAGGGCACCAATATATCTCTGGCTAGCTAGAGAAATTAAAAAAAATTAATCAATAACAGACCTCACATCAACTTTAACCCCAGGGCCCATAGTTGAAGACATCGCAATACCTGTTAAATAAATACCTTTGCTTGATGCAGGCTTAGCCTTAATTACAGCTGATAAAAATACAGCAGCATTTTGCTTAAGTTTTTCTGTACCCATAGATTTTTTACCTACAGAGGCATGAAGAATACCATTCTTCTCAACCCTGAAACTTAGTTTCCCCTTTTTCTCTGACTCAACAGCTGTTCCAATATTTAAAGTCACGGTTCCAACTTTTGGATTAGGCATCAATCCTCTTGGACCTAAAACTTTTGAAACTTTTGTAACAGTTGCCATCATATCTGGTGTTGCTAAAACTTTATCAAATTCAAGCCACCCTCCTTGAATTTTCTCAATCAAATCATTAGCTCCAACAAAATCAGCTCCAGCATTTTTTGCCTCTTCCTCTTTAGGACCCTTAGCAAAGACAACTACTCTAACCTCTTTGCCTAGACCGTTAGGAAGAGCAACAGCCCCCCTTACTTGTTGATCCGATTGTTTAGGATCAATTCCTAAACGAATGGAGAAGTCAATAGATTCATCAAAATTAGCACTCTTGCCAGACATTACTAAGTTAAAAGCCTCATTTAAAGAGTATTGTTTACCCTTATCAATCTTAACTACGAGCTCTTTCATTTTCTTAGACACTTTACCCATCTTAAGTCTCCACCTCTAAGCCCATAGACTTAGCCGTTCCTCTAATCTGTTCCATTGCAGGCTCTAGACCTATACAATTTAAATCAGGAAGTTTAATTTTTGCAATTTCCTCAACTTGTGCATTAGAAATTTTTCCAACTTTGTCTTTTTGAGGCATTTTAGATCCACTCTTTAGGTTTACAGCTTTTTTTAATAAAACTGAAACCGGTGGGCTTTTTACGATGAATGTAAAAGAACGATCCGTATACACAGTAATAATAACTGGAGCGATTGTATCACCCATGGCCTGAGTTTTTGCATTAAACTGTTTGCAAAAATCCATTATATTAACACCATGTTGTCCCAGTGCTGGTCCAACAGGAGGCGATGGATTCGCTTTCCCTGCTGGTATCTGTAGCTTAATCACACCTGCTACTTTTTTTATCATTTACCACTCCTCAACACACAGTTGTAATGTACTCCTAAATTAATTTAGGAAAAAATACAATTTAATTAACCTCTTTCAACTTGAACAAAATCCAACTCTACAGGTGTCGAGCGGCCTAAAATCATCACTGACACCTTAACTTTACCTTTATCCTCATTAATCTCTTCAACTGTTCCAGAAAAGTTATTAAATGGACCATCTATAACCGTTACAGACTCACCAACATTAAAATCAGCCTTGGTTATAGACTTAATAGCCCCAGACTCCATATTTGTAATCCGAGTTACTTGCTCCTCAGGAACAGGCATAGGTTTTTGATTACTTGACCTTCCAACAAAACCTGTAACTTTTGAACTGCCTCTTACTAAATGCCAAGTGTCATCATTTAAAAACATTTGGATAAAAATGTAACCAGGAAAAAATTTTTTAACCCTATTTTGCTTCTTACCTTTAATAAGCTGAACTACATTTTCAGTAGGAACAAGAATTTCCCCAAAAAGATCTCCCATCCCTTTTGCTTCAACTCGCTCTTGGATTGCAGATTTTGCAATCCCTTCACAGCTAGTTTGAACATTAACAATGTACCATTTTTTATCCACGTTCACTGTCCTTACATACCTAATATGAGTTTTATAGTCTTACTAGCCCCAAAATCAAATCCAGAAATAATAATACCCGATATAATCAACATAATAGTCACCGCAATAGTCATGCCCTTAACATCTTGAAGCGAAGGCCAAACAACCTTAGCTGTCTCAGTAATCACTTCGTCAACAAAAATTTTATTTTTCTCACTAAACTGAAGCCACGAAAATACTCCTAAACCACATAAAAACGGAAACCCGTGCCTTATAATAGGCTGTGCTTTAAAATTTGCTATAACGGCAAAGCTATCAGAGGCAGTCTCAAATAAAACACCAGCAGTCCAAAACACAAGAACCGCAGCCAATAAGAAGGAAAACGTCATAATTTTATTTGTCGTTGCTTTATCCAATTTTTACTCCAGAGCTTTTATGTCTCACAGAAAACCTATGCCTTGTCACGTTATTTTTTTCGAATCATCAACAAAAAACTTGTTTTCCAACTATTCCTTTAAAAAACAAAAAGTTATCAATTTATGCTGATTAAATAGGCGAAGCAAGGGATATTCAAACCACAGCCAGTGGACTTAGATTCTAACACTCTCACAATGTGTCCATCCTGACACATAGTTTACAATTTATACCGGAGACATGGCTTACACTTTCCTAGAAAAAAAAAGCACTTAAAATGGCAGGGCAGGAGGGATTCGAACCCACAACCGGTGGATTTGGAATCCACTGCTCTACCAATTAGAGCTACTACCCTTTATAAACTTTCAATTTTCAAAAAAAGAGCCTTAAAAAAAGACTCTTTAGCATTTAGGGCTTAGTACTAATATTACTCAACAATTTCAGTTACAACACCTGCTCCAACAGTTCTTCCACCTTCCCGGATAGCAAAACGAAGTTCTTTTTCCATGGCAATTGGGCAAATAAGCTCACAACTCATTTCAACTCTATCACCAGGCATAACCATTTCAACACCAGCACTAAGAGTCACAACACCTGTAACATCAGTAGTTCTAAAGTAAAACTGTGGACGATATCCATTAAAAAATGGCGTGTGTCTTCCCCCTTCTTCTTTAGAAAGAATATAGGCCTCACATTTGAATTTTTTATGTGGTTTTATTGAATCAGGAACAGCAAGTACCTGTCCTCTTTCAACATCTTCTTTCTTCACACCTCTTAATAGGCAGCCAGCATTATCACCTGCATGACCTTCATCAAGAAGCTTTCTAAACATTTCAATACCAGTAACTGTAGTCTTAGTTGTTTCTTTAATACCTATGATTTCAATCTCTTGTCCGACTTTAACAACACCACGTTCAATTCTACCAGTAACAACTGTACCACGACCAGAGATAGAAAAAACATCCTCAATGGGCATTAAGAAAGGTAAATCCACTGCTCTTTCTGGAGCTGGAACATATCTATCAATTTCAGTCATAAGCTTAAGAATAGCATCTTTTCCAATAGAAGGGTCTCTTCCTTCAACAGCAGCAAGAGCAGAGCCTACAATTATTGGAACTTCGTCTCCAGGGTATTCATATTTAGAAAGAAGCTCTCTAATCTCAAGCTCAACTAACTCTAAAAGTTCAGCATCATCAACTTGATCAACTTTGTTTAAAAAAACCACTATAGAAGGAACTCCAACCTGTCTAGCAAGCAAAATATGCTCTCTAGTTTGTGGCATAGGGCCATCTGCGGCGTTAACAACAAGAATAGCCCCATCCATCTGTGCAGCTCCAGTAATCATGTTTTTTACATAATCAGCATGACCTGGACAGTCCACATGAGCATAGTGACGATTCTCTGTCTCATACTCAACGTGAGAAGTTGAAATTGTAATTCCACGTTCTTTCTCTTCTGGAGCATTATCAATATCAGCATAGTTCATGGCCTTAGAGCCCGTAGCTTCAGCTAAAACCATAGAAATGGCAGCAGTAAGAGTCGTCTTACCATGGTCTACGTGACCAATAGTTCCAATATTTATATGCGGCTTATTACGCTCGAATTTTTCCTTAGCCATTTTATTCCTCCTAGAATGACAAAATAAACGCTTATAGCGTTTTTAATATTTAAAAACCAATTAAAAAAAAGTGCCATTAAAAAAGAGTCTTGTCACACATTTTTAAAATCTTTTACTCCCCTTAGCATAAGAACCAAAGCAAACCATTATTATAATGGAGCCCATAGAGAGAATTGAACCCTCGACCTCACCCTTACCAAGGGTGTGCTCTACCACTGAGCCATATGGGCATAAGTAACTTAAACACCTTACCCTTTTAAAATGGAGCGGGAGACGGGTCTCGAACCCGCAACCCTCAGCTTGGAAGGCTGATACTCTACCAATTGAGCTACTCCCGCTCGGAGTAAAAAATAATGGTGGAGAGAGCAGGATTTGAACCTGCGTACGCATACACGAACGGGTTTACAGCCCGTCTCCTTTAACCACTCGGACATCTCTCCACTTGGAGCTGGATATGGGACTCGAACCCGCAACCTGCTGATTACAAATCAGCTGCTCTACCAATTGAGCTAATCCAGCTAAACAAGAAAGAAGGATAAAACCCATCTCCCCCCCTTGGTCAACACTAAAAAAAATTCTGTAAGTTTATTGAGCTTTTATAGAGTTAAACTCACAAAACCCTTTAAAGACAATATCAATATTTCTTAAGTCTTTCATAGCACACATGTTTATCTAAACAAACATTTCATGAGCTAAAAAAACTAAAGGATTAAAACCTTGTTCAATTAAAACTAAAAAAGTTATAATGATGTTGGAAGTTTAGGATACAACCATTTGCCAAGAAAATCAGCGAGTGTAGATCCTGATAAATTGTTGCCGAGAATAAATACTGTAACAGCACTTTTAAAAAGATAGTTGATGGGTACGCTCCATGGAAGACTGGATTTAAAACATATGGATAGTTATTTTAAGGAGTTTATTTTTAGGTTTAACAGGAGAACATCTAAGGCGAGAGGTCTTTTATTCCAAAGAGTTATAGAAAACTTAATACTGTGTAGCTCCCACTCCCTACAAGGAAATAACGGCTAGAAAACGCTAAGTGTAGCTATGTGCATATGCTGGTAAATTAGTTTAAAAACTAGTTTTAATAAATTTCACCCCTTTGGAACAAAAAATCTAATGGCAATAATTGAAAGCTCATACAAGACCCACATAGGACCAACCATCATAATCATGCTTAATGGATCTGGAGGTGTCATAAGTGCTGATATAAAAGACAAAAAAAGTATGGCATATCTTTTATTTTCTGATAAAAACTCTGCACTCACTATTCCTAAAATCCCCAAAATTGTAAGAGCCAGTGGAATTTCAAAAGCCATTCCAAATAAGAAAGTTGTTTTTAAAAAAAATGACAAATACTCATTAACAGTAATTAAGGCCATATCTTGCCCTTGACCAAAACTTAATAAAAAATCAAAAGCTAGAGGATAAACAAGAAAATAAACAAACAAAATACCTGATAAAAACAACAAAGTTCCACTAAGAATAAATCCAACTCCATATTTTTTCTCTTTCTTATACAAAGCTGGAGATAA
Source organism: Bdellovibrionales bacterium (assembly GCA_965205945.1). Classification (GTDB taxonomy): domain Bacteria; phylum Bdellovibrionota; class Bdellovibrionia; order Bdellovibrionales; family UBA1609; genus JALZUR01. Next base: position 76,532 of record CBDBIB010000002.1, on the reverse strand, counting down.
AAAACACCATAAATGATACATCCAAAAAGGACAAGAAACTACTACACCACCTAGAAGAGAAATCTTTACATATGCTATAAAATTTTCCATAAGGCCTGTATAAATAAGCCCTCTTTCTTCTGTAGATAAAAATGGCTCAATGGGCATTCTAATTATATCAAACAAAAGCTCTTTATAAAGCCAACAAACACCAGCCCCAACAACTATACCAAACATGCTATAAACTAAACGTTTTTTAAGTTCCCTTAAATGATCAATCAAAGTTTCTTGCTTAAGTTCTTCTAAAATACTACCCTTCATCTTTAAAACTTTTTAACTCATTTTCTTTTTTAAGGTCATGTAAAGCTTTTAAACCTTTATCAAGATTGCTCTTAAGTTAATGCTCTGGTTTTTTTCTACATTCTTTTAAAAATTCATCCTCATCTATTGTTTCATTAATATCTGCTGTAATTGTATTTACCGTTCTTTTTAAATGATTTAAAAATTGACCAATATTTCTAGCCAAAGAAGGCAACCTTTCAGGACCCACTACCAAAAGCGCAATAACCGCTAAAACAACCATTTCCCAAAAACCTAAGTTAAACACAGGTTAAAACTAACTTAGTTATTTAAATTTGTAAAATTTTATTGGTTTGAAGATTTTTTATACTGCGCAGGAACAGCCCCTAATTCTATAAGCTTAGTCATAGCACTCTCAGAATCAGCGCTTAAATAACGATCAAATAATACCAAAAGATCTTCCTGATCACTAAAATTCACCTTAGAGCTTACTTGAGAAAATAAATCCACATAGCCAGAAAATCTATCTGAAAGATCCTCGTGAACTTGATTCTTTGAAAATTCATATAAGTTTTTATACACTAGGCTTCCCATATTAATATAGTACTCAATACCAACCATTTTTCTTTTAAAAGATTCAGCAAAAAAGCCACTTTTAAACAAAATCGCCTCTCCTAAAGACTTTAGTTGCCTTTGTTTTTTTTGAACCCCCTCTTCTTGAAGTGCTTTAAACAAAATCTCTAAAATCATAGGATCCGATTTACCTCCTGTAAAAAGCCCCTCACTAAACAAGCAGCGCTCTAAAATTGAAAGTATATAAGCATAAGAACTATCTTTAAGTTTAAATTTTGATTTTCTAGCAGCTTCTTTAATCAATGGCCTAAATAAGTCCGTCATTGAAGCTCTTAATAAAATTGAGTCACTTTGATTACAAATAAAATCACCTCCATTACAGGTTCATCGAACTTTATACGAAATTAGTTTAAAAAATATGCTCTCTAAGTCTTTAATACTCCTTTAGGCTTTATTCATGATTATAATTTAAAAAGAATCTATTTAAGCCTTACTAAAAGCTTGAGCCCTGGTAGTGAGCATGTCAATACAGCCTCTTTAAACGTAAAAAAACCCTATTTAAAACTAAATCCATAACTTCCCCATAAAAAGAAGAATTTAATAAAGAATGCTCCCTTATTTCACCCAATCATTTTTAAGACTTTAGTCTTATTAATCCAATTTAAGAGTAATTATAATCTATAATAAATACTTTTTATAAAAATTTAAATACGAAGATTTTCTTTGTTCTTTCTTTTTAAATTTTAACCATTAATATTATAATGTAATAGAAAAGCCAAATTTAACAGCTACTAACCAACTGAAACCACATACTCAGGTCCTTTTAAAATCTCTGATGCTGTAACTCTTAACTCCTCTGGAGTTATTTTTTCTAATACTTCTTCTAATCTTTGATAAGCAAATGCATTTAGACCATAAAAAAAATCAAACAACATAATATCACAAATAAAAGAGTTCTTCTGTGAGGATATTAAAAAACTACCTAAAACTTGATTTTTCATCCACCTTAAGTCTTCTTTAGATACAGTCTGTTTAGATAGCTTTTGCAACTCCTCTCTCATCATTTTTATTGCCAGTTCTTTTTTAAAAGGATCACAGGCAATATACCCCCCAAAATATCCACCAAATGCCCCTGAATATTCTAAGGGAACCACAGAATAAGCCAATGACGCCTTATCTCTTAATTCAATAAAAAATCTTCCACCTTGACCTCCAAGTAAAGAAGTTAAAAGTTCTAAGTGAATTTTTTTTTCATCAGAATACCTTACTCCTGGATAACCCATAATAATATGAGATTGTTTTTTTTCAGATTCTATTTCAACTCTCTGCCCCTTACTCCAGTCAAAAAAAATCTTTTCATGGAAAAAAGTTTCTTTTGATTCAGGAAGATGTTCTTCAATAGACTCCACAGTCTTTTCAACTTGTTTTTTCGTCAAGTTTCCAACAACACTATAGATACGTTTTTTCTTTTTTGATTTTTCAAAAAACATTTCCAAATCTTTTTGCGTAAGTTTTTTTATATGTTCTTCTACACCAATACCGTCCCTAGCATAAATAGAACCTTTAAATAAAAGCTTTGAAAATTCCTTAAATGCCATAGCTGAGGGCCTATCCAATCTAGTTTTTAAATTTTGAAGAAGGCTCTCCTTTTCTCTATCAATAACGGCTTTAGAAAAAACTGGATGCTTAACAGCTTTTACAAAGTATTTAGATAATTTTTCAAAATGTTTGTCCTGTGTAGATAAACTTAAACCCACAGAATGCTTACCAAAAAAAACACTAAAATCTGAACAATAAAAATCAATCTCTTGAATAAATTCTTGCTCTATAACACCCTTAAACTCTCTAGCCCAAACGCTCCCAAAAAGAGCCACTAACCCTTGAGTTTTGTCAGATGACAACAGTTCCCCACCTTCAAAGGCAACCTTAAATGACACCACAGAACCTAATGACTGTGATACAAATAAAACATCACTCCCCTTAGAGGTTTTCCATAAATAATTTTTTTGCTCAAGCCCCTTAGCCACCAAAGAAGTCTTATTTTTTTTATGCCCTGTACTTTCTTGAAATTGAGCCTTTACGTTTTTTAAATTTGTAAGAGCCGTCATCATTTCATCAATGCCTTTATTAGGTTCATTTTGAGACAACACACTTAAATATACATTCTTAGAAAAGATTTTTTCCACAGCTTTAATCAAATCTTTTTCTGTTAATTTTAACGTTTTTTCTCTTCTCTTCTCTCTAACAAATGGATCATCATAGTACAACCAATCATTCCCAATATTTTTGCACAAAAAAGATATCGATTCTTCTGCATAAGAGGCTTCACTTTCAAAAATGTTTCTAGCTTTTTCTAAATCAAAACGTATATCTGTTTGATTTAAAAATGTATTAAGTACAACGGGCAACTCCTTAAACAAAGCCGCTCTTTCGCCTAACGTTGTTACCCCGCTTATAACAAAAACACCTTCTTTAGGATCACCAAAGTAAGAAGCCCCAATACTTCTACATATTCCTTTCTTTAATTTTAATTCTTTATACAAATAAGAGCTTTCTCCCTGTCCAAGTATCAAAGCTAAAAGCTCATAGTTATCTACAATATCATTTAAAAAACCCTCTACAGGCCAGGAAAGATAAAAATGATCCTTTTCAAATTTCGACTTTACAAACTTAACAGCATTTTCTTTCTCTAACCTTCTAGGCGTTATTTTTCGATCCTGCCCTAAAGGTCCTTCATACTTAAGCTTTGAAAAATACTTTTCTAAAAGCTCTTTAACTTCATCCTTAAAATCTCCTACGCAAATAAGAGCCATATTTTTTCCTACATAGCGTTCATTAAAATAATTTTTAATTTCATTAAGACCCACTCTACGTATATTTTCTTTTGTTCCTATTACAGGAAGGGCATATGAATGTCCTGCATACATTTGAGAAAACAACATTTTACTAGCCACTCTACTTGGTTGATCAAGGCCCATCTTAATCTCTTCAATAACAACTTCTCTTTCGTTATCTACCTCCTTAGGATCAAAACGAGGAGAATTCACCATTTCAGATAAAGCATGTGCTGCAACATGTAAACTTTTATAAGGTACTGTTGTATAAAAAACAGTCTGTTCAAAAGATGTATAGGCATTTAATTCGCCACCAACAGACTCTATTAACTGAGCAATTTCACCAGGTGCAAAAGAATCGGTTCCTTTAAAAACAAGATGTTCAATGAAATGACTTAGACCAGCTTCTGTTTTAAACTCGTGTGCACTGCCTGTTTTCACCCAAACTTGCAATGTAACTACAGGCGCTTTTTTAGATTTTAACGTAAATAAAGGTATATTGTTTGATAGACTCTCAACTTTCAAATTTTTCATCAAATTCTCCTCCAGAAAGGGGATCGTCTTTAACTTTTGGTCTTTATATTCATATTCCTTACTGCATACAAAAGTGTCATTACTGTGATTTTGTGAAATTTCAAATAAATGAATTACCACCTCTTACCGATTACATTAAACTGCTATCTAAAGAACTTAAACTTAAAAGCATTGATAGACCCAAAAAAATTAAAACTCTCTACTTTGGAGGTGGCACCCCATCCCTTCTCTCTATTAAACAAATAAAATGTATTCTTAATGATGTCCAAAAAACGTACTCATTTGTTAAAAACCCTGAAATCACTTTAGAAATTAATCCTGGCACCTTGTCTTTAAATGATTTTAAAGAACTCTTAGATCTTGGAGTAAATCGCTTTAGTCTAGGAGTTCAAACCCTTAATCCCCTATTCTTAAAGGCATGTCATAGAGAACACAGCCCTGAGCAAACATTAAAAGACTTAGAAAACATGAGCCACCTAAATATTAATTTTTCTATAGATATTTTATTTGGCCTTCCTAATCAAACACTTAAACACTTAAATGAGGACTTAAATAAGCTCTTACCTTTTTCTTTAAAACATGTAAGTCCGTACAACTTAACTCTTCCCACCCAACATTTCTTTAATAAAAACCGCCCTAATGACCAGATTCAAATTAAAATGATGGACTTAATCACAAATAGACTCTCTGAAAATAAGATTTTTAAATATGAGATTTCAAATTATGCTCAAAGTGGGTATGAGTCTAAACACAATAAAGGTTATTGGCAAGATTGCGAATACTTAGGTCTAGGGATGGGGGCCCATTCTTATTTAAAATCTTCTAAGTGGGGAACTCGATCTTGGAACAGTGGCGTTTATTCAAAATATAAGACTTGTGTAAGCAATCCTTTAAGGCCACATCAAAAAAAAGAAATTTTAAAGCTCCATGAATCTCTTACAGATTTTTGTCATACTTCTTTAAGGCAACTTAAAGGTATGAGTCGTAAAAGTTTACTCTTAAAATATGGATACCAAAATATTCCCCCTAAACTTGAGCACAACCTGTCCAAATTGGAACAAAATGGACTAATATCTTATAATAATGGCCAATGGGCGTTAACATCTACTGGATTTAAAATTCCTAATGAAGTATTTAAAAAGCTTTGCTTTTAAAAGGAGATTTATATGAATAACAATACAAATAATTCTGAAATAGACACTGAAAATGAAATCCCAGAACCGCCTAATGTAAATTCAGAAGAAGAGCCCAAAGCCCTAGAGCTTGAGTCCTTAAAGACTGAACTTAAAAACTCAAAAAAAGAATACCTTTACCTTAGAGCCGAATTTGACAACTTTAGAAAGCACTCAATTAAAGAGCACTCAGAACTTATTAAATTTGGAGGAGAAGCTATTGCAAGAGACCTTTTAACTGTGTTAGATGTTTTTCAAAAAGCTTTAGAAATGAAAGTCTCCCCTAAAAACTTTCAATCTTTTCTTGATGGAGTAAAGCTCACTGAAAAAGAGCTTAAAGGTGTATTTTCCAAACATGGAATAAGTGAAATAGATTGCAAAAATAAACCCTTTAACCCTTCTCAGGCTGAAGCACTAAGCCAATTTCCCTCAGCAGATATAAAAGAAGGCCTTGTTTATAATGTTATGAGAAAGGGCTATTTTTACCATGAAAAAGTTTTACGCCACGCACAAGTAATCATTGCAACTAAACCTGTATCAAGCAAAAGCTAACTTTGAATTTAAACGCCTACTATACTACTTTAGGCTTAAAATCGGGGGCCTCTCTTGCTGACATTAAAAAGGCCTACCGACAACTTGCGTTAAAATACCACCCAGATAAGAATCCTAGTATTAACAATCCTGAAGAAGTTTTTAATAAAATCAATGATGCCTATAAAAAGTTATCTGAATACGCCCTATCTGCTGAGTTAAATAAGGATGAAGACACCTTTGATGAAAACACCTGCCCTGGCTGGAGCCCTAATAACGCAGCAACGGATCCTAGTTTTAATCAATCTAAAACCCCTCACTATAAATACTCTCTTCTTCTATCTCTTGAAGAATGTGGACAAGGCTGCTCTAAAGTAATTCATTTCTACAAAAGTTCACCCCTTGGTAAAAAAGAAGAGGTACGTTTAGAAGTCGTAGTGCCTCGTGGGGTTAAAGAAGGGCAAAAACTAAAGCTTAAAGGGGAAGGCCCTGTATTGTCCTCTAAAAAAAGGGGGGATCTCTTTGTGTATATTGATGTTTTACCACATCCTCTTTTTGAAAGAAAAGGTCGCAATCTCTATATGGACCTTCCATTAAATCTAGGCACTGCAGTACTTGGAGGAAAGGTTAATGTTCCAACGCTCTTTGGAAAAGCTGTTTTAAACATACCTGAAAACACACACACTGGAAAAATATTTCGTCTTCGCCAAAAAGGTTTTTCTAAAGTTGGCGGTACCAGCCGTGGTGATATGCTTATTAAAATTATTGTAGATTTTCCAGAAAACCTTACCCCTGAGGAACTAAGAGCTTTACAGTTACTTAGTAAAAGAACCACCCCCCTTGTGCAAGAATATTCTAAAAAAATTCAAGAAACTTTAATAAGTAGAAAAAAATAGGTGCCTATGCTTAAATACACAGTTTTAATTTTAACCTTTCTTTCCAGCTGTAAGACCCTAGAGCTTAAGCAAGAAGCTTTACAAGCTTCAAAAAATTACCAAAATACCCTAATAAGAATTCAAAAAATTTCTGCAAACAATCCTAACCTTGCAGTTTCTAATCTAAATCAACTCTTATCAACCCATCCTAAAAATAATTTATCTGATGACGCCCTGTTTCTTTTAGGTTTCCTTCTAGAAAAAGCAGGGGATTTAAAAGGTGCACTTAAAGCCTATTCTAAAATTTTAGATTCAAAATATTCATCTCCTCTTGATGGACGTACACTTATAAGAAAAGTAAATCTTTTGTTACAATTTGGAAATAGCAAAGAAGCCCTTAAAACATTAAACTATGTTAAACACCATAAGCTTATTGATCAAAGCTCCTTAAAAAAAATCCAGCTCCTTAAATCCCCTCTTCTTATTCAAAATGAAAGATACTTTGATTATTTATATAATGCCAAAGATATTATTTTAACAACCAAAGATCAAACACTTGCTCAAAGTACATTTAAGCAGGCTCAAGATGTTTTAAAAATAAAATTAACAGGCGAAAAAACTAAAAAAATTCTTAATCAGCCTTCTCTTAGTATCTTTCATCCTCAAGCCGCATTAAATCTTACAACTTATTATTTTGAAAATAACTCTCCTGAATTAGCCCTTTCAAATCTTAAGGCATATTCTCATCTTTTAAACCAACCTTTTTATAAAAATCAAAGGGCTGAACTTATAACACGAGGTCGCCTTTATGAATCGACAAATAAAGATGTTATTGGCGTAATCATTCCATTAAGCGGGAAATATCGGATTGTTGGTGAACAAATTTTAAAAGGTCTTCAATACTCATTAAATATTTGGGATTCAACAAATAAAACTAAGTTTAAACTTGCAGTTCTAGATTCTCAAGGTGACCCTAATCAAGTTCCCTCAGCTTTTGATGAACTGATTAAAAATGATAAGCCCATTGCTATTATTGGTGGGCTCATTGGAAAAACCACTAAAATTCTTTTACAAAAATCAAAAGAATACAAAATTCCAACGCTAACCTTAAGCCAAAAAGAGGGCCTTATTAATTCTTCTAAATATGGCTTTCAAAGTTTGCAATCTTTAGAAAAATATACTGATTTAATCTCCAGCATTGCCATTGAAAAATTAAATATTAAACGTATGTCTATTCTTCATTCAAAAAAATCTTTTTCTACAAAATATGCTAAAGCCTTTTTTAAAAGTTTTACTAAAAAAGGTGGTCAGATTATACAAACCCTTGAGTATGACCTTTCTGAAAAAAAAGCCCTTCCAAATACTGTTAAAAACTTAGTTGGACTTCTTACAATTAAAGGACGAGAAGAAGAATACAATGTTGCTTTAAAGAATTGGCAAAAATCTTTCCACTCTAGAGGAAACACTTCACCCAAAATAGAAGAGCTTTTAAAGCCTCAAATAGATTTTGATGCCCTTTTTATCTCTGATGGAGCTAAAAATGGAGGTCTTATTGCTTCTACACTTGCTTACTTTGATGTAGAAAACCTTACTTTACTTGGCACTCACCTATGGAATGATCCTGATTTATTAGAACGTGGGCAGCGTTTTGTAGAAAATTCCATCTTTGCAAGTTCTTATTTTAAACCTCACATTCTTATTTCTAAGTGTGAACAAGAATTTTTATCAAAATTTCAAGAGCCTATTAATTCTTATGTTTTTAAAGGCATTGAAATAGGTGTTATTTTAAATAGTATACATAATTATTTTAAAATCACGTCTAGAAAAACTCTCCTTTCAGCATTAAACAAAACCTCCATCATCACTCATAAATGCTTACCTCAAGGTTTAATCCGAGAAGGTCACAATTTTGCAAGCCCCCTTCTCCCTCTAACTGTTAAAGATAAGAGGATTGTGTTAATAAATGACATAAAAGAAAACAAATAAGCTTTAAAACAATCAAATAGATTTAAAAAAATTCTAAATAACTTTGAGTAAAACTGATCACTTTTTTTGATAAAAAATTAATTTATAAAAATAAACAAGATTAAAGGAATCTCATTTATAAACAGTAGTACTAAGTATGTGGTAAAAAAGCACATTTCTCTTAATAACAACGCTTTAACAAGCGTTTTAATTTAGTCTAACTAAACAAATGTCTAGACTTTTAGTGTCAAAATTCCACCCCTTTAAGGCTTTAACGCTACCTCCCGATTAAAATATCACATAGAGGAGGCTTCATGAGCTCAAAAAATAAAAAAACAAACCACTCTCTTCCAACACGACTGCCACTACTTCCTGTACGAGACATGGTTGTTTTTCCCTACATGGCATTGCCATTATACATTGGAAGAAATTCATCTGTGCTAGCTGTAGAAAAATCTTTTTCTACACATAGGTATATTTTCTTATCTACACAAGTTGAAAAAACTGATGATAAGCCTACCTCAGATGCTATTTATAGAACAGGAACCATTGCAAAAATTGTTAGGCCTATTAGAAAACTTTCTGATGGACGCATTAAAATTTTAGCTCAAGGTATTTGTAAAGCCAAAGTTTTAAGTTTTTCAAATGAAGACCCTTTCTTTGAAGTAGAAATTAAACAACTTCTTGAACCTAAAACTATTAAACCTACGCCTGAAGTACGCCTTCTTATAGAAGAATGTAAATCAATAGTTGAAGAATCTCTTAGTTACGGAAAATCTCTTTCTGCAGGAATTCTTTTTGATTTAGACAGTGTTTCTGAAGATCCAGGTAAATTTGCAGACCACCTAGCAAGCAACCTTAATTTAAAAATTGAAAATTCACAGCGCATATTAGAAGAAGCTGACCATCTAAAAAGGCTACGCCTTGTTCATGAGTTCTTATCTACTGAGTTAGATCTATTAAAAGTGCAATCAACAATTACAGGCACCTCTAAAGATCAGCTTACAAAATCACAAAGAGAATATTTCTTACGTGAACAAATGAAGGCTATTAAACATGAACTTAACGAAAACGGTGAAGGTTCTAATAAAGAAAATGATGTTAATAATTATAACCATAGAGTTTTACAGGCAAAAATGCCTCTTGAAATTGAAACTGAGGTTTTAAAACAACTTGCTCGTTTAGAAAAAATGCATCCTGATGCAAGTGAATCTTCCATGATTAGAAGCTACCTTGATTGGATGTGTGACCTTCCTTGGTCGAAATCTACTAAAGACAATTTAGACCTTGTTCAAGCTAGAAAAATCTTAGATTCAGATCATTACGATTTAGATAAAGTAAAAGATCGTATTTTAGAATTCCTAGCCGTTCGACAACTGAAAACTAAACTTAAAGGCCCCATCCTCTGTTTTGGAGGCCCTCCGGGAGTTGGAAAAACATCTCTTGGCAAAAGCATCGCCCACGCAATGGGCAGAAAATATCAGCGCATTGCACTTGGCGGCCTAAAAGATGAAGCTGAAATTAGAGGACATCGTAGAACTTATGTAGGAGCAATGCCTGGTAAAATAATCCAAGCCCTTAAAGCTGCAGGCACTAACAATCCTGTCATTGTATTAGATGAAATCGATAAACTTGGCTCTGATTTTAGAGGTGATCCATCAGCAGCAATGCTTGAAGTTTTAGATCCTGAACAAAATAACACTTTTAAAGATAATTATATCAATTCTGACTTTGACCTTTCAAACGTAATCTTCTTAGCTACAGCAAATATCCTACAAAATATTCCCCCTGCGTTAAAAGATCGAATGGAGGTTATTAATATTCCTGGATACACGGAAAATGATAAATTACTTATTGCCCAAAAACATTTAACCACTCGCCAAATAGAAGACAATGGACTTAAGCCTTCTCATATTGAGTTTACAGATGATGGCCTTCAAACACTCATCTCAGGCTTTACTCGTGAAGCAGGTCTAAGAAATTTAGAAAGAGAGATTGGCTCAGTCTGTAGAAAAGTTGCTAAACTTGTTGTCGAAGGTCAAACTGATAAAATTCTAGTCAATTCACAAACCTTAGTAGAACTTATGGGCCCTCCAAAGTTCATTCGTGAGGAGCATTATCACAATAACCCAGTAGGTGTTTCAATAGGTCTAGCATGGACTCAAGTTGGTGGAGAAATTTTATATATTGAATCTATTGCAACTCCTGGAAAAGGGGCCATTAAACTTACTGGTCAACTAGGCGATATAATGAAAGAGTCCGCCTCTGCAGCGCTTACATATATTAAAGCTAACGCGGATACTCTTAATTTAGACTCTTCTTGGTTTGAAAATCATGATATCCATATACATTTACCAGCAGGAGCTGTTCCAAAAGATGGCCCTTCAGCAGGAACCTCTCTTTCATCGGCTCTATTAAGTCTTATAACAAAACGGCCTGTAAGAATGGATATTGCAATGACTGGTGAAATCACTCTAACAGGGCGAGTCCTTCCTGTGGGTGGAATTAGAGAAAAAGCCTTAGCCGCTCTTAATCAAGGAATTACAAATATAATCATTCCTTTTCAAAATAGAAAAGACATTCAAGATATTCCTGATGAATTTAAAAATAAACTAAACTTTATTTTAGTTAGACATCTAAATGAAGTTTTCTGTGAAGTCTTTGAAGGTGATGATATGGAGAACTCTTTTCCTGCAACAGGTACTGGAAATAATTTAGCTGCTTAATTATAGCCCACACCCTTAAATTCTCACGGGGCTTTTAACTATTATAAAAATGGGAATGTACAATGCCTAAAGTTTCAATGTGCAGAATACTAACAATAGATGAAGAGATAAATGAAACCTCACAGTTTAAAATTGAGCTTCTTAAAAGAAGCACCGGGGAGTCAAAAGATTCAATTAAGGTATTTAAAGGGACTATCATTAAAAATATTTCAATTGATCTATACAATGATCTTCTCTCCCTGAAATCTAAAAATAATGGCTTTTTTGAAATTGAATATGGGAAAAGTGACAAAAATGAATTTTATGTAAATGGAATAAATAGCCGTGACCTCTAAGTGCACACTCACCTTTTTTCTGCTTTTGTTTATTTTTTTACCATCAATAGCTTTCAGCTCACCCTGCACTCACACCACCACCTCATTCAATTGCGTTAAGTATGAAAGACCTGTAGATGGTGACACATTTAAGGTAAGTACCCCTGGGCTTCACCCTCTCATTGGTAAGAAAGTTAAAGTTAGAGTCTCAGGTGTCGACAGCCCTTCTGAGTCTAGTGGACCGCATGTGGGACCTTTCCAAATTTCCTAACACCACCCCCAGAATACACTCCAAAACCTACCAAAATATTCCAATTCGCTCCAAGCCAGAAAGACTTTAAGTTGTTATTATTGTTAAATTATTTATTATTTTCAAAATACTTAGGTCTGGGTAACAGTCCGACCTGTCTCCCCGACCATTTTTTAAGTATAAATTTAACAAAAATAAAAAACACTAATAACCGCTTACACTTAGTAGTGTTTGGTTTGAGGGAGGTTTTGAAGGTCAATATTTCAAGAAATTTCATGTCATTTCAAATTTTGAAGCCTTTTTAAAGCCCCTGGGGTGTTTGCAAAGCCTCTTAATAGCTTGCTTTACAGGGGTATTTATTATTGATCCCTTCATGGGGACGCTCATAATTATAGATTTTTATAAATTTCTCAAACTCTTCTTGCTAAGCTATAGCATTCTTTCTTAGAGGCCTTGTGGTTTCTTGCTTTAGCGTTAAGTGCATACCCAGGTAAAGTTAAATTTATACGAGGACCTTATACTTAATGGAGTATAAAAAAAGTATAAAAGCGACAAACACCTTGCGCCTAAAAAGCAGTCTTTAAAAATCCCTCTAAGAGGTAGTACTTAGAGAGAAAAAAATTCAACTTAAACCTAAACTAAAAATGCTTTTAAAAAACACATCAGGAAAGTAACTTAAATATGCTTAAATCTCTTAATTTGTTCTTGATATCATTTATTTTTAAGTTAATGCGCCTAAATTTAAAGCTTTTATAAAAAATTTACTTAAATTTAAGCCTTTTCATAAAAAATTTTGCCTGCATTCTTGACACGATCTGGCAAAAAGTTTTAAACTCCACAACGATAGTCTGTGTAAAACCTTAGTTTAAAGGATATTTGCGCTGATATACAAAAGGAGGGACTTTAGTGAATCACGAACTAGACCAGGAGCTTATGATGAACTCCACTGCTAGTAGGGCTAAGATTGTAAAACGTTATCAAAACAGAAAGCTCTATGATACTCAACAAAGCTGCTATGTTACTTTAGACGATATTGCTAAAATGATCCGCGCTGATGAACAAGTTGTTGTTATTGATAATAAAACTAAAAATGATATTACAGCATCTACACTTACACAAATAATATTTGAGGCTGAAAAAAAGGCTGCACAGTATGCACCCCTTAAAACCTTAAGAGAGGTGATCCAACATAAAAATGGTAGTATTTCCGCCTACCTTGCAGAACTAGGAGCTTTTCCCATGGAAGAATACGAAAACCAAAAAACTCAACGTATTAATATCCCCCAAAACAACAGCGCAAATTCCAAGCGTGGAGAAGAAAGTTTTGAAGCAATGAAACAAACTTTAGAAAAACGTGTTGCTTCTGCAGCTGTTTCAATGGGAAATTCTAGTTTAGACCCTGACTCAGACTCATATATTGAAATTCTCCCCAACCTTCCTAATCCAAATAACAGAAACTTTGAATCTTCAAAGTAAACTGTTTAAAACTTAAAGGGTAACCCATGACACTTACCTTTTTTAAAATAAACTCTTTACAAAAATTAAAACCTCTAAAACCCTGATTAAAAAGGGTTTAAAGTTTACATAAATTTATAAATTCTAAGGATGGATGATCAACAATTTTAAACAGTTCATTTATTAAGTGACGGTTTTTAATTTATGTTCTGCTATTTTAAACTTTTACAATAACCCGAGTTGGGACTTTTTAAATCTGGTTTAACACTCTATTTTCATGGTTTTAAGCACGTATTGCTGGTTTAAAAGGACGCAGACAATATGCAGTTAATGCTAACACTTAGCGTTTTCTAGCCGTTATTTCCTTGTAGGGAGTCGGAGCTACACATGTTACTAATATGAGCCATATGCATTGAGTAATGCAGCTTTAGTAACCCCCTAACATCTCTGGTTGGAATACTTTTAAAGTTATTAATATGGATGGTGTGCTTTTATAAAATATGCCGATAAGGAGGATTATGTTACTACGTCTATTTACGTCTATTTTAAAATTATATTTAAGTTTAAAAGTATTTAATTATAAAAGTTTAGACTTTATTTTTTTAAAATTATTATTTTCAATAAAATTTTTATCATTAAAAATAAGGACTGCTTTAGAATTTACTTTAAAAATATTTAATATTTAGCGCTCTTTTTTTAAAGCTTAGATTTAAATATCTTTATTTATCATAGCTGTTATTTTAACCAACATCTAAGTTTAAAAGTTATTAAGATACAGCATATGTATTATATAAAATTAAATAAATATTTAAAGCGATATTCTTTAAGGTTTTTTTAATATTTATTTGTATAGAGATATTATTTAAACAAGAAAATCTTGTTAATTAAACGTAACTATTTTGCAACATTTTTATGTCACAAAGAAATTTACACTTAAGCACCATAGTTAAAATCAGCAGGTCAAATCAAAAATAATGTGGTTTTAAGCAGAAATAGTAACATAATCCTCCTTATCGGCATGTTTTGTAAAAGCACAGATTTTAAATGAAAATAAAAATGTAGAATTAGAGCTAAAAAACTATTTAATTCCCTCTAATTGTTAAGCTTTTCATCCGAAATATACAATATGTATAGAGTATATGACTTATTAAAAAATTTCATAGAAATAGGTGTGAAAGCTCTAACTTTCTTCACAATTTTACTATTAACTCCCCATTCTCTAGCCACCCCAAGTTCTTTTGTTTTTCAAGGCCAAATTGTAAAACCCAATGGAGACGCTTTAGAAGAAAATAATGTCAGCTTTCTTGTTCAAGTTTTATCCTCCATGGATCATTGTCTTCTTTACGAAGAAAGTTTTAATCTTAATATGATAGGATCAAAGGGAGTTTTTAACTTAAACGTTGGGTCTGGAATAAACACAGGAAATGGAGGCTTAACAAATTTATCTAAAGCTTTAGACAATTCTTTTTTAAACAATAAAAGTCTTAGTTGTGCCTTTGGGTCTTCATACACTCCAACCTTAAACGATACAAGAAGGCTTAGAGTAACTTTTGATCATGGCAGCGGCCCTCTTACTTTAACAAATGATCATATAATTCACAGTGTGCCCTATGCTCAGTATGCCGGCAAACTTGGTGGAAAAGCTGTTAATGATTTTATTCAAGTAAGTCGTGGTGTTACTCAAAGCAATTTAGAGACCGTGTTTGATAATGATGCCAATCAAAGGGAGCTTATGGCTTTAATTAATGGCAGTTCTAATCAATACTCCCCATTAAGCATCAGTGGAGCTAGCTTTTTACCTAGTTTTTCAAGCTCTCATCCACCACCTAATTCTCAGGCAGGAGATATTTGGTATAACTCTACAAATAATCAAATCATGTACTACAATGGATCAGCAGCCACTGTTGTTGGTAAAGGTAGTGGAACTGTAACCAGTATTACAGCAGGAAGCGGCTTAAGTGGTGGAACCATTACAAACAGTGGTACAATTTTAATTGCACCAGGGGGTGTTTTAAACAGTCATCTTGCAAGTGGTATTCATGCAAATAAAATCACAAGTGGAATTCTACCAAGCTCAGTGGTTCCCACAGGAACTGACAATACAAAACTTCCTCTTACAGGAGGGGTTTTATTAGGTGACCTTAATCTTAATAATAATCAGATTCTAAACACAAGTCATATTATGCAAAACCCAGGAAGTACCATGACCTTAGGTTCTTATACGAATTTAGAAGAAGTTAGTCTTTTAGGATCTATGAACATGAGCAATGCTGGGGCTACTTGGTACAATAGTGACTCTGGAGCGCTTAAGTATTGGAATGGTGTTAGCTTAGAAGTTTTAAGCACCTTAAGTAGTGCATCAAGTGTTTTAGTCAATGCTCCTTTAACCTCTTCAGGTGGTAGCAACCCAACAATAAGCATCAACCTTGGTAGGGGTTTATACAACAACAGTGGAAACATAGATTTAGATTTAGATTCTTCTGGGGGTTTAGAGTTTAATATAAATAAATTAAAAGTAAAAGTAGGAAGTGGTTTAAAAATTACGCCAAGGGGTTTAGAAGCAGATATAGGAAGTGGTTTAGGACAGCTCATGCAAGTGGACACTCTTCCTGTGTGTACTAGTGGGGAAAAGATTCAACGAAACCCTGGTGCTATAATAAGCTATTCTTGCGTGGCTGATATTGATACAGACACAGACACAAGTCTTTTAGGAAGCCAGGCTCAAGGGGATCTTACAGGAACCTACCCAAACCCTAGTCTTACACCAACGGGTGTAACCCAAGGGGCGTACCCAAAAGTTAGAGTTGATGTTAAAGGAAGAGTGGTTGAGGGTTTAAGTTTATTAAAATCTGATATACCAGATTTAAATGGAGAAAAGATCACTTCAGGAACTATTAGCACAGCTAGATTAGATGTTGGCACAGGGAGCAATCAGCTTATTAAGCTTGATAGCTCTTTAAGACTGCCTGCTGTTGATGGAAGTCGGCTTATAAACTTACCAAGTAGTGCTGATAATATGGGAGATAGCGTAGCTCGATTAAATATAAATCTTAACCAAAATTATTTAAGTGGAGACGGTGATAATGAGGGAATTATTATTGATGCTAGTGGAAGGGTTGGAGTTGGTAAGGCTAGTCCTGAGGCTTTATTAGACGTTGCTGGAACAGCAAGAATAACACAAATTTGTGATGAAAGAGGAGCAAATTGTAAGGATGTGTCTGAAGGTTGGAGTTTAGCAAGTCTGGCGGCAAACACGGTGACCTACACTCCATTTGGAAACATTCAGGCTACAGATGTAGAAGGTGCACTTAATGAACTTGAATCTAGAAAAGCTCCAATAACTAGAACTATTAGAACGGCTTTAAACAGTGGATTAAGTGGAGGCGGAGATTTATCAACTGATAGAAGTTTAAGTGTAGACATTAACAAAACTACAGAAAAAACTACGGCTGATTCTTTAGACAGTGTTTTAATGTATGATGTTTCTCAAAGTGGTCTTAAAAAAATAACACATTCAAACTTTTTAAACGGTTATTTAAAAGCCTCTTTAGGAAAAAGTCGAGGCAACGCAATGGATGCTGGTGGAGTGCCTAGTTGTGAAAGCAATGAAAAACTTCAAATGAGTGAAGGTCCTATTTATTTATGGTCATGTGAAGTTGATCAAAACACAAGTCTTTTAGGAAGCCAGGCTCAAGGGGATCTTACAGGAACCTACCCGAACCCTAGTCTTATACCAACGGGTGTAACCCCAGGGACGTACCCAAAAGTTAGAGTTGATGTTAAAGGAAGAGTGGTTGAGGGTTTAAGTTTATTAAAATCTGATATACCAGATTTAAATGGAGAAAAGATCACTTCAGGAACCATTAGCACAGCTAGATTAGATGTTGGCACAGGGAGCAATCAGCTTGTTAAGCTTGATAGCTCTTTAAGACTGCCTGCTGTTGATGGAAGTCAGCTTATAAACTTACCAAGCAGTGCTGATAATATGGGAGATGGTATAGCTCGATTAAATATAAATCTTAACCAAAATTATTTAAGTGGAGACGGTGATAATGAGGGAATTATTATTGATGCTAATGGAAGGGTTGGAGTTGGTAAGGCTAGTCCTGAGGCTTTATTAGACGTTGCTGGAACAGCAAGAATAACACAAATTTGTGATGAAAGAGGAGCAAATTGTAAGGATGTGTCTGAAGGTTGGAGTTTAGCAAGTCTGGCGGCAAACACGGTGACCTACACTCCATTTGGAAACATTCAGGCTACAGATGTAGAAGGTGCACTTAATGAACTTGAATCTAGAAAAGCTCCAATAACTAGAACTATTACAACGGCTTTAAACAGTGGATTAAGTGGAGGTGGAGATTTATCAACTAATAGAAGTTTAAGTGTAGACATTAACAAAACTACAGAAAAAACTACGGCTGATTCTTTAGACAGTGTTTTAATATATGATGTTTCTCAAAGTGGTCTTAAAAAAATAACACATTCAAACTTTTTAAACGGTTATTTAAAAGCCTCTTTAGGAAAAAGTCGAGGCAACGCAATGGATGCTGGTGGAGTGCCTAGTTGTGAAAGCAATGAAAAACTTCAAATGAGTGAAGGTCCTATTTATTCCTGGTCATGTGAAGTTGATCAAAACACAAGTCTTTTAGGAAGCCAGGCTCAAGGGGATCTTACAGGAACCTACCCAAACCCTAGTCTTACACCAACGGGTGTAACCCCAGGGACGTACCCAAAAGTTAGAGTTGATGTTAAAGGAAGAGTGGTTGAGGGTTTAAGTTTATTAAAATCTGATATACCAGATTTAAATGGAGAAAAGATCACTTCAGGAACCATTAGCACAGCTAGATTAGATGTTGGCACAGGGAGTAATCAGCTTGTTAAGCT
This sequence comes from Bdellovibrionales bacterium, assembly GCA_965205945.1. Taxonomy (GTDB): domain Bacteria; phylum Bdellovibrionota; class Bdellovibrionia; order Bdellovibrionales; family UBA1609; genus JALZUR01. The sequence continues at coordinate 58,140 of CBDBIB010000002.1, read as the reverse complement.
TGATAGCTCTTTAAGACTGCCTGCTGTTGATGGAAGTCGGCTTATAAACTTACCAAGCAGTGCTGATAATATGGGAGATAGTATAGCTCGATTAAATATAAATCTTAACCAAAATTATTTAAGTGGAGACGGTGATAATGAGGGAATTATTATTGATGCTAGTGGAAGGGTTGGAGTTGGTAAGGCTAGTCCTGAGGCTTTATTAGACGTTGCTGGAACAGCAAGAATAACACAAATTTGTGATGAAAGAGGAGCAAATTGTAAGGATGTGTCTGAAGGTTGGAGTTTAGCAAGTCTAGCGGCAAACACGGTGACCTACACTCCATTTGGAAACATTCAGGCTACAGATGTAGAAGGTGCACTTAATGAACTTGAATCTAGAAAAGCTCCAATAACTAGAACTATTAGAACGGCTTTAAACAGTGGATTAAGTGGAGGTGGAGATTTATCAACTAATAGAAGTTTAAGTGTAGACATTAACAAAACTACAGAAAAAACTACGGCTGATTCTTTAGACAGTGTTTTAATGTATGATGTTTCTCAAAGTGGTCTTAAAAAAATAACACATTCAAACTTTTTAAACGGTTATTTAAAAGCTTCTTTAGGAAAAAATGCAGGCAACGCAATGGATGCTGGTGGAGTGCCTAATTGTGAAAGCAATGAAAAACTTCAAATGAGTGAAGGTCCTATTTATTTATGGTCATGTGTGACAGACACAAGTCTTTTAGGAAGCCAGGCTCAAGGGGATCTTACAGGAACCTACCCGAACCCTAGTCTTATACCAACGGGTGTAACCCAAGGGACGTACCCAAAAGTTAGAGTTGATGTTAAAGGAAGAGTGGTTGAGGGTTTAAGTTTATTAAAATCTGATATACCAGATTTAAATGGAGAAAAGATCACTTCAGGAACCATTAGCACAGCTAGATTAGATGTTGGCACAGGGAGCAATCAGCTTATTAAGCTTGATAGCTCTTTAAGACTGCCTGCTGTTGATGGAAGTCGGCTTATAAACTTACCAAGCAGTGCTGATAATATGGGAGATGGCAGGGCTCGATTAAATATAAATCTTAACCAAAATTATTTAAGTGGAGACGGCGATGATGAAGGAATCACTATTAACAATAATGGTGATGTTTCTGTCTCTGGAAGCATTTCTACTCCAGGATCTATTAGTACATCTACTGTTACATTTTTAAAAAAAGTTGGAACAGTTACAACCCCTTGTGACAGTTTAACTGAGGGTACTTTAAGGTATAATTCTTTAGGAAAAAAACTGGAGTTTTGCGATGGGGTAGTGTGGAAAACTTTTTTAAGTAACAATGATCCAACAATTTCTATTACAAACTCTTTAAGTGGATCTTACATTAATTCTATTAATGAGGGGGGTTTTAGGGTTTTAGGAACATGTTCTGAAGATGGTGAGCTTATCACATTTTCACATGGTACAAGCTTTATTACTTGTTCTAATAAAAGCTTTAGTGGTGATATTGATTTTTCAAGCCTAAGTGATGGTCCACTTTCACTAACTGCTAGTATCACAAACATTGCTGGAAATTCTAAAACTTCAGGTGTTTTAAATCTAATAAAAGATACTAAACCCCCTATTGTCAGTATTGGAAGCCATATAATAAGCAGTTCAAATTCTATAGACTTTCCCATAACTGTAAGCCAAGACTTTAGTAGTATAAACCTAGAAAAGAGCAATGTCAGCCTTACTGGAACTACTACAGGTTGCACAGTTTTAGTAACAAATGGAACAACTATTAATCCAAGTATTAGGATTTCAGACTGCAGTGATGAAACCGGAAATATTCAAATTACAATCGCCTCTGGTGTTGCACAAGATGCAGCCGGAAACCTGTCTGATGTAGTTAGTTTAAGCACTGAAATACAAAATTTAGGAACCCCTTTTACAGCTAAATTTAGAATTTATGGTAGTGATTTAAATTTAAATCTTAGTTTAAGTTCTTCTTATACATATAACTTTATGGTTCATTGGGGGGATGGAACCTCGGGAGTTGTTACTTCATCAAGTGATTTAGATAAAAATCATACTTATTCATCTTCAGGGACTTATATAGTTAAAATCACTGGGCGCTGCCCATATCTTAACTTTCGTGATAGCGAGCAAATAATTGAGGTTACAGAATTAGGAGACACAGGGTGGGAAAGTTTTAGTTATATGTTTTATAAAGCAGATAACTTAACTCTTGTTAATGGTGGCTCAACTAGACATGTTACTAGTATGAACTCTATGTTTTCTTATGCAGCTTTAGCTAACCCTGACACCTCTAACTGGGACACTTCTAAGGTTACTAGTATGGGCTTGATGTTTTATGATGCAGCTTTAGCTAACCCTGACACCTCTAACTGGGACACTTCTAAGGTTACTGATATGGGCTTGATGTTTTATGATGCAGCTTTAGCTAACCCTGACACCTCTAACTGGGACACTTCTAAGGTTACTAGTATGAGCTCTATGTTTTATAATGCAGATTTAGCTAACCCTGACACCTCTGACTGGGACACTTCTAAGGTTACTAGTATGAGCTCTATGTTTTATAATGCAGATTTAGCTAACCCTGACACCTCTGACTGGGACACTTCTAAGGTTACTAGTATGGGCTTTATGTTTTCTAATACAGCTTTAGCTAACCCTGACACCTCTGACTGGGACACTTCTAAGGTTACTAATATGAGCTATATGTTTAATAGTGCAGATTTAGCTAACCCTGACACCTCTGACTGGGACACTTCTAAGGTTACTAATATGAGCTGGATGTTTTTAGGTGCAGCTTTAGCTAACCCTGACACCTCTGACTGGGACACTTCTAAGGTTACTAATATGAACTCTATGTTTTATGGTGCAGATTTAGCTAACCCTGACACCTCTAACTGGGACACTTCTAAGGTTACTAATATGAACTCTATGTTTTATGGTGCAGATTTAGCTAACCCTGACACCTCTAACTGGGACACTTCTAAGGTTATTAATATGAACTCTATGTTTAATAATGCAGCTTTAGCTAACCCTGACACCTCTAACTGGGACACTTCTAAGGTTATTAATATGAACTCTATGTTTAATAATGCAGCTTTAGCTAACCCTGACACCTCTGACTGGGACACTTCTAAGGTTACTAGTATGAGGTCTATGTTTAATGGTGCAGCTTCTTTTGATCAAGACATCAGTTCATGGAATGTTTCTAACGTTCTCGATTGCGGCAGTTTTTCAGGCCGAACTTTAACTTCTTGGACTCGTGCTGAAAAACCTAATTTTACACGTTGTAGCCCTGGTTATTAATTTATTTTTTTTTGATGAATAGAAGAGCTTACTTTAAGAGATCTGCTTTATGTAAGACAATACCCTTTTTTAACAAGCTCACTAAAGGTTTTATGGCAATTAATTTTATTATTATAAATAACAATGAGGCTAAGAGTCTCTATAACGAATATTTCAATGCAAAGATTTGATTGTATAAGCAGATGTAGAAAAACAAAAAAATAAGGTGTTTAAAGATTTCCTAATTTCTACAAATCTGTTGTAAGATAACCCGAAGAAGATCACCTATTTGATAAACTGTTACTGAGGAATAAGATATATTGTTAAGACTGTTTTGTCAGTATTAACAGTATATTGTCTGTGCCCTTTTAAACCATCAATCCATATTCAAAAACCCACAAAAATAGAATGTTACAGCAGATTTAAAAAGTTCGAATTCGGGTTAAATAAATGTAACTGGAGTAAAAAGTGCCTAGAAAAAAATATGAAGTATTTTTTAATCAAAATAAGGTAGTCTTTTATAAAGATAACGGAGCTACCGGTTTTTAAAAAATTAAAGCGCCAATTTAAAAAAACCTTGGCAATAATACTTCTACATTTTAACTAGCTACATGAAGCAGCGTATCTGCAACTAAAAAACCCTCTTCTTTAAGATTTTCTTTTTCCCAAAACTTATATACTTCTAAATAAATTTTAACAAGAGATCCATCAAATTGAGTCCCTGAATATTTTTTCAACTCTCCAATAACACGCTCCATAGGCATGCCTTTACAGTAAGGACGTGAGGTCACCATAGCATCCACAGCATCCACAATAGAAACAATTCTAGTTATAATTGGAATATCTTTTTCTAATAATTGATAAGGATAACCTGTTCCATCTAAACGTTCATGATGAAGCTCAACTGCAGGAGCAATATCTTTAAAAAACGAATTTCCCATAAGAGGGGCTATAATCTCCACACTTCGCATAGTGTGAAGCTTCATTAACCTATACTCATCTCTTGTTAATTTAGCAGGCTTAAACAAAACTTCATCAGGAATTGCAATTTTACCAATATCATGATAAACGCCTGAATATTCTAAAACATGTTGTTCATACTCGTTAAGCCCTGCTGCTTTACCAAGTAACCTTGCTGCTCTACCTACTCTACAACAATGAAAAAACGTATGTGGATCTTTTGCTTTTAATGTTTGAAGTAATGCCTTTGTTACATATGATGCCCAATCTGGTATATCATTCCAACTCACCGTGATATTCCCCTATACAGTAGTACACATATCCTTAAATGGACACTTAAAAACAATGTCGACATTAAACAATGCTGACTCAAGTATTTATTAAAAAAAAGATAACTAAGGCCTTTTTTTGTAAAAAAATTATACACTTATTATAGATGAAGTAGCCTAAGCTTTTATACCTTTATTTATAAAGAATTTAACCTATTTTACTATTGAGTACGTTGTTTTAAAAAAGCTGCAAGACTTCTTCCTGTTGGTCCAAATCTTTTTTTAGCTATCTCTTTAGGAGAGCCTTTATCTACAATAAAGCCTCCTTTTTTTCCACCTTCAGGACCTAGATCTACTATATAATCACATTGCCCTAAAATATCTAACTGGTGCTCAATAATAATGACCGTATGGCCTTTCTTTACTAGGTTTGAAAGTAAATTAATAAGTTTATCAATATCTTGAAAATGAAGTCCTGTAGTTGGTTCATCTAGAATATATAAAATATCGCCTCTATATATTTTTGAAAGCTCTTTGCTAAGCTTTAGCCTTTGAGACTCTCCACCTGATAAGGTTGTACTATCTTGTCCAAGGTTAATGTAGCCAAGCCCAACGTCTAACATTGTCTTAAGTTTATTCCTTATAGGATTTTGATTCTGAAAAAACTTATAAGCTTGATTAACAGACATCTGTAAAATGTCTGAAATATTTTTACCTTTAAATTGAACAGTTAACACTTCGGGCTTAAATCTTTTCCCATTACAAGTTGTACAACTAACTGAAATATTTGTTAAAAAATGTGATCCCAATTTTTTAACTCCGTTACCTGCACACTCACCACATCGTCCAAGCTCACTGTTAAAACTAAAGTGCCCTACCTTAAAACCTCTAACTTGAGATTCTGCAAGCCTTGCAAAAAGCGATCTAATCAACTGATAAACTCCCACGTATGTTGCCGGAGTAGATCTTGGCGTTTTTCCTATAGGTTTTTGATCTATTTTATTTATCACGTTAAATCTATTTAAATTTTTAAATTTAGTTTTAGAATTTTTAAAAGATTCTGATTGTGCAAGTGTATCCATTATTAACGAACTTTTCCCACTCCCTGAAACTCCCGAAACTCCTATCATGGTTCCTACTGGAAAATCAATATCTACATTTTTAAGATTATTCAGATTTGCATTTTTAATTGAAAACACATTTTTTAAATCTATTTTTTTTGGCTCTAATCTCACAATTTTTTTTGTTCTATTTAAAAATGAAGATGTTAATGTTTCTGGTTTTTGTGACAAAAACTTATTATAAACTTTAGCACTAACAATTTCTCCACCCATAGCACCCGCTCCAGGACCAACTTCAATAATAAAGTCTGCAATTCTCATAGTGTCTTCATCATGCTCTACTATAACAACAGTATTTCCTTGATTCTTTAATCTTTGAATTATTTTTAAAAGCTTTCTATGATCTTGAAGGTGCAAACCAATGGAAGGCTCGTCTAATACATACAAAACACCTATTAAAGGACTTCCAAGTTGAGATGCAAGCCTTAACCTTTGCCTTTCTCCACCTGATAGACTTTCTGATTTCCTATCTAAAGATAAGTATCCTGTTCCTACCTCTTTAAGATAACAAAGTCTTTCCTTAATTTCTTTAAAAATAGGTTTAAAAATCAACTTTTTATTTCCTTTAAATTTTATGTTTTCTAAATGACTAATGAGTTCTTGAATTGAAAATGCACTAAAATCTGCAATATTCTTATTATCAATAAAAACAGATAGCGCCCTTTGATTTAATCTTAAACCTTTACATGTTTCACAAAAAGAAGGCGTTCCATCAACCAGGCTTTTATAGCTCTTCTTTTTTAAATTCATATATATTCCACCAGAACCTATTTGATCTTGGTCTTCAATTTCTAGAATATCTTGAGTTCCTAGGCCCCCACAATCTTCACATGCCCCCAATCTATTATTAAAACTAAAATGTCTAGGCTCAAGTTCTGGAAAAGAGAAACCACATTCTGTACATGCAGCTTTTATAGAAAACAAAACCCTTTTTTCATTAACCTTAAAAGCAATAACATCTTTAAGTAAGTTAAATGATCTTTTTATAGATTTTTTCAATCTATTACTTAATTTTTTCTCAAATTTAAATTGATCCACTACTAAATCAATAGAATGATTTTTTCTTTTATGAAGTTTTGGAATCTCACTTAAATTCATAAGTTTGCCATTGACATAAGCTTTTAAAAACCCGAAAGACTGCCACTTTTCTAATTCTTTTGTGAACTCACCTTTTTTAGATTGAACAATAGGACATAAAATTCTGATTTTTTTACCAATAAAATTTTTGCTAGCCCACTCATAAAGACCTTCCTTAGAGCCTTCTTTTATAAATTGACCATGCTTAGGACATCTTGGTTCGCCCAATCTTGCATACAAAAGTCTTAAATAGTCTAAAACTTCAGTCATTGTTCCAACTGTAGATCTAGGGCTTGAGCCTGCAGTTTTTTGATCAACCGCTATAGAAGGAGAAACTTCTTTTAATGAATCTAACTCAGGTTTTTTAAAAGTGTCTAAAAAATTTTTTGAATAGTTTGATAACCCGTCTAAAAATCTTCTTTGAGATTCTAAAAATAAAGTTTCAAATACAAGACTTGATTTACCACTCCCACTTAAACCTGTAACTACTGTAATTTTATTTTTAGGGATTTTTACTGAAATATTTTTAAGATTATTCTCACGAACACCTTTAAGCTCTATCCAATCTTGATTTTTACTAAAACCCATATAGTGTTTATTTACAATAGCTGCAAACTCCATAAAGCTCTAACACATGATCTGTAAGAATAAAATCATAACTTGTTGCTATTTCTTCTTGCAGTTTTTCAATTTGATTGTTTTCAAATTCAACAATCTTACCACAATTTGTACAAGTTAAATGATCATGGTGTTTTTTCGGAGTGAGTTCATATCTTGCAGGAAGCCCACCCATTCGCAGTTCTGTTACAAAACCTTGTTCCGTTAATTTTCTTAAAAACCTATATACAGTTGCAAAACCAATTTCAAGATGTTTTTCGTTAACTGATTCATACACTTCCTGAGCTGTAACGTGAGCACGACCAGTATTAAGCCCTTCTAATATAACCATTCTTTGCTTTGTAACCTTTAAGCCCATTTCTCTAATCATACGCTTAGAAGTTTTAGCATCTAAAACCTCTCTACTTATTAATTCTTCTTTAGGATTCTGCTGTCCTCTGACTAAATCTGGTAAAAGTATTTCTCTTTTATTACTTTCCATTAAGTCCTCCAATTTTTAGAAATTTCACTAACAGCATTATGAGAATGAAGGCTCTCTCTATGCTCCATTCTAGCACAATAAGCTAAAATCTCATCGTCATTATCTAACCAACTAGCCACTCTTCTTGCTGCATCTTCACAAAACATAAGGTTTGCACCATTAAGCCTTGCAAATTCCTGTTCATCTTCTCTTTTAACAGCTGTTTGAACCGGTGTTTTTAAAACATTTCTTTCTAATTTTTCAATCCACTCCTTAACTACAATCTCATTAAAGTTTTTAGGTTTTAAAGTTATATACGCCTCACTTCTTTGTGCATGAGGTGTGGCCACCATAGAGGACTCTTGCTTTAGCCATTTAGAAACCTGTTTAGGAGTAACTGTTTTCTTATCTTCTGTAAATTTATTCCAGTTTTCTTGAATAAGCTGTCTGGACAAAGCTGCTGAACAAGGACATGTACTTGAATACAAAGCTTTAAAACTTACATTAAAGTCACAATGATAGTCTTCTCCTACTTTAATCGCACAAGCCTCTACTTCAATAGGATAATGCCTTTCCCCAAAAGTTTGACTCACTAATGCTTTTCTCATAATTGAAAGATTAAATTTAATTTTTATTCTAGATTGAACAGATTTTCCTTGTTGCTCAGTAATAAGTCTTACTAATAAATCATAAATAAGCTCTTTTGAAAGAGCTCGACTTTTAAGCTCTTTTGAAACCGCTAAGTAAAGCCTAGACATATGAATTCCTTTAGCTTTTACATCACTTAAATCAACAAAAACATCGACTTCACAGGGAACACTTCCATCTTGAGTTTTAATACTTGCCTCAACTAAAGACATTCCAACCCAATCAATGGACCGGTCAAATTGAGTATTTTTTGACTCTACAATATCTGGCATATTCTTTACTGAATACATATAATAACCACCTTAAATTTATCAAAACTTATCTGAAAACTATTATCACTATCTTTATGATACTAAAAAGGCTAAAAAACAAGGCTCTAAGGCAAAATTAACCCTTTTTCAACTCTCTATAATGAAACTAGTTCATTAGTCTTTCTTGCTCAAAGTTTCATAAAAATCAATAATCTATAAAAAAGGAATTTCGTATTATTAAAAAAGCTCTTCTAGCCTCATTACTCCTTATTATAATAGGCCTTATTATCTATTTTGACCTATTTTACTACTTAAGTTTTTCAAAGGTTAAGGAAATACAAGGGGATTTAGAAATCTACAAAGAAAAATATTTTTTGTTTATGCTCATAGGGTTTTGTGGTATTTACATAATTTCAACGATTCTTTCAATTCCAGGTGCTTCTTTTTTAACACTTTTAAGTGGAGCCCTCTTTGGAATCTTTATTGGAACTATTGTTGTCTCTATAGCCAGCACAATAGGGGCAACTCTAGCTTTTTTAGGTTCAAGGTTTTTGCTTAAAAACTGGGTTGAAAAAAAATTCTCCTCCTATCTAGACAAAATAAACCTTGGAATTGAAAAAGAAGGTAGTTTTTACTTATTTAGCTTAAGACTTATCCCTATTTTCCCATTTTTTATGGTGAATTTATTAATGGGAATAACCAAAATTAAAACTAGCACCTACATATGGGTAAGCCAACTAGGAATGCTTCCAGCTACTATTCTTTATATAAATACAGGAACTAGACTTTCTGAGCTAGAGTCTGCATCAGGTATTTTATCCCCTGTGCTTATTATATCTTTTGCTGCTCTCGGTCTTTTACCAATAGCTTCAAAAAAACTAATTAAAATACTTAAACCCTTTAGGAAATGCTAATGTCTAAAAAATATAAAAAACCTAAAAAATTTGAATATAACCAAATAGCAATTGGTGCCGGTGCTGCAGGGTTAGTTACAACATATATTGCTGCAGTTGTTGGAGCAAAATCTGCTCTTATAGAAAAACATAAAATGGGTGGTGACTGCTTAAATACAGGTTGTGTTCCTTCAAAAGCTCTCATTAAATCTGCAAAAATAAATCATCAAATTAAAAATGCCTCTAAGTATGGAATCACAGTATCTAATACCTTTCTAGATTTTAAAGCCGTCATGAAACGTATTCATAAAGTAATTGCAGATATTCAACCTCATGACTCTGTAGAAAGATACTCAAAATTAGGTGTTAAGTGTATTTTAGGAGAAGCAAAAATACTTTCCCCATGGGAAGTTAAGGTTAATAATAGAATTTTAACAACTAAAAATATCACCATTGCTACAGGGGCAAGCCCCTTTATACCTCCCATACCTGGAATTAATGACATTAACCTTGCAACATCCGACAATCTTTGGAAAATCACTCAACTTCCTAAAAATCTTTTAATTATCGGAGGAGGACCTATTGGGTCTGAGCTTGCACAAGCTTTTTCACGCCTTGGCTCTAAAGTCACTCAAATTGAAAAAAATCATAGAATAATGGCAAGAGAAGATGAGGCTGTATCTAAAATCCTTCAAGAATCTTTTAAAGAAGAGGGTGTTCACCTTTTGCTCAATGCTGAAATTATAAAATTTAAAAAAATAAATAATCAAAACATAGCTTTTATAAAATCAAACAACTCTCAAACAGAACTCACTTTTGATCTTTGTATTATGGCCATAGGTAGAACGGCCAATACTAATGGCTTAGGCTTAGAAGAACTTAATATTGAGCTTAATCCAAATGGAACTATTAAAGTTGATGATTATTTAAGAACAACAAAATATAAAAATATCTATGCTTGTGGTGATGTTGCTGGTCCTTTTCAATTTACTCATACAGCTGCCCACCAAGCTTGGTATGTTGCTGTGAATTCTTTATTTAGGCCTTTTTATAAGAAGAAAGCTAATTATGATGCTGTCCCAAGGGTAACTTTTACAGACCCTGAAGTTGCCAGTGTTGGTTTAAGTGAAGCTGAAGCTAGAAGTACAAACACTAAATACCTTAAAACAATTTACTCATTAGATGACTTAGATCGTGCCATTACTGAAAGTGAAACAAAAGGTTTTGTACAAGTTTTAACTAAACCTGGAACAGATAAAATTCTAGGAGCTACAATTGTTTGTACAAACGCTGGAGACATGCTTTTAGAATTAACTTCAGCAATGAAAAATAACTTTGGTTTAAACAGTATTATGGGCACCATCCACCCCTACCCTACTCTAGGTGAAGCAAACAAATATGTAGCAAGTTCTTGGAAAAATCAAACCAAGCCTGAAAAAGTTATAACTTGGCTTAAAAAATTTCATGCATTTAGAAGATAATAGCTTATAAGTAAAAAAGCCTGAACAAAAAATTGCTCAGGCCTCTTGCTTAAGCTTACAAACTAAATGGAACCTTAATACCCCATTTAGCTTTGGCAATTGCCTTTGGACTAAGATATTTGTGCGCAAAGAATCTTATATCCGATCTAGAATTCTTAGAAAGAGTTTTAAAAAAATTTCTACCCCTATTATTATCAAAAAGCTCTATAAATCTAATTTGTAAATCTGTATTAATTTGTGAAAAATCATAAATCAATATAGATCTTAAAAGATCGTACTGTGCAAAAAGCTCAGGGCCATTAACTTTTAAATATACTTGCTGTACATCCTTTGCTTGTGTAGCCTGCTTAATTCCTTCTATAATTCTTTGTTCTATCAATGTAAACTTAGTTATAATAGAGTCTTTAGTTGGTGCAACAGCAATGATTTGACTATATCCATTTTTATTTAACCACTCCTGAGTCTCAACAAGTACTCTATCCATACCTTTAGCTGTCCACTCCGCCACTGTACGTTCAACATACTCTACCGCATCTGCTGGTGGTTTTTGTCCTGCTGCTATTGCTTGATTAATTATACCTTCAGGATCTTTTAAAAAAACTAAATAGGGAATTAGTTCAGACAAATAAGTATTTTGAAATGCAAAATCTTTTAATGGATGATCTATCATAATTTTATTAAAACTTCTTGCAAAGGTCATGTATTGTTCAACAGAAATTTGAGTACCATCTTCAACTTTTAAATCTTTAGAAGCCTTTAATACTAAGTCCTCAAGACCCTGCATTAACTGCTCTACGGTTGGAATCTGCTGATTTGCAAATTCAATTGTTTGAACAATTCCTACTAAAGCCTGTGCAAGAGAGAATGCAACTGTTGCCTCAGGACGAATAACTAAAGTCGACCCATCAGCAAGCGGCATTGCAAAACCACCATTAGCTTGAACATCATTAATAATACTCGGCTCAGTGGTAATTTGTCTTGTATATTTAGAAATTTTTAAAGAGTTATCAACAAATTCATTTCTAATACCCTCCTCTAGTGACAACCATAGGGCTTTTAGCAGTGCTGATTCAGCATCAAAGTTTAAAAGAACAAAGCTAACTTGCTCTTCAGGAGGAAGAGTTATTTTATTCGCCCTTTCAAAAACCTTTCTTATATCAACACCTTTAGTTAACCTCTTAAGCATTCTTTCTTCAAATTTTTCATAAAGATCTGGCTCATCCATCATATTAGGAAATATCTTCTCCAAGACTCCCGTATAACCAGCATTTCTTGCACCTAAGAAAGCTGAAGCAAAATACCTATCAAGAAAACTCCCCACTATATCAAGGGGAGCTCTAAATGACCTAAATCTTATACCTTCTTCAAAAGTATCTTCAGGATTTACAAAGTACCAAAGGTTATCTACTGGAAGACCTGCTTCGTAATGGTAGACATACCCTTTAGACTCAATAAGGCTTTTCATATAATTATTCTCACATGAAGATATTCTTTCTCCTTTAGGAACTTGATTTTTAAGTTCCTCCTTTAATTTACTAAACTCATAAGCCTTCGGGCCAATAGGAGTTTGTACTAAGCAATATTTATTTGGAAAAAATGCTATATCCATAATAAAATCAAATATTTGATCTCTTACAGCTAAGTACTCTTTACCTTTAAAATTTGGATCTACTTTAAGATCCTTTAGTAAGGCTTCGTATTCAATTTTGCTATACCTTTGAAGGTAAACATTACCTGTCGAATCTTCTCCACCTAAATAGTTTGCAAGGTGTATTCTCCATTGAGTGTACATTCTTTTAAGTTTATCTAAATAAGATGCTCTATGAAAAGGCCCTTCAGCCCAAGGCCCTACTGTATCATATTTAAAGTTATAAAGAACAAAACTTTCCCAGAATAAGTTAATAGTATCTTCAACAATCATTTTAGGGTTAGTTCCAAAATCATGCCTTACACATAATGGGTCGATCTCTAAACTAGCTTCAACATCTGTACAATAAGAAAAAGGCTTAATTTTATAGTCTTCATCAAGACTTTTAATACTTTCTTGAGCTAGCTTTATATAATTACCCTTTAAGCTATTTGGTCTTTTTGCAGACGATTCAACTTCCACAGCATTTGCATAACCATACCTAATGGCTGCAATATCATAATGCCCAGGATATATAAGTTTACTTTGTTCAACCCTTACATAATCCATTACAGATGAAGTTGTTGGAAGGTTGTGCTCCTGAATATCTAAGCCATACAGTTCTTTAACCTCTTCTTTGTTAAAAAAGTTATCTTTATCTGTACTTGCTTTAAAGTTATGCCTAAGTCCAAGTGTATGACCTATTTCATGAATAAGAGTCGCTTGAAACGTTGCCGGAATAAGTTGAGTCATACAGTGCCTAAGAGCCGGAAGCTCTTCTTCCGTTGTAAGTCTTCCCGGAGCACTCTCACTTTCAGCTCTATTATTTACAAATGCTACAAGTTTAAGAACCTCACCACATTTTTCTTCAATTTGATTAGTCATTGGATTGTAATCACTTGCAAGAGCAGAGTCAGACATAAAGTATGACCTATAAAAAGTTGGCCTATAGGTTTCTAAAGCCTTCTGTAAATTTAAAAGGTCTTTTCTACTCCTTGGATTAAACGTGATCTTACCTTTATCTCTTAAAAAAATCATCTCAGGAATTCTTTTAGATACTTTTATAAGACGCTGAATTATTGAATTTTCAAAATTAAACTTAGTAAGACTATAGAGGTCTACTACCTCATCTGAGTTATTTCCATACCCATCAACATTAATTTTTCTTGTTGTAAAATTAACAGGATTATGATGATAAAGGTTTGCTACTATTGTCATTATACGTTCAGGAACCATTGCTGATAAAATACCTTTAATACCTAAAGTACTAAAGGCCATATCACCTAATAAGGTACTATTTTGTGTGGCCCCTACAGGAAGCTGGTTAGCAGCATTATCTAACAAACCCGTTTTAGCTTTAATATAATTTCTCACCCTGAGAGCAATAATCTCTCTAAAAGGTGCTATATAAACATTTGCATTTGCATTAATTACTTCACCCGAATAGGGATCAACCAAGGAAGGACCAACACCTAAAAGGTTACTTCCTCTTTCAGAGTCAATTAAATTTATCGTATTGTATGCAATATCACCAAAAGGAGCATCACTTTCCCTTAAGACAACTCTATTTGGAGAACCTGCTCTTTCATAAGCCTTGTTCCAGTACTCAACAGAGTTTCTGCCAATTTGCCTATAATCAATCTCTAAACCATAGGGGTCTTTTCCTTTTTCATAGTTTGGAGTTAAATTACTAAAATGAAATACAATATCCTTAGCTGGATTGTGCCTTTGTATTAAATAATCTTTTTCAAGGTCTTCTTCTCTAGAAATAATATCAGACGATCTTATTTTTGAAACTATCTGAGTAAAATAACCAAACCTTTTTTGTCTATCATTTTTATGATGCCTTCTTACTGCATATGGAGCCCTCCCCTGAGTTCTTAAGAAAGAATACATAATTCTTCTTCCATTAGCCCCCCTTTGAGTTATAAAGGAGAATTTATCTTTATGAAAATTCACTTTAATAACCTGATCCTGATTCGTATCTCTGATTACTGAAAATAGTTCATCAATACTCTTTCTTAAACTAATAGTTGAATCTAATTCTAGTTTAAAGTATGGAGCTTTTAAAGGTTGAACATTAAAAACCTTTATTGACCCATTATTAGGAAGCAGACCGTAGGCAACCCCGCTACCTGGAATAGTTAAAACTGAATCAGAACTATCACAGTATAGATCATCACTATATTTTTGATCTATACTTACGTTACAGGCAATGAGCCCTTCCGTTCTTACTGTAAACTGAATTATTGTAGCCGGTCTATATGAAGTATCAAAAGCACCTGTAACTGTTCCAATAAAACCTTCACTTCCTGGCCTAGTATCAACAACCGATTCAGAAAAATACCACTGACCACTGGTGAAATAATCTGTAGGGTAGGTATCTTCTAAGTTGTTAAGTTGTGTTAATTTAACCTCATTTAGATTAGACACATTTAAATCAATATGTGTAGCCTGAGAAAGAGTCTCTACTTTATTATAAAGAATAACATTAGTTTTTTCATTGTCAGAATTAAGCCTTAACTCTTGTTTTTGTAAGCTTATATCTGCCCATGCCAATGGAACAGCATATTCACCATTTCCTAAATTATCAGACAATGAAAAGTCTAAATGTCCCATATCTTTTTTGGGAACAACCATCATGATGTACACGGTTTGTGCTGCAATTTTATGATAAATTTTGTACTGCTTACCTGGTAAGGCCCTAACCTCTAATCTGTCGGCAACAGCATTAAGCAAAGGAGAGTTAGTTGAATACGATACAAAGTCTAAAAAATTAATGCCCGAATCATTATCTGAATCTACCCCCTCTAACGCCCGTGTTCTCCCTGATTTTCTAAGAACCTTTCTTGTTTGAATCCAATAAGGAGTAGTACCTAAAGAACCTCGTAATGTTACAGGAGGTCTTTCTTTTAAAGTTTCAAGTTCATCAACTCTTACACAGGCCGCTTTTTTTCCAGAAAACTCAACAACAACTTTGTTTGTAGTTGTTGAGTTCCCAACAACCTGATTTTTAGCAACAGGTTCACAACCAAGATACTCGGTTTCCGTCTGGTACATGCCCTGTAAAGTTTGTACTTGTAGACCCTTTTTATCAGGCAATGTATTTGCTTTAATTGCATACCTTCTCTCTCCTATGGCTAACGCACCCTGCCCAGCTCTTTTATCATGTTGCTTTACACAACCTGTAAAAGTCAAAAAAGCTCCAAACCCTAAGACTAAAACGGATACTCTTAATTGATTTATTTTCATTTTTACTCCCTATATTAAAACTTCTAAATATTATAAACTAAACCTAATGACACGAATGAGGCATCATCATCAAAGAGTGAGTTATTTGTAACCACTTTACTTCTCCATCTGCCACTAAAAGATAATGAAATCTTTTTATTAACTAAGTATTCAACTGCACCTGAGACAGTCTGGATATTTTTATTGTTAAAATCATAATTAAACATGGAATATATTGATGCTCCTAGAGCCAAACCCAATTTAGAAGTAACTCCATATCTAATAGACCCACCTAATGAAATACCCAATGGAGAATTCTTTTCAAAACCCTCTTCATCTGCTGTATCAAACTTATGAAGAGCACCAACAATTGTTGGTGTTGCTACAAAAGTTAATTTTTTGTAATTAAGTGTGTACCCTGTAGTAAGACTAATTTGTGAATACAGGCTTGAATCTTTTGAAGTTCCCGAAGTTGGAAGTGATATTGAACCAGTTAAAGAAATATTCTGACTTTTAGAATCATTTTTCCAAATTGAAGATTTTAACAATCTAAATAAAACATCTTCTATTTCCCATCGATCAGTTCTATTAGCATCAAAGTCAAAAGGGTGAGAATAACCAATACTCATATCTGTTTTTAAATTTTCATTAATTTTCATACCAATTACGCCTTGATAATAAGCGCTTTCTTCTGAAAACTCATCAAAACCTCTCATTGCTGATACACTTAAAGAAGCATTAAGCTTTAGTTTCTTAGCAGCATGATTTAAAAAACTCTGACCATTAGAGTCTGCTTGTGTAAATGCTCTACTTGCCATGCTCACTAATACCCCTACAGCGACAAACCATTTTAGTAATCTTATTTTTCTTTCTAAGCTTGTTCTCAAAACAATCCTCCAAATATTTTTTTCTTACTAAACTGGATTAAAGTCTAAAACAATGCCCTATTTTCTATATTTTTAATAGTCTAAGTAGCATTAAAAACTCTAATTTAAACAAATTATATATTCTAGGCTATGTATAAGAATATCTTATGCCTTTAAAAAGAAGCTTTAACTTAAAATCTTTACCAAAAAGCTCACTTATTCTGCATAAAGTAAATTAATAACGTAGCTCTTCATAGTGGATAACCAAGCTTATTAAAGTTTGTAACTTGAGCAAACCCTGCTTTAGATTTATACTTAACTTTATAGTATAGTTTTCCTGATTTATCTTGAATTATTGATTTAACTCGAACTTCTGAGTTCTTTGGAATTAAGTAGAAGAAATCTTTATCATTAATTTTTTTAGAAATTTTTAAGCCTTTTATTCTTCTTACCTTAATCATATCACCAGGTTGAGCAATTATCTTGTTATTAGATGACCATGTTTGTTTAATCCACTTTGAATAAGAAACCTTAGTTCCTGCATAAAGGTAACCAAAATCTTTTTTAGATTTAATCTTATAGTGCCTAGTTTTGTTATTATCTACGATTACGTTTAAAACTTGAAACTCATCACCCCTAAAAAGAGGTTTAATTAATTCACCATTTGGAGTTTTTCTAAGGTTAATGTCTTGAGCAAGCTTAATAAATGATCCTACAGGCATAAGCCCTTCACTATCACTGATTGAGTTGTAATTTCTTTGAATTCTTATTTCATTTCTTACTTTAAAAGTATTATTGTCAATATCTGACCATACAAGATCATTTTTAATCTTTTGTTGATTAGCCAAAACTGTAAAAGCCATTAAAAAAACTGTTTTTATAATTAGTATACGTACCATTTCTAGCTCCTTTTTTAATATTTCTTAACTTCGTACTTTTAGACTAGAGCAATCTATAGGCCGAGGTTTAAATGAAGCAGGTTTGATTTAAATTTAAATTCTATGAAGCTATTTCAAAAGGAGTAACAAAATTAGTCATAGTTTATCTAATTTAGCTTAGAAAATAGTAAAAGTGAGTGCTTACTTTTTGGAAAGAAAAGACCACTTAATGCATTACCCAGCACACGGATATGAGGCTGGTAGCAAAGAAACCCATTTAATGAAACTTTAGTTCTTTAAATTTAATTTTTGCTACTTGACTAATTACTAAAGCTAAAAATTGATTTAAAGTTTATTAAAATGTAGAAGCGTCATTATCGAAACAAATTAACAGTTTAGCCACCAATGGTGGCTTTATAGACTAGAGATTAAGATTTTCAAAAAGTTTTTTTAAAATATTTAAATCAAAGTTTTATTTTGTTGCACATGAAGCGACAGGCCTTGTGATTTAAATTTTACAGAGCAAATGGGTTGAATCTATGACAACATGAATTTTCTTGCCCTTTGGCTCTAGCTTTCCAAACTTAATTTCTAGCTTCTTAAGGCATCTTAAAAGGGTTAAATAGTCTGGTATTGGCAAATTAAACTTTAAAAGCTTTAGTAAACTTTGAGTAAAACCTTGAGTAGCTCTAAGTGTAAGCTTAAAAAATGAGCGTGCTTTTAAGATGGCCCACTCTAACCATCCTTGGTATATTAAATCAAATTTATTTTAGGGTGAGTGGGAGAAGATCTTTAAGTTGTTGGTCTAGGTTGAGTAATCATGTGTAACAGCGCCTAAAAATAATAAAGGCTTTATAGATATGAAATTACCTGGTTTTTTAATACTTACTATATTTTCTATTACAAGTATGGCTGAAAATGAAACGACTATAAAAAAACTTAATCTTTCTTTAAAAGCATTAAAAAGTGATATAGAAGTAAAACCCTCTCCATCAAAAAAAAACTTTAAACTTAGTTTTGGTTTAATCTTTATAAATAGTAGGATCTATCGTGGAGCCTTAATTTCTGACACTCCACTTATCTTTCTTGGTCCCAGAATTACTCTTTTTAATAAGATTACGTTTAAAGGTCCAGGATTTACTTATACAAAAAACTTTGGAAAAAGGCATAAACTTTCAACCTCTACCTATTACTTTAATGATCAACCTCAAAAAGGTCTCGCAATTTTACTTGGAAGAAAGAAGAAAGAAGACTACAAAAGCAAACGACCTTCAACTTGGGAAACAAGTCTTAAATATGAATATAAATATAAAATGCTCTTTGGTTTTTCTCTAGATTACCATAAAGATATCAATGGTCACTTAGGCAACTATGTTAGTATAAGCTTTAATACTGGTATTTTAAAATATATAACTCTTAAAATAGATTTTGGTATTGGGGATAAAATTTCTAATCAATACACTTATGGGCCTGAAGGTGTGAGTGGCCTTGGTCATATCACTTATTCTTTAGGCAGTTTCTTTCCAATACTTCCCTGGAATGGAAGATTAATTCCTTTTTATAAAATGTCTACAATTCAACAAAAACAAAATAAAAATGCTGATTTTGTTAGAAAGCAAGATGTTAACCATACTTTTAATGTTTTGTTTTCATGGAAAATCTACTAAAAGTAAGACTTTTATTTAAAGTTTTTATACTAAAATCTGTAAACTCGCCTTTAAAAGTATGGCCCTGCTCTTTAATATCTATTGATAATAAGCTTTGTTCTATCTTTAAAAGACAAAAAGCTTTACTCTAGTTTTTTGATATAGTCTTTAGTAATCAAGCTGATATTTTTTTATTATTAATTTTCTAAAATATTTACTTAAGGTATTTTTAAAAGTGCAGACTCTTTAAGCCTTTAAAAGCCTTTTAAGAAATCTAGACTTTTGACCTAACTTTATTTCATCTAAAAATCTTTAAAAAAATTCTATTATAGTTTAGATATATATTAATGTTGAGCCATATTTAATCTTGTCAAAAAACATTAGCTAATTTTTCAAACCCAAAGGTCAAAGGTATTAAGTCTTTCATAGAAAATGCACATAATGTATACCTTGTTTTTATAAACCTGATTTTTAAAATATTAAAAAGGAAAACGCTGTATAAGCTATATAAATATAAGATAACATTTTTTTAAATACTACTATAAAAGCTTTGTGCCAAATAAGTAGACTTTTCATTCTAAATTTAAGAAGATATTTATAGAGAGGGTTTCATCTTGAAAACTATTGGCATAGACATTGGTTCTTACAGTATTAAAATTGCTGACCTTGAAAGATCAGGCTCCTCAATTTTAGTAACAAAACTACATGAGTATCCTCTTTCTCAAAAACCTGGTGTCGATAAACAGATTGAACTTATAACAACTTTAAAAGATATTCTTGTTAGTTATAATAAAGAGTATACTACTTTTGTACTCGGTCTACCTCAAGATAAAATAAGCACTCGAAGTCTTTTCTTTCCTTTTAAAGAAAAGTTTAAAATTTTAAAAAGTTTACCTTTTGAACTTGAGGATCTTATACCCTTTTCTTCATATGACGCTATTTTTGAGGGTAAGATTATTAAACTGCTACAAAATGGATCAGAAGTCCTCTCTATTGCAGCACCAAAAGAGCTTATAAAATCTTACTTAACCCTTTCATCAGATATTCAAATAAACCCTAAGATAATTTCTTTAGAAGGTTTTGCTTTAAACAACCTTTTTGAAGATATTTTAGCAGCTCCCCCTCAAGTAGATTTAGATAAAAACTGGGATGAAAATTTAGAACCTGAAGAAATTTCTAAAAATTTAATCCCAGACAATACTATTTTAGAAAATGGAGAAGCCATTTTAAATGTTGGTCACTCTTCATCTATTTTAATTGTTAGAAGCAAGGGCAGTTTATGTAATATTCGAAGAATCAACTGGGGTGCTTTAAATTTAGCTAAGGCTGTGGCCAAAGAAAAAAATATTCAAGAAACTGAGGCTTTAACAAATCTTAAAGCTTCAAAAGGTATATTTTTAAACACTCAATCTGGATTAAAAAGCGATTTAGAATTTTCAAATATATTATCTAATGAAATTGCACAGCTTGGCAGAATCTTAAAGCTTACCTTTTTAGAAATTAAGGGTGTAAACTCTGTAGATATTAAAGGCCTTGGTTTAATGGGTGGCTTAGCCTCACTACATAACTTAGGGCCTAAGTTAACTGAATTTACTTTAACTCCCTGTAATAAAATTTCAAAAATTAAAAATCACCCTGAGATCGATATTACTCGCAACTCTAAAAACCACCTTTCTATGGGAGTAGCAATAGGTCTTGCGCTTGAGGCATATAAAAGACCTAAAAACCCGGCTATAAATTTTAGACGAGAAGAATTTTCAAAAGAAAACGCTTCCTTTAAAGCCCTTTGGAGTTCATGGGGCTTTTATATTAATTTAGTGGCCGCATCTATTCTTATTTTTTTTATATATTCATTTCTAAGAAACTCTATATCTGAAGAACTCACTTCTCAAACCAAACAGAATATGAAAACTGCTGCCTCTAATGTTTTTCAAATTCAAAAAAATAATGCCACAAAACAAAAACTTAAAAAGCTTTTTGCTGATCTTAAAACCCGAGAATCTATAAAATTAAAAATTATTAAAAAAACAAAACAATCTGCAAATGCTCCTCTGCTTACTTTAAAAAGTATTTCTGAAAAAGCCTCTTCAAGAAGTAAACTCCCAATGGATATTACAAACTTTAAAATAAACAAAAATCTTGTGCGAATTCAGGGAACAACAACCGCTAGAAATGAACTCCAAGTTTTTTCAAATAAACTAAAAAGTCTTAGCTCTGGTAAAATTTTAAAAACTGAGAGCTCTGGGAATAATGGCAAAATTAATTTTACAATAACCTTTAAACCCAAAAAAGGACTGTAACTTATGTTTTTTGAAAATATAATTGACCAGATTAATGAATACTTTCAATCTATTGTCTCTCAGGTTCAAGAAAGCTCTACTTTTGATTCTTTAAGAAACAAATTCAGTTCATTCTCTCCTTTTACTCAAAAGCTATTGATTACAACAGCCTGCTTTTTAATTCTCATTTTAACTCTTATAAAACCTATTACAAACTACCAAACCTCTGTAGAAAATATGATTTTTTTTGAAGAACAAAAAAAGCTTACTCAAAAAATTATTTCTTTTCAAAAAAAATCTAAATTCACCTCTCAAACACCTAAAAAGTATCAATTAGCAGATTTAAAAACAAAAGTAAGTGACCTAGGAAATGCATATTCAATAAATTTCTTACCAGATCAAATTTCAGTAACTTCTAGTAAAGCTAGCTCTAAAATTATCCTTTCAGCAAATCAAAATAATTTTAATATTCAAACAAAGAAAACTAATATAAATCAATTCTCAGCTCTGACTTATAGTCTTCAAAAGCTTAATAAATCCCTACTCATTGAATCCATTGAACTTAAAGCTAATCCTGAAAACCCTTCTTATTTTGATGGTTTAATCACTATAGCTAATTTATTTGTTAAACCTGCTTCTGATATTTTACCAAGCCCTGAAATTAAAAAACCTATAAAATCTAGACGAGGTAAAAAGTAATGACCTCATCTAAACTCTTAGCTTCTCTTACCCTGCCTTTTAAAAATGTTCTCTTATACCATAAGAAAAAATTAGCTTTTTTTTTATGCGCTTTTTTATTTTTTTTTATGACTCTTTTCCCATTTTCAGATTTAACATATTTTTCTAAAGAACAAATAAATCAAATTATGAAACCTTTAAATGGATCTGTTGATTATTCTAATATTAATTTAAACCTTGTACCCTTTGGCATACAAACTTCTGATTTTGAACTTTCTATAAAGTCTTTTAAAAAACCTCTTAAGATTAAAAACATCACTCTTCGACCAAATATTTTTTCTCTCTTAAAATTTCAACCTGGAGGCTCCCTTCTTCTTTCTGGTTTTTTTTCTGGTTTTGCAAATCTAAATCTAAGTCTAAATGGAAAAACCGAAGAAAAAACTCAAAAATTTATCTTATCTTCAGATTTAAAAAATATCTCTTTAGCAGATCTAATTGATTTTCAAAATCTTGCCTACAAACTAACAGGAAATCTTAATGGGAATTTTTTTATTGAAGGTGAAGACAGTTTTAGAGTTCAGCCTAAAGGTAATTTTAAATTTAACATAGAAAAAATTGTGATCCCTGCAACCATACATATCCCAAGTATAGGCGATATCCCTCTTCCTAAAAAAGTTATTTGGGAGAATTCAAATCTTTTTGGAAAAATAGAAAAAGGAAAAATAACAGTTACTAGGGGGACTTTAGGAACTAAGTCCTCCCCTATTAACGGTCGGTATAAAGGGTTTATTACCTGTTTATTTCATAAGTCTGGTCAAAATATATCTCAAGCCTGTAGAAACTATGAGTTTCGTATTGAGCTTGAATTAAATGCAACCTTTCAAAGAGCATTAGCCACAGACCTACAGTCCTTTATAAATCCTCAAAATGTTAATATTATTAAGCTCCCTCAAGGAGGAGCAAAGTACCTCTTTACCATCCAAGGTAATTTAGAGCAAAGCTTTAGATCACCTAGATTCTTTCGCCTAAACTCCTTTGAATAAATACTAAACAAATTTATATAAAGGCTTAATTTTTGGGCGCGTCCGTCTTAAAGCGCAATGACTTGCAAATAAAATTAAGTTTAGTGATGCTGTCTACTTGCAATATGCCACTGTAACACATAAAACTTTCAAATAAGGAGAAATACGTATGTCTGGTGTTAATAAAGTAATTGTTTTAGGTAGATTAGGTTCAGACCCTGAAACAAAAAATATAAGTTCTGGTAACACTGTTTGCACATTTAGTCTTGCAACAAGTGAAGTTTGGAAAGACAAGGAAGGCCAAAAACAAGAAAAAACTGAGTGGCACAGAGTTGTTGTTTGGGGAAAGCTTGCTGACGTATGCGGCAAATATTTAGCTAAAGGTCGTCAAGTTTTTGTTGAAGGGCGACTTCAAACTCGCTCATGGGAAGACCAGCAAGGAAATAAAAAATACACTACAGAAGTTGTTGCAACAAACGTTCAGTTTATTGGAGGCAGCCCCCAAGCATCAAGCTCGACTAACCTTGATAGCCCTTCTGTTAATGACAACCCTTTTACTGACTTTGCACCAGAGCCTGATTTTAAATCTTCAAACGAAGAAATCCCATTTTAATAAAACCTTAGATTAAGCCTTTTAAGCAGTCTAGTTTAAGAAGAAAAGCAAGACCTCCTAAGAGATACAGAGTTATAATAAACTTGTTATCAAAAACAGGAGGCTTCTTTATGCGTTATATACTTATGCTACTTTTTATATTAAGCTTAAGTTTTTCTATATCTTCTTTTCCCGCCCAAGTTCTAAAAGTAAAGGGATCTGCTGTCTTAATTGATACTGATGATGATAATATTCAAATAGGTAAACTCTATTACCTCATGTCTAATGGGAAAAAAAAAGGTATTGTTAGGATAGTGAAACTTAAAAAAGATCAAGCTTTAGCAAGACTTCTTAAAGGAAAGGCTTTAGCTAATTGGACTTTAAAAAAACGCAATATTCCAATTAAAAAAATTAAAGACAGAAAGCTGGCCATAGGCTTTGCCCTAGGTTTTAATAATAACTCTTCTGATGTGCTTTTTAAAAACGATTCTCCTCGTTTAGATTCTTATACGGGAACTAGCATTTCTTCTGAACTACTTCTAGATTTTAAGCTTCATAAAAAACTTTATCTAAGAACTTCTTTAGGACAGCAGGCTTTTTATTCTGAAGATACAAGCAACACTCAATGTATAAAGCAAAATAATACTTCTAAAGCTGTTTGCAAAGTGGACTTAACCTTTACAAATCTAGATATTTGGCCTCGCTACCATTTTAACAAAGGCAAATATAACTTTTGGGCAGGTTTGGGGTTAGGTATTTTATTTAATCCTATTCCCAACAGTACAACGGCCTT
This sequence comes from Bdellovibrionales bacterium, assembly GCA_965205945.1. Lineage (GTDB taxonomy): Bacteria > Bdellovibrionota > Bdellovibrionia > Bdellovibrionales > UBA1609 > JALZUR01. Next base: position 33,467 of record CBDBIB010000002.1, on the reverse strand, counting down.
AAATAAAGAAGACCTTACAACGGCCATTTTCATGCAGGCTGGAGCAGGTATAGATATTTTAATATCTAACAAGATTTATGTTCCTTTATGGCTTGAGTATGGCTTATATCCATCTTCAGACACTGTTAAAATGAACTCCATTAGTGTTTACTTAGGACTTGCTAGAACCATAAAATTTTCTAAATAACGGCTTGGCACCCATATTGCTCATTAAATGGAGATGAAAATGCCTTACAACCTAATAATAGGCTTTATTCTAATCTTTTTATTCTTTCTAGCCAGCTGTGCTGAAAATAATCCCTCTTCTAATAGCTTTACTCGCTCAAAAGCGGCACCTCATATTCAAATAAACGCCCAAGGAGAGCCCACTATTGAGCTGCTTCCCATTACCTCACTTTACTCTAAAAACTCTTTTATTAGGAAGTTAGAAGAGGAAATTCAAAGAAATAGAGCAGAAAAAACAAAGGTAAAGCTAAACGAGTTAAACCATGAGAAAATTACTTTTTCAAACCCTAGAGTACTTTTTAAAAATAATGGTCAAAAAAAAGTCACTCTAGATATCACTTATAATGGCATTTTAGAATCCATTACTTTTTTAACCCCTAAGAACCATGAAAAGCATTTTTTATTTACTAAATCCTCAGGTTTTTCAAAAAAAATAGTGACACTCCAAGGCATGTGCTTAGATGATAATAAAGTCACATGTAATGAGCTTGCCCTTGAAATCGCTTATTTTGTAAATGATCTTAAAATTACTGAGCAGTTTAGAGCAGACAATTCTAATGAAACTAAAAATTCAATATTAGCCCCTGAAGAAACTCTAATTTTTTCAAAAGAACCTTCTACTCCAAAACCTTTACCAAGCCCTACCATAACTAATCCTGAAATTAATAGTGAGAACACAATTATTATTGATAGTGAAAGTACAGCTGTTGGAGCTGGTAGATTTATATTTCCAAATATTGGTGAAAATACAGCACAAAAGGGTTTTAATATTAACTCAGCAGAAACTTACGACCTGCTACAATACAAGAAAGATTTTGGCAATGTACTTTTAAAAGAAATACAAACAACTACTTTTAATCAGTCCAAATATTTTTATTCTAAACATCATGATAAATATGGTAAAATAATACATTCAACACAACTCCCATCTCGCCTTAAAGGTTCTAAAATTAATCCACAAAGAAGAAATAAGCAGTACGCCTCAGGTCTTTTAATAAAAACAGTTGAGTATATCTCAGAGGAATTTAACCGCTTACATCCAAAAGCTCCCATATGTATAAATGATTTATCTCTTAAAAACGGTAGTTATTTTAAAACACATAGGAGTCATCAAAACGGTCTAGATATAGATATTTCTTTACCAAGCACTGCAAACGATTGTAGAACAGAACACTATTTTAAAAATTGGAAGACTTTAGATAAATTAGATAATACTTTTAGACAAAAAAACTGGGAATTTTTAAATATTCTTATTGCTACTGAGCGGGTGAATATTATCTTCATAGACAAAGCTTTTGTAAAGGCTTTATGTACTCATGTAAAAAACAAGACTAATGCCACAAAAACTCAAAGAAATAAAATTTTCAAAAAATTACGCCATGAAAATAAGCATAAAAACCACTATCACATTAGAATGGTTTGTAATTTTCAAAATATTGGATGCATAACACAGCCTCTTAATGGGAATATAACCGACTGCAACTAAATTCTTTTAACTTCAATAATATCACGAAGTCTTCTAAGATGCGTGATGACTACTTGAAGCTGGTTTAAGTCTTTAACAAGAGCATCAAAATATGCAATCACTTTTTTATCTCTAGTTGCTTTAATTCGTGCATTTTGTAAACCAATCCCTTTTGATGCAAACACCTCAGTAATACGAATAAGAAGTCCACTATTGTCTAAAGCAAGAACATAAATTTGCACAAGCCTTGTTAGGCCTTCTGGTCTTTTACCCCACTCAACATCTACCTCTCTTTGTGAATCAAGTTCAAAAGATTTTGGGCAATTTACTCTATGAATTATAATACCTCTTCCTCTTGAAATAAAACCTGTAATATCATCTCCTGGAATTGGGTGACAGCACTTAGCAAAATAAACTAATACATTACTCATTCCATCAACTAGAATTAAAGATTTTTTTTTATTCTTCTCTAAAACATTTCTAACAGTTTTTGAAATAAAACTCTCTTTTTTAACTTCTGAATAAATTTCTTTTTTAGGAAAAAGTTTTTTAAGAATTTGATCTGGATAAATTTTTCCATAACCTAGAAGAACATTTAATTCGTCTAAGGTTTTAACCCCTGATTCTTTTAAAACCTCTTCAAAATTTGCAGAATTTTTCTTAAAATAAGATATTGGATTTAACCCTACTGTTTTAAATGATTTTTCTAAAATACCTTTTCCTATTTCTAAAGCTCGTTTTCTTTGCTCCTCTTTAATATAATAACGAATTTTATTCTTAGCTTTTGTTGTTACACAATAGTTTAACCAATCTTTTGAAGGGGTTTGAGTTTTTAAAGTTATAATCTCTACATGATCACCATTTTTTAATCGGTATTTTAAAGGAACAAGTTTTCTATTCACTCTTGCTCCTGAACATCTCATGCCTATATCAGTATGAACCGCATAGGCAAAATCAATTGGTGTTGCTCCCTCGGGAAATTCTCTAACTTCCCCTTTAGGTGTAAAAACATAAACCTCTGTATCAAATAAATCTGTTTTTATATTTTCTAAAAACTCTCCTGAGTCTTCCATTTGCTGATGCATTGAAGCTAAATCCCTTAACCAATTAAACTTCTTAATAGCTTTTTGATTAACTCCACCTTGTTTATAACTCCAGTGTGCTGCAATTCCTTGCTCTGCTGTCAAATGCATTTCTTTTGTTCTTATTTGAACCTCAATTCTATCACCATCATGTCCAATCACTGTAGTATGAAGACTTTGATAATTGTTGTTTTTAGGCATTGCTATAAAATCTTTAAATCTTCCTGGTACAGGCTTCCAATGTAAATGCACTAGTCCTAAAATCTCATAGCATTGAGCAACATTAAGAACTATTACCCTAAAAGCTAAAACATCATATATTTGATCATACTCTAAACCTGTTAACATTTTTTTATGAATAGAGTATAAGTGCTTAAGACGCCCTTGAATTTCAAATTTACCCTTAAATGATAACGCTATTTTTTTATATAAAAGCCTTCTTAAATCTTGAATGAACTTTTCACGTTCTCTTTTTTTCTTTTGAACCTCTTCAACTAAAGAATGAAATGCTTCAGGATTTGCATACCTAAATGACAAGTCTTCTAATTCAATTTTTAACCAATTTATACCAAGACGACTTGCTAGCGGTGCATAAATATCCAGTGTTTCTAAAGCAATTCTTTCTTGCTTCATAGAGTTCATGTACTTTAAAGTTCGCATATTATGAAGACGATCACAAAGCTTTACTAAGACTACTCTTAGATCACGCCCCATAGAAATAATCATCTTTCTAATATTTTCACCTTGCTTTTCATGAGTATTTTTAAAACTCATTTGAGAAATTTTTGTCACTCCATTAACTAAAAATGTAATCTCTTCACCAAATTTTTCTTGAATATCTAAAAGCTTTACTCCTGTATCCTCTACGGTATCATGCAAAAGACCTGTTGCTACTGAGGAAAAGTCTAATTGAATTTGTGCGATGATTCCAGCAACGGCTAAAGGGTGACTTATATAAGGTTTGCCACTTTTTCTAATTTGTCCTTTGTGTGCTTTTTTAGAAAATTCATAAACATCAAAGAGTTTTTCAGCCTCTTCATGGGGAAGGTATCTTTTTACAAGTTCAACCAATTCTTGAATTGTTGAAACTTCTAATTCAGGTTTTTTCCCATGGTCTGCCAAACTTTCCCACCCACTAACTCTATTTACCCTTAAATACACTGCGTTAAAATCTATATCGGTTTTAAACCTATTTTAATTTACCGTGAAAAAGTCTAGGTGGTTCTATTCTAAAAATTTATCCTTCAGAAAGAGCCCTTTCTACCTGCATCTGACCAGATTCCATCCATAAACTTTTATCAAAATCTACTTTTCCCGCAGCCACCTCTCTAAGAGCAGCCACCACAAATTTATTATTTTTAATAGGAACAATTGGAGTAGAACCTTTTAAAATCTGCTTAGATCTCTTAGAAACTAACAAAACCAAGCTAAATCTATTATCAACTTTTTCTAAACAATCTTCTACCGTTACACGAGCCATGAATTATCCTCCAACAAGTCTACTCTTTTACGCAGTTTTTAGGTAAAATTCAACTTTTTTCCGAAATTCTTTAAAAGCTGTTAAAAAATCATTGTTCATTATAACCTCGTCGGCATTTTGAGCCCAGGCCATCTCCTTTTTTGCGCTTTCCATACGCAATTCATAGTCAAGAGGAAGTTTTCCATATCCTCTTTTTAAAAGACGCTCTTTAAGAACCTCTAAGTTTGGAGGTTGTATAAAAATTACTAAAGCCTTTGGAAATTTATTTTTAAAAGTTTTAGCTCCTTGAATATCTACGTCCATAATTACAGAATACCCAGATTGCCAAAATTCACAAATTTGCTTATAAGATGTCCCATAAAATGAAGAGTGAACTTTTGCCCACTCTATAAAAAAATTATCCTTAATTTTTTTTTTAAAATCCTCTTCTTTTAAAAAAAAATAAGGCTTACCTTCAAACTCGCCCTCTCTCATTCTACGAGTAGTATATGTGATAGTGTCTTTAATTAAAAGGTTAGGATACTTAAGTATTTCATCTATAAATGTAGATTTCCCAGCTCCACTTGGAGCTACTACAATAATCATCTTCTCCATTACTGTATATTCTGTACCTGTTGTCTTAATTTCTCAACGTATGATTTAAGATTAACCGAAAGTCGAGTTAGATCCGCACTTTTAGATTTTGAAGCAATTGTATTTGCTTCTCTTAAAAGTTCTTGGGAAAAAAAATCTAACTTTTTACCTACAAGATTTGTTTTATCAGACAAAGTCTTAAAAAATTCTTTTATATAAATCTGTATACGATTGATCTCTTCAGCAATATTTGCTTTTTCTAATAAAAGAGCAACCTCTAGTTCAAGCCTTTTAGGGTCAACTGTTAATTCAAGCTCATCTAACTTACGCCTCCACTCTTGAGAAAGAATTTTCTTATTCTTTTTCACAAAACTTTTAATCCTACTAAGCTCAATATTTATAAATTTTAAATCTTTTAACAAAATTAATTTTAATTCTTTACCCTCTAAAACCCTTCTTTTCTTTAAATTCTTTAAAGCTTTTACAACAGTATCAAGTAATAGCTTTTTTTCTTGAGCTGTTAAACTTTCTTTAAATTCTTCACCTGCTTTTTTTAAAACAGCACCCATTGTAAGATCCCCACTAACACCCAATATTTTAGCATTATTTTTATAATCTAGAATCCATTTTTTAAGATTTTTAATAGGAAGGTTAATATCTTTTTTCCTGCAAAAAATACTAATATCAATTGTTCCTCGCAAAAACCCTTCTTTAACTTTCTTTCTAATGTCTTCCTCTAAAAAAGTTAAATCTGCTGGTAACCCTACTTTAACTTCTAAAAATCTTGCATTCAAAGACCTCATTTGAATATTAAGAGACAGGCTCTTTGATTGAACTATTTCTTTTGAAAACCCTGTCATACTTTCCATAAACTTCCCTTTAAACAGTTCTCTACAAATTTTTTTGCCTTCTTTTTTTCAGAAAAATCAAACCATGTCACCGAACTATCCTTTTTAAACCAAATTTTTTGTCTTTTTGAAAGCTGCATAGTTTTATGGACTATTTCTTCAAGCATTTTATTTTCAGTTTGAATCTCTCCACTAAGATACTTTAAAACTTGCGTATACCCAATAGATGAAAGGGGTTTCCAGGTCTTATACCCTGAGTCTAATAATATCTTTACTTCATCAATAATACCAGCTTTAACCATTTGCCTAGCTCTTTTAGTAATCAAATCTCTTAAAAACTTTCTATCTAAATTAAATGCTATTTTTTTAGCATAAGGCTTAAAATGATACTCTTTTTGCCATTGAGTTAATGGCTTTCCTGTTTGTTTAAAAACTTCTAACGCTCTTCCCACACGATAAAGATCATTTTTTGAAATCTTATTAAAGATCTGAGGATCTACTTTCTCTAACTCTTTAACAGGATCTTTAATTTTTAAAACTAATTCTCTAATTTTTTGATCTGTTTTTGGAAGTGGCAACAACCCAACATCTAAGGCATTTATGTAAAAACCACTCCCGCCCACACATAAGAATTTTTTACCCATGGTAGACAACACTTCTTTAGCACTTTTTAAATAGTCTGCCGCAGTAAATTCTTCACCTGGCTTACAAATATCAATTAAGTGATGCTTTACTCTTAAGCGCTCTTGTTTACTTGGTTTTGCAGTGCCTGCATCAAGCCCTTTATAAAACAAAAGACTGTCTGTATTTAAAATTTCATAGCCAAAGTCTTCACATAATTTAAGTGAAAACCCTGTTTTTCCACTAGCTGTTTGTCCTACTATATAAACATGAGGGGACAACTACAATTATCCTAACCTTCCAAAATCTTTATCAAGAGATTGAAAACTCACTTTCTTATAAACAGGTCTTCCGTGAGGGCAAAAATTAGATTTATACTTATCCATTTCAAGAAGTAAAAGCTTTATCTCTTCATTGCTCATGGCATGTCCAGCTCTAATAACTGAATGACAAGAAACTGTTGCAAAAAAAAGTTCAAAAATTTCTTCTACTGAACTCCCCCCACCATATTTAATAATAGATTGTGAAAGTTCTCTTAAAGCACTGTCTACCGCTGCTTCTTTTAAAAACCCTGGAAGAGCATTTAATATAACAAGATTTGGTCCACCTTGCTCAATAATTATTCCAACAAAAGAAAGATCTTTTTGCTTTGTTAATAACACTTCAATACAATTGTCTTCCATTTGAATATGTAGTGGCATTAATAAAGTTTGAATATCTAGACCCTGATTTTCTTTCCAAGATTTAAGTAGTTTCTCATATCCTACTCGCTCATGGGCTGCATGCTGATCTATAAAAAAAACCGCTTCACTAGATTGCGCCACAACATATGTCAGATTTATTTGTCCAATAACCATTAAGCTTGACCACAAAGGCTCAAATCCATCTTCTTGTTTTAAAACTTTCTCAATAGCTTTTACTTTTAAATCGCCATAATTTTTTTTATATTGAACTCTCCCACCTTTAAATTCAAAAGGAACTTGCGATAAAACAGCCTGCTCCACTTCTTTTTTGCTAGGTTTTTGAAAAGATTTTGTCATCACAGGCATTTTAATCTCTTTAGGAACTGAATTAAAAACCTTTGGTGACACTACTTTCGTGGACCATGGGGCTTGCGCAGCCCATGTTGAAACGGTTGATCTAATAAATTTATACACATGACTTGAATCCTGAAATCTTACTTGTGATTTCATAGGATGAACATTTACATCCACAAATTCAGAGTTTAGCTTTAAATCTATAAGCCCTTTTGGTTGGTAACCATGCATTAAATAAGTGTTTAATCCATCTCTTGTTGCAGCATGGATAGATTTATCCTCAATCCATCTAGATTGAACATATATCCATAGCGATTGAGACGTTTTAGATTCTATTCCCGGCTCCTCTAAGTATACTGCAGATCCTGTTTTAATACACTCTGTTTCAGAAATATTTATTCTATAAAGCTTCTTCTTATAAATTTGTTCATATCTTTTTTCTAAAGATTCTACAGGTTGATAAAAAAAACTTAGAGCTCCATCGATTAAAAATTTAAATTCTTTATCAAAATGCTTTAAGGCAAAAGAATTAAAAACCTTTTTAACTAATGTCATCTCATAACGTTGAGATTTTAAGAATTTTTTTCTCGCCGGAGTATTGTTAAAAAGATTGGAAACTGAAAGTTTTGTTCCCTCTCTAATTCCACTCTGATCTACTAAGATTTTCTTTCCAGAATCCCAAATCATCAAACTCCCATTATCATCACCTAAAGCTTTACTCTCTAAACTTATTTTTGAAACTGATCCAATAGCCGATAAAGCTTCCCCTCTAAAGCCAAAACTATCTAAAGAAAATAACTCTTCTGCAGATGAAAGTTTACTTGTTGAGTGACGCTCAAAAACTGAAGGAAGATCCTCTTTTAAAACTCCAACTCCATTATCCGTAACCGTTATTTGTGATAAGCCTGAACTTACTGAAATTTCAATTTTAAAAGCCTTTGCGTCTAAGCTGTTCTCTATAAGCTCTTTAATAAGCTGTGCAGGCCGTTCAATAACCTCACCTGCAGCGATCTGATCCACTACCTGCCCTGAAAGTTTTTTAATTCTACGAATACTGTTGTTTTTTAAAGTTTGCATAAGTTTGAATTTATCGACATATAAGACTTCTTTCACTGCACAGTGCGCAGATTAAAAAGTTTGCTTAAAATATTCGCTTTATGCTAAACTGGACTCCAGTATGACTAGTTCTAAGCTTTATATATTTACCTTCTAAATTTAAAATATAACGCCCAAAGCGTACTCCCCCCCCTAAACCTCCAGAAATACCAAATTCTGCTTTCTGACTAGACTCTTTAACTTTATCAAAGGCTAAATTAAAACTATAATAAGAAAGAACTCCACTTATCGTTGTATAAATTGACCAATTAAATCCTCTTTTAATTTCTAAAGGAAGCCCTACCTCACTTAAAACAATAAAGCCTGAATGATCTTGAGTAAAAGAATCTAATAACCTAGGAGAAGATGGGCTAAATGAAAGAGAAATATCCAATGGAAAAAATGATATCCCCCAGCCTGTTCCTAAAATTTTAGCACCAAAAAACATTTCTGTTGATTTTTGAGTGCTCCCTTTTATTTCTAAAGCATAGCTTAAAGAAGATAAGACTAGACCATATGACTTTGAATATGGAACTGAGTATCCATCATAAGAGCTTACTATTTTAACCTTACGTTGATGTTTCTTTAAAGCCCTTCCTAAGATTCTACCTTCTTTTTTATTTCTAGTTTCTTTAAATTTTTTAACTGATGTATCCAAAATATAACCATACATATTTTTTTTAAGCTTCACCTTATAAAATAGGCCAAAGCCATCTGTTCCTACGATTTTTTTATTAAGCCCATAAAGTTTTTGTCCACGTTTTAAATTTATAATAATACGAGCATCAAATGACGGAGATGCATAAACCTGTGTGCTCGATCTTTCTATTTCTAAAATTGAAACTTTTAACTGTCCAAGAGCAGGCGTCGCCATTAAGAAAAAAAGTATTATAAAAAAATGGAGCACTTTTACAAAGCTATCATTTTTTCTATAGCTTTTAAACCTTCTATAAATAGCCTAAAGGCTTTTTTTAGACAAAAGCTAAAACCTTAGTCTAGAAGTGCGCCTTAAATTTTTTTAAAGTTCTATAAAATGCTGGCCTATTTTCTAAAAAGTGAGTTATATGAGCAGGCCCTAGTTTATAGGCCTTAACTACATATTTATTTTTTTTTACTAAGGCGTGTCCTCATAACCCTGACTTTTTTCTTAAAGATATTTTAAAAACTACATGAATCAAATCTAAACCACTATAATTAATGAGAGCCCGTGCTCCCAAAGCCACCTTCACCACGCTCAGTATCATCAAGCTTATCAGTCACTAAAATCTTAGCTTTAACCACTGGACAGACAATTAACTGAGCAATTCGTTCACCATTTTTTATAACAACAACCTCACCACCAAGATTGATTAATATAATTTGAATCTCACCTCGGTAATCAGCATCAATGGTTCCTGGAGTGTTTAAAAGCGTTAGACCTTTCTTAAGTGCTAGCCCTGATCTTGGTCTAACCTGAATTTCATAGGCCTTAGAAACCTTCATTGCAAGACCGGTTGGAACTAACACTCTTTTTCCTGGCTGAATAGTAATAAATTCATCAATACACGCTCTAACATCCATACCACTAGATCCTAACGTTTTATATTGTGGTAAATCCCCTTGAAAATGAGGAAGTCTTTTTATTCTTAAATCGGTTTCATTTTTAAAACCTGCCACATCTAAAAACTGATTTCCAATCATATCAACGCCCATTTCAATCATTTCTTTAATTGGAAGAGTTCCAGATTTTTCTTGAAGTTTTTTAAAAATATTTTCTGCTAAACTTGCAATATCTTTGATTTTATTCTTAATCATTAACTCTCTCCTTTTAAGGTATTTAAAAATCTATTTATTTTTAGGGCCTAAAATCATTATCCCAGGCTTTTTTAAAAAGTGATCAGAAAAATACTCATTCATTTGATGAATGTCTATTTGATTTATTTCTAGCGCTACTTTTTCAGGCGGCCTATACTCATCAAAAATCAACTCATCTAAAGCAATAGAATTCATTCTAGAGTCTAAATCATCAGCACTCATTAAAATTTCTCCAAGTAACTGTTGTCTATAAAGATTTAATTGTTTTTGTGTAAAACCCTTTTTAGCCAATTTTTGTACTTCATCTAAAATAACAGACACTACCTCTAAATTTTTATTTGGTTTTGTTCCAACATAAATAAACAAAACGCCTTCTTTCATAAAACACTGAAGGTAAGAGTACACTGAATACGCAAGCCCTAACTCTTCCCTCACTTTTTGAAAAAGAATTGAGGTCATCCCCCCGCCTAAAGCAAGATTAGCCAAATAAGCTAGATATCTTTTTTTAGATGTATAAGCAGGTGCTTCAAAACTTACTAATACATGAGACTGCTCTGAATTTTTCTTAATAAACTTAGTACTTGCTCTAAATTTGCCTTCAGAAACTTTAAGAGGATTGTGTTTTAGAGCACTATTTTTATAATTAAAAAACTCTTTAGCTTCTTTAACAACTTTATTATGATCAATTTCTCCTGAGATCGATAAAATCATATTTTGAGGCGAGTATACGTTCTTATAAAGTTTAAAAAGATCCTGACAAGTAATTTCATTCACCGCCTCTAAAGTACCCAAAATTGGCCGCCCAAGCTTGTGATTTTTAAATATCTCTTTAAAAGCAAAATCAAAAACAGATTCTTCAAAATTTTCAGAGGACATATCAATTTCTGAAATCACCACATCTTTTTCTTTCACAAACTCTTTTTCCCTAAATTCAGCGTTAAGACAAAGATCTGATAAAATATCAATTCCTAAATTTAAATCTTTTTTCAAACACTGGACTGTATAGCTGGTGATTTCCTTTCCTGTTAAAGCCCCAATCTCACCACCTACTGATTCAATCTCCATGGCAATATCTAAGGCTGATCTTTTTCCAGTCCCCTTAAACACCATATGCTCAATTAAATGAGCAGCTCCAGCCATGTGTGATGGTTCATGCCTAGTACCCCATAAAAGATGAAGCCCCAGATGAACTGAAGCTCTACCACTTATGGATTCTGTTACAATTGTGAGTTCATTTTCTAATTTTGTCTTATTAAACAATGTCTTCAAATTTAATGTGCTTCCTGAGGCAAAATCGCTTTCCTTGAAAGTTTAATTCTCCCTGCTCTATCAACATCTAAGACTTTAACGTCAACTTGATCCCCTTCATTTACAACATCAGTTACACTTCTAACTCTTTCATGAGCCATTTCGGAAATATGTAAAAGACCTGTAGTATTTGGCAAAACTTCAACTAAAGCACCAAAATCCATAATTTTAATAACTTTACCAGAATAAGTTTTTCCAATTTCTGCTTCAGCACAAATATCTTCAATAATCTGAATTGCTCTTCTTGATTTTTCAGGATCAGTCGAAGCCACATTAATAGTTCCATCATCATTGATGTCAATTTTAACACCAGTTTCTTCAACAATAGACTTAATCATTTTACCACCAGGGCCGATCACTTCCCTTACTTTATCTGGTTTAACTTTAATTGTGTAAATTCTTGGTGCAAATTCAGAAATAGCATTTCTAGAAACCGAGATTACTTTTTCCATTTCACTTAAAATGTGTAAACGGCCATCTTTAGCCTGTGTTAAGGCTTGCTCCATAATATCAAAACCGATTGAGTCAATTTTAATGTCCATTTGAAGGGCTGATATTCCATCCTTAGTACCTGCAACTTTAAAATCCATATCCCCTAAGTGATCCTCATCGCCTAAAATATCAGTTAAAACTGCAAACCTATCCCCTTCTTTAATAAGCCCCATTGCAATCCCTGCAACATTTCCTTTTATTGGAACTCCTGCGTCTAACAATGCCATTGTTCCAGAGCAAACTGAACCCATTGAACTAGAACCATTAGACTCTAAAACCTCATTTACAATTCTTATTGTGTAAGGAAACTCTTCTTTTGATGGAAGTACCGATTCTAAAGCTTTTTCAGCTAAAAAACCATGCCCAATTTCACGTCTACTTGTCCCGCCCATACGGCCAGTCTCACCAACACAAAATGGGGGGAAATTATAATGAAGCATAAACCTTTTCTTAATTGACCCAGATAAAGTCTCTATAGTCTGCTCATCATCAGCGGTACCTAGAGTAACAGTACCAACAACCTGAGTCTCACCACGAGTAAATAAAGCTGAACCATGAACTCTTGAAAACAAGCCCACCTCAGATGCGATGGACCTTACTTGTGTAGTTGTTCTTCCATCGATTCTTAAACCTGTAGACAAAACCCCTTCTCTTGCAAGGGTATATTTAGTTTTATCAACAACATGATAAAGCTCTTTTAAAATTATCACCTGAAGATCTTTATCCTCAACTGTTTCTACAAACTTACTTTTAGCCGCTGCTTTTGCTTCATCAAAACCTTGGTACCTTTGCATCTTATCTGTTTTAGACAATGCTTTAACTATTAATGGCTTAACAAATGTTTCCATTTGAGCACTACGAGTTTCATTCGGAGAAAAAGCAGTGAATTCTCTTTTTATTTTTTCCCCTGTAAGTTTACGCAGTTCTTTTTGAGCATTAAAAGCTGGCGTCATTTCATTATGAATCCACTTTAAAAGATCTAAGGCCTCTGCTTCACTTAAAAAATCCCCTTCACCTTCCACCATTAAGAGGCCTTTTTGAGTACCCGCAACAACGAAATGACAATCTGATTCTTCCATCTGTTCTTTAGAAAGGTTTGCAGTCCATTTACCATCTATTCTACCAACTGTTGCCGCACAAGTAGGACCATTAAAAGGAATATTACTAATATGTAAGGCTGCAGAAGCACCAATGCTTGCCATAATCTCTACAGGAAATTTACCATCGTAACTCATTACTGTTGCAACGATTTGAGTTTCAAACTGATAACCGTCTGGAAAACAAGGTCTAATTGGTCTATCAATCATTCTAGCGTTTAATGTTGTAAATGACGTTGGTCTTCCTTCACGTTTAAAATACCCACCAGGAACTCTACCTGATGCATACATTTTTTCAGAAAATTCTACTGTCAATGGAAAAAAATCCATTGTTGATTCTTTTGTTGAAGAAACAACTGTTACTAAAACAGCATTACCACCCGCCCTTACTAAAACAGAGCCATCAGCTTGCTTAGCTAACCAACCTGCCTCTAAAGAAACCTTCTTACCATTAAAATTAAAGTCTACTATTTTTCTTAAATCCCCACCAAATTCACTCATATCTTTGTCTCTCTTTGTCTTGTTTATTTAAATTTTTTCATAAAACTAATTAAACACGAAAATAAATTAGCTTTTTAATGAAAAAAAGGGACCACCCCTTTAATACATGTTTACTTTCTTAAGCCGAGATCTTGAATAAGCTTTCTGTACTTTTCAATATCATTATTTCCCATATGGTCTAAAAGCTTTCTACGTTGAGAGACCATTTTTAAAAGTCCTCGACGAGAATGATTATCTTTTTTATTCTCTTTAAAGTGATCCTGAAGATCCGTAATACGAGCTGTTAACAAAGCTACCTGCACTTGCGAACTTCCTGTGTCTAATTCAGACTCTTTAAACTGGTCTATAATTTGTTTTTTCTCTTCTACTGTTAACGCCATATATTCCTCCTTTGGTTGTTTTTTTACCATTTGGCAGGCAAAACCCCAAAAAACGTTGGCAAAACAGGATTTTAGAGCAAAATATACCTAACTAAAGAAACCTAAAGGGGTCAAGTTAAGTCAATTAATTAAAGCACCTTTCTTACAAATTTACTTTAAAAACACCAAGATCATAAGAAATTTAACTCGCCCCCTTTTTTCTTACCTCAACTCATAAATATTTATTACATATATTATTACCTCCTTATACAATGAATTAGGGTACACTTAATAATAAAAACTAAGAACGATTAAGGTATGATATGCACTCTTAGCCATATAACAGCCTTTAAAAGGCTTTTTAAAATAGATCTCTTAAAATGTGTTGAATCTAAAAGATTGAGTAAAATTTTAGAGAAAAGCCTTTTAAAAGGCTAATATTCTTTTAAGAAAAATTCAGCTAAAAGCCTACTCCTTTCCTACGAAATAAATGTAGAAAAACTCTTTCTACCAACACTTTAGTAATTTATTCCACGCATAGGGCTGTCATTTTAACCTTGTTAAACCATGATAAAAACAAATGACTTGTACTATATCGTGTATTAATATTAGTTATGACTCCAGAACAAGAGTTCTCTAATTTTAAAACTGTCTTTTCAACATAATTAGTTTGAAAAACAAAGCCCATAATAACATGTTGCTTTTCCTCAGCCATAATCACAAAACCTTTCTTAGAAAGAGCCTTATAATCTGCAACATGATAAATATGAAGAGCATGAGTACAAGAGGATATAAAGCCTAGAACCAATAATAAAAATAGGTTCTTCATTTTATCCCTTTATTTTTTAAACAATAACCACTAGCTTTAATGCGAACCTCATGTACAACTCCTGGAAAATACACTACATTTTCATGCTTTGTTACAACTCCTTGAACAACTCCACCTCTACATTGCTGTGCTAATTTAAAAGCAATGTTATTTACATAATCATTATTAAAATTAAGACCTAAAAAAATAAACCTTCTTGCTTTAGTGAAGATCTTATTATTCCTATTTTTTGGAATGCTTGATGTTGAAATTGATGCTAAATGTGTACATCCTGATGTAAAAATTAAAAACCCTAAGATTAAACCTGTTTTTTTCATTTTAATAAACCCCTTTTTAAGCTTTAAAACTATTATTTACAAAAACCAATAATCTTAACTACTTCACCACTAATTACAGGGTATTTAGCCATCTCACGAACTGAGGTTAGCCCACTAACTCTACCACTTAGACATTTTTCTAAAATACTATAATAGATTTTATCAGCATACTGATCTGTAAAAGTTGGGTTTCCTGTTCTCGGACCTATTTGAAAAAATCCTAAGATTGTATTAACATCTTTAATATGTTTAGCTGCCTGATCGTTTTGCATAGCTTTTGCCACCTTTGAACCAATATCTACTAACTCATCTACATTAAAACCAAGCTCACTAACTTTAATTTCAAATCTTTGCCCATCTAAAACAATATTTGAATCCACCTCACCTACTTGAGTATGATACATAATCGCGCAACCTGACATCATAAAAAAAACTATTAATAAAAACTTATTTTTTTTCATGTAAAAAATTATAAAAATAAAATCTAAATTTTTCAAATATTGTTTTTATAGTTCCCTTATAAAATTAAAACCTCTCCTACAATGATTCATATAGGTTCTAAAATTTATTTCTTAAAGCAATAACCTTCCCACTAAACTTACCTGTCCTTAACAACCTAGTAAAACCAGCCGGAAATTATTATGTTTCATAAATTATCCCTATGTATCTACCTTCCATTGAGTTGACATCTTTACTCAAATCTTCTACCTTGCTTTAAACTTTATCGAGGTTTGTATGGCAAAAAAAAAAGGAAAGGTAAGAATAATCACATTAGAGTGTACTCAAGCTCGCAAAGAAGGACGGCCGCCATCAAGGTATACAACTCAAAAAAACTTTCAAACACACCCTGAAAGACTTGAGAAAAAAAAATACAATCCTTTTTTGCAAAAACATACTCTACATAAAGAAATTAAGTAAAACTTAAATTACATTAAGATTTTTTAAAGCCTCTTGCAAAAGAGGCTTTTTATTTTGTAAGCTTAGATTTATTTAAAGGGGCTTTAAATGCTTAAAGATTTTATTACATCAGGCGGACCACTTATATTTCCACTTATTGCGTGCTCAGTTATAGGGTTTGCAATTGTCTTAGAAAGAATTTTTTACTGGTTATCTTTTAACTCAAATTTTAACTCCCCCCTTGTGGAAACTGTTTATATTCACCTTAGACAAAAAAAAACTAGTGAGGCCTTAAAAGCTATAGGCAATTCAAAAGACCCAAGCCTGTTATGTGTTAAAAAATGCCTTCAAACACATCAAAAAATTAGACCACTGACACTTGAATCTCTAGCTTCACAAACACTAAAACCTACAAGAAAATTTGAAAGAACCTTAGAAACTATCATTACTATCACCCCCTTAATAGGAATCTTAGGAACGGTTTTAGGCATCATCCTATCCTTTCAAAATCTAGATTCTAATGGTATGGGAGATCCTAGTGTAATGATGATAGGACTCTCACAAGCTCTTATCACAACGGCACTTGGGTTAGGAATCTCTATTGCTCTTTTAGTGTTTTATAACTCATTTTTAAAAATGAGTGATTCTGTAAAAGAAAAGTTAGAAGAAGAGCTTACCCTTTTTGAGGAATTTTCATAAAAAATGAAAATAAACACCCTCCCTCCTTTTAAAAAAAAAGCTGAAATTAACCTAGTTCCTTTATTAGATAGTATTTTTATACTTATTTTCTTTTTTATGTTCGCACTAAGTACAATGGTTAAAAAAAATGGCCTTCCTGTTACCTTACCAAAATCCTCTTCTGGACAAAAAATAAGCGAAAAAACTACTTTAACAATTCGTCAAAATGGCGCCCTATTCTGGAATAAAACCCCTATACCAGAAAAAGAACTCCTTAATAAACTAAAAGAATTTAAGCAAACCACTCCAGAAATGAGCCTTATCATACGCGGAGACAAAAGTACTCCTTTTGAAAAAATTGTTAAAATTCTTGATCAAGCTGAAAGTACACAACTTAGAAGAGTAATTATTGAAACTAAGTCAGAATAGCTCAACTTTTAATCCTTAATAGCTCTTGCGACCTAGTACTGCTTCCCCCATAGACTCTTTAGCTATCGGCAGATAAAAGCGTACAAAAATCATCAAAGCTTAAATTTACTTTATAGCTCAGTACTTAAACCCTATAATTTTTTAAAAAAAGCTAGAAAACAATTCTAAATTTTTTAAAAACCCTTTTAAGCATAACACTTTTACAAGTACTTTTTAGCAAGTCTTTTTGAAAGCTCGGAAACCTTACATATAATAAAAAAATCTACCGATTGTAATCTTACATCATTTGCTGGGATAGCTCCAAATTTAGCACCCGCCTTAATATAAGATTTAAATAATGGTGGAAGCCCTTTAACCACCTGTTTAAGCTCTTCTTCAGATAAAGTGAGCGATTTAGATTCTAACAAAGCATCCCATGCTGGGATTTTATTTTCCTTTAATGGAAATATTTTTTCTAAGAAAAATAGTTTTTTTTGCTCAAAGTACTTCCATACATTAACAACTTCATTAAAATCTTGAGTCCATAAAGTTACACAACCAAAGAGATATTCAGCTTTAACCCTTGTAATGTATTCACCTAAACCTCTCCATAAAAGTGTAATAACAGCTCCTGATCTTGATTTTTCAGACACTGTTGCCCTACCCATTTCAACAAATCTTTTATTTAGTTTTTTAACACTATCAATATTAAATTCTCTAGCTGTATAAAAATCAGAAATATAATCCGAACATAGTACCCTATAAGTACCTACTATCTTGTTCTCATCTTTATTTATAACAATAATATGGTCTGCTTTCTTATCATAATTATCAATATCTAATGGCACTGGAGGAGGTATCTTATAATACTTACCATAGACTTCATACCTAAGGTTAAATATCTTTATAAGCTCTTCTTCTGTTTCAGCCAGTTTTATAATATAAGGGCCCTTTTCAATATGAAATGATAAATGAGGTTTATATTCATCCAATCCTTTAAATTTTAAAAATGCTTTTTCTTCAAATATTTTTTCCATTAATCTTATATACTCTCTTTAAAGCCTTTTATTCAATATAAATCTAAAACTAGTAAAGTTTCATAAAATTTTTTAAAAATTAGAGTGAAAATTTTCTAAGTAAAATATAACGCTTCTATAACCACCCCTTAAAATATTATAACCACGCTTTAATTATTAAAAAAGTACAATTATCTCTAGACGCTAATCAATAACAAGAATCTAAAAAAAGAACTCTCTTTATTTCAAAAAAAATGCTTAAGATCTGCCCATCATATATATTACTCAAACTGCTCTTAAAGAGTTAGGACAATCTTATTTTCATGATTTTATCAATAACATCTCATTTAAATGCTTGAATAAACAACTTTAGGCCTTGTTTTTTCATTTAGCTCTCAATTCCATCTAAATAATCATTTAATATCAATTTTTTTTTCTCATTCCTATGCTGTGTGCTATACAGATTATTAAGAGGTCATCATGAATTTATGGGATTTAAAAGTAAGTGATACTGCTATTATTGATTCTATTTCTACAAATAAAAAATCTAAATTTTTAAGAGTTATTGACGAATTTGGATTTAAAAAAAATGCAATGATTAAGTGCCTTCATAAAACTATTTTTAATGGGCCTAGAGTTTATCAAATCGGAAATATTACATGCACTCTATGCATGCAAGGTGCTAAGCAGATTCTTGTCCATCAATAATTTTCATGGACAATATACCAAAGGCTCTTAAAAAAAAAATCTACCTTCTTGGTAATACTAATACTGGAAAAACATCTTTATATAATGCTCTAACAGGCTCAAATAATAAAGTTGCTAATTACCATGGAGCTACAACTAAGCTTTCAAGGTGTAAACTTAAAAGATATCACGAATTGATACTTTATGATTTGCCTGGAACGTACTCAATTGTTGGAAATTCTAAAGATGAAAACCTAACTGTTCAAACTCTTAAAAACGCAGAAAATAACTCATGCTCAATATTTGTATTAGATGGAGTTAACCTAAAGCACCATCTTTTAAACCTACAAACATTTCTTTCAAATTTTGATAACCTTAATCAACATATCATTATAGCTGTTAATATGATTGATGAGGTTAGACAAAACAATATTAAAATCAATTTTAAAAAAATAGAAGATCTCCTCAATGTTCCTGTTATAGCAATTTCTACAAAGAAAAAAATAGATATAGACATTCTTGAAAAAAGACTTATTCAAAATATCTTAAAACCCGCTACAAATTTATATAGGCTTTCTAAGAAAATTCAAAATCTTACCTTTAATGATCTTATTAAACAAAAAACTACCTTAAATGTTAAACGCATGTATATGCTTGATACATATCTAATCTCTCCATTTTGGGGCACCTTATTTTTTATCTTTACTATGTCTGTCTTGTTTCAAGCCATCTTTAATGGGGCAGCCCCATTCATGAACCTTATTGAAAATATATTTATTTTTTTATCCGTTCAAACATCCTCTTTTTTTGAAAATATATATATAAAAAGCTTTATTGAAGATGCTTTTTATGGAGGACTTGGCTCATTTTTAGTATTCACCCCACAAATATTCTTTCTTATATTTATTATAAAAAGCCTTGAAGAAACTGGATATCTAGCAAGAGCTTCTATTATTTGCCACAAATTTTTAATGTTTTTTGGTTTATCAGGTGAAAGTTTTATCCCTATTCTAACAAGCCATGCTTGTGCAATTCCAGGAATCTATGCAGCAAGGCATATTCGATCTACAAAAATTAGAGTATTAACAATACTCACTCTTCCCTTAACTCTCTGCTCGGCAAGGCTCCCTGTCTACGCACTTTTAATAACACTTCTTATTCCTAATAATATTTTTTTAGGAGGACTTATTGGAACAAGAGGTTTTATGCTTTTTATATTGTACATATTTGGGGTGTCCCTCACCCTTTTTGTAAGTTTAATACTGAATAAAGCCACCTTTAAACCCTTAAAAAAACCATTTTTAGCATTAGAACTCCCTAGATACCAAATACCAAGTTTAAGGGTTTGCATACACGATGCTGCAATAACTACATACCATTTTATTAAAGATGCTGGGTTTATTATTTTTAGTACAAATTGCTTTATTTGGGTGCTTGCAACATTTCCAAATGGTCCTGAAAATTTAAACACCTCCTACCTTAGTAAAATTGGAACAGCCATTCTACCTTTAAGCCGGCCTCTTGGCTTAGACTGGCCTGAAACCATTGCCCTTCTTACATCCTTTCTTGCAAGAGAAACCTTCGTAAGTACTCTTGGAACCTTATATGGAAGTGCCTCAGATGACATCTCAGCCCTGTCTCAACTCATCCTTGAAAATACTAAACACTACTCGCCAGCCTCAACACTCAGCCTTATAGTCTTTTTCGCCATAGCCCTACAATGTATTTCAACACTAGCAGTTTTAAGAAAAGAACTTCCTAATAAAAATTCTGTTTATGCCTTATTTTTTGGGTATTTAGTTTTTGCCTATACTGCTAGTTTTATAACTTATAAAATAGCACTTTTATTCTAAATACACTCTAACTACCCCCATCTATTACTTTAAAAAATAGATCTTCTATATTTATACTTTGTAATACTTCTCAACCTTAATATCTATAAAATCACCATTCTTAAACTTAAAAGTAATACGCCAAAAATAAACAGTAAACCCCCTATACTTTTTATAATATTAGTCTGCTTATTATCTGGTCTTTTCAGCCAATCTGTAGTCATAATGTATAAATCTTTATATAATATTTAAAAAGCTTCTAGTTTCTAGGAGAAACTAACTTGTGGTAAAGCGCCTATCTATATATTATCTAATAACATACTTAACTTTAAAGATTTTTAGGACACATTATGAACAAGATTTTTAAACCTGAACTATGGGACCAAGTTGCAGACTTTAACTTTAAAGATATCACCTACCATAGAGCAAAAAATCAAGGCACTTTAAGAATTGCTTTTAATCGACCTGAAGTTAGAAATGCCTTTAGACCCCAAACTGTAGACGAGCTTTATAAAGCTCTAGAACATGCTAGACAAACTTATGATGTTGGCAGTGTTATTATTACTGGAAATGGACCTTCACCTAAAGATGGTGGTTGGGCTTTTTGCTCAGGAGGAGATCAAAGAGTGCGAGGTAAATCTGGTTATCAATACAATACAGACAACCCTGCAGGAAGGCTACATATACTAGAAATTCAAAGACTTATTCGCTTTATGCCCAAAGTAGTTATTTGTGCAGTCCCAGGTTGGGCTGTAGGAGGTGGACACTCTTTACACATTGTCTGTGACCTTACTTTAGCAAGTAAAGAATATGCTATTTTTAAACAAACTGATGTAGACGTAGCAAGTTTTGATGGTGGTTATGGATCAGCCTATTTAGCTAAAATAGTTGGCCAGAAAAAAGCTCGTGAAATTTTCTTTTTAGGAAATAGTTATTCTGCTGATGAAGCAATGCAGATGGGAATGGTAAATAAAGTTGTTGCTCACGATAGTCTTGAAGATGAATGCCTTCTTTGGGCTAAGAAAATAAATTCAAAATCCCCTACTGCAATCAGAATGGCAAAATTTGCACTAAATCTTACTGACGATGGAATGGTTGGTCAGCAAATTTTTGCAGGTGAAGCCACTCGTTTAGCTTATGAAAGTGAAGAGGCCAAGGAAGGAAGAGACGCTTTTTTAGAAAAACGTAATCCAGACTATTCAAAGTTTCCATACCATTACTAAACCATGAATATACAAATAGAAAAAATTACTTGCTAATAAATTGTAGAAAAAACTAAATCTAACACTAAAATTATCAGAGCCTGTAAATTAAATTGTGTAACTACGATTTAATTTTTATCAAATCTATCGCCGTATTCAATGGCAAACCTGTTCATAGCAGGTTTCCAATCCCTTAAAGGCATGGTCCATTTCTTAGATGCATTCATAACAGCTAAATAAATAATTCTTAGTGCAGATTGCTGCATTTAGAAAGATTTTCCTGTTTTAAATAGCCTTTCTTATTACTGAATTTAAGGATTCAATTGCATTTGTTGTGTAAAATATTTTTCTTAAAAACCTTCCATCCGAGTTTTACCTTTAGGAACAATTTGTGGCTCAAAGCTAGCCTCCCTATCACGGGGAGTCTTGAGTTCAAGCTCACCTTTTTCGCTCTTAATCGTTTTTTTACTAAAACCGTTTCTAGTGTTAGTTTTTCTAAATTCAGATTTGATATTTTTAAAATACCCTAAATGATCGTTTAATTCTGTATTTAGAGCAGATTCTAAGACAACTTTCATAAGTTGACCTGTAATATCTGATAAATCTTTTTATGTTTTTACGTTCTTGGCAAGTTCTTTGCCTATTTTTTCTATATTCATTCTGCTTACTCCTTAGGGTGCTTAATCCTAGTACATTGTTAGGCAGTTACACAATTTAATTTATAGACTCAAATAAAATATCTAACTTATTCAAATTTTTCTTAATTTGAATAAGTTCTTTTTCTAAATTTTCTTTTTTTGGTTATTTTATTCTACAACCATTTTATATAATTTTTTAAAAAACTCTCACTAATAAAGCTATAGGATTTAAGTATGCCGCACTTTAAAAAAATCTATATTCTCACCTTCTAAAACAACTTGATTAAATATTAATTTTACTCATTATGTAGATGTCTTGACTAACCCCACTCCCCTTTTGCTAGTTATTAATCTAACTTCAAAGGTAAATAGCAAAATTACTAGATATATATTTTTACCTAACAAACATTAAGTTCATCCTAGAAGGAGGGACACATACATTTAAATCATTTCTACAATATGTACCGACATGTATTAAGCCCCCATATCTTTGTTGAGTTCCATCTTTACCAATAAAACCCCATTGAACTTTTGGGTTTATATGGCCCATTATGCTAGTATTATTTACTCCACTACTATAAAGAGCACCCTCTCTAGAGCCATTAGTCCACATACCTTGACCCTCTCCTCCGTCTATAGCGCGTTTACTGTTATCATTATTAATGATCCTATTAGACTGCGTATTAGTCATCACACTAAAATCACTGTCATACCACCTGTTCTTAAGAGTTGCACTCCAATTTCTAGAGGTACCCGTAACATTCTCAGAATCATTAGTATCAAATTTGAGTTCAAAAATATTTTCAGGAACGTCAATGACGGCTTGGTAGATTTCACTAAAATAAGTTCTATCATAAGATACACTACCGCTTGTAGTTCCTACATGCATAAAATGCGTTGCTCCATTTGATATAAACGGAGCTATATCTATGCTTGCTGACATATTCGATGTAGCTACAATTGTAGACATGTCTGCTAGATTAATATTTGTTTGTCCTGAGCCAACCGGTAAATTATACAATGAGCTTGAGGCATTATTTTTATCATATCTAATAACAAGTGTCCAACCGCCACCTTGGGTAACCATATCACAATAAACTGAGATTGGACCTAGATCTACATTATTATGTATTGTGTACGTACCGGATACAGTAGCTCCACCAACACGATGAGAATTACAACTCTTATAATAATTCCAAAAAGGACTTTCTAAAGGATCAGATTCATTTCCAGCTTGATCTATAGCAATAACTGAAGAACAGTATTTTACTCCTTCATATAACTTAAAAGTATTAAAAGGTGAAATCCCTGATTGCGCTTGAAACGAACTTAAGTCACCAAGATTTTCATATGGCAAAATAGATGATGGATCATTACACGTAGAACCATCATGACCTCCAATTGATTTTTTTACAGTAGTAACTCCACAGCTATCAAATTTTTTCCAAGAAACTGTTGCTGATCTATCATCATAACTATTATTAGTATTAATAAGTACGGATCCAAGGGACGGCTTAACTGCATCCACTTGAGCCCCCAATACACTCAAAGCCAATTCAGAATTATTAGAATCTTTTCCAAGAGTATCTTTTATTGTTCCACCATTTAAAGCTAAACTTCCTAACAATAGGTTTCCATCACACTGCTCATCACCATTTGATACCGTAAAATTAAAGCTTAAAGTATTTGTACCTGTACCTGTAGTATAGATAGCAGTTTTTGTACCACTAGTAAGTTTCACAAGAATACTTGGTGTTCCACCTGCTGTACTCACGGTCACAACTTCATCAAATTGAACAGCAATTGTAATTGTATCGGAGTTTTCATACCATGAGTCAGCATCATTATCGGTAGATTCGATACTTACATTTGTAATTCTTGGTGACAGATTTTTTATTACTATAAGCTTGCTAGATTTAAGAACTGCATCCCCAGTATTGCCAACATCATCTATTACAGAATAGGCTGGTACAGTTAACGTTAGCTGACCTGCTAAGGAAATAATCTCTGTAGTTATATTACAAGGGTTCATTGTACAAGTGCTTGGATTTAAAGTTCCTGAACTTATAGTTGGAGTATAGTTTAAGCCTGTAATATTATCGTCTGTAACAGTGATTGTAAAACTTGCTGTTTGCCCTTCAATGATATCTCCTCCATTTGAAATTAAGATTGTTGGAGCTAAAGTATCAATTGCAACATCCACACTTGTTGTACTCTGAGAAGGATTTTCGTATTCATCTGTTGAACTAATTGTTAAGTTGTTTGGAGAACTAAAACTAACTCCCTGTTTAATGTTTAATTCAAAGTTCTCTAATCCACTTCCAGCACAAATATGTGTTTGTGGATCTGGATCAATACCATTTCCTGTGATACTTACAATTTCTTGTGCTTCATTACAATTTATTGCAAGGTTATATGAAGTTCCTCCTATAACAACTCCTGGAGCTGTTGCAATTGGAGCTGACACTGGACCGTTTTGATCATTTATCGGATTAGGTAAAAAACTTTTGTTATTTCCATTTTGTAATGCTGTTACACTCATTGGATTTTCTGTTACGCCACTAATATTTAAAAAAGCATTATAAGAACCGTTTACACAATTTACTGTAGAAGACTCATTAGGCGTTCCAACTGTTACGACTACATCACCTTGACCAGTATCACAATTACCACTTACTGGATATAATAAAGCGTTAAGACTTGTACCTACTGGAGCACTTGTAATTGATAATGTTGTAGCCATGACATTTAAACTGTCACTTTCTGCTTCTAAATTTGAATTTCCACGGTGGTAGATGCTGGTGGAAATTCAAATTTAGAAGCAGAAAGTGACAGTTTAAATGTCATGGCTACAACATTATCAATTACAAGCGCTCCAGTAGGTACAAGTCTTAACGCTTTATTATATCCAGTAAGTGGTAATTGTGATACTGGTCAAGGTGATGTAGTCGTAACAGTTGGAGCGCCTAATGAGTCTTCTACAGTAAATTGTGTAAACGGTTCTTATAATGCTTTTTTAAATATTAGTGGCGTAACAGAAAATCCAATGAGTGTAACAGCATTACAAAATGGAAATAACAAAAGTTTTTTACCTAATCCGATAAATGATCAAAACGGTCCAGTGTCAGCTCCAATTGCAACAGCTCCAGGAGTTGTTATAGGAGGAACTTCATATAACCTTGTAATAAATTGTAATGAAGCACAAGAAATTGTAAGTATCACAGGAAATGGTATTGACCCAGATCCACAAACACATATTTGTGCTGGAAGTGGATTAGAGAACTTTGAATTAAACATTAAACAGGGAGTTAGTTTTAGTTCTCCAAACAACTTAACAATTAGTTCAACAGATGAATACGAAAATCCTTCTCAGAGTACAACAAGTGTGGATGTTGCAATTGATACTTTAGCTCCAACAATCTTAATTTCAAATGGAGGAGATATCATTGAAGGAGATGATGCCGTATTTACAGTTACAGTAAATGATGAAAGTAGTTTTTTAGGATTTACACCTACATCTAGCTCAGGAACGATAAGCTCAGGTGCTTGTTCTCTAAGTCCATGTACAGTAACTGTAACAGGAGCCAGTGTAGGAGAATTAACTTTAACTGTAGCAGTAGGTACGGTGGTAGATGCTGGTGGAAATTCAAATTTAGAAGCAGAAAGTGACAGTTTAAATGTCATGGCTACAACATTATCAATTACAAGTGCTCCAGTAGGTACAAGTCTTAACGCTTTATTATATCCAGTAAGTGGTAATTGTGATACTGGTCAAGGTGATGTAGTCGTAACAGTTGGAGCGCCTAATGAGTCTTCTACAGTAAATTGTGTAAACGGTTCTTATAATGCTTTTTTAAATATTAGTGGCGTAACAGAAAATCCAATGAGTGTAACAGCATTACAAAATGGAAATAACAAAAGTTTTTTACCTAATCCGATAAATGATCAAAACGGTCCAGTGTCAGCTCCAATTGCAACAGCTCCAGGAGTTGTTATAGGAGGAACTTCATATAACCTTGTAATAAATTGTAATGAAGCACAAGAAATTGTAAGTATCACAGGAAATGGTATTGACCCAGATCCACAAACACATATTTGTGCTGGAAGTGGATTAGAGAACTTTGAATTAAACATTGAACAGGGAGTTAGTTTTAGTTCTCCAAACAACTTAACAATTAGTTCAACAGATGAATACGAAAATCCTTCTCAGAGTACAACAAGTGTGGATGTTGCAATTGATACTTTAGCTCCAACAATCTTAATTTCAAATGGAGGAGATATCATTGAAGGAGATGATGCCGTATTTACAGTTACAGTAAATGATGAAAGTAGTTTTTTAGAATTTACACCTACATCTAGTTCAGGAACGATAAGCTCAGGTGCTTGTTCTCTAAGTCCATGTACAGTAACTGTAACAGGAGCCAGTGTAGGAGAATTAACTTTAACTGTAGCAGTAGGTACGGTGGTAGATGCTGGTGGAAATTCAAATTTAGAAGCAGAAAGTGACAGTTTAAATGTCATGGCTACAACATTATCAATTACAAGTGCTCCAGTAGGTACAAGTCTTAACGCTTTATTATATCCAGTAAGTGGTAATTGTGATACTGGTCAAGGTGATGTAGTCGTAACAGTTGGAGCGCCTAATGAGTCTTCTACAGTAAATTGTGTAAACGGTTCTTATAATGCTTTTTTAAATATTAGTGGCGTAACAGAAAATCCAATGAGTGTAACAGCATTACAAAATGGAAATAACAAAAGTTTTTTACCTAATCCGATAAATGATCAAAACGGTCCAGTGTCAGCTCCAATTGCAACAGCTCCAGGAGTTGTTATAGGAGGAACTTCATATAACCTTGTAATAAATTGTAATGAAGCACAAGAAATTGTAAGTATCACAGGAAATGGTATTGACCCAGATCCACAAACACATATTTGTGCTGGAAGTGGATTAGAGAACTTTGAATTAAACATTGAACAGGGAGTTAGTTTTAGTTCTCCAAACAACTTAACAATTAGTTCAACAGATGAATACGAAAATCCTTCTCAGAGTACAACAAGTGTGGATGTTGCAATTGATACTTTAGCTCCAACAATCTTAATTTCAAATGGAGGAGATATCATTGAAGGAGATGATGCCGTATTTACAGTTACAGTAAATGATGAAAGTAGTTTTTTAGGATTTACACCTACATCTAGTTCAGGAACAATAAGCTCAGGTGCTTGTTCTCTAAGTCCATGTACAGTAACTGTAACAGGAGCCAGTGTAGGAGAATTAACTTTAACTGTAGCAGTAGGTACGGTGGTAGATGCTGGTGGAAATTCAAATTTAGAAGCAGAAAGTGACAGTTTAAATGTCATGGCTACAACATTATCAATTACAAGTGCTCCAGTAGGTACAAGTCTTAACGCTTTATTATATCCAGTAAGTGGTAATTGTGATACTGGTCAAGGTGATGTAGTCGTAACAGTTGGAGCGCCTAATGAGTCTTCTACAGTAAATTGTGTAAACGGTTCTTATAATGCTTTTTTAAATATTAGTGGCGTAACAGAAAATCCAATGAGTGTAACAGCATTACAAAATGGAAATAACAAAAGTTTTTTACCTAATCCGATAAATGATCAAAACGGTCCAGTGTCAGCTCCAATTGCAACAGCTCCAGGAGTTGTTATAGGAGGAACTTCATATAACCTTGTAATAAATTGTAATGAAGCACAAGAAATTGTAAGTATCACAGGAAATGGTATTGACCCAGATCCACAAACACATATTTGTGCTGGAAGTGGATTAGAGAACTTTGAATTAAACATTGAACAGGGAGTTAGTTTTAGTTCTCCAAACAACTTAACAATTAGTTCAACAGATGAATACGAAAATCCTTCTCAGAGTACAACAAGTGTGGATGTTGCAATTGATACTTTAGCTCCAACAATCTTAATTTCAAATGGAGGAGATATTATTGAAGGAGATGATGCCGTATTTACAGTTACAGTAAATGATGAAAGTAGTTTTTTAGGATTTACACCTACATCTAGTTCAGGAACAATAAGCTCAGGTGCTTGTTCTCTAAGTCCATGTACAGTAACTGTAACAGGAGCCAGTGTAGGAGAATTAACTTTAACTGTAGCAGTAGGTACGGTGGTAGATGCTGGTGGAAATTCAAATTTAGAAGCAGAAAGTGACAGTTTAAATGTCATGGCTACAACATTATCAATTACAAGTGCTCCAGTAGGTACAAGTCTTAACGCTTTATTATATCCAGTAAGTGGTAATTGTGATACTGGTCAAGGTGATGTAGTCGTAACAGTTGGAGCGCCTAATGAGTCTTCTACAGTAAATTGTGTAAACGGTTCTTATAATGCTTTTTTAAATATTAGTGGCGTAACAGAAAATCCAATGAGTGTAACAGCATTACAAAATGGAAATAACAAAAGTTTTTTACCTAATCCGATAAATGATCAAAACGGTCCAGTGTCAGCTCCAATTGCAACAGCTCCAGGAGTTGTTATAGGAGGAACTTCATATAACCTTGTAATAAATTGTAATGAAGCACAAGAAATTGTAAGTATCACAGGAAATGGTATTGACCCAGATCCACAAACACATATTTGTGCTGGAAGTGGATTAGAGAACTTTGAATTAAACATTGAACAGGGAGTTAGTTTTAGTTCTCCAAACAACTTAACAATTAGTTCAACAGATGAATACGAAAATCCTTCTCAGAGTACAACAAGTGTGGATGTTGCAATTGATACTTTAGCTCCAACAATCTTAATTTCAAATGGAGGAGATATTATTGAAGGAGATGATGCCGTATTTACAGTTACAGTAAATGATGAAAGTAGTTTTTTAGGATTTACACCTACATCTAGTTCAGGAACAATAAGCTCAGGTGCTTGTTCTCTAAGTCCATGTACAGTAACTGTAACAGGAGCCAGTGTAGGAGAATTAACTTTAACTGTAGCAGTAGGTGCGGTGGTAGATGCTGGTGGAAATTCAAATTTAGAAGCAGAAAGTGACAGTTTAAATGTCATGGCTACAACATTATCAATTACAAGTGCTCCAGTAGGTACAAGTCTTAACGCTTTATTATATCCAGTAAGTGGTAATTGTGATACTGGTCAAGGTGATGTAGTCGTAACAGTTGGAGCGCCTAATGAGTCTTCTACAGTAAATTGTGTAAACGGTTCTTATAATGCTTTTTTAAATATTAGTGGCGTAACAGAAAATCCAATGAGTGTAACAGCATTACAAAATGGAAATAACAAAAGTTTTTTACCTAATCCGATAAATGATCAAAACGGTCCAGTGTCAGCTCCAATTGCAACAGCTCCAGGAGTTGTTATAGGAGGAACTTCATATAACCTTGTAATAAATTGTAATGAAGCACAAGAAATTGTAAGTATCACAGGAAATGGTCATTGACCCAGATTTACAAACACATATTTGTGCTTAAGTGGATTTGAGAACTTTGAATTAAACATTGAACAGGGAGTTAGTTTTAGTTCTCCAAACAACTTAACAATTAAGTTCTGTAGATGAATACGAAAATCCTTCAACAAAGTACATACAAGTGTTTATGTTGCAATTGATAATTTAGCTCCAACAATCTTAATTTCAAATGGAGGAGATATCATTGAAGGAGATGATGCCGTATTTACAGTTACAGTAAATGATGAAAGTAGTTTTTTAGGATTTACACCTACATCTAGTTCAGGAACAATAAGCTCAGGTGCTTGTTCTCTAAGTCCATGTACAGTAACTGTAACAGGAGCCAGTGTAGGAGAATTAACTTTAACTGTAGCAGTAGGTACGGTGGTAGATGCTGGTGGAAATTCAAATTTAGAAGCAGAAAGTGACAGTTTAAATGTCATGGCTACAACATTATCAATTACAAGTGCTCCAGTAGGTACAAGTCTTAACGCTTTATTATATCCAGTAAGTGGTAATTGTGATACTGGTCAAGGTGATGTAGTCGTAACAGTTGGAGCGCCTAATGAGTCTTCTACAGTAAATTGTGTAAACGGTTCTTATAATGCTTTTTTAAATATTAGTGGCGTAACAGAAAATCCAATGAGTGTAACAGCATTACAAAATGGAAATAACAAAAGTTTTTTACCTAATCCGATAAATGATCAAAACGGTCCAGTGTCAGCTCCAATTGCAACAGCTCCAGGAGTTGTTATAGGAGGAACTTCATATAACCTTGTAATAAATTGTAATGAAGCACAAGAAATTGTAAGTATCACAGGAAATGGTATTGACCCAGATCCACAAACACATATTTGTGCTGGAAGTGGATTAGAGAACTTTGAATTAAACATTGAACAGGGAGTTAGTTTTAGTTCTCCAAACAACTTAACAATTAGTTCAACAGATGAATACGAAAATCCTTCTCAGAGTACAACAAGTGTGGATGTTGCAATTGATACTTTAGCTCCAACAATCTTAATTTCAAATGGAGGAGATATTATTGAAGGAGATGATGCCGTATTTACAGTTACAGTAAATGATGAAAGTAGTTTTTTAGAATTTACACCTACATCTAGCTCAGGAACGATAAGCTCAGGTGCTTGTTCTCTAAGTCCATGTACAGTAACTGTAACAGGAGCCAGTGTAGGAGAATTAACTTTAACTGTAGCAGTAGGTACGGTGGTAGATGCTGGTGGAAATTCAAATTTAGAAGCAGAAAGTGACAGTTTAAATGTCATGGCTACAACATTATCAATTACAAGCGCTCCAGTAGGTACAAGTCTTAACGCTTTATTATATCCAGTAAGTGGTAATTGTGATACTGGTCAAGGTGATGTAGTCGTAACAGTTGGAGCGCCTAATGAGTCTTCTACAGTAAATTGTGTAAACGGTTCTTATAATGCTTTTTTAAATATTAGTGGCGTAACAGAAAATCCAATGAGTGTAACAGCATTACAAAATGGAAATAACAAAAGTTTTTTACCTAATCCGATAAATGATCAAAACGGTCCAGTGTCAGCTCCAATTGCAACAGCTCCAGGAGTTGTTATAGGAGGAACTTCATATAACCTTGTAATAAATTGTAATGAAGCACAAGAAATTGTAAGTATCACAGGAAATGGTATTGACCCAGATCCACAAACACATATTTGTGCTGGAAGTGGATTAGAGAACTTTGAATTAAACATTGAACAAGGAGTTAGTTTTAGTTCTCCAAACAACTTAACAATTAGCTCAATAGATGAATACGAAAATCCTTCTCAGAGTACAACAAGTGTGGATGTTGCAATTGATACTTTAGCTCCAATAATCTTAATTTCAAATGGAGGAGATATCATTGAAGGAGATGATGCCGTATTTACAGTTACAGTAAATGATGAAAGTAGTTTTTTAGGATTTACACCTACATCTAGTTCAGGAACAATAAGCTCAGGTGCTTGTTCTCTAAGTCCATGTACAGTAACTGTAACAGGAGCCAGTGTAGGAGAATTAACTTTAACTGTAGCAGTAGGTACGGTGGTAGATGCTGGTGGAAATTCAAATTTAGAAGCAGAAAGTGACAGTTTAAATGTCATGGCTACAACATTATCAATTACAAGTGCTCCAGTAGGTACAAGTCTTAACGCTTTATTATATCCAGTAAGTGGTAATTGTGATACTGGTCAAGGTGATGTAGTCGTAACAGTTGGAGCGCCTAATGAGTCTTCTACAGTAAATTGTGTAAACGGTTCTTATAATGCTTTTTTAAATATTAGTGGCGTAACAGAAAATCCAATGAGTGTAACAGCATTACAAAATGGAAATAACAAAAGTTTTTTACCTAATCCGATAAATGATCAAAACGGTCCAGTGTCAGCTCCAATTGCAACAGCTCCAGGAGTTGTTATAGGAGGAACTTCATATAACCTTGTAATAAATTGTAATGAAGCACAAGAAATTGTAAGTATCACAGGAAATGGTATTGACCCAGATCCACAAACACATATTTGTGCTGGAAGTGGATTAGAGAACTTTGAATTAAACATTGAACAGGGAGTTAGTTTTAGTTCTCCAAACAACTTAACAATTAGTTCAACAGATGAATACGAAAATCCTTCTCAGAGTACAACAAGTGTGGATGTTGCAATTGATACTTTAGCTCCAACAATCTTAATTTCAAATGGAGGAGATATCATTGAAGGAGATGATGCCGTATTTACAGTTACAGTAAATGATGAAAGTAGTTTTTTAGGATTTACACCTACATCTAGTTCAGGAACAATAAGCTCAGGTGCTTGTTCTCTAAGTCCATGTACAGTAACTGTAACAGGAGCCAGTGTAGGAGAATTAACTTTAACTGTAGCAGTAGGTGCGGTGGTAGACGCTCTTGGAAATTCAAATTTAGAAGCAGAAAGTGACAGTTTAAATGTCATGGCTACAACATTATCAATTACAAGTGCTCCAGTAGGTACAAGTCTTAACGCTTTATTATATCCAGTAAGTGGTAATTGTGATACTGGTCAAGGTGATGTAGTCGTAACAGTTGGAGCGCCTAATGAGTCTTCTACAGTAAATTGTGTAAACGGTTCTTATAATGCTTTTTTAAATATTAGTGGCGTAACAGAAAATCCAATGAGTGTAACAGCATTACAAAATGGAAATAACAAAAGTTTTTTACCTAATCCGATAAATGATCAAAACGGTCCAGTGTCAGCTCCAATTGCAACAGCTCCAGGAGTTGTTATAGGAGGAACTTCATATAACCTTGTAATAAATTGTAATGAAGCACAAGAAATTGTAAGTATCACAGGAAATGGTATTGACCCAGATCCACAAACACATATTTGTGCTGGAAGTGGATTAGAGAACTTTGAATTAAACATTGAACAGGGAGTTAGTTTTAGTTCTCCAAACAACTTAACAATTAGCTCAATAGATGAATACGAAAATCCTTCTCAGAGTACAACAAGTGTGGATGTTGCAATTGATACTTTAGCTCCAACAATCTTAATTTCAAATGGAGGAGATATCATTGA
>CBDBIB010000001.1:0-657928 GCA_965205945.1 Bdellovibrionales bacterium | reverse complement strand
GTTTCCGGCTGCATCTTGTGCAACACCAGAGGCGATTGTAATTTGAATATTTCCGGTTTCATCACTGCAGTCTGAAATCCTAATACTTGGATTAATAGTTGTTCCATTTGTTACTAAAACTGTGCAACCTGTAGTAGCTCCAGTAAGGCTGACATTGCTCTTTTCTAGGTTTATACTACTAAAGTCTTGGCTTACAGTTATGGGAAAGTCTATAGAATTTGAACTGCTTATTATATGGCTTCCAATACTGACAATAGGGGGTTTAGTATCTTTTATTAGATTTAAAACACCTGAAGTTTTAGAATTTCCAGCAATGTTTGTGATACTAGCAGTTAGTGAAAGTGGACCATCACTTAGGCTTGAAAAATCAATATCACCACTAAAGCTTTTATTAGAACAAGTAATAAAGCTTGTACCATGTGAAAATGTGATAAGCTCACCATCTTCAGAACATGTTCCTAAAACCCTAAAACCCCCCTCATTAATAGAATTAATGTAAGATCCACTTAAAGAGTTTGTAATAGAAATTGTTGGATCATTGTTACTTAAAAAAGTTTTCCACACTACCCCATCGCAAAACTCCAGTTTTTTTCCTAAAGAATTATACCTTAAAGTACCCTCAGTTAAACTGTCACAAGGGGTTGTAACTGTTCCAACTTTTTTTAAAAATGTAACAGTAGATGTACTAATAGATCCTGGAGTAGAAATGCTTCCAGAGACAGAAACATCACCATTATTGTTAATAGTGATTCCTTCATCATCGCCGTCTCCACTTAAATAATTTTGGTTAAGATTTATATTTAATCGAGCCCTGCCATCTCCCATATTATCAGCACTGCTTGGTAAGTTTATAAGCCGACTTCCATCAACAGCAGGCAGTCTTAAAGAGCTATCAAGCTTAATAAGCTGATTGCTCCCTGTGCCAACATCTAATCTAGCTGTGCTAATGGTTCCTGAAGTGATCTTTTCTCCATTTAAATCTGGTATATCAGATTTTAATAAACTTAAACCCTCAACCACTCTTCCTTTAACATCAACTCTAACTTTTGGGTACGTCCCTTGGGTTACACCCGTTGGTATAAGACTAGGGTTCGGGTAGGTTCCTGTAAGATCCCCTTGAGCCTGGCTTCCTAAAAGACTTGTGTCTGTCACACATGACCATAAATAAATAGGACCTTCACTCATTTGAAGTTTTTCATTGCTTTCACAATTAGGCACCCCACCAGCATCCATTGCGTTGCCTCGACTTGTGCCTAAAGAAGCTTTTAAATAACCGTTTAAAAAGTTTGAATGTGTTATTTTTTTAAGACCACTTTGAGAAACATCATACATTAAAACACTGTCTAAAGAATCAGCCGTAGTTTTTTCTGTAGTTTTGTTAATGTCTACACTTAAACTTCTATCAGTTGATAAATCTCCGCCTCCACTTAATCCACTGTTTAAAGCCGTTCTAATAGTTCTAGTTATTGGAGCTTTTCTAGATTCAAGTTCATTAAGTGCACCTTCTACATCTGTAGCCTGAATGTTTCCAAATGGAGTGTAGGTCACCGTGTTTGCCGCCAGACTTGCTAAACTCCAACCTTCAGACACATCCTTACAATTTGCTCCTCTTTCATCACAAATTTGTGTTATTCTTGCTGTTCCAGCAACGTCTAATAAAGCCTCAGGACTAGCCTTACCAACTCCAACCCTTCCATTAGCATCAATAATAATTCCCTCATTATCACCGTCTCCACTTAAATAATTTTGGTTAAGATTTATATTTAATCGAGCTATACCATCTCCCATATTATCAGCACTGCTTGGTAAGTTTATAAGCTGACTTCCATCAACAGCAGGCAGTCTTAAAGAGCTATCAAGCTTAATAAGCTGATTACTCCCTGTGCCAACATCTAATCTAGCTGTGCTAATGGTTCCTGAAGTGATCTTTTCTCCATTTAAATCTGGTATATCAGATTTTAATAAACTTAAACCCTCAACCACTCTTCCTTTAACATCAACTCTAACTTTTGGGTACGTCCCTGGGGTTACACCCGTTGGTATAAGACTAGGGTTCGGGTAGGTTCCTGTAAGATCCCCTTGAGCCTGGCTTCCTAAAAGACTTGTGTTTTGATCAACTTCACATGACCAGGAATAAATAGGGCCGTTACTCATTTGAAGTTTTTCATTGCTTTCACAACTAGGCACCCCACCAGCATCCATTGCGTTGCCTCGACTTTTTCCTAAAGAAGCTTTTAAATAACCGTTTAAAAAGTTTGAATGTGTTATTTTTTTAAGACTACTTTGAGAAACATCATACATTAAAACACTGTCTAAAGAATCAGCCGTAGTTTTTTCTGTAGTTTTGTTAATGTCTACACTTAAACTTCTATTAGTTGATAAATCTCCACCTCCACTTAATCCACTGTTTAAAGCCGTTGTAATAGTTCTAGTTATTGGAGCTTTTCTAGATTCAAGTTCATTAAGTGCACCTTCTACATCTGTAGCCTGAATGTTTCCAAATGGAGTGTAGGTCACTGTGTTTGCCGCCAGACTTGCTAAACTCCAACCTTCAGACACATCCTTACAATTTGCTCCTCTTTCATCACAAATTTGTGTTATTCTTGCTGTTCCAGCAACGTCTAATAAAGCCTCAGGACTAGCCTTACCAACCCCAACCCTTCCACTAGCATCAATAATAATTCCCTCATTATCACCGTCTCCACTTAAATAATTTTGGTTAAGACTTATATTTAATCGAGCTATACTATCTCCCATATTATCAGCACTGCTTGGTAAGTTTATAAGCCGACTTCCATCAACAGCAGGCAGTCTTAAAGAGCTATCAAGCTTAATAAGCTGATTGCTCCCTGTGCCAACATCTAATCTAGCTGTGCTAATGGTTCCTGAAGTGATCTTTTCTCCATTTAAATCTGGTATATCAGATTTTAATAAACTTAAACCCTCAACCACTCTTCCTTTAACATCAACTCTAACTTTTGGGTACGCCCCTTGGGTTACACCCGTTGGTGTAAGACTAGGGTTTGGGTAGGTTCCTGTAAGATCCCCTTGAGCCTGGCTTCCTAAAAGACTTGTGTCTGTCACACATGACCATAAATAAATAGGACCTTCACTCATTTGAAGTTTTTCATTGGCTTCACAACTAGGCACCCCACCAGCATCCATTGCGTTGCCTCGACTTGTGCCTAAAGAAGCTTTTAAATAACCGTTTAAAAAGTTTGAATGTGTTATTTTTTTAAGACCACTTTGAGAAACATCATACATTAAAACACTGTCTAAAGAATCAGCCGTAGTTTTTTCTGTAGTTTTGTTAATGTCTACACTTAAACTTCTATCAGTTGATAAATCTCCGCCTCCACTTAATCCACTGTTTAAAGCCGTTCTAATAGTTCTAGTTATTGGAGCTTTTCTAGATTCAAGTTCATTAAGTGCACCTTCTACATCTGTAGCCTGAATGTTTCCAAATGGAGTGTAGGTCACCGTGTTTGCCGCCAGACTTGCTAAACTCCAACCTTCAGACACATCCTTACAATTTGCTCCTCTTTCATCACAAATTTGTGTTATTCTTGCTGTTCCAGCAACGTCTAATAAAGCCTCAGGACTAGCCTTACCAACCCCAACCCTTCCACTAGCATCAATAATAATTCCCTCATTATCACCGTCTCCACTTAAATAATTTTGGTTAAGATTTATATTTAATCGAGCTATACCATCTCCCATATTATCAGCACTACTTGGTAAGTTTATAAGCCGACTTCCATCAACAGCAGGCAGTCTTAAAGAGCTATCAAGCTTAATAAGCTGATTGCTCCCTGTGCCAACATCTAATCTAGCTGTGCTAATGATTCCTGAAGTGATCTTTTCTCCATTTAAATCTGGTATATCAGATTTTAATAAACTTAAACCCTCAACCACTCTTCCTTTAACATCAACTCTAACTTTTGGGTACGCCCCTTGGGTTACACCCGTTGGTGTAAGACTAGGGTTTGGGTAGGTTCCTGTAAGATCCCCTTGAGCCTGGCTTCCTAAAAGACTTGTGTCTGTGTCCGTATCAATATCAGCCACGCAAGAATAGCTTATTATAGTACCAGGGTTTCGTTGAATCTTTTCCCCACTAGTACACACAGGAAGAGTGTCCACTTGCATGAGCTGTCCTAAACCACTTCCTATATCTGCTTCTAAACCCCTTGGCGTAATTTTTAAACCACTTCCTACTTTTACTTTTAATTTATTTATATTAAACTCTAAACCCCCAGAAGAATCTAAATCTAAATCTATGTTTCCACTGTTGTTGTATAAACCCCTACCAAGGTTGATGCTTATTGTTGGGTTGCTACCACCTGAAGAAGTTAAAGGAGCATTGACTAAAACACTTGATGCACTACTTAAGGTGCTTAAAACTTCTAAGCTAACACCATTCCAATACTTAAGCGCTCCAGAGTCACTATTGTACCAAGTAGCCCCAGCATTGCTCATGTTCATAGACCCTAAAAGACTAACTTCTTCTAAATTCGTATAAGAACCTAAGGTCATGGTACTTCCTGGGTTTTGCATAATATGACTTGTGTTTAGAATCTGATTATTATTAAAGTTAAGGTCACCTAATAAAACCCCTCCTGTAAGAGGAAGTTTTGTATTGTCAGTTCCTGTGGGAACCACTGAGCTTGGTAGAATTCCACTTGTGATTTTATTTGCATGAATACCACTTGCAAGATGACTGTTTAAAACACCCCCTGGTGCAATTAAAATTGTACCACTGTTTGTAATGGTTCCACCACTTAAGCCGCTTCCTGCTGTAATACTGGTTACAGTTCCACTACCTTTACCAACAACAGTGGCTGCTGATCCATTGTAGTACATGATTTGATTATTTGTAGAGTTATACCAAATATCTCCTGCCTGAGAATTAGGTGGTGGATGAGAGCTTGAAAAACTAGGTAAAAAGCTAGCTCCACTGATGCTTAATGGGGAGTATTGATTAGAACTGCCATTAATTAAAGCCATAAGCTCCCTTTGATTGGCATCATTATCAAACACGGTCTCTAAATTGCTTTGAGTAACACCACGACTTACTTGAATAAAATCATTAACAGCTTTTCCACCAAGTTTGCCGGCATACTGAGCATAGGGCACACTGTGAATTATATGGTCATTTGTTAAAGTAAGAGGGCCGCTGCCATGATCAAAAGTTACTCTAAGCCTTCTTGTATCGTTTAAGGTTGGAGTGTATGAAGACCCAAAGGCACAACTAAGACTTTTATTGTTTAAAAAAGAATTGTCTAAAGCTTTAGATAAATTTGTTAAGCCTCCATTTCCTGTGTTTATTCCAGACCCAACGTTTAAGTTAAAAACTCCCTTTGATCCTATCATATTAAGATTAAAACTTTCTTCGTAAAGAAGACAATGATCCATGGAGGATAAAACTTGAACAAGAAAGCTGACATTATTTTCTTCTAAAGCGTCTCCATTGGGTTTTACAATTTGGCCTTGAAAAACAAAAGAACTTGGGGTGGCTAGAGAATGGGGAGTTAATAGTAAAATTGTGAAGAAAGTTAAAGCTTTCACACTTATTTCTATGAAATTTTTTAATAAGTCATATACTCTATACATATTGTATATTTCGGATGAAAAGCTTAATAATTAGAGGAAATTAAATAGTTTTTTAGCTCTAATTCTACATTTTTATTTTCATTTAAAATCTGTGCTTTTGTATGAGATGCCGATAAGGAGGATTATGTTACTACGTCTATTTTAAAATTATATTTAAGTTTAAAAGTATTTAATTATAAAAGTTTAGACTTTATTTTTTTAAAATTATTATTTTCAATAAAATTTTTATTATTAAAAATAAGGACTGCTTTAGAATTTACTTTAAAAATATTTAATATTTAATATTCTTTTTTTAAAGCTTAGATTTAAATATCTTTATTTATCATAGCTGTTATTTTAACCAGCATCTAAGTTTAAAAGTTATTAAGATACAGCATATGTATTATATAAAATTAAATAATATTTAAAGCGATATTCTTTAAGTTTTTTTTAAATATTTATTTGTATAGAGTTATTATTTAAATAAGAAAATCTTGTTAATTAAACGTAACTATTTTGCAACATTTTTATGTTATAAAGAAATTTACACTTAAGCACCATAGTTAAAATCAGCAGGTCAAATCAAAAATAATGTGGTTTTAAGCAGAAATAGTAACATAATCCTCCTTATCGGCATTTCATACAAAAGCACAGATTTTAAATGAAAATAAAAATGTAGAATTAGAGCTAAAAAACTATTTAATTTCCTCTAATTGTTAAGCTTTTTATCCGAAATATACAATATGTATAGAGTATATGACTTATTAAAAAATTTCATAGAAATAGTAGAAGCATCAGGAACTCTTTGAATTCTGATTCTGCTAACTCGCTTTTTTCCTGAGCACTCAGCTGCAATCACCACAAGCTCTTTGCCTTCGGCTCCTCTACCGCGCTTTTTAGACCTAAAACCACCAATAAAAGCTTCATCAACTTCAACCTCTCCACGTAAAAGACTCTAGTCTCCATGGACCATAGCGTTTCGAATTTTATGTAGAAGTAGCCAGGCTGCTCCATAACTTCCTAGACCCAGAATTCTTTGAAGGCTTAGTGCGCTTACTCCAGTTTTTTTGTGCAGTGATCCACCAGATTGCATAGAACCATGTTTTAATCGGAAGTTTTGAGGGCTCAAAAATAGAACCAACTTTGACTGAATTTGCAAAAAGACAAGTTTTACATTTGCAAAGTCTAGTTGAAATTAACCAGTATGTGTTGTTGCCACAGGCCTGGCATTTAAAGTCTTTACCCCAACGCTGCTCCTTAAGAAAAGCCAAGCAAGCGTCATCATCTTTAAAAATTTGATCAAATTCTCGTAGGTTTTTAGGATACTTTAAGACTGATGTGTCTAAAATACCCTGTTAATGTAGTCAGGTGCATATGCTGGTAAAATTTATATAAGCATTAAAGATAAAAGCTTTTGCTTTAGAGCTAGTATAAAGCTTGCTGGTGTAGATCTTTGATGGGTTGTGGTGGTTTAAAGCCTACTAGATACAATTGTTTTGGTCAGGGACTAACCTTTTAAGATTTAATTGATGAAAAGCTAAATAGCTTATTAGGATAAATATAGACCAAACTAGGGTAAAGCTTAGATCCGGTTTTGTGACAATGTTATTACTAAAAAACATAAACCCTCCAAAGCTTACAGAAAAAGTAATCACTGGAAGAAAAGGATTTTTTTTATGTAGTACGATTTTTTCAAAGCGATTAAGCCCCATATAAACTAAAAAATGAGTGCTTAAAAAAAAAATTGTAGCACAATAAAGAGCGCAAATAATCTGATTTTGATGGAAAAAGTGATTGAACAAAGGGTATTTGTTTCGAAGGCCTAGTCCAAACTGTGGGCAAACCAGTAAACTAAAAAAAATAGAAGCACAAAATAAAAGAGAATATTTAATTGTTATATATAAATTAGAGGGAGTGATGACTTTTTTTGATCTACTTAAAACGATTTTATCAAGAGAGTTTGTATTGGCTTTAAGCTTAGAAATTTTAATAAAATCGTAGTATTCATTTTTTAAATTATTCATTTATTCTCTTGTTTAAGATTTGTTTTGATTTTTAATAGTGCTCTAGAAATAAGCTTTCGAACATTTTGTTCACTGGTGTGCATTTTTTTTGCAATAGTAGTATAGTCATGATCTTGCCAGTATTTTAATTCCATTGCAGTTTTTTGTTTTAAGGATAGAGAGCTTAAATCTATCTTAGGGGTGTGGGCATAAATATGGTTTCTCTTATCAATTTGTTCCTTTAGAGCGCCTAAGGTTTCAGTTTTTTTTTGCTTAGAGTCAAGAAAAGTGTTGTGTGCAATAGTAAAAAACCAAGGAAGAAATTTATAAGTATTTTTAAATAGGTGAGATTTAGTGTAAAGCTTTTCAAAGACAATTTGAAAAAGATCTTCTGCCTTAGTTAATGATTTAGTTTTAGTGATTAAATAAGTCATAAGTCGTCCTTTATGTCGGAAATATAGAACAGAGAATGCTTTTTGGCTTCCTCTTGTTAGGTTAAGCATAAGCTCTTCGTCGCTTAAATCATTCAAATGCTATACCTCTTAGTTTAATACGATTATTATAGTTAATTTGTGACATATGGGGTAGGTTTTTTTAAAGTCACAAAATTAAGATATGAATCGTATATATATAAGAAGGTGAGTTATGGCATGGGCATAAGGTGTATATTTTTAGGAGTTTTATTTGCAATGGCGGGTGCTTATGGGCATCCAGTATCCTATGAAGGTGGCACAGCTTTGATGGTGCATCTCTTACCTACTCACAATAAGCTTTCATTGATATATTCGCCTCGATGGTGGCTTGGAACTGGTGTGGTAGTTGAAAAGTTTAAGGAAGACAGGGCTTATGAGAGTTTACATTTAGGTTTATTGATAAAAAGATGGAATTTTTTAGCTGCACAGGGGAATATTTATGTTTATGGAGGTCCAGGAAGATATGAGATTAACTCTACTAATGAAAGTGCAACTTTTATAAGGCTTGGTTTTCAGATGGATTATGAGACTCGAAAGTTTTATATTGCAGTAAAATACATAGAATATAGGGCTTTAAGGAGTTCCTTAGATATTTTAGATAAGACCTTAGGTTTTGGGATTGGTTTTGCCCCATATGTAGCAAATTTTAAAGATTTAAATTCATGGGTTATTTTTAGAGTTAATGTTTCAAATAAGCTTAAGGGGCATGCTTATATCCCAACACTTCGGTTTTTTTATAAGAATTTTCTTTGGGAAGTGGGGCAGAGTTTAAAAGGTCAATCAAGTTTAAATTTTATGGTTAGATATTAATTAAAAATAAACCTTATAGGAGGAGAAAAAAAATGAAGTTTTTATTAAAAGTAATGGCAGTTATGGTGCTAGGCCTACAGTTATCTGTTGCCAGTGGTGTTGGAAAAGTTGCTAAGGCTAAGGTGAATGGAATGGTCTGTGCTTTTTGTTCAAATAGTTTAGAGAAAAAATTTAAGGCAAAAAAAGAAGTAAAAACTGTGATGATTGATTTAGATATTAAGTTAATTACTATAACGTTTAAAAAAGGAAAGGAGCTTTCCAAAAAAGCAATTAGTAAAATTATTAAAAAATCAGGGTTTAGTGTGGTTTCAGTAGATATAGAGAACAGTTAAAAATGAAAAATAAAAGCCTTTTGGTTTCTTATTTAAGTTTATTTGCTTCAGTAGGAACTATTTTTTGTTGTGCTTTGCCAACATTCTTAGTTTTTTTAGGATTTGGAGCTTCATTTGCAGGGCTAATAGGTGTTTTTCCACAAATTACTTGGTTTTCAGAATACAAGAGTTTAGTTTTTTTGGTTTCTGGAGGTTTAATATTAGTTTCAGCGTTTATGTTGTACTTGAATCAAAATACATTATGCCCTTTAGATCCCAATGAGGCTAGAGCTTGTGCAACAGGTAGAAAAATATCTACAATTATGGTGTTTGTTGCAGCAGCGTTATGGGTAATAGGTTTCTTTTTTTCTTATTTAGCAGTTAAGATTTTTGTTTAAAGGGTTAAAAATGAAAGAATGCTGTAAATTAAAAGAAAATAAAAAAAAGAACTTGAGTATTAAAAAATATTTTCCACTTTTTATTATTGTGTTGTTGTCTTTAATGATGTCGCTGTTACTTTCAAAGTCTTTTTCTATGGGTTTATTTATGGGCTGCAGCTTTATTTTCCTAGCTTTTTTAAAATTAATTGATTTAAAAGGTTTTGTGCAAGGGTTTAAAAATTATGATCCCTTAACTAAAGTTTTTAATCCCATAGGCTACATTTATCCTTTTTTTGAATTAGGTTTGGGTTTTTATTTGTTAGCAAATCTTAGAATTAATCAGATAAATGTGATTTCAGCGGGTGTTCTTTTTTTAACTGGAACGGGTATAGTTTATCAAAAGTTTATAAAAAAAAGAAGCTTTTCATGTGCTTGTATGGGCTCTAAGATTGATGTTCCATTAGGAGCGGTGAGTTTGTTTGAAAATGTTGTTATGGCTGGAATGCTAATATATTTATCTACTGTATAATGAAGTTTTTAAATTTAGAAGTTTAGTTTGAAAAAATTAAGTTTTAAAGATAATTTTTAATTGCATAAGAATAAAAAACTATGATGTCTTTAAAGGAGTTTGAGTGAGTGTTGGGGTTGATGTTAGAACGCTTTTAGAAATTAAAGAAAACCCTGCTCCGGGGAGCGTTCATATTGATATGGAGGAAGTCGTTACAAAATTTGAAGAAAAATTTCCTATAAAAGAATCAGAAATTTTAGTATTTTGTGAAAGTGGTCGTAGATCTGGTCGGGTTAAAGAGTACTTAGAAACTAAAGGCTATATAAATATTAAAAATATAAGCTCATGGAGAGAATGGAATGTGTTAAATAAGAAATAATTTTATTTTTATAGTGAATAGTATTTTTTTTATATCACATTTTTAAAAATCTTTAAAGTTTTTTTAGAGAAAATAATATGGAAGATTCTTAAAGATTTTCGCAAATTAGATTGATATATTTTATGTGTAGTGCTTTTAATGTATGTGGGCATAAAGAGTTAAAGCGATTTTAAAGATAGGGTGTGTGGTATGTTGATTAAAACACAAAATGACTATAATAGTGCCTACATAAGCGCAATTAAAAACC
This sequence comes from Bdellovibrionales bacterium, assembly GCA_965205945.1. GTDB lineage: Bacteria > Bdellovibrionota > Bdellovibrionia > Bdellovibrionales > UBA1609 > JALZUR01. The sequence continues at coordinate 647,228 of CBDBIB010000001.1, read as the reverse complement.
CGAAGGAATACTGGGCTAAAATAGTAAAAAAATATAGATGGCATAAAGCTCCAGAGATTATTCAATCTGGAGGTTTTAAAAATGTAGACATGAAATGGTTTGAAGATGGTGTCTTAAATATAACAGAAAATGTTTTAGACAGGCATGTGGATCTTTATCCTGATAAGAAAGCTTTAATTTTTGAACCAAATAATCCTAAAGATACACAAAAAGTATACACATATAAACAGGTTCATAGGAGAGTTTGTCAAATTTCAGAAGCTTTGGTTAATCAAGGGATTAAAAAAGGTGATGTGGTTTGTTTATACATGTCGATGATTCCTGAACTTATTTTTTCAGTGTTAGCCTGTGCAAGAATAGGTGCTGTGCACTCTGTGGTTTTTGGTGGCTTTTCAGCAAAAGCATTAAGGGATCGTATAAAAGACTGTAACGCAGACTTTATAATTACTAACGATTCAGGGTATAGAGGAGATAAGCTTATACCAATTAAAAAAACTGTTGATGAAGCTGTAAAAGAGTCATTGATTAAAATTAAAGTTTTAGTCTGGCAACATTCAAGAGAAGAAATTTCAATGGTAAAAGATCAAGACTATTATTTTCATGATATTATAAATACACAAACGCAGGCTTATCCTGCAGAACCTATGGGTGCTGAAGATTTTTTATTTGTTTTATATACATCAGGTTCAACAGGTAAGCCTAAGGGGCTGGTTCATACGGTTGCAGGGTATATGGTATGGGCTAATGAAACATTTAAAAATGTTTTTCAAATGAATATGCAAGAGGATATTTTTTGGTGCACTGCTGATGTTGGATGGATTACGGGACATTCTTATATGGTCTATGGACCTATGCTTAGTGGAGTAACTCAGGTGGTTTTTGAAGGTGTTCCTACATGGCCTGACGCTGGAAGGTTTTGGAAAACTATTGATAAGTATAAAGTTACACATTTTTATACAGCGCCCACTGCAATTAGAGCCCTTCAGGCTTGTGGTAATTCTTTTGTGGAGCCATTTTCTTTAGATTCTTTAAAAGTTTTAGGGTCTGTTGGAGAGCCTATTAATGAAGAGGCATGGCAGTGGTATAAAAAAGAGATCGGAAAGGGAAAATGTCCAATAGTAGATACGTGGTGGCAAACAGAAACAGGTGGTGTGATGATATCTAACCTTGCTGGAGTGACGGTTGAGAAGGTAAGTTGCGCAACAAGTCCGCTTCCTGGGGTGCATCTTGTAATTTTAGATGAAAAGAGTAATGTTTTAACAGGCACTCAAGAGGGGCATTTGTGCATTGATCGTCCTTGGCCGGGAATGGCGAGAACTATTTTTGGTGATCATAAAAGATTTATTCAAACTTATTTTTCAACACATAAGAATTATTACTTCACAGGGGATGGGGCAAAAAGGGATGAAAGTGGTTTTTATAAAATTATTGGTAGAGTAGATGATGTGGTAAATGTTTCAGGCCATCGTATAGGTACAGCTGAAGTTGAGGATATAATTACAGATTATGGATTGATTATAGAGGCTTGCGTTGTAGGAGCTTTTCATAATATTAAGGGTCAGTGTTTGATAGCTTTTGTAGTAGGGAATTTTGTAAAAAAAAATAGTGAGTTGTTAGCACAAGTAAACGCATTGATTGTAAGAGAGATGGGAGCTATTTGTAAGCTTAGTAGAATTATTCAGGTTCCAGAGCTTCCAAAAACAAGATCAGGTAAGATTATGAGAAGAATTATTCGTAAAATCGTAAATGGTGAAATTGAATTTGGTGACACATCTACGTTGTTAAATCCTGAGATAGTGAGTGTTTTGGTTAAAAAGTTTAAAAGTGACTCTTGATAATAAAAAAGATAAAGGGTCTATAAATTGTGTAACTGTTTAACAGTAAACTAGGATTAAGCATCCTAAGGAGTAAGTAGAAGAAATAGGTAAGAAACTTGTTAAGAACGTAAAAACACAAAAAAATTTATTGGATATTACAGAGACCCCCTTAAGAAAAATTATTCTTAAATTTGGAGGGACTCTAAATCTATTTCGGCGTTATTAATGATGAATTAATTCACATAAATTTACTTTTTTCTCTCTTCTTTATCTTATTGTCAGTATAAAGCAGGTCTACATAAAATCCTATTAAAACCTGGAATAGTCATTTTTTTAGTAATCTTAGAAGTATCCCAGTCAGAGATGTTAGGGTTAGCTTTAGCTACATAAGAAAACATACTGTCCATAGTAATAACATGTCTAGTTGAGCCACCATTAACAAGAGTTAAGTTGTATGCATTATCAAATATTTCTTAAAAACTTTCCCGCCCTATGTCTCATAATTCTGTAACCTTACAAGTTCGCTTGGGTTTTGTGGTGTTTATCACCTTGAGGCAGAGCTATTATAATTTTTTTACTTAATTTGAGCTGAGAAAGGCTTTTTAAAATCTGGTTTAGCGAGGTTTTTTTATTTATAGATTTTTCTTTTATCAGGTATTTAAATTACAGATGCACCAATAGGATTAGAGAGTTAATTTTTTTCTAGATTTAGGAATTTAATGTTGAGGTTTTTCATCTTATTAAAGCAGTTAAATTCACCTTAAGATTAGGATAAAACCGTTTTAATATTAATTTTACTTGCCAGATTCATAATTTGTTTTTTAAGCTTAACACTTTATATTCTATTTTTTTATGCTTTCTTTTTTTTTGGATTTAATTGTATAACTTAAACTATCTAGTATTTTTGTGGAACCTTTAGTATGAAATTTGAAAAATATAGTATTTCAGATGAACTTAAAGAAAATCTTTTGGCTATAGGTTTTCACCGCACAACAGACATTCAGTTTAAAGTGATTCCTTCTATAATGAACGGTGAGGATGTGCTCGCCATTGCACAAACAGGTACTGGGAAAACTGCAGCCTTTGCTATTCCTATAATTAATGATTTACAACAAAAAAGATTTAAATCTAAAATTAAAGATACAAAGTGTTTAGTGCTTGTTCCAACAAGAGAATTGGCAAAACAAATAGGAAAGATTTTTTCTCAGCTTTCTAAGAACACTAAGGTTACAAGTTATGCTATCTATGGAGGTGTGGATCAAGATCCTCAAATCAAACAGCTTGTAGGAGGGGTTGATATTCTTATTGCTACTCCAGGAAGAATGTTTGATCTCATCTCACAAGGTTTTATCAGTGTTTTAAGAACAAGAACTCTTGTTTTAGATGAAGCCGATCATATGCTTGATCTTGGTTTTATTAAAGATATTAAGAATATTAAAATGGAACTTCCAAATCGTCATCAAACACTTTTTTTCTCAGCTACCATCAACCCTAAGATTAAGAAACTAGCGTATTCACAAATAAATTCAAATGCAATGCGTATTCAAGTTTCTCCAGAGAACTTAGTTTCACAAAATATATCTCATTTTGTCACTAAGGTTGAAATGGATGAGAAAAGATATTTACTTGTTAATTTTATTAAAGAAATTATTGATTCAAAAATAATTATCTTTGTAAGAACACAGGTTCGAGTTGAGCGAGTTCTTAAACATCTAATAGCCAATGAGATTTATGCTGTGAACATACATGGTGGAATGGAGCAAAAAGATAGGGAGAAAAATCTTGAATTTTTTAAAAGTTCTACAAAAGGTGTTCTTATTGCAACGGATATAAGTGCTAGGGGGATTCATCTTCCAGGAATTACTCATGTTATCAATTACGATCTTCCTGATGATGCAGAAAACTATGTACACAGAATTGGTCGCACAGGAAGAGGCTTTGCAAAGGGTGATGCCATTTCATTTTACAGTACGAAAGAAGTTAAAAAACTATTAGATATTCAAGAGTTTATTCAAACTAAAATTCCTGAATTAAAAGCCAAAGATATTTTTAAAGAAAAGATGAAATCTTTTAACTTAGAGGATATGGATCTTTCTAAGATGCTTGCTATTGAAGAGGCTAAAGTTTTTGGGAAAAAATGTAGGAAGAAAAATAAGTAAGAAGAATGTTTTTAATTTTAGTTAACTTGAGTATAAATTTTTACCCTCAAAGCTCTTGCTGTCGTGTATTATAATGTAGTTTTTCTACTATTTTTTAGGTTACGAACAGCTTAGTTTTAGGTGCTGTTAAAATTATTCTTGTAGTAAAAAACTTTAATAAAGCTAATAGTTTATGTATATTATGCCGTCGGTTTCAGCTTAAAAGGTGAGCTAGTGTATTTAACAAAGTTTATTTCCCTGTGCATAGTGACATTTTTTATTCATGAGGGCTAAAAGGACTAAAGCAAGGAGATTTACTCATATGAAAGTACATAAGGTTCGCGTTTATCCTTCAAAAGAGGTTTTACCAAGAAAAGAGGAGCTGGCTTGGAAAATATCTGAGATGGCTATAGACAGTGTTGCTGTTGAAAATACTGTAAAAAATATGATTATAAACAGAATTATTGATAATGCTGCTGTTGCAATGGCTGCAATCAATAGAGGTCCTGTTGCTAACGCAAGAAGTATGGCATTGTGTCACCCGGTAAAAGGTGGTGCAACAGTTTTTGGTATGGCAAATGATCAAGGTTTTTCACCTGAATGGGCTACTTGGGCTAATGCCACAGCTGTAAGAGAGCTTGATATGCACGATACTTTTTTGGCTGCAGATTACTCTCATCCTGGCGATAATATTCCCCCATTACTAGCAACGGCTCAAAAGTTGAAAAAAAATGGTAAAGATTTACTTCGTGGATTAGCTACAGCCTACGAAGTTCAAGTAAATTTAGTAAAAGGTATTTGTCTTCATAAGCACAAAAAAGATCACATTGCTCATCTTTGTCCGGCCTCTGCTGCAGGAATTGGAACTATGTTAGGGCTTTCCATTGAAAGAGTGTATCAAGCTATTCAACAAGCCGTGCATGTTTCTTTTTCAACACGTCAATCTAGAAAAGGTCAAATCTCTAGCTGGAAAGCTTATGCTCCCGCACATTCTGGAAAGTTAGCTGTTGAGGCAGTGGATAGAATTATGAGGGGTGAAGGGGCCCCTTCTCCAATTTATGAAGGTGAAGATTCAGTCATTGCTTATATGCTTGATGGAAAAGAGGGTTTTTATGAGGTGATGTTGCCAGAAAAAGGTGAGGCTAAACGAGCTATTTTAGAAACGTATACTAAAGAGCATTCGGCTGAATATCAATCCCAAGCATTAATTGATTTGGCTTTTAATATGAGAAAACAGATTCCAGATCTTACAAAAGTGAAATCTATTGTTCTTCACACAAGTCACCATACACATTATGTCATTGGCACAGGCTCTGGGGATCCACAGAAAATGGACCCTAAAGCTTCACGTGAAACATTAGATCACTCGATTATGTATATTTTTGCAGTGGCTTTAGAAGATGGTATTTGGCATCATATGGACTCCTATGCCTTTGAAAGAGTAAAGCGCCCAGAAACCGTAGCGCTGTGGCATAAAGTGAGCACTGTTGAAGATGCTAAATGGACTGAGCGTTACCATAATCCAGATCCAAACAAAAAAGCTTTTGGTGGTAAGGCTGTAATCACCATGGAAGATGGAACTGTTTATGAGGCTGAGAAAGCTTTAGCCAACGCTCACCCAGCAGGAGCAAGACCTTTTACAAGAACTGAGTACGTTGGTAAGTTTAAAACTTTAACAAGTGGTGTTGTTTCTTTAAAAGAGCAAAAAAGGTTTTTAGATTTAGTTCAAAACTTAGAAAATTTAAGCGCAGATGAACTTAGGCAATTAAATGTAGAGCTTGATCCACAAAGCTTAGTAAGTTGTAAAAGAGATGCAAGAGGTATTTTTTAATGTTAAACACTAAAGTGTCTCATGAAGAAAAAAGAAAAAAGTTACGAAAAAATCTAGCTTCTGGGAAACTTTTAAGGTACCCAGGGGCTTTTTCCCCATTAGTTGCTAAGTTAATTGAAGATATCGGTTTTGATGGTGTGTATATTTCAGGCGCTGTTTTATCAAATGATTTAGGTTATCCAGATATCGGAATAACAACATTAACTGAAGTTTTAAATCGAGGTCGCCAGATTTCAAGAGTTACAAATCTTCCAACTATAATCGATATTGATACAGGTTTTGGTGAGTCAATGAATGTGGCTAGAACCGTTCAAGAGTTAGAAGATTTAGGGATTTCAGGTTGTCATATTGAAGATCAAGTAAACCCTAAGCGCTGTGGTCATTTAGACAATAAGCTTTTAATTTCTGTTGAAAAAATGTGTTATAAGATTAAGGCAGCATCAGATGCAAAACGTGATTCTAATTTTATCCTAATAGCAAGAACAGATGCTAGGGCAAGTGAGGGCTTAGAGGCTGCTATTGCGAGAGCTAAAGCCTATGTTAAGGCTGGTGCTGATATGATTTTTCCAGAAGCTATGAAAGATGAATCAGATTTTAAAGCCTTTCGAAAAGCAATTAACGTTCCCCTTTTAGCTAATATGACAGAATTTGGAAAATCAAAGATCTTATCAAAAGAGCAGCTTGAAAGCTTAGGTTATAATATGGTGATTTATCCTGTTACAACTTTAAGGCTTGCAATGTATCATGTTGAAAATTCTTTAAGAGAAATTAAAGAAAAAGGAACTCAAACGCATTTACTTAATAAAATGCAGCGTAGATCAAGATTGTATGAATTGGTTGAATATGAAGAATACAGTAAATTTGATAAAGAAATTTTTAATTTTTCTTTAGAGAGCAACAATTAGAATTAAGGAGGGGGTGTATGTTTAAACATCAAGTGAATGTGAAAAAAGGATTAGAAGGGGTTGTTATTGATACGACTAAGGTATCAAAGGTTATGCCGGAAACAAACTCACTAACTTATCGTGGATATTCTGTTCAAGATCTTGCTGAAAAATGTACTTTTGAGGATGTGGCTTTTTTACTTTGGAAGGGCGAGTTGCCAACTAAAGAAGAGTTAAGGATATTTAAAGATAAAGAAAGATCATATAGAGCAATACCTGACGCAGTTTTAAATGCTTTTAAGGCCATGAATATGAGTGCTCATCCAATGGATATTTTAAGAACCGGCGTGAGTATTTTAGGATCTGAAGACAAAAGAACTTGGGATGATTCTGTTAAAATAAACATGGATAAGGCAACAATGCTTCTTGCAAAAATTCCAACAATGATTGCAGCATCTTATAGGCTTAAGCATGGTAAAAGTGTCCTAGCTCCAGATCCGACGCTTTGTATATCTGAGAATTTTTTTAAAATGTGTTTTGGTGAGGTTCCTGCCCCAGAAGTTGTTAAGGCTTTTGATGTGTCTTTGATTTTATATGCTGAACATTCTTTTAACGCATCAACCTTTGCAGCACGTGTGATCACATCAACAACATCAGATATTTATTCTGCAGTGGTGGGTGGAATTGGTGCTCTTAAAGGTCCACTACATGGTGGGGCAAATGAGCAGGTTATGTATGTTTTAAAAGAAGTAGGCGAAATTTCTAGTGCTAAAGAGTGGATGGAAAAAGCATTGGTTCAAAAACGTAAAGTGATGGGTTTTGGTCACAGAGTTTATAAAAGTGGTGACTCAAGGGTTCCTACAATGAAAAAATATGCTAAGAAAATGGCTGATTTTGTGGGAGAACCTAAATGGATTGAAATTTCTCAAGTTTTAGAAGATGTCATGATTTCTAAAAAAAATATTTATCCAAATTTAGATTTTCCTGCAGGGCCGGCATATTATATGATGGGTTTTGAAATTGATATGTTTACTCCAATTTTTGTAATGAGTAGAATTACGGGTTGGTCAGCACATATTATGGAGCAGGCTTTAGATAATAGAATAGTTAGACCTTTAAGTGAGTATACGGGGTGTGCTCAAAGAACAGTCTAGATTTTAGTTGTTTGTGATCAAATTATATAAAGGGCTTTTTATATTAAAAACCCACGTATGTTTTTAGAGCAATTGTTGTTGGCTGATAAGGTATATTTTTTTGTTAAGTTTTTGTGAAATAACTTTTGTTAGGGTAGTGTTTTTGTTAAAAAGGAGAGAGTTTTAATGATTCAAATAGTATTTTTTATATTTGTATTTATATCCTTATTGGCAAGAGCTGGGGTTGTTCCATCAAGCAAGATTCCTGAGCGTAGAGAGTTTCTTGTAAATAAAAAAGTAAATCCTTGTGATGATTTTTATAAATACACCTGTTCTAAGGTTAGAGAGTCTTTTAAACTAAGAGATGACAGGACATCTCATACATTTTCTTTTTCTGATTCTGCAGAGCGGTTGTTGGAGAGTAAAAAAAAATATTTAATAGGGCTTTTAAATCAAGAAAATAAAACAAAAGGTGAGGTTGAACTTAGTGATATTTTTTCAGCATGTATGAACACTCAGGCAAGGGCTTTAGCTGAAAAAAATGAAGTTAAACGTGTTGTTGATGAAGTTTTAAAGATTAAGACGCATGATGAGTTTCAAAAATTTTTAGGTTCAAAAGTAGGAACAAGTGAGTTTGCTTTTTTAGACTTTGGTTCTGGTAGCAATCAGCAGAATCCAAAAGTGAAAGATTTGTTTTTAGTGCAAGATTTAAGAGGGTTGCCAGAAAGAAGTTATTATCAAAATAAGAAATTAATAAAAAACTATAGGCAGCTTTTAATAAGGTTTTTTAAAGAGATTAATGTGGATACTGCTGTAGTTAGAGCGGATTTAGTGATTTCTTTTGAAAAAGAATTTGATCAAACATATCCAACACCAAAAGAGTGGAGAGTTATTTGGACAACGCCTAGTAAGATCTCTAAAGAAGAGTTGTTATCTAAATATCCAGAATTTAAGTTAGAACCTTTTTTAAACAAAATACCTAAAAAAACTTTAATTAGAAATATGATTCCTAAAAACTATAATTTTATGAAAAAAGCTTTATCTAAGTATAGTCTTAAGCAGTTAAAATCAGTTTATTTATATCAGGCCTTATCTAAGGAAATGGATTATGGTTATGTTAAATACTATAAGAAAAAATTTGCATTTAATAATAAATTTTTAGGAGGACCAAAGACAAGGCCTGAACTTAAGGAAGTATGCACTAATTATGTTAAAAGTTCTTTTATGAAAGAGCTTGATTATGAGCTGTATTCAAAATTATTTGGGAAGTTTTCTAAAAAGAAATTCTTAAAATTGGTTAGTAAAATAAGAAAATCTTTAAAAGATAGTCTTACTAAAAACACATGGTTAAGTTTTGAGGGGAAAAAAAATGCTAAATATAAAATGAAGAAAGCTTTTTTGCAGGTAGTTAGACCAAATAATAAAAAAGAATGGGATTTTGTTCCTGCTGGTGATTATTCTGCTACAGATTATATAGCAAATAAAAAGCTTAGAACAAGTTTAGAGAATAAAAAAGCTATAAAAAGTTTTAGTAAGAAAAAAAGCAATAAAACCTGGGGCTGGGGGCCGTTAATGGTGAATGCCTACTATTCTTCAAGCGCAAACAAATTTGTAATGCCAGTTGGGATTTTACAGTATCCTTTTTACGATCAAAATTTAGAGGATCATATAAACCTTGGTGCAATTGGAATGGTAATAGGTCATGAGCTTGGTCATGGTATAGATGATCAAGGTTCTAAATTTGATTATAAAGGTCGTTTAAGACCCTGGATGACTAAACAAGATTTAAATGAATTTAAGAAAAGGGGGGATAAGCTTGTCGCTCAATTTGATAAAATAGGTCATAATGGTAGACTTACATTAGGGGAAAATATTGGCGATCTTGTTGGCCTAACAACTTCATATAATGCAGCTTTTCCAAGGGGAGAAGGTGATGTTAAAAAGAAAAGGGAATTTTTTATACAGTATGGGCGTTCATGGTGTAGCGTTGCAACTCCTGGGGCTAAAAAATTAAGAATTAAAACAGATACTCATTCACTTCCTAAGGCAAGAGTCAATGAACAGGTTAAGCATCAGGTTGGATTTATGGAGGCTTTTTCTTGTAAAACTGGGGATAAAATGTTTTTAGCTAAAAAAGATAGAGTGAAAATTTGGTAATTATAAATTTAAATTTGGTGGTGATATAAGTTTATCTTAAAATCATAAGACTCTTTTATGTGCTTTAAAAAAAACATACTACTAAAGGAAGGGTATTTTAAAGAAAGCAGTTTAGAATTTTTTAGATTACTCAGGACTTAAGGTTGCAATTAATAAAATCCCTAGGAAAATCAAAAACAAACCTGAGGCTTGTCCATAATTCCAGGGTTCTTTATCAAAACACACGCCAAGTAAACTGCCCCAAACAAAGGTGGTGGCGTAAATGGGGTAGGTTATAGAAAGTCTACCTCCAAGTTTAAATGCTGTTAGGAATAAAACCATAACAATAGTAAAGAGGAAAATTCCAGAAAAGATATGATAATTTTTATAAATAGGTTCTATTCCAAGCTTAGTTGAGCCTATTTTGTAAAGATACTGCCCAAAAGCACTTATAAAAGCAGCTGTAAGATTCAGCAGAATGGGAATAAGTTGTGATGAATTTATCATATTAAGGGCAATCTAAAGGTAGTTTGAGTGTAAGGCTATATCTTATGCAGCGCAAGTCCCCTTTGCAATTGATTAAATTTATGTAAGATGAGCTTTTTTACTGGGAGGAATTATGAAGTTAATATTGGTAATAGCGCTAACATTTTTTTTAACATCGTGTGGGTTTAAAGTTGTGGACACAGGTAATCGTGGTGTGAAAACAAGATTTGGTAAGGTTGTTGGAGAGCCCTTAGAGGAGGGTGTTTATTTTTACAACCCTCTTACTACAAAAATGAAAGTGCTTAGCGTTAGAGAGGTAAAATTTGAAGGGCGTTCAAGCTGTTACTCCAAAGATGCTCAGGTGGTTGAGATTATTTATACTGTAAATATTAGGCCTGTAGCTCATGAAATTCATAATATCTATAAAGATGTTGGTCCTTATTGGGTGGCGGTTCTTGTAAAACAAGTTTTAGAAGGAAATATTAAAGAAGTTACTGGAAAGTATACTGCTGTTCAGTTAATTGAAGAAAGGCAAAGAGTTACAGATGAAGTTTCTAAAAAACTTACGTCTGAGTTAGGTAAAAAGAGAATAGAGCTTATGTCTATTGAATTAAATGATATGGATTTTGATGATCAGTTTGAAAAAGCTGTAAAATTAAAAGTTATTGCGGTTGAGCAGGCTAAAGAAGCTCAGAATAGAACTGTGAAGGTTAAAGAAGAAGCTACTCAAAAAATTATTGCAGCTAAAGCTGAAGCACAGAGTATGACCATCCGTTCAAAAGCTTTAAGTCAAAATAAAGGCTTAGTTGACTATGAGGCTGTTCAAAAATGGGATGGTAAACTTCCACAACAAATGTTTGGAAACTCTATGCCATTTATTAATATAAAATCTAGATAGCTATTAAATTAAAAACCAGGTTATGTTGATTTTTTAAAAGCTTTCTTATTTAGACCAATGGGAAAAGTGGTGGCCCGGGACAGAATTGAACCGCCGACACAAGGATTTTCAGTCCTCTGCTCTACCAACTGAGCTACCGGGCCATGGGTTGTTTGCAATAATAAACAAGATTAAGAAGGTAAAGTCATATCAAGTTTGAAAACTTAATGTCAAACTTGAATCTATAAAGCTGCTAAGGGTATAGGCGATAATTAAATTTTATTAAGAGAAGTCTTAAGGTCATTTAAAAGATCTTTTAAATCCTCAGTGCCAACAGATAATCTTATTAAAGAGTCAGTGATTCCAAGCTTTGTTCTTGTACTTAAAGGAACGGATGCATGGGTCATAATTGAAGGATGTTCAATTAGAGATTCAACTCCACCTAAGCTTTCAGCAAGACTAAAGACTTGCATAGATTCTAAGACTATTCTAGCTTCGGTTAAATTGCCCTTTAGAAAAAAAGTGATCATCCCACCAAAACCGGTCATTTGTTTTTTCGCTAGAGTGTGTTGTGGGTGAGACTCAAGACCTGGATAAATAACTTTATCAACTTTATCATGAGAGCTTAAGAATTTAGCAATTTGAATGCTATTTTTTTGGTGAGCATCCATTCTAAGGGGCAAGGTTTTTAAAGATCGCATGGCCATATAGCTATCAAATGGAGAAGCTATGCCTCCTAAAGAATTTGTAAGAAATTGATAGTGATCGGCTAGCTCTTCGGATTTAACAACAACAGCACCACCAATTAAATCACTATGACCGCCAATAAACTTTGTTGTTGAGTGAAGACTGATATGAGCACCAAGTGTTAAAGGTTTTTGATAATAGGGGCTCATAAAAGTATTGTCTACTACGACTAAAATATTTTTTGATTTTGCAAAAGCACTTACTGCGCTAATATCTACAAGTTTTAAAGTTGGATTTGTTGGAGTTTCAATCCAGATCATTTTTGTTTTTGAAGTTACATACCTTTCTAAATTAGAAAGGTTAGTTAAATCGATAAAAGAAAAATCGATTCCATTATTTCTAATAACCTTATCAAAAAGCCTGAATGTTCCACCATACATATCATCACCAGCAACAACATGATCGCCAGATTTGAGTAAATGCATAGTAGTAGTCATTGCCGCACAACCTGAAGCAAAAGCAAATCCTTTAAAACCTTCTTCAAGATTTGTAAGACAATCTTCATAAGCACGTCTAGTTGGGTTAGATGTTCGGGAGTATTCATAATCTTTAAAAACGCCAGGAGAAGACTGAACATATGTAGATGTAAGATAAAGAGGTGTCATAATAGCGCCGGTTGTAGGATCTGGCTCTTGTCCTGCATGAATAGCTCGAGTTGAGAAACCAAAGTTTTTTAAATTCCATGTATTGGGCGTTTTCTTCATACTAAATAATCCTATGTTCTTTTAACCACTCATCATTGAAAGTTTTGCTTAAGTACTTTGCTCCATTATCAGCAAACATTACTATAATATTTGAGGATTTTTCTAATTTTTCTGAATACTTAATAGCTCCAGCAAGAGCTGAAGCAGAAGATGGGCCAACCATCATACCTTCTTTTCTTGTAAGCTTTCGACATAATGTAAAGGCCTCTTTGTCGTTTACCTGTATAAAATCATCAATGTAATTAAACTGTAAACAACTAGGCATTATGTCTTCACCAATTCCCTCAACCTGATAAGGGCTAGGAGGAGTTCGGATTTTTTTATGATAGAATAAATCATACAGAATACTTCCCACAGGATCATTACATACAATTTTAATATTAGGATTTTTTTCTTTTAAAAATTTACCAACGCCTGAGATAGTTCCGCCTGTTCCAGCGCCACTTACAAAAAGATCAACATTGCCCTCCATTTGATCCCAAATTTCAGGGCCTGTGGTTTTATAATGTTGTGTAGGGTTGTCCATATTGTGAAATTGATTTGTATAAAAGCTTCCAGGAGTTTGGGCTGCAATTTTTTTAGCAACAGAATAATGAGACCTTGGATCATCGGGGGCTACTTCGTTGGGGGTGAGAACAAGTTTAGCTCCATAGCCTGTGAGTGTAGCTCTTTTTTCCATAGACATTTTTTCAGGCATAATAAAAATAGCTTTGTAGTTTTTAAGTGCTGCAACCATTGCAAGACCTACTCCAGTATTGCCAGATGTAGCTTCTACAATAGTTCCACCAGGTTTTAAATCACCACGAGCTTCAGCACCTTGAATAATAGCAAGGGCAACTCTATCTTTTACACTTAAGCCGGGGTTTAGATATTCAAGTTTTGCAAAAAAGCGATGTTTGTTTTTAGGTACAGTTTTTGTAAGTTCAACAATAGGCGTATTGCCGATTAGTTCTAAAATATTTTTCTTCGTTTTAATGACAAAGCTCCTTTTGATTAGCTTTATTCTGTTTAGATCTAATTTTATCAGCAAAAGGATGAAGAGCTAAAAGAACACGGTTTAATCGTTCTATTTCATTATCAGAATAGATCAAACCAAGTCTATCCATTTCTTCTTTTATTTCTTTATTAGATTTGAATTTGTCAGATGCTAATGCATTGGCAAAAGCTTTTAAATTTTTAGCATATTCGTGGTTCATATCATCCCCTGATAAGTAGTACACCTGCGAGTGGAATAAGGTATAAAGCAAAATAATGGAGCTTATTCCTCTCTAAAAATCTAAGAACTAAGTTTAATCCTAACCAGCCAAAGAAAAAAGAAGAAATTAGTAAAACGCCTAAATTTAAAAGATTTTCAGACTGTGTTAAACGCTCTGCATGAGAGATTAGTTTGTAAAAGGAAAGGAGGGCTGCTGTAAATATTAGTGGAGCAACACTACAAAAAGAAAAGAATGCTGATTGTTTAGGCTTTAAGCCCATTAAAATACCTGCGGTAATAGTAAAGCCAGAGCGTGATACACCAGGAAGTAGAGCAAAGGCTTGTGCAAATCCAATAAAAAGCGCTCCTAAGGGTGTTGGCCAGTTAAGCAAATTTTTTTTAGGAGTATTTTTTTTTGAAAAGAAATAAGTGAAAATAAGAGCAAAACTTGTAAATAAAAATCCGTATGCAATGGTGTTTGTATTAGAAAAAAGAGGGGTGATATATTTTTTTAAGAACAATCCGACAATGCCCGCTGGCAGAGTTGAGATAAAAAGAATATATAAAGGATAAAGTCGGTTTAATGAAATTTTTTTAAAGCTTATGATTTGTAAAAAAAGGGATTGTCTGTAATATACACCAATGGCAAAAAGGCTTCCAAGGTGGGCTGTGATTTCAACTAAGAGGCTTTCTTTTTCTACATTGGAGAAGAAAGCTTGAATTAGGGCAAGATGTCCAGAGCTTGAAATAGGTAAAAATTCAGTGAGCCCTTGAATAAGGCCGAGTATAAAATATAAAAAATCAAACATAAATAAAGTTTCTAATATAAAATAAGAAATCACAAGATATGGGTGTATTTTAAGTGTTCTTAGGTATTAGAGGTTTTTTCTATAATCTTTTGATGTAAAGCTTAAAAATTTGTATAGAATAAGATTGAAGCGAATTTTAAAACATTTTTAATACAGAGTATTTAAAACATCAAATTTTTGTAAATACTATGGCTAATTTGATTGCTGAATTTATGGTATATACTTTTTAGGGAAAGAAACTTTAAAACAGAGTAAAAAATTCTAGATTATAAGTATGAACATCTTTAATGTATCCAACTATAGGTTATAAAGAATTTATTGAATTTAGAGTAAGGAGTTTTTGGTTCTTATCTATATAAACATTTATAGTTTCTGCTTTAGTTTTGCTTTTCCATTGTATTGTTTGAAGGCCTGTTCGTTTAAACTTTAGTGAGCAGGGTGTAAAGCACCACTGATCTCCTTTATAAGTTTTAATAGAGAGCCATTTTGTACTTCTTACTAAAATTTCGTGTTCAATAAAGATGTTATTTTGAGCTGGAACAGGAGAAATCATAAAGCAACAAGCCATAGTAGCAAGTATTTTTCTAAGATTTAAATTTATAGAATGTTTTTTAAGTTTGATAAGTTTAAGACTTTTTGTTTGAGATGAAGAGAGGTTTTGTAGAATTAAAACTTTTTTTACAAGGCTTTCAGGTTTATTAGTTAAGGGTTTAAAGTGAGTAAGGTTAAATGGATCAAAAATGCGTTTTAAAGAGACTAGATCTGACTTTAAGGAGGGTTTTGCGCCATTTAAAACTGATGCGGCAGCAAATTCAGGTGTGAGTTCGATTTTTTTAGTTCGCCAATGTGTTAAACCAAAATCAATAAGTTTAATGTTGCCATCAAGGTCAATCATTATGTTTTGAGGGCTTAAATCACCATGATAAAGGTCTGAATCGTTGAGTTCAATAAGCCCTGAGTGTGCTTCTTGATAAATCCATAAGGCTTCTTGAGGTGTTAGTGTTTGTTGTTTTAGTAAACTTTGTAGGGTTATACCGTTAATATACTCTAAAAGCAGTGCTGGTTTGGACTTATAAGTTTCCCATCCGCGGTATTTAACAAGGTGTTTTCCACTTGCTTTTAATAAAGATTCAAATTCAGTTTTAAAATGATTTAAATCTTCAGGTCTTTTTAAGACTTTTAAAGCAAATATTTTTGTAACTTTAAGGTTGGGTTGATATTTTGTAACTTTATAAACGTTGGCGTTGAGTCCTTCTCCAAGAAAACCGATAACTTTAGGCGAATTTTTAGTTAAAAACATAAGCGTTTTTAACTTTATGAAGAAAAAAGGTCTATAGAAAAGAATTCAAAAACGTACTATTTAAGACAGATTGGGAGTTAAAATAAGCTTGTGCCTTTAAAGAGATATGTAAGCAGTTTTTAGGCATATAAAGAGTGAAAAGGGCTTTTGGAGGGGGTTGATTTAAAAGTTCTGGGGCATAAATTTTACACCATTGGTCTAAATTAATGTATTTTTTATCTAGTTTCTTAGTTGAGTTGACTTGAAGGAGCACAAAGCAATCTAGAGGCCATTTCTTCTCTTTAAGCTTCATATCACAAGCCATATTTGCTAGGAGACGTTGGCAAACAAGTAAAATAAATAGGTTGAATAAGATTTTTTTCAACTTAGTTCCTTTATGAAATTAAAGATCATTGGGTATAAGAAAATAAGAATAAGGCTGGGGACTTGAAATAAAAAAAGGGGAATAAGGGATAAAAAAGGTATTTTCTTAGAGTGACCCTCCATTTCAAAGAGAAGCTTATTTTTGGCTTTTAAGTGAAGATTTTCAAGAAGTTTGAGGATGGGAAAACCGCATAGGCCTTTATCTATTAAAATTTTTAATTCATACTCTATGTTTGTAAGGTTGGAGTTACGATTTAGGATATTAAGGATGAATGGGTCATTCCAGGAGTTTTTTCCATATAAAATTGATTTTCCAGATTTTATGCAAAGAATAAGGTGTTGAATAAATTTTATTGTAGGGTTTGACATATTAAAATAAAGTGCAAAAGAATTAAGAGATTTAAAGTGCCTTTAAAAGGCTTATCATATTCGAAAATTGACTTTAACAATCATTTTTTTTGCAAGAAGAAGTCCTAGGGTCATCATGAGTAGGCTTATTAAAATAATATTTAAGTGTAGAAAAAATTGGTTTTGAAGAAATAAGGATGAAAATGAGGCGAGCCAAAAGAAAATAAGAGCACAGGACTGAGTTTTATATTGTATTGAAGATAAGTTTATCTTTTGTTCAAGCTCTGAATTGAGTTGAAATTTATATTTAATAAAGCTTAAAAGTTCTTGCTTACCTAAATTTTGCTGTGAAAGTGTATTTAAATCTCGAGTTAATTCATTAAAAATTGTACAATTTCTCGACTTTAGTTGTTGCACAATGACATTTTTTTTAAAAGAAATATCAATACTTGAATTTGGAGGGAGATTTTTTAAAGCTAGGGTTAAAGAGTTTATGAAAGACTGTCCTATTTGCAAGTGAATACTAATACATTCGAGTAAAGTAAGGGTTGTTTGGTAACTTTTAGAGCGTCTTTTAAAAACAGTTAAAAAGGAAAGTAGAAAAGGGAAGAAGCCTATAAATAAAGGAGTGTAGAGAATTAAATTCATTAGATAATCGAGCTGATGAAAGCTTAAAAGGAGTAAAACTTCACAGAAGAGAACAATAAAACTAATTTTAAAGAAAAAGTTTGAATATGTACGGGAAAAAATATTAAAAATTAAAAATCCGGTATACAAACTTGAAGATAAAGCTAGAAAATAGAGAAAAATCATAAACTTTAGTATGCAAAAAAAGATTTAGTATAAATTTTATATTGACGATTAGAGTCATGAAGTTAGAATTAAAGATGAAACAAAAAAGCAAACGATGACAATTTAATTAGGAGGACATCATGGCTGCTAAAAAGAAAACAACAAGAAAAAAGGTTGCTAAAAAGAAAACAACAAGAAAAAAAGTTGTTAGAAAAGCAACTACAAGGAAGAAAGTAGCAAAGAAAAAAGTTACTAGAAAGAAAACAACAAGAAAAAAGGTTGCTAGAAAAGCAACTACAAGGAAGAAAGTAGCAAAGAAAAAAGTTACTAGAAAGAAAACAACAAGAAAAAAGGTTGCTAGAAAAGCAACTACAAGGAAGAAAGCAGCTAAAAAACGAGCTGTAAGAAGAAGGTAATAAATAATAGATTACATGCTTAGAGTTTAAGTTTATGATCTTACTGTTACCCACACCTTTTAGGTGTGGGTTTCTTTTTGAGCCTAATTTAATTTACAGGCTCCTTTTATTCTTCTGAATCTCTTTTATCTGAAAATACCTTTTGCACTCATCTTTGCTTATGGGGTCTTTCTCATTCTAAATAGCAATAATTTTTTGTTTCGTGAATGATTTTAGTTTTTAGATAAGCACTTTTACATATACTTATATGTTTAAGTAATGTTTCTTCTAACATTAACAGTACTTGTGTCTGGAACTGTAATAACTTTATTGTAGTTGGCAACTTTAGTCTGTGTATTGATAATATGTGGTTCTATTTTTTTTGGGTTATTATTTTAAAAAGTAGTAAACAGATCTTCTTTTATTTATGGCCTGCTTTTTTACAAATTTGATCCTCCATGTACCAGATGCAACCTTAATACATTAGTGTAAAAAAAACTTACACTTAAAAGATGTGGGTAATAGTAAGAGCTTATGGTCGAGTTTTTTTCAACTTAAAAGATTTGTTGATGTTTATAGTGTTAAATAACCCTTTCTTAATAGTACTGGTGGCACTTTAGGAGGTATTTTTTTAACAGGTTGTCAGGCTCTGATTTCATCCATAGGTTAATAATAATTTAATATTTAGCTTGAGGTGGTTTAAGAAAAGCTTTAATTACAATTTTTTAAAGATTTGGAGAGAAATATGTTAAAAAAGCAGTATAGTAGAAAAAAAATATCGGTAGTAGGTGCAGGTTTTGTGGGTTCGACGTGTGCTCACTGGGCAGCTCAAAAAGAATTAGGTGATGTTGTTTTATTAGATGTTAATGAGGGTTCAGCTAAGGGAAAGGCTTTAGATTTGTTTGAGGCTTCTCCGGTTAAAGGTTTTGATAGTAAAGTTACCGGAACATCTTCCTATGAAGATATTAGTGAGTCAGATATTATTATAATTACGGCAGGTATTCCAAGAAAACCTGGTATGAGTCGAGATGACTTGCTTAAAACTAATGCAAAAATTATGAAAACAGTATGTAATGGGGTTAAAAAGTACGCTCCTAATACTGTGGTGATTGTTGTTTCAAATCCCTTAGACGCGATGGCTTATGTTGCTAAACAAACATTAGGCTTTCCGAGGAATAGAGTTATTGGAATGGCGGGTGTTTTAGATAGTGCTAGGTTTAGATCATTTATTGCAGAAGAAACAGGTTTTTCAGTTAAAGATATCCATGCTTTTGTACTGGGTGGCCATGGTGATACAATGGTCCCAATGCCTCGACATTGTTCAATTGGTGGAGCTTTTTTAACCGAAATGCTTTCAAAGAAGAAAATTGATGCTCTTATTCAAAGAACCAGAAAAGGTGGAGCTGAAATTGTGGCGTATCTTAAAACAGGCTCTGCTTATTATGCTCCATCAGCTAGTGTGGTTGAAATGGCCGAGGCTATTTTAAAAGATCAAAATAGAATTCTACCATGTGCTGTTTATCTTCAAGGTGAGTATGGTTATAAAGACCTTTTTGTTGGTGTTTTATGTCAGCTTGGAGGAAATGGAATGGAAAAGGTTATTGAAATTAGCTTAAATGAAGAAGAAAAAGCCGGCTTAGATAATTCTGTTTTGGCAGTTAGAAGTTTAATGGCTGATTTAAAAAAACAGGAGTATTAATGAACATTCACGAATATCAGGCGAAACAAATTTTTAAGGATTATAAAATACCTGTTTTAAAGGGTGTAATGGTTCAATCAGTGGGTGAAGTTGCTAAGGCATTAAAAAAATTAGATACAAACCTTTGGGTTGTTAAAGCTCAAATTCATGCAGGTGGTAGAGGCAAAGCTGGGGGCGTTAAACTTGTCAAAACTGCAGCTAAGGTGGGGTCAACAGTTGGGGAGCTCTTGGGCAAGACTTTAGTAACTCATCAAACAGGCCTTAAAGGAAAAGAAATTCAAAGAGTTTATATTGAAACAGGCTGTAGTATTAAAAAAGAATACTATGTTGCTTGTTTAGTTGATCGTTCTACAAGTTTAGTTTCATTTATTGGGAGTGAAGAAGGTGGTGTGGATATTGAAGAGGTTTTAGAAAAAAATCCTGAAAAAATAATCTCAATACAGATTCCTTTTGGAGTGGGCTTTACAGCTTTTCAAGCAAGAAATTTAGCCTTTGATATGGGTTTTAAGGGGAAAGTAGCTATTAAAGCGGCCTTAGTTTTTCAAAAACTCTACCAAGTATTTGTAGACAAGGATGCTGAAATGATTGAAGTAAATCCTTTGGTAGAAACAGTTGAGGGTGATGTTTTAGTGTTAGACGCAAAAGTAAGTTTTGATTCAAATGCATTATATAGACACCCAGAAATTATGGAGTTAAGAGATTTTTCAGAAGAAGACCCTGCTGAAGTTCAAGCTCAAAAATTTGATCTTACGTTTATTAAACTTGATGGAAATATTGGTTGTTTAGTAAATGGGGCCGGTCTTGCAATGTCTACAATGGATATTATTAAACTTCATGGTGAGAGTCCAGCAAATTTTTTAGATGTAGGTGGGGGGGCTAATAAGGAAAAAGTAATGGAAGCCTTTAAAATTATTTTAAAAGACCCTGGTGTTAAAGCAATTTTGGTGAATATTTTTGGTGGAATTATGAAATGTGATATTATCGCAGAAGGTGTTGTTGCAGCATCTAAGGAGATGGGTTTAAAAGTTCCTTTAGTTGTGCGGCTTGCTGGAACTAATGTTAAAAAAGGTAGAAAAATTTTAGAAAATAGTGGTTTAAATATTATGTCAGCGGTTAACCTTCAGGATGCAGCTTTAAAAGTTGTATCAGCAGTTAAAGGGGTTTAATAATGTCAATCTTAGTAGGAAAAGATACGAAAGTAATTTGCCAGGGGTTAACGGGTTTTCAAGGGATGTTTCACTCTGAGCAGGCTATGGCTTATGGCACTCAAATGGTTGGTGGTGTGACTCCTGGTAAAGGTGGTCAAACACATATAGGACTTCGAATATTTAACACGGTTAAAGAAGCAAAAAAGGAAACAGGATGTGATACGTCTGTAATTTATGTTCCACCTTCTTTTGCAGCTGACGCAATTATGGAGGCTGCGGATGCAGATTTGGATTTAGTGATTTGCATTACTGAAGGAATTCCTGTGATGGATATGATTAAAGTTAAAAGCTATCTTAAAGGTAGAAGAACTCGCTTAATCGGTCCCAACTGTCCAGGTGTAATTACTCCTGGTGAGTGTAAAATTGGTATTATGCCAGGGTATATTCATAAAGCAGGTTTAATTGGTGTGGTTTCTAAGTCAGGGACACTAACATATGAAGCTGTTGCTCAATTAAGTGAGGCTGGCTTTGGTCAATCTACATGTGTAGGTATTGGTGGAGATCCGGTAAATGGAACAAATTTTATTGATATTTTAAAAATGTTTGAAAAAGATGAAAAAACTAAAGCAGTTATTATGATTGGCGAAATCGGTGGAACGGCTGAAGAAGACGCTGCTGCTTGGATTAAAGATAACTTTACTAAACCTGTGGTTGCTTTTATTGCTGGATCTACAGCACCAAAAGGTAAGCGCATGGGGCATGCTGGAGCAATTGTGAGTGGTGGCAAAGGAACTGCTGAGGCAAAGTTTAAAGCTTTAAAAACAGCTGGTTGCTTTATAGCAAGAAGTCCTGCTGAACTTGGAGTTATGATGAAGAAAGCATTAAATAAACAATAAAGAGTTTTAAGGAGAGTTAAAATGGGAATTCAAAGAACCTTTAGTATCATTAAGCCAAATGCTATTAATAAAAATGTAATTGGCAAGATGATTACAAAATTTGAAGAAAATGGATTAAAAATTGCTGCATCTAAGTTAGTTAAGATTTCACGTGAAAAGTGTAGAGTATTTTATGCTGAGCACAGTAAAAGGCCTTTTTTTGGTGAGCTGGTGGATTTTATGACTTCAGGCCCAGTTATGCTTATGGTTTTATCAGGTGAAAATGCTATTATGAGGAATCGTGAAATTATGGGTGCTACAAACCCAGCAGAAGCTGCTGAGGGTACTTTGAGAAAAATTTTTGGAGATAGCATGGGTGAGAATGCTGTTCATGGAAGTGATTCTCTTAAAAGTGCAGAAAGAGAAGTGGCGTTATTTTTTGATCAAAATGAAATTGTAAACCCATAAATTAGGTTTTTAAAGGCTTAGGATACAAAAACCCTAGTAATAGGAGTTTTTTGTTTAAAAATCATGTATGAGGTGATTTGATTGAATATTCTTTTAAAGGTTTGTTAAGATATAGGAATGAAGTTTAGTTTAATAGTATTATTAGTTTTATCAGGTTGTGTGAATACTCAAATAAAAGAGGATTTTTTAAAAGGTAATATTGATTTAACAAAAGAAAAATCAAATCTGTATTTTTCCATTGGCAAAAGTTATCAGGATCATCAGCGTTTAGAAGATGCTATTAATAATTATCAAGAAGCGATTAAGATAGATTTTAATAACTATCAGGCTCATTTTTATTTAGGAAAACTTTTATTAGAGAAAGGTTTTATAAGTGAAGGTGTTAGGGAGGTTGAAAAAGCTATTTTAGTCAATTCAAGATATACAGAAGCAAGGAATTTTTTAGCGAATTTAAACTATACAAGATTTAAAAATTACAAAAAAGCCCAGGAATTAGTAGATGAGTCTGTTAAGGATTTAACATATCAAAATCAGGAAGAATCTTGGAGTTTAAAGTTAAAATTAGATCAGCAGTTTTTGAGCGGAAAGGCTTTAAAGCAAACTCTTCGTAAGGTTTTAGCTTTAAAGCCTAAGGTGTGTGAACATCGTTTAGATATTGCTTATACATTATATAAAATGTCACTTTATGAAAATGCTTTAAAATCTGCAAGAATGATTGATAGAATGTGTTTTGAATTAGAAGAAAAAAATAGAGCTGCTTTTTTAAAGGGCTTAATTTTTATTAAAAAAAATGATTATCTAGTAGCAGAACAGATTTTTAAAAATATTTCTTCTAAAAATGAAAAATTTCACAAGATGTTAAATAGAGTGAAAACAGCTGTAAGAAAAAGAATTGATTTAGGAATATAATTGTGAAATTTGAATACGGTGAAAAATTAAAAAATGCTAGAAATAAACAAGGCTTAAGGTTAGAAGATATATCGTATGATCTTAAGATCAATTTAAAAACTTTAAAGAGAATAGAAAACTCTAAGATAGAAGAACTGCCTAAACCTCCTTTTACAAAAGGTTTTATTAGAATGTATTGTACTCACTTAGGTTTAAACCCAGATCCTATTATTAAAGAATATGAACAGACTCTTAATGAACCTATTAATAAGTTAAAGAAAGGTATTTTAAGAGAAGATGAAAAAGCAAAGTATTTTTTTGCTTTTGATTTTTTAAAAAATCAATTTTTACCAATAGTAATTTTATTAACAACTATTTTGGGAGTGGCGGTAATTTATTCTCAATTTGATGAAAAGTTTTTAGACGTAGCTATGATTGAATCTGTAAATACTCCAGTAGTCTTAGAAAATAAAGAAAAACAGTTAGGAAAAACTATAGCAATTAAAGAAGCTAAGAAAGTTTTAAAACCATTAGAGTTTTCAAAGGTTGCAACAGTTTATGATGGGGCTAAAGATAAAGTAGTTAAAAAACCTACATTGATTGTTTTTAAAAACACGCTAGTTGTAGAGCCTCTTGCTGAAACAAGACTGTATATTCAAACAAATTTAGATAGTAAGCCTATAATGGCAAGTCTTAAGCCAGATCAGAGAAGAGTTTTTAAATTTAAAGAGGCAAAAATTAGATTTCTTGATGCTGGGGCTGTTAATTTAATTATAAATGGTAAAGATATTGGAACTCTAGGGGTTTTTGGTGAGGAAAAAACAATTCAGTTTCCTTCAATGAAAGAGCTATGAAGGTTTCATTAATTTTTTTTGTACTTGGAGCTATATATATTGGCTCTGGAGTTTTTTTTTCAAGAATTAGATATTCAGCATCTATTAAAAATTCTATAAGAGAATCTAATTATAATTTTTATGATTATGCGGGTGTTTTAAACGTTCATTCTAAAAAAAGTAGCGGTAGTGGTAGTGTTTCTGATATTATAAGTTCAGCAACTGCAGCAAATTTAGATTTTATCATTTTTAATGAAACAAACCCCATAGATCAGCAGCAACCCCCTTCAATTCAATATGGAAATTTAAGTGTTCTTTATGGATTGGAGTTGAGTTTTTTAAATTCTAGGTTTTTATATTTTACAAGCGAAAAAAGTCCAGTTTTTAGTTCACATTCAGAGGCACAGATTTTCTTATCTAATTTTTTAGAAACAGGTGGTGAAGGTGTTGTTGTGATATCACATCCTGATAAACCAAGTTATGAATGGGATCAGGAGAAAATTCCTGAATTTGTAACAGGTATTGAGGTTTTAAATTTAAGAGAAGTTTGGCGTAAATCTTGGGAGAAAAGAAAGTTTTTATTTTTAAGTTCGTTGATTTTTTATCCGTTTAATCCACAATTATTTTTTTTAGATATTTATTTAGATGAAGCATTGTCAATACAATTATGGGATAAATGGAATAAAAAACAACCTATAATGGGCTATGTAGGTTCAGATGCTTCTTCAAAGCTACGACTGACTAAGGCATTGAGTTTAAATTTTCCACGGTATAAAAATATTTTTCAAATGGCTAAAAATCATATTTTATTAGCTGAAGAGCTTGTGGGTATTGGTGATCAAAAACTTATTGTGGATGCTTTAAGTAAAGGAAGTTCGTATTTTTCCATTGATATTTTAGGAGATCCTAAAGGATTTGCTTTTTGGGGAATTACAAGAAAAGGGCAAAGAGTTTTTATGGGAGAAAAAGTTAAGCTTAAAGACCTTAAAATGGTTTATGTCTCGCTCCCTGAATTAAATGATAAAGTAAAGATTGAACTTTATCATAATGGAGATTTAATAAAAACATTTTCGCAGTCTTTTAATTATAAGCCTTTAGAATCGGGACATTATAGGGTTGTTGTAAAGACTAATCCGTTTTTTCCTTTAATTCGTAATCAAAAATGGATCTCATGGATTTTTTCAAATCCTATCTTTGTTATGGAACCTTAATTTCAATTTCATTTGAAGTTGGATGACATTGGCAGGAGAGCCGTTCGTTTTGAGCATAGCCCCTTTCATCTGCACGTTGTTTTTCTAAAAAGGTTTGAGGGCTGAGTTTACCCTTAATTAAAATAATCCTACATGTTGTACAAATCCCTTCACCGTTGCAAGAAAAAGAGACAGGGATTTTATGAGCTCGAAGTTCATTAAGTAAAGACGTATCTTTTAAGATTGTGAAAGTTTGACGAGATCCGTTATAACGCACTGTACATTTAGTCTTCATTATTTATAATTTGTCTCATCTTCTTAGATTGGTTAAATTCTATTTATGAACTTTATCGCATTTGACTTAGAAACAACAGGAACTTTAGCTGGAATTGATAGAATTGCTGAAATTGGAGCTGTGCGTTTTGTAAATGGAAAGACTGAAGACATTTATTCTACATTAATAGATCCATCAATGAAGATGCCTGAAGGGGCTTCAAGAGTAAATGGAATTACTGATGATATGTTGGTTGGAAAGCCAAAGGTTAAAGATTGTCTAGAATCTTTTACACAGTTTTGTGGTCAAGACCCGTTAGTAGCGCATAATGCCTCTTTTGATTTTCAATTTCTTTTAAATGATTATAGAAAGTATAAGTTTTTAGCACCATCAGGCTATGTATTTGATACTTTAGCATTATCAAAAAGAATTATTCCTGGGCTTAGTAATTATAGGCTAGGAACAATTGCTCAACATCTTAAGTTTAAGTTTGGAGCATTACACAGAGCACATGAAGATGCAAAGCTTTGTGGTAAAGTTTTTATGGAGTTAATGGGTAGAGCCTTGCCAAATAAATATCTTGATAAAAGAACATTAGAGACACTTCAAGGTAAATCGCCGTTAAAATTTCCATACATAGAAGAAAAAAGCGAGCAGTTAACCTTAATTTAAGGTTTAAATTTGTGTGCAATAG
The DNA here is from genome assembly GCA_965205945.1 of Bdellovibrionales bacterium. Classification (GTDB taxonomy): domain Bacteria; phylum Bdellovibrionota; class Bdellovibrionia; order Bdellovibrionales; family UBA1609; genus JALZUR01. The sequence goes on along the minus strand of CBDBIB010000001.1, from coordinate 621,204 downwards.
GCATACGTCTTCCAATACCATAGGTGTGCTCTGATATTCTTAATATGGGTGCAGTTTGCCACCGTTTAAACTCTGATATATAGCTTTTATTTAAAACCCAGCGGTCTAATTTTGTTTTAGGTATTTTTTTTTGAAAGATTATTTTTCGAATACTGACATCAAGCTTATTGTAGTCAGGCAGCGAATCTGAATCTTTTTGATTTAAGCGAAGCTCAGCAGAGGGCGAGCGAGTAAGGATACGATTTGGAATTATTGCATAGTCATTTTTTTTATTAATCCATTGGCAAAATTTAAAAATATCAGTTTTAAAAAGATCTCCAATGGGCAAAATGGCGCCACATTGATCGCCATAAAGAGTGCTATAACCAATCGTAAGTTCAGATTTATTAGAAGTTGCAAGGAGTAATGAGTTTTCTTTATTGGAAAAAGCCATGAGCACAAGCGCTCTAAGCCTTACTTGGGTATTTTCGTGCATAAGGTTAAAAGAGGATTTTCCAAAGTTTTTGTTAAAATCATTAATAAACTTTAAATAAAGCACATTTAAATCATAGCTTAAAAAATTAACTCCAAGGTTTTTAGAGAGTTTTTTTGCAAGATTAAAACTAAGTTTTAAATTATAGGGGCCTGGGAGTGCGATTGTTGTAATATTTTTAGGTCCAAGTGCTTTTGCAGCAAGGTAGGCTACAAGTGCAGAGTCAATTCCACCACTTAAACCTAAATGGGCTTTTTTAAATCCAGTTTTTAAAAAATAATCTTTAATTCCAAGGGTGAGGGCTTTTTCAATTAATGCAAATTTTGAAAGTTTTAAAGAAAGCGGTTTTTTAAAAGTGTAAAGATGTTCGCTAAAAGCAGGAAGTTTTAGAATTATTTTGCCTTTTGAATCCACTTGAAAGGATTGACCATCAAATATAAGTTCATCTTGGGCTCCGATTAAATTTACATAGGTGATAGGGCAGGAGAATTTTTGAGAGATTTGTTTAAGAAGGATTTCTCGTTTTTTTTGTTTTCCAACTTCAAAAGGAGATGCGTTTAAACTTATTATATGATCAGGTTTTTTCTTTAAAGCACTAAGGGGGTTTTTGTTGTATTTATTAACTTTTGTAAACCAGAGGTCTTCGCATATAGTGACAAGAATTTTTTTGCCGTTGAATGTGAAAAAATTACGGTTAAGGTTTCCATGGTGAAAATATCTAGACTCATTAAAAACATCATAGTTTGGTAAAAGATCTTTGTTAAAATATTTTTTAATAGTGTTGTTTTGAATAAGTGCAGCAGAATTAAAAAGTTTGTAATCCTTCTTATTAAGACAGCCAATAAGAGCAGTTATATTTTTAGGTATTTTCTTTGCAATGGTACTTAAAACTTTTTTTTGTTCTATTAAAAACTCTGGGCGTTTAAGTAGATCATTTGGTGAATAACCGATTAAAGAAAGCTCGGGAAAGACAATAAGGTCTGAGCCAGATTCAAAGGCTTTGTTACAATAACTAACTATAGTTTTAGAGTTTAACTCTAAATTTCCAAGGTGAGAGTTTATTTGCGCTATAGCTATGTTCATAGCCTTTTATGCCTTAAGAACGCTAATTAGTCCAACCCTTTCGTATACTATTAAGTTGAGATATTGTGAAAAAACCAAAGACTGCAAGAATAGCAAGTATAATTCCCCACTTTATTATGCCAAAGAAAGAAAACTTTATTTCATTATTGAGAGTAGTATTTTTAAGATCTTTATTCTTAGGTTTTGAAATAGCAAAAGAACTTTCAATGATCTTGTTTTGAATTAAAGAAACAGGAAGACTTTTGACTTGATTTGTTAAAGGAGTGGGATTTTGAATTTTTCTTTCATTTTCGGATATGAAAAAGCTTCCTCCGATACGATTATTTCGATTAATTCTTCTAATTATAACGGTTCGTCTTTGATTATTTTGCAGGTCACTTGTGGCAAGCTTACTAGAATTTATTGAATCTGAATCATTATTGATTTTAATAATTTGGGGGCTGTTAGAGGAATCTTTAAGTTGATTTGAGCTATCTAAAGATCCTGTTGAATTTAAAGGTTTGTAACGGGTTGTTTTTGTAGAATTTTTACTTTCGCTCTGGGGTGCTGTTTTATTCTCTTCACTTGAATCCTGAGTTTTGTTATTAGAATTTGAGGATGATGAGCTAGATGTAGAAAAACTACCTTTAACATTAAATTTTAATTTAACAGCCTTGTTACAGAGGCCAAAAGATTTTGTTGGAAATTGACCCACTCGAAGCATGCAGCCTACAACGGATAAAATATTATTTTGGATATAGTCTTTAAGTGGTCTTCCAACCCCTTTACTTAAGGCCATAATTATTGCAAAAGTAAAAACTAGAATTAATAGATATTCAACTATTCCTTGACCTGCTTGATTTAAAATTGAAGTTTTTAAAATATTGGGTCGATATAGTCTTTGTATGAAACAAAAGATTATTTTTAGGAAAGAAGGGTTAAGTGCTAATTTCATAAAGACTCTTCGGAATACAATCGTAATTGTTGTAGTTTTTTCATTTTTTAGCACTAAGGCTAGTGTAGAGGTGTTTAAAAATTATGAGGCAAAAGAGTATCAAAAAGTAATTGATTTAATTCAAGATAAAAGTATTAAGAATAAAGGTGAGCTAGCGTATAAGGATTATGTGTTTTTAATCTCTTCATATAAATATTTAGGTGATTTAGATGGTAGAATTAAAGGCTTAAAAAAAGCTATTATAAAATTTCCTAGAAAAGATATTTTAAAAAGAGAACTTTCAAAGGCTTTAGAGGAAAAATCAAATTCGTATGCTAATAATAAATCCTATGATATCCTTAAAAAGGATTTAAAGCTTAAGGCTTTTAAAATTCTTAGTGATCTTTATAAAAAGAATCCAGGCAAAGAAAATTTTACGGCTTTAATAAAGTTTTATAATAGAGAAGGTGACTATACTGAGACTGTAGGGCTGTTAGAGCTTTATGGAAGAACTAATTTAAAAGGACGAATTTATTATACATACCTTTGTGAGGCTCAGTATAACTTAAGAATGTATTTAACAGCTATACAGATTTGTGGAAAACTTACTGTAAGCTTTCCACAAGTAGGAAAAGGTCATTTTTACTATGGAAAATCATTAGAAAAGAATGGAGAAGCTAAAGCAGCGCGTGAATCATTTAAAAAAATCTCAGGCAGATTTCCTGCAAATAACGATATTCAATATGAAATTGGAAAGGCTTTAATTGTAGAGGGGAAAACAATAGAAGGCCTCTACTATCTAGAAAAATATCTTAGTATAGATAAAACTGATGAAGCTTTGGTTTTAAAAGCTGAGACTTTATTTAGTTTGAAGAAATATGATGAAGCACTAGATGTTTTTATTGTTGCGTGTAAACAGCATAAAGAACCAAGAAGATTGTTACTAAATAAAATGAGGGCTGCAGTAAAAAAACTTGATTTTTCTTTAGACCATAAGCTTAAATATAAGCATGAGATGAAAAAATGTAAATATACTTATAGACCACATAAAAAAAATATTTAAAGATTTTTTAGATGGCTTTTATGTTAAAAATTAATTATTAAAGTTTAGGTAGTTTTTTAGTTTTTTAGGTACTAAGATATTTTTTTCTTCATTAGTCCAAATCCAAAAACTAGAAACTGAAAGGTCAAATATTTTAACATTTTTGTGTAGTAAATCGTTGAGGTAAAGGCAAAAATCTGTAAAATTCTTAAACTGCGAAATTAAAATATGATCATTAAGTGTGGGAGTAAACTGACCTAAAAAATATTTAAAAAAGTCAGGGTGCAGATTAATGCCTTCATTTGAGTTTTCATATAAGCCTAAAACTTCTTCTTTAGATTCAAATTTAAAATAACGCCATTGGCCTTTTGGTAAAGAAGATTCAAGTTTGCAAGCTTTTTTAAAGAAATCTATAGAGTTTTGCCTTAAAATAATAAGTTTCATAAATTAGTATTTAAATGAATTGCGTTAAAAAGCAACTACTTAGACCAAGTTTACTTGTGAATAAACAATACTAAGAGCGCTTTGAGCCAGAGAATAACCATGATTTTATGTAAGATTTAGAATTTGTATTCAACGCCAAGTCTTAAAAGAGTAGCTGAGCTATCATAAGTACCAGTAACACCAGGGGTTCCTGCTGGAGTCGTAGGGGTAGGTTTAGCTGTTGCAATATCTAGGTCAATGTCACCTGTATAAATTATGTGGTTTAAACCTAAATCAAGCACCACAGTGTTTAAAGTAAAGCTTGCACCTAAGCCAAGCCCAATTCTATCTGTGTCTTGAGTTCTTGGTGTTCTATATTTGTTGTCTACAGCTCCAGTTTCATAAGAAACTCCTCCGCGAAGGGTAGTTTTGCCATTTATGTAGTAAGTTGAACCTAGGGCTAACATATAGGTGTCGTTCCAGTTTTGATCTGTGGTGTTTATCAAAGGTAGAGTTCCATTAAGAGCCTTGTTTCCTGTAAGCTTGATATCTTTAAATATACTCCAGTTGGTGTAGCTTACAGAAAAATGACTAATGAGCTGCTCAGACACTATATGAGATGCACTTAAAGTAAAAACATCTGGAGTTGTGATTTTACTATTTGCGTCACTAGAATTTACAAGGCCGCCCACTGAAGCCAATTCTGTAGGAGAAAACTTTAAATCACCACGTAGATTGTGCTTGATATAAGAAGTATAGTTAAAAGCTAATGTGGTTTTTTCTGTAGGTATATAAGTAAGGGCTAAAATCCCACCAATATTTAAATTACTACCATTAAAATCAGAAATTAGATCTCCGTTAGGACCAAAATTTGTAGCTTTTGAAAGTCTACTTGTCATGTATTGAATTTGTGGCCCAATAGAAAACATGAATTTATTAGAAACTTTTTGGGTTATTATAGGTTGCATATTAATGGTTTTAAGGCTGGTTTTTAAGGCGTGGTATCGGCCTTCCCATTTTGCATTGTAGTCAGATGCTGTTGCCCAAGGGGCAGTTATAGCAACTGTAATAGCAGTTTCATCACTAACTTTGTGGCCATAATAAAGGCTGCCGGAAAATGAGCTGCTTACATAGTTATTAGAAACTTGATCTGTTGATGATGTAAACTTAGCCTTTGTTGGATGTATGGCTAAAAATTCTAAGGCCACAGATTTGTTTTTGTCCTGGAGTAGAAAAAGTGCAGGATTGTAGTAAATGCTTGAAAGTGATGCTCCATTAGAGCCTGCCGATGCAAAAGCTGTTCCCATGGATTCAGCGCCCTGGTAGCGCAATTGATAGCCAGAACCCCAAGCTGAGTTAGTAAAGCAAAATAACAATGCAATTAGAATAAAATTTTTCATAAAAGCCGTTCCTTTTTTTTAAGTTTATTGCGTTTTTATAAAATTAATTGTAATCCTTATCTGAGAGAATATATAAATACAACATTTAATGAGGGGTTCCAATTGAGGAAATATAGAAACTTAGTTTTAGGTTGTTTAACGTTAATTTTTTTATCTGCATGTATGCCCAAAAAAAGTGTTATTAGCGAAATTAGTAAGATTAGGGTCTCAAATGGAGATATGGCTTTTTCAGTAGAAGAGCTAAAGACTGATCCAGGGAAAAGAGTTTCTTTTGATTTATTTAATGGTTTAAAGAAAGAAAAATTAAAGTTTTATCTTCTTAAAAATGGTGAAGATCCTATACTAGTTCAGCATATTAAGGCTCAGCAAGGGCAGGTTCCTAGGGAATATTTTCTTTTTGAATCTAAGGATATCGAGCCAAATACAAGTTTAGAAGTTTCTTTTAAAGCGCCAACTAAAGAAGGTATTTATGCATATGTTGGAGTTTCAAATTTTCCTAGAGAAACTATGGTAGGTAGGTTGATAGTTGAAAAGAAAAAAATACAGAAAGGGAATTAGATTTATATGGATTCAGAAAAAAATCTTCAAGTAGAGAAAAAGAATAAGTGGTATAAAGAGCTTCATTGGCAGATTGCAATTGGAATGTTTTTAGGCGTATTGGTGGGTATCTTTTTAAAAGATAGTCAAGTAGCATTAAATGTGATTCTTCCAGCAGTGGATTTAGGGGGGAAGGTTTTTTTAAGGCTTTTAAAAATGGTAGTGCTACCACTGGTAATTGCATCACTTCTTTTAGGAGTCTTAGGGGTTGGAAGTTCTAAAGATCTTTCTCGAATTGGTAGTAAAACTTTAATTTATTATATTTTTACAAGTATAATTGCCATTACTGTGGGTTTGTTTTTTGTGAATTTGATTTCTCCAGGTACAAGGGTAGATTTAGATTTAGGCGATATGGCAGCAAAAACTATGTCTTCACCAAGCTCTTTGTCCGAGATTTTTATACGTATGGTTCCAGAAAATCCAATTGGTTCTATGGCAGCTGTTCCCTTTGATATGCTAGGTGTTTTATTTTTTACTATTCTTTTTGGAATCTTTGCTCTTCAAGTTGTTCCAAATAAAAGAAAACCAATGGTAGATTTCGCAGATTCATTAAATGAAATCATGCTTAAAATGGTTCATGGGGTTTTAGCGGTTGCTCCAATAGGTGTTTTTTGTTTAGTGGCAAAGCTGATTTTAGAGGTTGGTGTTCAGGTATTTAGTTCTCTTGCGTGGTATTTAGTGACTGTAATGCTTGCTTTAGGGTTTCATTTTTTTGTGGTTGTTCCGGTTTTATATTTTTTACTAAGAAAAGAGAACCCGTTTAAGTACATGCGGCAAATGTCTCCGGCGTTACTTACAGCCTTTTCATCTGCCTCAAGTGCAGCAACATTATCTCTTACCATGGAGTGCTCTAAAAAGAATAAAAAAGTTTCATCAAAGGTTTCAAGTATAGTTTTGCCATTAGGGGCGACCATTAATATGGATGGCACAGCTTTATATGAAGGTGTTGCAGTTTTGTTTATAGCTCAGGTAATGAATGTTGATTTGTCATTTTTTCAACAATTTTTAGTATTGATCACAGCACTATTAGCTTCAGTAGGAGCGGCGGGAATTCCTCATGCAGGGCTTGCTATGATGGTAGTAATTTTAGAAACAGTGGGCTTACCGTTAGAGGCTACAGGTATGATCTTAGCTGTAGATAGAGTTGTGGATATGGGAAGAACAACAGTAAATGTATGGTCTGATTCTGTTGGAGCAGCAATTGTTCAAAGGATAACCTAATAATGGAGGTTTTTTTGGTATTTACTAGGCGCAGGTTTAGAGTCTATTTTAAGGTGTGTAATCTATTTAAGAACTTGGCCCATAAACTTTTTATCAAGCTTTAAAATTTTAATAGTTATAGGTTTTTTTAAGTTTTATAACCTTTTTTAATGATACAGGTTTTATAGGGCAGTCAGATTTTTATATGCTTACTGCCGTTATATATTATTCCTCTTAATAATGTACTGGGTTTTTTTTTATTTGATAGGTATAAAGTTGATTTAAATTGTAAAATCTTTAATTGTAATAAAAATATTTTTATTCTAGATAACAAAAATTGCTATTTTTTAAAATCTGGGATAAGACCTATGTGGGTAAGGACAATATGGATGTTATAGAAATTAAAAATACTATAGGGACCGCTTCTCAGGAAGTAGATTTAAGTGAAACGGAAAATATACTGGACCTAAAAGAGGTTCAGTATCCACAATTTACACTAGCTAAGAATAAGGCTAGATTTTTAAGAATGCTTACATGGTATAAAAACAAGAGAGAATGGCTTGATGTTGCTCCTATGAGTGGTGTTAATAGGCTTTTTAAAAATCAAACTAAAGAGCTTGAAGGTATTAGGGCCAATAAGCTTGATTATGAGATGGAGCTTCAAGCTGGAACTTTAACTCCTAGTCAAAGATCGTATAAGAAAGATGAGCTTAAAATGTGTAAAGTTCAGGAAAAAATGGCCGTTCAGTTGATTACTAAAATGCAGATTAAGATTAAGTCAGGTCGAAGATAAGAGCAAATCTAGGAAAACCTCTATTTTTTTAAAGTATACCACCTCGACATTTGATTAAAAAAATAGTTACTATTTTTAAAGTGCTTCCTTATAATCCTGTGGCAAATATGGAGATCAAAGAAAGATCAGCTTACTAAGGTAGTGTTGCAGAGTATTATAGCCTTTTTCATATAAGACTTTTTTTTGTAAGTCATTTTCTTCACTATTAACATAATTCGTATAAGACAGACTTGTCCTGCTAAGTGTTTAAAATCATTGATTGTAGTGTTATATTTACAGTTTCCATTCCTATACTCAATCACTACAAACGGTCTTTTTTAAGAATTATATTTAAAGTTTTGGTTGATGAACTTTTTAAGAGCAGCACTTTTAGAAAAAGAGACTAAAAGCAAAGATTTGCTTAAAAGAGAGTACAAAAAAAGCTAATTTAAAGTTTATAGTAGAGGAGTTTGTGGCAATAAATATAGAGAGGATAACGAAGTTATTTCAGTAGTTTAAAGAGAAATTAACACATATTGTACACAAAATCTTAGAGGGGCGAAAAAAAAGCTATTCTAGAGAAATCAAAAAATCCCTAATGAATACAAAAAATATTACCAACAAATTAGAATCGCTAAGGAAAGGGTATTATTTTTTAAAAGTGTTTTAAAAGAGCATTGTGTTGCAAATATGTTGCAAAATGAGTGTATTGTATTCATATTTTAGGTGCTAGAGGCATCTTATTGAATTAAAACTTTAAAAAAGTTCATCTTAATTTATTTTTTGACCGATAAAAATATGTTCAACTTATTAAACTAAGCAAGGGAGATATTTAAATGTCAAGATCAAAAGTGCTTGTTATTTCCGATGATCAAGAGGTGATACAGAAGGCAAGAAATTTTGCGTATAGTATGGGTGTTAATCTAGAAATTTATTCTATCTTTCAGTGGAAGGAACAAGAAAGAAAAAATGCCTTTGATTCTTCAGTGCAAATACTTAGTTCAGGTGGTTCAAAAAATATTATACCGTTTCCAAGTACTCAGGGAAAGGGCTCAGTGCAGACTATTAGCGAATTAGAGAGTATAGCAATTGTAAATGCCATACATCAATATCAGGGGAATTTAACTGAGGCAGCAAAAGCCTTAGGTATTGGGAGAGCCACTTTATATAGAAAGGTTAAGCAGTACGGCATTGATGTTTCTGTAGTTAGAAGGAAAAGAGCGGCATAAAAGTTTAACATTACATTATGAAGAAAATGTTTAAAAGTCCTCTGGTTAAATACAGGAGAGTTTTTTTCTATGAAACTTTATGTACTCTGGATGTTCTTAGTCGCTTTAGTTTTTTTCTCTATTCAAAGAGATAAAGGTCTTAAGGCTGGTCACATAAAAATGTGTAAAAAAATTACAGAAGAATTTGTAGAGAAATTTAATGCTAATGAGTTTGAGCATTGTAAGAGTATTTATACTAGATCAGGTTCTTTTAGAGCGTGGAAGGCTAATATGAATTCGTGGTTTAAAAACTGGGGATGGTCACATTTTGCAGTCTATAGTCCTTTCGAATCAAATGAAATTTGGAAGTCTGAAACCAAAAATATTGGAGTTAAATTTAAGTATTTTAAAGGTAAATATCTTGTGTATCGAGCTCATCCAGATTCAGTTTTTAAAAGAGGCGATGTACTTGTTAAAATAAATAAAGAAAAACTCCCTTTAAGGTATGGTATTCTACACTCTGGTGGAAATTATATAGTTAAGCGTAAAGGGAAAATAAAAATATTAAAAGTAAAAGTTCAAAAGTATATTTGGAATGATAGGGTTCAGATTGTAGATAATATCATTAAAGTTTTGTCTTTTAGAGGGGAGTTTTTTAATGATAAAGCTATTGTAGATGTGATGAATGGGGTAAGAAAAATTAAAGGCAATAAAATATATATCGACCTTAGGGACAATTATGGTGGAAATATTGCAGCAGGTTTAAGATTTTTATCGATATTTTTGTGTGAAGAAATAGTAGTGGGGGAATTTAGTATTCCAAGTAAAAAAGAGTTTGGAAGCTCAGATTATCCATTATCAGTTAAACAATCTATTCAGGTTCCTTACCTTAAAAAATATGGGAAAGTTTTTTTAAGAGTTCCTAAAGCAAACTATTGTACAAATAAGAAAATTTTTGTGTTAGTTAACTCCATAACCTCATCTACTGCAGAAATTGTTGCTCAAGCATTTATAGACACCAATAGAGGAAAGGTAATAGGAGAGCGAACTTCAGGCAGGGTAGTGCTTTCAAGCTGGGAGCCAATTTTTAATTTCCCAGATGGATTTTATTTTTCATACCCTTACGCATTTTATAAAAGTTTATCTGGTGCTTACATAGAAAGAAAAGGTGTTTCCCCCCATATATATAAAACCTATTCTTTTGATTTAGAGAAAATGGGCAAGGATAGTTTTATAAACTAGGCTTATGTAGGTAGCTTGTAAATCACACTCTCATACTATTTTTATTTAGGCCATTCTTCTTAAGCATATTAGGAATGAAGATATGGGAAGCGTTTATTTTAAGCTTGATAATAGCTTATAGACTTATAAAAATTAACTTTTTTTGTTAAATTTTTTAAATCCTAAGCAAGTAAAATCATCGTTTAGTATTTATTCTTACAAATTGTAAAGATCTTAGTAATATTATTCCATATAAATAGTAAATATACACAACTAGCGATTACTATTTAAAACTTTGGTTTTTTGTGATTTTGCAAATTCGTCTAAAGCTTTAGAAAGTCTTTTAGAGCTAATACTTAACATTCTAATAGCTAGTAGAGCTGCATTTTCATAGTTATCAATTGCAACTGTGGCAACAGGAACACCTTTTGGCATTTGTAAGATCGAGAGAAAAGAATCTAGGCCATTTAAGCTTGTAATATTAATAGGAACACCAATTACAGGAAGTGTTGTATAGGCGGCGATCATACCTGGTAAGTGAGCTGCGCCACCTGCACCAGCAATAATAACTTTAAGTCCATTTTTTTTAGCGTTTTTAGCATATGAAGCCATAAAATCAGGAGTTCTATGAGCAGATACAGTTTTTACTTCATAAGAAATTTTAAAATCATTTAAAAAAGAGAGAGTTTTTTTCATGACAGGAAGGTCACTAGTGCTTCCCATAATAATTCCAATTATTGGTTTACTCATAGTTTTTGTCCTTTTACTGCTTTAAGGGCTAATTTTAAAGCTTTATTAGGTGTGTTGTCCATAACAGTTAAATGACCCATTTTTCTTCCGGGTCTATTATCAAGCTTGCTGTACCAATGAAGGGATCCTATTTTAACAGCCTGAAGTTTTGGTTTTGCATTAGTGCTTCCAATAAGATTAACCATTGCAAAGGCTTTGTGTGGTGTGATTTTAGAAGGAAGCTTTTGATTTAGTATTGAGAGTATATGCACGTCAAACTGTGAAAGTGACAAGGCTTCAATAGAGTAGTGTGCTGAATTATGAACTCTTGGAGCAATTTCATTAACAAGAAGTTCTCCAGATTTTGTTTCAAAAAGTTCAAAGGTAATAATTCCGGTATAATCTAAATGTGTAAGAAGCTTTTTAGCTTTTAAGATAAGAGAGTTTAATTTTTTGTTTTTTATAGGTCCTTTAACCCATAAGCATTTTGAATTTTTTTGAAAAGTTTCAACAAGAGGAAGAAGGGTGAAGTCTTTATCTTTCGTTCGTGCAATGCTAAAAGCTAATTCTCTTTTAAAAGAGATAAAATCTTCTTTAATCCAATCAGATATATTTTGTTCTTTTAATATAAAATCAATATAAGATTTCTTGTTTTTACATATTACCGTGCCATAACCATCATAACCAAAAAGACGTTTTTTTAAAACTACAGGGTTTTTAAAAAAAGGATTTTTATTTAGTTGTATGAACTTTGATGTAGAAATTTTAAATTTTTCTAGTAATGTTTTTTGGCTTAAACGATCTCTTAAAAGCATCATACTTTTAGGGTTTAGTGAATATTTTTTAAGTTTAATTTTATCAATTTCTATAAATTCATTTTCAAAGGTAATAACATTTAAATTCTTAGCCCAAGCTTTAATTTTTTTATAATTAGTAAATTTACCTTTTGTATGTAAGGACGTAATTGTGGCAGCAGGGTCTGATGTGTTCTCAGAATAAATATGAGCAGTGGCTCCCATTTTTTGGGCTGACTGTGCAAGCATTTTTGCTAGCTGCCCTCCGCCAATGATTCCTATGGATTTTGTGTTGATAAAGCTCATTTTATTAACCTAATAGAGAGAGGAGACTTGTCAAATTAAATTTCTTATACTTTGCTTAACTCCTATGATGGGGTTCTTTAGGCTTTAGAAAATAAGGGATTGTTTGTTTGAAAAGCAGTTAAGTTTTTAAATGAAAAAGGTATCATTGGAGTAGGTAGAGCGTTAATGGTAGGATCATGGGTTTTTTAGAATTAAAAAGGCTTAAAAAGATTGCTATAAAGAGGGTGTTGAGCTTTGGATATATTTTTATTATATTTTCTATTTTACAAGCATTTTATAGCAGATTTTTTATTATTTAAGGTTTTTTTAAAAAAAGCTTTTAATACATATGAGTTGTAGAAGTGTTATGATTTAGTAAGAAAATTTATTATATGTAAATCTTAAGAAGGCTGTTAGAATTTAATTGTTTTTTCTTGCCTTTTTAAATTAAAGTTTGCCAGAAGCGTTTAATGCAGAAAGCTCTAAGAAGCCACCAATGAAAACATCATCAATAAAAATTTGTGGCACAGTTTTTTGACCGGTGCGCTCACGAAGAGCTATAAGTTCATCGTTTTTATCATCTAAAGAGTATTCAATGAATTTTATTCCTTTTTGAGTAAGAAGGTTTTTAGCTCTTACACAAGATGGGCAGTAGTTCCAAGTGTAAATTTCAATTTTTTTAGACATAAAAAAAACCTTTCTAACGTAATTCTTAAATTATATACATATGAAAAGAGTGGGCTAATAAAACAATAGTGATCTAGTTTATGTAAGATTAAACTTTAATTAAGCTATGTCAATGTAAAAAGTGATTTTGTGATTTAAAGGAAATATTAGAAAATTTAGTGGAGTGATTTATTAGTATAAAGTATGTGTTTAAATATGCACCACATTAACTTCTAATTCATGAGTTAGAAGTTCTTCAATTTCTGATTTTTTTCCATATGAGTGGGATAAGCCTCCAAGGAAAATAGATTTAAAATTTACAGTTTTTCTTAGAGTTTGCAGGCCTTCTGTAAGACCTCCAGGTAGAATTTTAACTCTTAAAACCATATCAACATCTTGATAAATTGGGACAATCTGTTGGGAAACAACTCGTTGTAAGAGTTCATAAAAATATCCTTCAGGGTCTTGGCCGTTTTCAGCATGGAAAATAACAAGCTCAAAAGGTTCGGATACTTTAAGTGTGCTGTTGTGAATATGTTTGATAGAGGCATTTATAAGTCTTCTGGCTCCAGTTCCACCTGTACAGAGGATATATTTTTTAAGATCTTCAGGAAGGTCAGTTTTTTTAGCAAACTTACCAGTCCCAAGCCTTAAATCAGATCTTGTTTCAAGTCTATTTTCTAAGATTCCCCAGCGATAAAAGGCCATAACTAAAAGTATCATAGCTAAGAGTTGGATTAGCATAGACCTTTCTTCACCGTTTGAGTGTAGGAATAAGGTGAGCTGAGCAAAAAGAAGAACACACCCTGAAAGAAGAGGGATAACAGGGATACTGTTTTTTTTTGTTACAAAAAGCCAAGAGCTTAAAAAATTATTTGGAGTGTCTTTTCTTAAAGGTCTGTTTCTTAAAAGAACAACACCTACACAAAAACTCACCATAACTCCAAGGAAGGCGATTTCATAAACCTTTGCTAAAATTCCAACTTCTCCAGCAACAAGGGCACACATCATAAGCGCAATAATCATAAAGGGCACTGCAATAAGAGGGTAGCCTTGAAGCTGAGGGTACTTATGGGCTACTCGTGTAAGCATGAATTTTGGAAGATTTCCTTGTTTTGCCATTGTAGTAGCTAAGCCAATAAACCCTACAAATGCAGTGTTGGTTGCTGCAAATAAAGTTAAGGTGGCATCAATTACAATGACAGTTAATAAAAAGCGCCCGCCAAGCTTGTTGCTTAAAACTGAAAGTAGAGCGTCTGTATTTTTCATAACCTCATCTTGAGTAAGAAGCGCTAAGCAGAGAAAAGAAATTGCGGGAGCTGTTAGAGAAACTAAAATTATAACAGTTTTATATAGTTTTCTAACGGTCTCTAGTGCAGGTGCTTCAAGCTCTTCAACGATTTGTGCAGCAGATTCAAAACCTGTAATCCCTAAAAACCCTGCAGCAAAACCATATATAAGAAGGTTAAAAGAAAGGTGGCTGTTTGGTGTTTTAAACTCTGTAAAGCCTGACAGATCAATAGCTCCCCAGTTCCAAATTAAAAACCCAAATCCCCAAAGAGATATTAAGATGAGAAGAGCAAAGTGAAATGTTGCAATAATAGTCACAAGTTTTGCAGGTTCTTTAATTCCTTTGATGTTTAGTAAAGCGAAAAAAACTATTGGAATAAAGGCGAGTAAAACTATTGTTGAGTTGGATAGTCCATGCTTCCACATAGAAGAAAGATAATGAGCTCCTGATAATGAACTTACTGCCGCTGTTGCAAGGTATGAAACAACGGTTAGTGATCCAGCAAGTACGGCGGCTTGTCTTCCTAAAGAACGAAGTATCATAGAATATGCTCCACCATTATATGGTGAAAGTGCCAAGCCTTCTTCGTAAGTTTTTTTAAGAGCCCACATCATAAGGCAAACAGCAAGAATTATTAAGGGCGCAAGATAGCCAACAATAGGAAATAAAATTCCTGTTCCATAAAAAACAGATGTTCCAATATCTGCACCAACTACACCTGCTGCAATTATCCAGTTCAAGCTTGATTTGTGGCTTTCCAAATTAACCTCCCGTATTTTAGTACCTTACTGTGAATAAATGAACGAAGAAAAGAAGAATTGCCTTTTATGTGGTGCCGCAAGTGATAAAAAAACTAAATTATTTTTGGAGTGCTTAAGATGTGAACTCTTTAAGAATGTCGTTTTATTTCTTAGTTTTTAAATGAGAAAAGAATTCTATCTTACATGTAGTAATAATATTGATGATAAGGAGTATTTCAAATATTTGAGCAAACTGTGGAACTAAATTTTAAAGCTTGAGGGTAAAGCGTTAGATTATGATTTATGGTTATATCTATCTTATAAGAATCTTTTTAAGATTAAAATTATTTTTTAAATAAAAACTTTCATAGAATTTTGTTTAAGAATTATTTGATGTAATTGGCATTAAAAGGATTTAATAATTTTATTATTACAAAGTGAATATAAAATTATTTGTTGTTGATAATGATGATTTTATTTTTTTCGTATAGATTATATCTAATAATGAGAATTTATAGGTATGGTTGAGCACAGATGAGATGATATTCAATATTTTTTCTTTAGTAAAAAGCTCTTAAAATTTACCGTTAAAAAGTATCAGTTTGAGATTAAGTCTGAATAAAAGCGTCTTTTGTTGTATTAAAGTACAGAATTACTTAAAGTTTTTAAAACTAACTAATAGGCTAGTTTTAAAGTAAAATATTTTTATAAACTTAAGTCTTAAAAGTACCATCTTTAGTCATAAAAACTAAAGAGAATATGAATTTGTATTTATATAAAACCGATAAAACTACTGAATAAAGTGTAAAAAAGTAGGTTATATTTGGATCTTATTCGATACACATATATAGGGGTATTTTTATTAGCATTAAGTGTTAGTAGTGGTACTGCTCTTGCGCAATCTTGTGATAGTTTAACCCCGGATATTTACTCTTCAAGCGATGTGATTTTAAACTTAGACGCAAATGTAAAAAAATCCATTATAGATGGGGATGGTAATGATGCAACAAGTAGTAATTTTTCAAATTATGTTAACAAATGGATAAACGCTGAAAATTTAGAGAATGGGCCTGAGTTAATTGCTCCAACATCTGACGCAAGACCTCGTTTTGAAAGCGGAAGCACTGGTGGGCTAGCGGAGAATTATTTACGAGCGGATGGCGTTGATGATACCCTTCAATATAGTGCAGGGTTACGTGATCAAAGTTTTACAGTTTATTTTGTATTTAAGTCATTTCTAGATCCACAAATTAATCAAGATTTCAGAGCTTTTATGAGTGGAGGGGACAATAGTTCTGATGCTGGATCTTGGCAGTTTGACCTGTCCACAAGAGGAGCTAGTTCAAGGGATTGTCCTAAGAGAAACCAATTTTCTTGGTTGGTGAGAGATGGATCTAGTGCACATCGTCTTTGTGGTCGATCTCTTGATAATAAACCTCACTCTTTTTATTTAACTTATGATGCATCAACTAAAGAAGCAAAATTTTTTATAGATGGATTGCTTCATGATTCAAGAAGTATAGTTAATGAACTCAATATTGATAGGATAAAACTGTGGGTAAATAGGAATGACATAAATTATCAGGAAGCTAATATATATGAGTTTGGAATGCTTAACTTTGCTGCGACAAACTTTTCAGATTTAGCTGACTACTTAAACTGTAAGTGGGGAACGGTAAATGATGATATGGATCTTCAGGTTACAATTAGTCCATCGGTTATGGAGCCTAACATAGGTGATATCGTTACTTATACGGTAAATGTTTCTAACAGAGGGCCTAATGGAACATCCGAGATAGTTATTTCATCTGTTATACCAAATGGTTTAACTTATATGCTTGAAAGTATTACCGGTGGTCAGAGTAGGAATGATTCTGATCCTGTAGGCGTGGGATTAAGCTGGAATATAGGCCCTCTTTTAGCGGGGGAGAGCGTGACTCTAATTTTTAAAGCTATGCTAGATACAGGAACAGATGGAAGGTTAATCGTATCTACTGCGGAGACTAAAAGTTATTTGGGTGTAGATGTTGATGAGACTAATAATACAGGCACAGGGCAAATAAGAGCTCAAGGTATTGATTTAAAGGTTTTAAAAACAGCAAATACAGTAGCACCGGGATTAGGTCAGCAAGTTGATTACACTATTACAGTTTCAAATTTAGGTACAAATTCTGCTACAGGGGTTGAATTAACAGATATTTTAGATCCGAGGTTAACGTATGTTTCATCTTCTGCAAAGGGAGGGGTTTTAGTAAATGATAGTAACCCAGGGACAGGAATCATTTGGACATTAGGAACTATAAATTCTAATCAAGTAATAACATTAACTTTTTCAGCAATACCAAATGTAATTGCAACAATTCCAAATTCAGCAACAATAACAGCTGTGGATCAGGCTGAGAGTAATGTATCTAATAATACAGATTCAGTCGATATTATTGTAGCTGCTGCTGATTTAAAGGTTCAGATTCAACCAAGCACAACAGTAGTAAATGAAGGTGATACGGTTACACTTACAATTAGTGTAGAAAATGTTAGCGCTCAAGAACTAACAAGTGCTGAAATAATATCTGTCGTTCCAATTGGGCTAAACTATGTTCCATCTAGTGCTTTAGGTGAGGGTGTTACTCCGGATGATACTGATCCAGGTAATAATGGAATTATATTCTCCATAGGTACTATTGAGGTGGGTGAAGTTATAACGATGACTTATAAAGTTATAGTGAATCCAGGGGCTGCTTTAAATTATGGAACTAGAAGGATAGAAGGGCATTTACAGGCAAGTAATCCAGTAGATGAAAACCTTTCTAACAACGCCTCAGATACTACAATTACTATTGTTAATTTTGATGCAAGTATTACGAAAACAGTTAATCCAATGATTGTCATAGAAGGTGGAACAGCCTCTTATACTCTTACGGTAAACAACGCACAAGAAAATACATTAAATACTATTTTAGTAAGGGATATCGTACCAGATGGTGTAACATATGTGGCAGACTCATGGGAATCAAGTATTGCAGGAACTACTGTAGATGAGTCTTCTCCAGCCACGGGGTTAGAATTTACTATTCCGCAATTAAGGCCTGTTAGTGAAGCGCCTTTTAATCAAGCCATCATTACATTTGATGTAACTGTGGATGCTGGAGCTGCGAGCTTAAGAAACATTGAAAACAGAGCAAGTATTATTTCTTTAATGGAAAATGATACAAATACTACAAACGATACTTCAGTGGCTTCTATAACTCCAATTACTTTTGATATAGGCATTTCACAGGAGGTGTCTGAAAGCACCCTAGAAGAGGGAGAAGAGGTAGTAGTAACTTTAACACTTACGAACAATAATGCGCTTGTAGAAGGAACTAATATTATTGTAAACAATATAGTTCCTGTAGGCCTAACTTATGTACCAGATTCAATTGAAGGTGGTGACAGCAATAATGATTTAACACCTTTAACAGGTTTAAATTGGACAATAAACTCTCTTCCAAATGCAAGCAGTACAAATTTAATTTTTCGAGCTACTGTTGATATAGGGGCTAGGGCTATATCCGAAACAATCACAAATGTTGCAATGATTCAGTCATTAGATCAAATCGATTCTGTTATCGCAAATAATAGTGTTGAACAGATATTAACGATTGCAGGATTAGATTTAAGTATAGAAACAAGTGTAAACAATACGACACCGACAGAAGGTGAAGAGATTACATATACATTAAGAGTAAGAAGTTTAAGTACACAAGATGCTACAGGGGTAGAGGTAACGAATCTAGTTCCAGCAGGTTTAACATATGTTCAAGGTTCTATTTTTGGAGGCGACAACCAGAATGTTTTAGGTTCAGGGCTTACATGGACAATTGATACAATAGCAGGTGGAGTTACTACGGAGCTAACTTTTAGAGTTAAGGTAGATCCAGGTGCTAAAGCATCTGAAGGAGACATCACAAATACGAGTGAGATTACGTCTTTGGATCAAACAGATGATCAAGCGGCTAATGATAGAGATTCAGTTGTTATTACAATAAAAGGAATAGATTTAGAATTAATTAAAACTGTAAGTAATGCGACACCAGCAGAGGGTGAAGAAATCACATACACAATTACGGTAGAAAACTTAAGTACACAAGTTGCAACAGATGTAGTCATAGGGGATGTTGTTCCAGCAGGTGTAACATATGTTCAAGATTCAATTAGAGGAGGAACAGAAAGAAATGATTTAGATCCTGGTACAGTTACAGGGGGTTTAACTTGGACTATTGGATCTATAGGAGCTGGAGTAACAAGTACATTAACTTTTAGGTCAAGAGTAAATGCTGGAGCTCATGCTTTAGGAGTAATTACAAACACTGCAAAAGTATTAAGTTTTAACGAGACTGAAGAAAATCCGTTAAATAATAATGGAAGTCGAAATATTACAGCTCAAGAATTTGATGTAGCGGTTACAAAAAGATCAAGTAAAACAAGTGTTCAAGAAGGTGAAACATTTACGTATACAATAAATGTTGACAACAGATCTAGTGTGGCAGTTGGAACAAATATAGTAATTAAAGATGTAGTTCCAGCAGGTTTAACATATGTTCAAGGTTCCATTGGAGGTGTAGCATTAGTAGATGAGTCAGATCCTGTTACAGCAGGGTTAGAGTGGAGGATTTCAAGTTTAGCACCAAATTCGGATATAGATTTAACATTTCAAGCAACGGTGGATTTAGGTGCTCAAGCATTTTATAGAGAAATAATTAATAGTGCATCTAGAATAAGTTCGGATCAAATAGATTCAGATTCGTTAAATGATACAGGAGAAGTGACGGTTGCGGTAGTAGGATTAGATTTAAGTATAGAAACAAGTGTAAACAATACGACACCGACAGAAGGTGAAGAGATTACATATACATTAAGAGTAAGAAATTTAAGTACACAAGATGCTACAGGGGTAGAGGTAACGAATCTAGTTCCAGCAGGTTTAACATATGTTCAAGGTTCTATTTTTGGAGGCGACAACCAGAATGTTTTAGGTTCAGGGCTTACATGGACAATTGATACAATAGCAGGTGGAGTTACTACGGAGCTAACTTTTAGAGTTAAGGTAGATCCAGGTGCTAAAGCATCTGAAGGAGACATCACAAATACGAGTGAGATTACGTCTTTGGATCAAACAGATGATCAAGCGGCTAATGATAGAGATTCAGTTGTTATTACAATAAAAGGAATAGATTTAGAATTAATTAAAACTGTAAGTAATGCGACACCAGCAGAGGGTGAAGAAATCACATACACAATTACGGTAGAAAACTTAAGTACACAAGTTGCAACAGATGTAGTCATAGGGGATGTTGTTCCAGCAGGTGTAACATATGTTCAAGATTCAATTAGAGGAGGAACAGAAAGAAATGATTTAGATCCTGGTACAGTTACAGGGGGTTTAACTTGGACTATTGGATCTATAGGAGCTGGAGTAACAAGTACATTAACTTTTAGGTCAAGAGTAAATGCTGGAGCTCATGCTTTAGGAGTAATTACAAACACTGCAAAAGTATTAAGTTTTAACGAGACTGAAGAAAATCCGTTAAATAATAATGGAAGTCGAAATATTACAGCTCAAGAATTTGATGTAGCGGTTACAAAAAGATCAAGTAAAACAAGTGTTCAAGAAGGTGAAACATTTACGTATACAATAAATGTTGACAACAGATCTAGTGTGGCAGTTGGAACAAATATAGTAATTAAAGATGTAGTTCCAGCAGGTTTAACATATGTTCAAGGTTCCATTGGAGGTGTAGCATTAGTAGATGAGTCAGATCCTGTTACAGCAGGGTTAGAGTGGAGGATTTCAAGTTTAGCACCAAATTCGGATATAGATTTAACATTTCAAGCAACGGTGGATTTAGGTGCTCAAGCATTTTATAGAGAAATAATTAATAGTGCATCTAGAATAAGTTCGGATCAAATAGATTCAGATTCGTTAAATGATACAGGAGAAGTGACGGTTGCGGTAGTAGGATTAGATTTAAGTATAGAAACAAGTGTAAACAATACGACACCGACAGAAGGTGAAGAGATTACATATACATTAAGAGTAAGAAATTTAAGTACACAAGATGCTACAGGGGTAGAGGTAACGAATCTAGTTCCAGCAGGTTTAACATATGTTCAAGGTTCTATTTTTGGAGGCGACAACCAGAATGTTTTAGGTTCAGGGCTTACATGGACAATTGATACAATAGCAGGTGGAGTTACTACGGAGCTAACTTTTAGAGTTAAGGTAGATCCAGGTGCTAAAGCATCTGAAGGAGACATCACAAATACGAGTGAGATTACGTCTTTGGATCAAACAGATGATCAAGCGGCTAATGATAGAGATTCAGTTGTTATTACAATAAAAGGAATAGATTTAGAATTAATTAAAACTGTAAGTAATGCGACACCAGCAGAAGGTGAAGAAATCACATACACAATTACGGTAGAAAACTTAAGTACACAAGTTGCAACAGATGTAGTCATAGGGGATGTTGTTC
Source organism: Bdellovibrionales bacterium (assembly GCA_965205945.1). Lineage (GTDB taxonomy): Bacteria > Bdellovibrionota > Bdellovibrionia > Bdellovibrionales > UBA1609 > JALZUR01. Next base: position 599,853 of record CBDBIB010000001.1, on the reverse strand, counting down.
CAGCAGGTGTAACATATGTTCAAGATTCAATTAGAGGAGGAACAGAAAGAAATGATTTAGATCCTGGTACAGTTACGGGGGGTTTAACTTGGACTATTGGATCTATAGGAGCTGGAGTAACAAGTACATTAACTTTTAGGTCAAGAGTAAATGCTGGAGCTCATGCTTTAGGAGTAATTACAAACACTGCAAAAGTATTAAGTTTTAACGAGACTGAAGAAAATCCGTTAAATAATAATGGAAGTCGAAATATTACAGCTCAAGAATTTGATGTAGCGGTTACAAAAAGATCAAGTAAAACAAGTGTTCAAGAAGGTGAAACATTTACGTATACAATAAATGTTGACAACAGATCTAGTGTGGCAGTTGGAACAAATATAGTAATTAAAGATGTAGTTCCAGCAGGTTTAACATATGTTCAAGGTTCCATTGGAGGTGTAGCATTAGTAGATGAGTCAGATCCTGTTACAGCAGGGTTAGAGTGGAGGATTTCAAGTTTAGCACCAAATTCGGATATAGATTTAACATTTCAAGCAACGGTGGATTTAGGTGCTCAAGCATTTTATAGAGAAATAATTAATAGTGCATCTAGAATAAGTTCGGATCAAATAGATTCAGATTCGTTAAATGATACAGGAGAAGTGACGGTTGCGGTAGTAGGATTAGATTTAAGTATAGAAACAAGTGTAAACAATACGACACCGACAGAAGGTGAAGAGATTACATATACATTAAGAGTAAGAAATTTAAGTACACAAGATGCTACAGGGGTAGAGGTAACGAATCTAGTTCCAGCAGGTTTAACATATGTTCAAGGTTCTATTTTTGGAGGCGACAACCAGAATGTTTTAGGTTCAGGGCTTACATGGACAATTGATACAATAGCAGGTGGAGTTACTACGGAGCTAACTTTTAGAGTTAAGGTAGATCCAGGTGCTAAAGCATCTGAAGGAGACATCACAAATACGAGTGAGATTACGTCTTTGGATCAAACAGATGATCAAGCGGCTAATGATAGAGATTCAGTTGTTATTACAATAAAAGGAATAGATTTAGAATTAATTAAAACTGTAAGTAATGCGACACCAGCAGAGGGTGAAGAAATCACATACACAATTACGGTAGAAAACTTAAGTACACAAGTTGCAACAGATGTAGTCATAGGGGATGTTGTTCCAGCAGGTGTAACATATGTTCAAGATTCAATTAGAGGAGGAACAGAAAGAAATGATTTAGATCCTGGTACAGTTACAGGGGGTTTAACTTGGACTATTGGATCTATAGGAGCTGGAGTAACAAGTACATTAACTTTTAGGTCAAGAGTAAATGCTGGAGCTCATGCTTTAGGAGTAATTACAAACACTGCAAAAGTATTAAGTTTTAACGAGACTGAAGAAAATCCGTTAAATAATATTGATGCTGCTAATATAGAAGCAAGAATTTTTGATATTGGAATTGTTAAAACAGTTAGTGAAAGTAACCCTGAAGAGGGCGAAGTTATAACATACACGATTACAGTTACAAATAATGCTATTGACACGATAGGAACAGGTTTAGAAATTACGGATGTTGTTCCAGAAGGTGTAACATATGTGCAAGGTTCAATTAGAGGAGGAACAGAAAGAAATGATTTAGATCCTTATACAATCACAGGAGGTTTAACTTGGAATATTAACTCCATTGCAAGTGAAACAGATATTATTCTAACTTTTGATGCAGTTGTGAACGCTAGAGCAAAAGATAATTATGGAATAATTACAAATACAGCACAGATGACCAATGTTGATCAAGCAGATTCTACTCCAGAAAATGATCAAGGATCAGTAGATATTACTGTTAGAGGAATAGATTTAAGCATAGTAAAAACTGTTGATAATCAAAGTCCAGAAGAAGGGGCTAAGATTACGTATACAATTATAGTGAGTAATTTAAGTGGACAAACCGCTACAAATATAGTGGTAGAGGATATAGTTCCTGATGGTGTAACATATGTGTTGAATTCAATTAAGGGTGGAACACAGAGAAATGATGAGAACCATGATACAACAGGTTTAGTATGGGTTTTTCCCACATTAAGTGTGGGTGCTGTAGAGACTCTGAGTTTTCAGGCGACAGTGGATCCTCGAGCAAAAGATGATTATGGAACAATTACTAATACAGTTAATTTAAAGTTATCAGATCAATCAGAAGAGGACAATACAAATAACACAGACGGGGCTATGATTACGGTTAGTGGCCTTGATTTAGAAGTTATAAAAACTGTAGATAATGCCAATCCTCTTGAAAGAAGTGAGGTAATTTATAAGATTAGTGTTGCAAACCTAAGCCAGCAAGAAGCAACAAATGTTGTGTTAAAAGATTTGGTGCCAGCAGGTGTAACATATGTACAAAATTCAATTAGAGGAGGAACATCAAGAAATGATTCAACTCCAACTTCTGGAGATGGGCTGACTTGGACTCATGCAAGCCTTTTAGCCGGAGAAACAAAATCAGTAACATTTAGAGCTCAGGTAGATGCTGGCTCACAAGCAACATACGGAGCAATTATAAATAGTGCAGAATTTTCTTCGGCGGATCAATCAGAAGACAATGTGTCTAATAATATTAGTTCAGCTCTTATTACAATTAAAGCATTTGATTTAAGTGTTTTAAAAACAGTGAGTAACTTTAGTCCTGAAGAGGGTGAAGAGATTGAATATATAATTACCGTTACAAATAAAATAGATGATGAGGTGGGAACAGGTATAGTTATTGGTGATATTGTTCCAGAGGGTATAACTTATGTGGACTTTTCGATGCGTGGTGGAAGTTTACAAGATGATACTACTCCTACCTTAGGAGATGGTCTTGTTTGGCATATCAATACTCTTGCTGGGGGAGATAGTGTAAGTCTTCGTTTTAAAGCTAGGGTTGATATAGGTGCAAAAGTTAATTCCGGTGGGACTATCACAAATACTGCAAGATTGATTAATCTTAATCAGGTTGATTCAAATCAGGTAAATAATGAAGGCTTAGTAGATATCACTGTACGAGGACTTGATTTAGAAGTTCTTAAAGTTGTCAACAACCCAACACCTGTCGAATTTGAAACAGTTACCTATACAATTTCTGTAAAGAACTTAAGCAGTCAGCCAGCAACAAATGTTGTGTTAAAAGATTTAGTGCCGGCAGGTATTACTTATAGGCAAGGAACAATAGCAGGAGGAGATATACAAAATGATCTGACTCCAGATGATATAACCGGCTTAACGTGGACAATCAATACATTGGCTCCAAATCAAATTGTAGATGTAATGTTTAATGCACAAGTAAATGCGGGTGCTTATAATGAATATGGAACAATTACAAATAGCGCAGAGTTTTCTTCGGCGGATCAATCAGAAGATAATTTAGGTAATAATGTAGGAGCAGTAGATATAATTGTTCAGGCTTTAGATATTGAAATAGAAAAACAAATATCTAATACAGAACCCATTGAAGGTCAAATTGTTACGTATACTCTTTTAGTTAAAAATTTTAGTGGTGCTACGGCAACAAATATTAATATTACGGATATAGTTCCAGATGGAGTGACGTATGTACCAGGTTCAATTGCAGGTCAAGCATTGTATAATGATATAAATCCAGATACAACAGGCTTAACTTGGTTAATTGAATCTTTATCAGGTGTAGGTCCAGAAAATATAGCAAGCTTAACATTTCAAGCTACGGTAGATGTGGGTGCTAGGGGATTAGGGTCTGTTATAAATACCGGTACAATAACTTCTTTAGATCAAACCGATTCTAATTTAGACAATGATAGTGATACTGCTGATTTCTTAGCACGTGGTGTAGATATTGTAATAAATAAACAAGTTAATGAAAGTATGCCGAATGAGACTCAAGTCATTACGTATTCATTGGTTGTTACAAATTCTGGTCCTGCAGATGCAACAAATATTGTTGTAAGAGATATTTTACCACCAGGTTTAACTTATCAAGTAGGTACGATGATAGGTGGAGATTTAAAAAATGAATCTGATCCAACGGGTGCAGGGTTGAGGTGGACAATTAATTCACTACTTAGTGGTGAAAGTAAAACAGTTACTTTTAATGCTCAAATTGACTCAGGTGCAGGCGGAATGAGTATTACAAATACGAGTGATATTTTCTCCATTGATCAAACAGAAGAGAATTTAACAAATAACACAGACTCAGTCACTGTGACTGTTACAACAGATTTAGATATTCAAGTAGCAAAGACTTCGAATAAGTCAAATTATGAAGAAGGTGAAGAGGTTACATATACAATTACTGTTACAAATCATGGACCATCACGTGCTACTGGTTTAGTAATTAAAGATATTGTTCCTTTAGATATTATATATACTACGGCCTCTATGCTTGGAGGGGATGCTCAGATTGAAAGCTCCCCTTATGGAACAGGCTTAAAGTGGACAATCAATTCGTTAACTTCAGTAGGTCCTTTAAATTCAGTAGATTTAACATTTAAAGGTGTGGTTGGTGCCGGAGCGAATTTAAATACTCTTATTACAAATAGTGCTTCATACACAAGTGTTGATCAAACAGAGATAAATCCTGTAAACAATGTGGGTACAAGAGATATTAATATCCTAAATAACTTAGATATTTCATTAACTAAAGCAGTTTCTAATACAACGCCTAATATAGGTGAGATAGTTACATATACAATTGGTGTTACAAATGCAGGTCCAACACAGGCAAGTTCAGTTGTGATCAATGATATTATTCCTACAGGATTATTCTATATGCCTAGAACAGATAGTGGCGTAGATTCAGTAAATAGTACTGATCCATCAGGTACAGGAGTTGATTTTTCTATTGGTAAAATTAGTTCAGGTCAAACTAAAAACATTACATTTGATGTGATGGTGTTAGAGTCTTCTAATTTACACAATCCTATTACAAATACGGCGCAATTATCTAGCTCTGCTCAAACAGATATAAATGATTTAAATAATTCAGGAAATGTTGATTTAAATGTAAATTCAGATCTTGATATTCAAATTACAAAAACAGTAAGTAATATTCTTCCTTTTGAGCTAGAGGAGGTAGTTTATACTGTTAATGTTAAGAACAACGGACCCGCAGCGGCATCAGATATTAAAGTTGTTGATTTACTAGACTCTAACTTATCGTATATTGCAGGTTCAATGGTGGGAGGAGATCATCAAGATGACAGGACTCCTGGCTCTGGAGATGGGTTAAAGTGGACAATCAATCAGTTGTTAAAAGGCGAGAACCTTGATTTGATATTTCGAGCAGCTCCTAAGGAAGGAACTTCAGGAAGGGCAATTGTTAATACTGGTAATTTACTCTCTTCTGCTCAGTTAGATATAGATAATAGTAATGACACTTCTTTAGTTAGTATTGACGTTAGAAATGATGCTGACCTTGAAATTATTCAAGCTGTAACATCAACAACACCGTCAGAAACAGATACACTAACATATACATTAACTCTTAGAAATAATGGGCCAACTACATCTAGAGATGTTGTGGTTAGTAATTTAGTTCCGACAGGATTAACTTATGTAGAAAATTCAATTAGTGGAGGTCACATACAGAATGATCTTACTCCATCTACAGCTTCGGGACTTGAGTGGACGGTCCATCAAATTCTAAGCGGTGAGGTGAGTATTTTAACTTATGAGGTAACAGTGGATTCTGGCTTTGCAGGAGAAGTTATATCAACTGTTTCAAATATTACATCATTTATAAGTACGGAAGTAGATTTTGCTAACAACACGTCAAGAATAGATGTGACTGTAGATAATACATTAGATCTTTTTATTGAAAAGCAAGTGGATAAGAACAATCCTTTAGAATTAGAAACGCTTACTTATACGATTAATGTTAGTAATAAGAGTTTAAAAACAAGAGCTTCAAATATTACTATTACAGATATTATACCACCAGGTTTAACATATGTAACGGGTTCAATTAACGGAGGCTCTACACGTCTTGATGCAGATCCTGCTCAAGCAGGTCTTAATTGGACTATTATACAGCTAGGTCCATTGCAAACTGAAACATTAATTTTTCAAGTTATAGTGAATGCAAAGACTGCAGGTGATGTTATTGTAAATACATTAACCAGAGTTGCACTAGATCAGGTTGACACAAATACAACGCCTGACGATTTATCTGAAGCAGTTACAGTTCAAAATGTTATAGATCTTCAGGTTATAAAGACTGCAAGTAGTCTACAGCCAGCTTTATTATCAGAAATGACGTATACAATTACTGTTGAAAACTTTGGGCCATCAGTTGGTGAAAATATTCAAATAACAGATATTGTGCCTGATTTTATGGATTATGTTTTGGGTTCTATGACGGGTGCTGATGATCGAAATGAATTAGATCCTGCAGGAACAGGTCTTGTGTGGATAATAAATGAAATTGCAATAGGAGCTACTAAAACTCTTACATTTAAAGTAATTTCAGGTTTAGGGGCTAAAAACTTATCTATTACAAATACCGTAAGTTATACCCACTCGTATTTAGATACTCAGAGTAATGATACATTAAGTGTTACGGTTAATCTAGAGAGTAGATCAGATGTTCAAATTTCTAAAGTAGTAGACAATTCGACTCCAAGTATTGGGGAAATTTTTAAATATATTATAACAGTTACAAATAATGGACCCGTCACAGTTGAGAGTATTCAACTTAATGATTTACTTCCTGCTGGACTTACATATATATCGGATAACTCCTTAGGTACATATGATTCTGTGACAGGAAATTGGGGTGTCACATCATTTTTACCAGTGGGGGCATCAATTTCACTTGAAATTTCTGCTAGCCCACTTCCAGGTACTGGTGGGAGCATAATTACTAATACGGTTACAAATTTTATCTTAGATGTAATAGATACAAATCTAACAAGTGATGATTATACTGAAGATATAAGAGTTATTGAGAAAATAGATGTTTATATTGATGGTATAGTTGTGAACTCAAACCCTGAGGAAGGTGATTTTGTTACGCTTACTTATAATGTAACAAATAACGGTCCAAAGGTTGCAACCAATATGACTCTTCAGACAATAGTTCCTGAGGGGTTAACGTTTATTCCTGGGACTATGGTTGGGGCAGATAATGTTAATAATATAGGGGCGACTTTAACTTGGGATATAAACACTCTTGCAGTGGGTGTGACAGAAACTATAAGTTTTCAGGTTAGTGTAGATGTTGGATCTGGGGGAAGCACACTTTCAACAGTTTTAGATATTACAGCAATAGATCAAACGGAAGATACACAAGTTGTAGATAATAATGAATTAAGTCTAATTATTAAAAATGAGGCTGATATTTTCTTTAGTAAAACAGCTAATTTAAATGCTGTTGATGAGGGAGATCAAGTTGTCTTTACAATTCAGGTCACAAATAATGGTCCAGCACAAGCTAAAAACGTTGAAATTTATGACATTTTATCAACGTTCTTTACATTAAATTCTCAGGTTCCAACACAGGGTGCTTATGCTGGATCTAAATGGTCCATAGGCACATTAAATATGGGGCAAGTAGAAACATTAATATTAACTGTTGATGTTAACCCAGGCGCTTCAGGGCAAGTTATTGTTAATAGACTTGATAATCAGAGCCAAGATCAAATAGATTTAAATATTGAGGCAGACGATTTAGAGGAAACGGTAGTTGTTGGTACAAATACAGATTTACAGATATTAGTTACTATTATAGATGATCCTGGTGCTGATGAAATATTAGAAGAGAATCAAGTTTTCACATATCAGATTGAGGTTGTAAATAATGGTCCAAATAGGGCTGAGAATTTATCGATGGACTTTTTTGCGCCACCTCAAGTGGATTTTATAAATAATGGAGTCGTTGCATCTGCAGGTACGTACTTTTTTCCAACCTGGAGTATTCCTGCCGTTAATTCAGGAAGTAGTGCAACATTAAAAATTCAATCTAAAGTAAAAACTGGAATATTTAATCAAGTTATAACGGCTCAAGTAATAGGTTTTACACTGGATCAGTTTGATTCTAATAAAACCCCGGATGATTTAACAGAAGTTTTCACTGTTGATGATAAAGTAGATTTACATATTACTAAAACTGTAGATGTTCAAGCACCACAAGAGGGTGATGAAGTTACATTTACTGTGCGAGTAGAGAATAAAGGCCCAGCAAATGCAACAGGAATTCAAATTCAAGATATATTTCCTTCAACATTACTTAGTTTAGAGTCTTATTTTTCAACTAAAGGAATATTTGATTCGAACACAATGCTTTGGGATATTAGCTCTTTGCCTGTTAATGATACTGCTGTATTAAATCTTCGATCCCGTGTTGAATTAGAGGCTGGTGGTATTGATATTATAAATACTGTTCAATTAAATAGTTTTGATCAAACAGATAGTAATATTACGCCAGATGATTTATCAGAGGTTTTAAGTGTCGGTAATAATACTAACCTTGAAATTTCTAAAACCGTTTCAAATCGAACTCCAAATGAAGGTGAGCTGATTACATACACCATTACGGTTAGAAACAATGGTCCTTCAGGAGCAACTAATTTTAGCTTAACAGATATTTTACCAGCAGGGGTTACATTTATCAGTGCCCGGGCTAACTTAGGAAGTTTTCAAGATGATGTTTGGTCAATAAGGGTAATACCAAATGGATTTATTAGTACTTTAGAGATTGAAACTGAAGTTGATTATGGTCAAGGTGGGAGTGTCATTAGAAATGAGATTTCATCAGTCACTTTTGATCAGAATGATTCTATTGGCGCTTCTAATGATATTTTATTTGCAGATATTTTAGTTAAACATGAGACAGATCTTTTTATCACAAAAATTACAGATGAGTCTATTTATTCAGAAGGTGAAATGGTTAGATTCACTATTAATGTTACAAACAATGGTCCTGCACTAGCTGAGAATGTTAGTGTTCAAGATCAAATTCCTGCAGGGCTAACATATTTGGCTCATAACGAATCAGATGGAACGGCCTACAGTATAAGTAATGGAGTGTGGACTCTTGGCGATATTGCTGTGGATGAGAGTAAAACTTTAACAATTGATGCCACAGCTAATGTGGGTACCAAAGGTCAATTTATTACAAATACAGTAAGCAATATAACTTTAGATGAAACTGATTTAAATCATTCAAATGATGATTTAGATGAAACAATTCAAATTGTTAATGAACTTGATTTAGTGGTATCTATTATTTCAGATCAGGTTTTTCTTAATGAGCAGGATGATGTAACATTTACTGTTGTGGTTTCAAATATAGGACCAGCAAGAGGAACAAATGTAGGCGTCTTAATCGCTCTTCCTGTTTTGTTTAACTTTGAATCTTATAATATAACAGGCGGATCTTTTGATAGTAATACTAGGATCTGGTCTATACCAACTATAGATAGAAATGAATTTTTTACGTTAGAAATTACAGCTAAAGCCCTAGAAGGATCTGGTGGGCAAACGGCAACTACTCAAGCTCAAGTATTATTGGTAGACCAAGAAGAACTTGAAACAAGTAATGATATAGATACTACTGATGTGTTTATTAATAATAATAATAATTTAATCTTAACTAAAATAGTAGACAATAACACTCCACGTGAAGGGGAGGTTGTTACATTCACATTAACAGTTGAAAACCAAGGTCCTGCGCAAGCACGAAATCTTGAAATCATAGATGCTATGCCAGCAGGTTTGACATTTGCTTCTTCAGCTGCAGCAACGCACGGTAGCTACTTAGTAAACAAGTGGATTGTTGGAAACCTTTCAATGGGTGAAACAGCTTCTATTCAAATTCTTGCAACAGTGGATAAGGAAACAAATGGACAAATAATTACTAATATTATTACAAATGTTTTGCAAAGTGGAACAGATATAGATCCTTTAGGCGATGATTTAGAAGAAGTAATTGTTGTAGATAAGCAGGTGGATTTAATGATTACAAAAACTGTAGATGATTCAAATTCATTTGAAGGAGATTTGATTGAATTTACAATTCAAGCAACAAATAATGGACCGATTGCAATTGATAATCTTGTTATTGATGATACTTTGCCCACAGGATTAACATTTTCATCAGCCTCTATACCAAGTCATGGAACATTTGTAAAACCACAATGGATAATTCCACGACTTAATATTGGAGAAATAGCAAATCTAGAAATCTCAGCAACTGTGGATGCGGGAACTACAAACACGAGAATTACAAATATAATTAGTAATTACACAATGGATCAGTTTGATTCAACTGATACGGATGATCTTGAAGAATCTGTGAATATTGATAATGGGACTGATCTTATAGTTACTAAGATTGTAGACAACCCAACTCCTTACGAACAGTCTTTAATTAGTTATACAATTACAGTTTATAATAACGGTCCTGCAAGGGCAACAAACGTTACAATAGAAGACGTGATTCCTGCAGGTCTAACTTTATTAAGCTCTACGGCAAGTCAGGGAATTTATACTGCAAATCTTTGGTCTGTAGGTACGCTTGAAAATGCTCAAACAGAAACTTTAACATTAATAGTTTCTATAGATATTGGTCAATCTGGGAATACTATTGTAAATCAAATTTTAACTGTAGACTTGGATCAGATAGATTTAAACCCTGCAGGGGATGACTTAGAGGAGTCAATTACTGTTGAAAATGATCTTGATCTAGATATTAACTTGTCAGTTGATAAAACTATAATCGATGAAGGTGAAGAGTTTACGTATACAATTGTAGTTAGAAATAATGGACCAAATCAAGCTTCGAATTTTAAAATTATAGATGATTGGCCTTCACAGCTAGAGCTTATTAGTGCCGACTCTTTAAATTTTATAGTTAGTACTAGGACGTGGAATATTGGGGATTTAGCCTCAGGAGAGACTGTTGCTTTAAATATTAAAGCAAGGGCTTTGAAGGGAACATCAGGGCAAATAATATCAAATACAATTTCTTACACTTTAGATCAGATAGATAGCACAGTTGGTGATACTTTATCAGCAGATGTAACTGTTAATAGTGATTTAGATTTAGTTATTTTTAAAACAGTAAATAATGCTAGGCCAAATGAAGATGAGGAGATTATATTTACTATTATAGTAGAAAATAACGGCCCTGCAAGAGCGACAAACATTTTCATGAAAGATATATTGCCAGCACAACTTACGTTTGTATCAGCCACGGCTTTTTCTGGAAACACTTTTTCTTATCCAGATTGGGTAATTCCACAGCTTGATGCAGGTGATGTTGTTGAATTAAGTATTGTTGCTAGGGTAAACTCAGGAACATCAGGTCAAACGGTAATCAATACTATTTCAGATATAACTTTAGATCAAACAGATATAAATCTTTCACCGGATGATTTATCTGAGCAGATAGATATTAGAAATGAATCTGATATTTATGTAACAAAAAATATTAATACAGGAGTTGTATATGGTGAGAGTGCAACAGCTATATTTACCATTACAGTTGAGAATAAAGGACCTTTAGCAGTAAATGGTTTAGAAATTGATGATGATTTAGATGATAGATTTATATTAATTAGTTCTACGGCTTCAAAGGGAAGTTTTTTAGAGCCAGTCTGGTCCGTAGGCTCGCTATTAGTTGGTGAGAAGGCTACGTTAAACTTAGAGGTTCGTCCTAATGAAGATGCTCAAAATACAAAGATTATAAATAAAATTTCTAGAATAGAATCTGATAAGTTAGATAGCAATACTACTCCAGATGATTTAATAGCTGAGTTAAATATATTAGGTAATAGTTCGGTAATAATTAGGATTAAGACAGATAAAGATGTGGCTTCTATGGGTGACCTACTAGGTGTTGAATTAGAAGTAGAAAGTTTAGTGACAGATGTTTTTGAGCCATTAAAAGTAGTAGCTAATTTACCACAGGGTTTATCATATATTAAGGGGACTACGAAAGTATTAAGGGCTGGAGATGATGGTATTTTTGAGACAGAAGATGATGTCTTTTTAGATTTAGATATAGAAACAGTTAAGAGCTTAAGTACAAGTGAAAAGCTTGCAGTTGATGGAAAAGAGTTAAGTTTTTTAATGTCTACAACGGGTTTAGAAAAATATAAAATTATTTTTCAAACTAGAGTTGGTTCTTCCATTGTTGGAAATGGAGTATCTATAGGGGCATTTGCTGAATTTGAAAATTTTAAAGTTACTTCTGAAGTCCGAGCTTTGATTGTAATCCAAAAGAGCGTAATTTTTGATATTACTAGTATTATAGGTAAAGTGTTTCATGATAGAGATGGTGATGGTTATCAAGATGAATCTATAGTTAGGGGTTTAAAGGTTTATGGTGGAACAAGTCTTGAGAACGTAAGAGATACAGATTCTATGATAGATAGAGGAAATGGATTTAAGAAAATTAGTGGAGATGTTAAAAAAGGTTATAGATTAGGAGCCTTAAGTGGAAGGTCATCGAGAAATGATTATTCTAAAACTACATATGTTAAATTAAAGATTCCAATAAAAGAGTCTATTAAAAAAGATTTAGGGGTTGTTACATCCGAAGGAACAGCTCTTCTTTTTAAGAGTGATGGTAGGGTTATAGAGGAGTTAACAGGACTTCGTCGTAAAGGAATGAGCTCTCAAGATATTTTAGTGTCGCACACTATCATTGAAGAGGAAAAAGAAAAATTCTTACTAGTGACAATTAACAATATGGGTGTTGATGAAGAAGGAATTCCAGGGGTGAGAATATATGGAGTTAATGGATTAGCTCATGAAACAGATGGATTTGGTAGATTCCATATTCCAGATATTGAGTTTAAGCATAATAGAGGTCATAACTATATATTAAAAGTAGATCCTAAAACGTTACCTAAGAATTCAACATTTACTACTGAAAATCCAAGAGTTATAAAATTAACAGGCGGATTATTTACAAAGTTTAATTTTGGAGTGAAAATCCCAATTTTATCAGAAGGTAAGGTCTTTCAGTCAAAAAAGATTTCAGAAAGTATTCTTTTTAACGTTGCTAAATCAAATATTAGAGAATCTGAAGTTAATAAGGTTGAAAAACTAACAAAAGAATTAAGTAATTTACCACTAGACTTAAATGACGGAAAGGTTTTTGTTCAAGGCTTTGCTGATTTTAGGGGTTTGGCTGAAAAAAATAAAATATTGTCAATGAATAGGGCTAAAACTATCATGAATAAAATACAAGATGTTACTGCTGATTTAAAATTTTTAGTGGACGTAGATAACACAGCCCCTCATGAACAAGATATTGTCAAATTCGTAGCACAGGTTAAAAATAAAGGGTTATCTAGTGTATCTAATTTAGAGATTAATCTTCCATTACCGGAGCAATTTAAATTGCATGGTAGAATTAAATCAAGTTTAGGTAACTATAACGGAAATAGGTGGTTCATCAAAAATTTAGAGGGGAAGTCTGGAGCAAAATTAGAATTCAGCGCTAAAGTTAAAGTATTAACAAGTAATGAAGAATTTATGCTGCCAGTAGCTCATTATATTTATGAAGGTTTACAGGCTCAAATAGGTGTTAAAGATATTGCTGCCATTGGTAGAATTAAGAATGAGTTAGATTTTAATATTACTACAAATTTAAGTCATACTGAAGTAGATGAGCGTGAAAACTTTAACTATGTGATTACTGGGGTTAATAATGGTCCTGCTGCAGCGACTAAATTAGTGGTAGATCTTATTCAAGATAAATCTATTAACATACAAAATATATCTGTATCACATGGTGTAGTTACTAAAGATCAATGGATTATTGGAACATTGATGAGTGGTGAAAAAGCGGTGGCAAAAATTAATGCTAACAGTAAGGTGGGATCTGCTACTAAAGAAATGGTAGTAGGAGTAGCAACTGTATATGCAGAACAGGTAGATATAGATAAAACAAAAGATATTGAAACGTTGTCTATTCAGGTTAGGAACAATTTAGATCTTGTAATTGCATCATCATTTAATGTTAAAGCAGCTAATGAAGGTGATCAAATTAGATTTTTAGTAAAGGCTTATAATAAAGGACCAATTAAGGCTACTAATGTAGGGGTGGCCATATCATTTGATGAAGAGTTTAAGCTGCTATCAACAAAAGCTACAAAAGGAAGTTTTAAGGACAATATATGGAGCATTAACTTTATTGATTATGGAAACTCAGAGGAGATTGTATTTGTATTGACACCTAAACCTAGATCAGGATCTTCCATTTTAAAAGGAATGGTTTATGATGTTTCTTTAGATCAAATTGATTTAGAGTTAACAAAAGATATTTTTGAAGATGAAATACAAATTCTAAATAATACTGATATTATTCTAACAAAAACAGTTTCTGATACTTATCCTGAAGAAGGCGATGAGGTGTTTATAACTTGGAGGATTATAAATAAAGGTCCAGCTGTAGCGCAAGATCTGGTGCTTGAAGATATTATTGATTCATCACTTATTAAATTAGGGGATCTTAAGGTAAGTAAAGGAAGTGCTTCTGGTGCAAAATGGACTATTTTAGAATTGTTAAAAGGTGAATCTGCTAAAATGAAGGTATCTGTAAAAATATTAGAAGGAACTGGTGGCTCAACGATTCTAGATCCAGTAGAAAAATTTACTCATGAGCAAAAAGATTTATTAAAAAATTCTATTGATACAGTTAAGATTAGAGTAGCTAGTCAGACAAATATCATATTGGTAAAAGAATTTAGTAAATCTAGAGCTGATGAAGGAGATAAAATCTTAACAAGTACTAGAATTAAAAACATGGGCCCAGCTATGGCAAACAATATTAGAATCAAAGATATTATTCACAGTCATTTAGTTAAACATAAATATGTATCTGTGTCTAAAAATACTAATCTTATTAGTAATTCATGGTTAATTCCAACTCTTAAGGTTCATGAAAAAGCTGAGCTTACATGGCTATCAGAAATAACTCCAGGATCTGGAGGTTTTGTTATTGAGGATAAAATTGATGAAATTAAAATGAGAGAGGATTTTGTAATCATCTCTAAAGATTCATTATCACCTAAGCTTAGGATTAATAACAAAACTGATCTTTTAACAAAAATCTCTTCTAATGTTAAAAATGTTAACTTAGGTGAAGAGTTTGAGTTAAGTTATTTTGTGAGCAACCAGGGCCCTGCAATGGTAAAAAATCTTAAATTAAATCCTCCTTTACATAGGTGCTTGATATTGGTTTCATCTCGTTCAACTGTTGGTGATGTTAGGAAGAAAACTCTAAGTGTAGATAAATTGGGTTTTAAAGAATCGTTAACGATGACGTTAAGAGTGAAGCCTAAATACAATTGCAATAAGGATGAATTGATTAATGCTTTTGGTATTATAGATATGAAGCAAACCGAGATTTCTGATAAAGGTAATACGACTACTGTTTCTGTGAAAATAAATAAAGAAGTTGATTATGCTGTAGTAATATCTGAATCTAAGGATACGTTAGAGGAAGGAGAGGAGGTTGAGTTTATTATTTCGCAATCTAATTTAGGTCCAGCGTTTGTTAATAAATCAGAATTAGATTTTGAAATCAGTCCTTCCTTAGAGTTGATTAAAACAAACCTTACAAAAGGTAATGTAGAGGATTTAACGTGGACAGTTAAAGATATTAAATATAAAGATATTGAAACTTTAAAGATTAGGGTAAAAGTAAAATTTAAAACTTCTAATACAAAAGCTTTTATTAGAATAAAAAGACATAAGATTGATAAAGATGATTTGAATAAACAAATTGATATTTATAGCAAAGAGTATGTGATTGAGAATAAATCAGATATTAATATTGAAATTAAAGCCTTAAAGAAGAAAATTAATGTTCCATACGTCACATATAAATATACAATAAGAAACAATGGCCCTGCTGTGGCAACAAATATTAAAATTAAACCTTTATTTGATCAAAATTCATTAAAATCTATAAATAGAGATATTGCAACAGATACAGATTATAGTGCTAGAGGGATTTGGTTCATTAAAGAAATTTTTCCGAAGCAGGTCGTAGATATGATTTGGACTTTTGAATTAAATAATTTCACTACTCCAGTAAAGCTTGCAGGTTATACAGATTTTTCAATGAATCAAGTTGATAGTGAGTTAACGTTAGATGTACAAAAAAGTGCAATAAAAGTTAATAATACTGCTAAAGTAAGGGTGAAAAAATCAGTATCAAGAAAAGATATTTATGAAGGAGAGTTATTTAATTACATTATTAAAATTCAAAATGTAGGAAAACAGATTGCTTCAAATATTGAAATTAAAGATTATATTGATAAAAAGTATTTAATTTTTACATCTGCTGCTAAGGCTTCTCAAGGAGACTATAGTAACGGGGTTTGGAAACTTAAAAAGTTAAGAGCTGGTGAAACTGCAAGGGTTGTGATTCCAGTTAAATTTATTGGAGATCTTCAAGAAGATATTAAATTTTTTGATCCAATTGATAGTTTTACTATGGAGCAAAATAGTTATTATAATTTAAAGAAACTTAAGAAGTTTAAATATAAGGTAAAGAATATAACTAGAACGTTAAGTGGAGAATATGATGGGAAAAATAAAGAGGAAAGTAGATAAAAAAGTTTTTGTCTTCTGCCTGTTGTTTCTCTCAGTAGGAGTTTCAAATGCAGAGGTTACTCCGGGGAATCTAGAGTTAGATAATGCAAAAGGTCGAGTGCCAGCAGCGTTTACAAAGGGTTACCCGAAAGAAACTAAGGGGATGTTTGAAGCGCAAGGTTTTGGAGAGGATTACCCTGAACCTGAAAAATTGAGAGGCCCTGCATCTGGGGAAGAAAAAAAAGATGGAGCTTTAGATTCTAAAGATGTGACAACAGTTAAAATGAGAAAAGACCTAGATAATGAACTTCAACTTCAAAGAAGAGTTGATGTTTTTTATGAAGGGAGAGTTCGTTTAAGAAACGGTGCTGCCATATGGGCGACGGAAGATTCTGGTATAACATCTCCACAGCTAGAGATCACTACTGAAAAAGAAGTAGAGCTTAAACCAGGCAGCCTTAAATTTAGAGTTTATACAAATTATTTACCCTTTATTAAAAATTGGGAACTTAGGATATTTAAAAAAGGAAAACTTAGTTCTCAAATAGATATTAAAACTTTAAAGGGAGATTCAAATTCTATTTATGATATAGAGTATAAGTTTGATGAAAAAGAATATAATATTGGAGATTCTTTATATTATGAATTTAAAGTTTTTGAGTCAAAGAGAGTTTTTGATATTGTAAGAGTTAAAAAAATCACCTTTATTAAAAAATCTGTAAATCAGAATTTAGATGAAAAAGATAGTTTTATTGAGTCCAATGCTATTGCTGAGATTTGGGGTCATTCTAGTGTTGAAAAACAAAACATTGTAATAAAAGGTAGCCGTGTAAGACTTGTGGGTAATAATATACCAAAAGATCATTTCATTTCTTATCGAGGTCAGTCTGTTCGAGTAGATGAGCAAGGTAAATTTGTTATTGAAGAACACTTTCCAATAGGGAAACATAAAATCAAAATTGACATTCAAGATAAGACAAACAATGAGGTTTTTACTGTGCCTTTTAGTGTAGATGTTTCTGGAAAATATTTTTTTATGATTGGACTTGCCGACATGAGGGTTGGAGAAAATCGCTTAAGTGAGAAAGTTGCAGGAATCGTAAGCACGGATGAATATGATGGAAAGGTTTTTTTAGATGGTAGATTAGCATATTTTTTAAAAGGAAAAGTTAAAGGAAAGTATTTGCTCACTTCAAAATTAGATACAACAGAAGGGGATGTTAGAGATATTTTTAAAGGCTTACATCGTAAAAATTCTGAGGCTTTGTTTAGAAGATTAGATCCGGATAGATATTACCCTGTATACGGTGATAATTCAACAACAATTCAAACAACTCCAACATTAGGAAAAATTTATATAAAAATTGAAGTGGATAAATCTCATGCTATGTGGGGTAACGCAAATTCTGGTTTAACCAGCACTTTATTTTCACAATACAATAGAACTTTATATGGAGGACATATAAAACACAAATCTAGATCTCAAACAAAATTTGGTGAAGAAAAAACAAAAATTACAGGTTTTATTTCTGAACCAGAAACACTTTTCGGTCACAATGAGTTTTTAGGAACAGGTAGTAGATTATATATATTAAAGCATAATGATATTGTACAGGGCTCTGAGAAACTAGTTATTGAGGTTAGGTATAGAGATTCAGGGCGTTTAAAAGAGCAGATTGTATTAAAACCTTATGAGCATTACGAGTTTGATTATTTGGCTGGAAGAGTTGTTCTTACACAACCTTTAACAACGTTTGTGATGCAGTCTTCTAATGAAGTTATAGATCCTGATGGAATAGGAAATAATAAATACTATTTAATTGCAGATTATGAATATAGTGATACAGGAGGTAGCTTAAATACTCTTACTTATGGGGGGAGGCTTGAACAGTGGGTTGGTGATTATGTTTCCATAGGTGGAACACATGTGAAAGAAAGTAGGATTAAATCTGAGTATAACCTTTCAGGTTTAGATGCAACATTAAGATTAGGTAAAGAGAGCTTTGTTAAGGCTGAAACTTCAGAAACAAAAGATATTCAGTCAGGGTCTAATTTTGAATCAACAGATGGAGGGTTGAGTTTTATTGCAAAGCCTGTGGCAGCAACTCCTATTACAAAAGCTAAAGCATGGGGTGTAGAGTCACAGTTTTTTTTAAATGATTTTGTGGAATCAAAAGTAGAAGGTGTTTTTTCTACATGGTATAGAGACTACGAAGAGGGGTTTTCTACTGCAAGAAGGCAAGCACAAAATGATTTAAAAGAATATGGTTATGATTTTGAGATTGATGTTAATAAAAAAGATATCATTAAATCTAAAATGGCCCTTTTAAAAGAGATAGATGGGGTAGATAAAAATACGTTTATAATTTCTTATGGTAGAAGGTTTAAAGAGGGTGCTGCTAGCAGCAGTCTAGAGTATCGTATTGATAGTAGTGAAGCTTTATCTGTGCCTAAAAAAGAAGGGCATTTAATTGGGCTAAAGTATAGTCAAAAATTAGAACCTGGTTTAAGTGTTTATGTCAAAGGGCAAACAACTACTAAGTATAAGGGTGGCTACGGAAAAAATGATCGTGCAGCATTAGGATCTAAGTTTAAGATTAATCGTAAATGGGATGGAGCAACAGAGTATTCTAATGGAGATAGGGGAGAGGCTGTAGTGGCAGGTCTTGGCTATAATGTGACAGAAGGTCATAAGGTATATGCTAATTTAGATAAATCTGTAGATAGTTTAAGTGGCCCTGTTACTAATGGGATTACTCTTGGGCAGAGTAAGAGTTTTAAAAATGGAATAAGAATGACTACGGAAAATCAGTTTCAAGAAACAGGAGACAGTGTTGGAATTAACCAATTATATGGTTTAGATTATAACTTAAATAGAATGTTATCGATGACATTTTCATATCAAATGGGAGATCTTAAAAGCGATTTAACAGGAGATGTTACAAGTAAAAATGCTGTTAGTTTAGGGTTTGTTTATACAAAAGACACAGATATTACAGCATCTTCTAAGGTTTCTTTGGTTAAGAATAAAGGTGTTACAAATTTGGATCAGTTGTTATTAACGAACTCTTTAAAATTTAAAGTGAGTCCGTCTAGTACTTGGTTTTTAGAGGCAGACTATTCTTTGTCTGAAGATCCAACGGATACAACTCAGGCTTTAGCAAGGTATATAGAGGGGAACTTAGGTTATGCACTTAGACCTATTTTTAGAGACCGTTGGAATTTTTTTGCTAGATATACGTATCTGTATGATTTGGATTCACAAGCACAAGCAAATGCTCGCGGTAGTCAGAAGGTTCATATTGGATCGGTTGAGGGAACATATGACTTAAATAGGCGTTGGGAGTTGGGAGCAAGGCTTGCTCAAAAAATCGGCTCTCAAAGAGTGAATAGAAACAGTGGTTTGTGGGTTGATACAACTCTTACATTCGAACAGATTAGATTAAGATATCATTTTATTAAAAAATGGGATGGTATTTTTGAATACAGGCTTGTTCAGGTTAAAGAGTCAAAAGATCTGCAAAAAGGTTTTTTAGTAGGCTTAGATTATCACCTTGGTGGCAATTTAAAAGTGGGAACAGGTTTTAACTTTACTAGGTTTAATGATGATCTTATAAATTTTAGTTTTAATAGTTATGGGTGGTTTTTTAACGTAGTTGGGAAATTTTAAGGCACTGTTAATGTGCGGTAGTTTAGACTCGGCTTTTTTTAATAACTAAATTTCATTTAAACTCGCTGAAGCTTTAAAAAAAATTAAACACTTATATGCCTGCTTAGAAGTAAGGTCACTGTGTCCTTTAAGGACTCGTGAAAGATAAGAGTTTTTAATATCCAGTCCTAAAGCAAGCTTGGCTTTACTTTCTGTCCTCTTTTTTTTCGCCACCTAATCTACTAATTAAAAAAGGTCTGTAGTCTAAACACTTAAATAAATAGAAAAAAGTGGGTTTTATAAATTTTTGGATTAAAATAGATTTTAAAAAAATGGTGATGGCACCAGGATTCGAACCTGGGACCCACAGCTTAGAAGGCTGTTGCTCTATCCAGCTGAGCTATGCCACCATTTAAGAAAAAACGAAATTAAACTAACTTGTTTTAATTTTCAACCTTAAAGATTAATTAAAGTTATTTTTTTAGTATTTAGATGCTTTTTTAACACATAATCTGTATTTGAATTTTTCCTCATACAATTTCTAATTGAGCTGATGTAGTCTTTTGTTTCTCTAATTTTAGATTGATATGCAATCAATGTTAAAAATTTTGGTGTACTATCTTTTTTTATAGCTTTAAGAACTCGTCTAGGGCCTTGATTATAAGCTCCTGCAATGCTGAGGATAAAATTTGGATCATTAGGATCTTCATCATCAATATGTTTACGTATTCCATACCGTACACGATACTTTAAGTAGTACAAGTACATTGAAGATAACCCTATTGAATACTCTGGTTTATATAATATATTTTTAAATGATTTAGAGCTTAAGTTTATTTCTTTTAAGTCATTGCTTATTAAGTATGCCAGCCACATTCTATATATTTTAGTGAAAATTCTTGTATTATACTTAGGGTATGAAAGTTTGTTGCTATTAGATTCAACAAAAAAGAATTCACTTGTATTTAGTATTTTTTTTCTTTTATGTTCTAAAGAATTTTGCCCTATGCGTAAGGCTCTAGATAAGAAGTGATAAGTATCTTTTGTAAACTGGGCCATTCCCATAGCACCCACTGCACTTAAGGCATTCTTATCGAATCTTGATTCTTTAAAAATTAAACAGGATTGAAATGAAAAAGGTATTTTAAAAATATTAGAAGCACTTAAAATTAACGGTTTATATATTGTAAGATACTTATTAATATTCTTAGTACTCACCCTGTTAGCTGATAAAAAAAACGTATCAATTTCTTTAGGTGTTTTAAAGTACTCATTGTCCATTTCAAAAGGGAGCTGAATTATTTTTTTATCTGTTAAGTTATAATCATTCTTAATTACTTCAATGCTTGGATTGATAAGAAACACTATTCCACTCATACTTTGTAGTAGAACTTTATTAAGTTTAAAATAAGGTTTAAAAAATCCCATGATCATCGTTTCTTATATTTGTTAAGTAGATTTTTAAAATACTTTATAGCCTCTGGAGTGTCCCAGTTTTCAAAACCTGAGACTCTTTGAATAAGTTTTCCATGAGGGTCTACTAAAAAACTCTCTGGGAGAGCTAGAACCCCATATTTTTTTAATAAGGTCTTGTCTTGATCAAACCCAAAATAAGTTCCCTTAAGATTTTTAAAATCTGTACTAAAAGCTTTTAAGAACTCTTTTGCGGTATCAACGGTTTTATCTTCATTTATTCCTATAAAAGAAACTTGATTGTTTAATTGTTTAATTAACCGGGCAAAGGATGAAAACTCCTCCACACAAGGCTTACACCAACTTGCCCAAAAATTTATAATCTTAATGGGTTTTAAATCTTTTTCTAAAAGATAAATTTCTCCGGATAATAAATCTGTAAAACTAAAGGGAGGAAGCTTTGTTCCAATGGGAAAAATCTTATTATCTAAGGTTTTTCCTAAGCCAGTGGACTGAATAAGAGTTTGTTTATTCTTGGCATTAAAAAACCAATTAGAAGGAACGTATAATATTATGGTCCCTACAGCCCCCATTAAACAAGCGTAAACAGCTGATTTTACTGTGACTGATCTTAACTTACTCATAAGACATGTTTAAAATTTAGGCATGTTGGGGTCAAGTTTAAGTCGTTTGAATAAAAGTAATTGAAATTTCTTCAGTAGATACTAAAGGTTTTGACACTTTTGCAAACGATAATGTGTCAAATAGGTGTTTTGTATTTAATAAGCAGTGATTTAAACCTTAATGGTGCTTTGCTTCTTAGGGTCTACAAAAAAGATGGAAAACTAAGAAGTATCATTGTTTAAATTAGTGATTTTTAATTTAGTTAAGATTTAAGTCTTGCTAAGGCTTAAATTTAAGTTACTTAATTTTGTTTTTTAGACTTATGACTAAATAAATAATTAAACTTATTAAAGTATTTAAGCTGAATAGAATTTTTTGCCGAAAGTATACAGAGAAGAATGCTTTTTAATTTTAAGGGGAGAAGATGAGTTTTAAGTCTTTCATAAAAAAAATATATTTATTTAGCTTTATTGTGGTTTTAGTAGCGCAAACGGGTTGTGTTATAGAGAGCATCTCAGGTCAGGCTACAAGTAGTAGTGGGGGTGTAGGGGGTTCTGGTGGTGAAGGTGAGGGTAAGTTTGATTATATTGGTTGTGTAGATGGGCAGGGTGTTGGAACAAAAAGTATAGAATTAAATTTCCTTTTTCCAGAAGAAGCTTTAAGAATTAGACTTAGAAGAAACGGAAATCAAATTGCAGAGTTTTCTAGAGCAAATGCTATAACTTCTCATATAGATGATGATGGGCTTAGAGAGGGTGCTACATATTTATATACATGTGAGGCTTTAGTTGATGGTGTGTGGTCTGAAGGAACAAATAATCTTCAATTGTCTACACTTGCAATCAATGCTCCGGTATTTATAGGAATTACAGCAGCTGTAGAAGTAGATCCACATTCAGTAAAAGTGACATGGGAGTCATCTATTGCTGATGATCCAGTGTCGGCTTATTCATATAAAATTTTTGCGAATGTAGGCAGCAATCTAGATTGGACAGCCCCTCCAAGGGCTGTTGTTTTACAAGGAAGTCCAGCAGAGGTGGTACTTAGTGGTCTGGGTGATGAGCTTAATTATGTTTTTGGTGTAAGGGCTTGTTCAGAGGGTGACACTTGTGAAACTAATACAGTTCAACAAACAGTGTTTACTTCTGATGGTGGAGCTCCGCTTACTACCGGAGCCTCTAAATTAGCTCTTGAAAATGGAATTTTAAAAATAACAGCACCTTGGACACAGGTTCAAGGGGGAATTTCTAGAAGATATATATATGTACGTAAAGGTGCTACAGGGGGAACAAACATTGGAGATTACGTATTAGAAAAAACATATCTTTTATCAGGTGATGATTTACATTCTCCTCCGCAAGAATTAGATCTGAGTTCTCTTCAAGAAGGTCAAACATATAATATTATTGTTCAAGATGAAGATCCTACGGGGAATAGATCTGTAGTCTCAAGTTTTCAGACAATTAATGTAGTAGATATTACACCTCCAAGTTTTGGTGGGATTTTAAATATGGTTAGAGGAGTTCCTGCAGACTCTGTTATGTCTTTATCGTGGATAGGGATTGCTACAGAACTTGTAGATCCTATAAATGGCGGAGACAAGTATAGAATTTTTTTATTATCTAGTCCATCTCCGATTACAAGTAATTCGTGTGTCTCTGGAGTACAACAAGAAGAGCTTAATGTTTCAAACTATACGGCTCAAGCAGTCGTAAATTTTGATTTAATAGGTTTAAGTGAAAAATTATATCATTCCGTATGTATTAAGGTTGTTGATTTAGCAGGGAATATTTCAACAAATAACAATTCATTACAACTAAACACATTAGACATCACGCCTCCAGATTTTATTGGTATTCAAGGAATAGCTTTTAATGATCAGAGCCAATTTTTAGACCTTTCATGGAATGCAAGCACGGCTTCTGATATTAAAGAGTATAAAATAACATTATGGGCAAATCAATCCGAACTTCCTCAAAACCCTGTAGTTTTATTAAAAAGCCATGCAGTGTCGTCAACGGGTGCATCAATTTCCAATACTGAATTTTCAATTTTAGATAATGATGATGTTTATGCTTTAGTAGAAGCATGTGACATGACAGAGTCCCCATTTGGTGTACAGAATTGCTCAACAACAGGGGTTTTTAGATCGACAACAGTTTTTGACGTGACACCTCCTCCTAATTTTATTGGTATTAAAGGACCTTCAGAAATTTTAACACCTAGAGAAGGTGAATTTACGGTTAAATGGAATGCACCAGCAGATTGGACAGATTATAGAGGGTTTAGAGTGTATCAAGTGGATCCTTTAACTAATGTATTAACCTTAATGAGGACATGTCCTTGTGCTGACTATGGTTGTTCGGATAACATTACTCAATGTACAGTAAATGGATTAGATTCTTATAGAACGTATAGACTTCACGTAAGAGCATATGATAATGTTAATAATGAAACACTGTATTTAGATCCTGTAAGTAACTATTCAGATAAAAGAACTATTGATAGTACAGCTCCCATATTTGATTCTAAGTTAACTATTGGAGCTTCGCCAACGTTTGTTTTATCTTGGGATTCTGCTATAGATAATCAGTACGCATCAGAGCCTGGAGCTGAAATTAGATATGAGATTTATAGCAACAA
Source organism: Bdellovibrionales bacterium (assembly GCA_965205945.1). GTDB lineage: Bacteria > Bdellovibrionota > Bdellovibrionia > Bdellovibrionales > UBA1609 > JALZUR01. The sequence continues at coordinate 574,971 of CBDBIB010000001.1, read as the reverse complement.
TGCTCCTTTTGACTTTTTAAATCCATCTAGGCCAAGTGGGAATTTAAAAACATCAACTACAATGCTATCTTTTCAAGACAGTGGTCTTATTGAGGCACAAATATATTACTATACTGTTTGTGCAAAGGATGCCTCAAACAATACCACGTGTGATCAGTTGACTAGAAACCTTAATGTTCCTGACGTAACACCCCCTAGTATTATAAATTTAGTTTCTACAAAAACTATTAAATCAAAAGTGTGGGAGTTAGAGTGGGAGATGAGTGATAACACTTCAGATAATGCAGATTTACAAGTTGAAATTAGAAGAAGGGTTTCAGAGATGGGGGACCTTGCAGCAAATACAGATGAAGTTGTTTATAGAGGGCTTGGATCAACATTAATTACTAACGGAACAATCTCAACAGCTAACGCTTTAAATTTGGATCCACTAAGCGGTCCTCCAGATTTAAATAGAAAAATTAACTATTTACTGATAGTAAGAGATGAGCAAGGAAATGAGTCTAGAGCAAATGTTACCGTAGATATTAATAACATCTTAACGATTACAAGCGTTAAAGGAACGGCTGGACCTGTTCAAGGTAACCAACTTATTGTTGTTTATGGAACAGGGTTTAGCTCAGATAATGATAACGGCGTGGGAGAAGATACTGAGGTTCTTATTTCTGGTAAAACCTGTACCAATGTTAATGTGCTTAGTGAAAAAGCATTGACTTGTATAACGCCGCAAGCTCAAGCTCCGGGTGGTGTTGAGGTTAGGGTTAGAACTAAGGTTAACAATCCGGCCTTCTTAGGAAATATAGTTAAATCAGAAGATACCTTGTCAAATGGATATACCTATAGTTTTAGTCCAACATTGTGCGAAGATACGAATTCTTGGGATACACATTTTGCTGCAGGTTCAGGGGAAAGTATAGCTGATCCTTATATTATTTGTGATGAAACACATTTAGCTAATGTTAGGCAGAATTCAGATTCAGGAAAGTACTATAAACTTGGCAAAAATATTGATTTAATGAATATTAGTTTTGATCCTCTGGGAAATACAACTCAAAAATTTTCAGGAAACTTTGATGGGGATGGGCATATTATTTTAAATTGGACGTATAACAATGCTCAATTTAATGTTGGATTCTTGGGTCATGTAATTGGAGATTTTCAAGTCTCTAATTTAGGACTTGTTAATGTTGATATTACGGCTACTCAATCAGTTGGTGGTATTATTGGTGTGGCTGAAGGTGGAAATAACAAAACAGGTCTTATTTCAAATGTTTTTGTTACAGGTAATATTACGGCAGAGGATTATGTTGGTGGCTTGATTGGAAGAAAGTCAGGTGAACATCTAAATTTTGAAGTAACAGAATCTTATTTTATTGGAACGGTTACTGCAAGTGGCCTTACTGGGTACGGAGGGGGTATTGTTGGATTATCGGGGCCTAATTTAGGAGGGGTTTTTAGTTCAATTTATTCTGAAGGAATGGTTACGGGTACGAATAATATTGGTGGATTGTTTGGAAACCTAGGAGAAAATAAACAACTTAAGAGCTCTTTTTCAAGAGCTGTAGTTCAGGCAACTGGCAATACTGCAGGTGGATTAGTTGGTGAAGTTAAATCTGGAGCATCAATTACAAATTCATATACAGAAAATGGAGCTGTTTTAGCAGTAGATAATGTTGGTGGTATTGCTGGAACCTTAGAGGGTACAGTTATAAATGTATATTCAAAAATACCGGTTACTTCTACAGGAAGGAGAGCTGGTGGAGTCATCGGTTATGCAAGTAATGCAAGTATTTCAAATGTATATTCTACAGCAAATCATAATGTTATGAATTCATCAGGTGGACTAATTGGTGAGATGTTAAATTCTACACTTAGTAATTCTTACGCAACTGGAGGTTTAGTTTCTGGAGGTAGTGAGGTTGGTGGACTCATAGGTAAGGTTTCTGTTGGTGAATTAGAGACATCGTTAATTTCAAAATCATATTCTAAAGGTTTGGTGGATACGTCATTTAGCGGTGTTGGTGGCTTAATTGGTTCTATTGATGGAGCGTCTAATTCTACGCTTAGTATTTCTGAAGTTTTTTCAACTTCACAGGTGGGAACAAATTTTGCTGTCCAAAACCTACAGTATGGTGGGTTAGTAGGTAAAATCAATGCAAGTTCTGGCTCTAGTGTGAACATCTTAAACTGTTACTCATTAGGAGCTGTTTATGCAGGGTCTCAAGCAGGTGGTCTTATTGGTGGTTATGATTTTATAGGGGGTTCGATTATTATTAACAATTGTTATTCAGCCTCAGCTGTTTTAGGTGGTCCAACTAATCGTGGTGGTGTTTTGGGTAAGTCGGATGGGAATTTTTATACAATTAATAATTCTTTTTGGGATAAAGAGGTTTCAACTAAAGCATTTGCAACTGGTAATGGCTCTATTACAATAGGCAGCAGTGTTTCAGGCCATACGACTATGGAAATGCAAGATTATGACAATTCAATTTATACAGGCTGGGATTTTATAACAATTTGGATTGTTCCTGTTAATGGATATCCTCAACTAAGGTTTATAAACTAATTACGTAGCTGCTATGTAATTAGTTTTATAGGCCTAGACTTTTTTTTGGTATTAATACCTTTTAGGTAGAATTATGTAGGCTTAGTTTTATTTAAAGCTAAGAATTGAAAATTGATTTTGATCAAAGGCCATTCTTTAATCCAGTTTAATAAGAGTTTTGTAAAGGTGATTATGTATTGAGACGATAAGTTTATTAATGGAGTTTTAAAAATGTATATAGATAAGAAAATATTGTTTCAAATTTTAAGTGCTGTATTTATATTAAGCCTTGTGGGGTGTGGAGTCTTACCTAAAAAGGGTAAAGTTATTAAAATAAACTCTAACCCTGGAGCTGAGGTCATTCTTGGAGATGGGAGTCATGACCTGGGTAATTCAATAGGAAGAACTCCCTTAGAAGTGAATTTTACACAGATTGCAAAAGGTGATTTTATTTATTTAAAATTTATTTCGGATAAATATGAGGATTACCAAATGATTCTTCCTTCTGATTGGAAACAAGGAGAGTTAAATGTAAAGCTTAAAAGAAAAGAGAAGCTTCTTCCGTTAGAAGTTGAAGAAAAAATGGTTGAAAAAATGCAGAATTTAAACACCTCTCAAATTTTAAGTGTCCTAGCGTTTCAAAAGCAGCTTTTACGGGGTGAGTTTAGTAAAGCTGGAGCAGAAGTTATAAATTTAAAGAGACTAAAAACACCTGGAGCTGTGGTGAGTCTTTTAGAAGGAAATTTAAGTTATTTAAAAGGTAATAAGAAAAGTGCTTTAAACTCTTATAAGAGATCCTTTAGTTTATATTCTAAAAATTATGAAATTAAATCAGTTATTGAGCAGTTAGAAAAAGAAATAGGGAGATAGGAAATGAGAAAAATATCCGCAATTATAGGTGCAGGTTTAGCTTTGTCAGTGGCGACAATGACATTTTTAACATCTGGTGTGGATGTAAAATTTTTTGTTAATATATTAGGTTTAGGAATTGTTATAGGAGGGACTATCTCAGCAGTACTTCTTTCTTACTCTATGACAGATGTTACAAGGGTTATATCAGTAATAGGGAAAATCTTTTTAAGAAAAGATAAGAGTTTTCATAAAATGGGTATGGATCTTATGAAGTTTGCAGAGATGTCTTTATTTAAAGGGGCCCCTACAGACGCAATAGGTACTGTACATCCTTTTTTAAATGATTGTTTAGTTCTTATTAATGATGGCTATAATGATCAAGAGATAAAAGAAATGCTTGAGCAAAGGATTATGTCTACATTTGATAATGAAAAGTATGAAGTAGGAATTATCAAATCAATGTCAAAGTATCCCCCTGCCTTTGGGATGGTTGGTACTGTTGTCGGTTTGATTGCTTTAATGTCATCAATAGGGGGTGAATCTATTAATATGGGTGAAATGGGCCAGTATATGGCTATTGCCTTAACAACAACACTTTATGGTTTAATGATTTCAAATTTTATTTTTAGTCCAATTTCAGACAATTTAGAAATTGGAGCTAAGAAAAGTTTTAAAATGCGTCAGTTGATTATGGAAACGGCTCTTTTGGTTAAAAATGGGGCCTCTTTAGTAGTTATTCAGGACACAATAAACTCATTAATGCCGCCAAGAGAGGCCGTTAATTATATTGGTGGTAGTTTAGGAGCTAAGAGTGCGGCATAATTTAGGTAGGAGTAAGGTATCAATTTTTGAGGGCGATGGGAAAGATAGTAGCAGTATGTGGGTTATTTCTTATGCGGATACGGTTACATTACTGTTATGTTTTTTTATCACTTTTTTAAATGAGCATAGTAAAAAAGCTGATGAGGATATGCTTATTGAGCTTGGAAAAAATATGCATCAATCACAAGGTGAGAACACTAAAAATGAAGGTAAGAATAGAATGCGTGCTCAGATGTTATCAAAAATCGAAGCAGAGGTAAGATCTGAGTTAGCTCAATTTGAAATTAAAAAAATTAATATGAGTATTAACAGAAGGAGAAGAGAAATTCTTTTAAGATTATATGAGAGAGATTTTTTTCATATAGGGAGTTTTATTTTAAAACCAAATGGTCATAAAGTTTTAAAAGGAGTTGCAGGCTTGCTAAAACCTTATCAAGATAAAATCTTGATTAAGGTAGAGGGGCATTCAGACAGTTTAGCTGTTAATCCAATGTCTTCGTATAAAACAAATTTAAACTTAAGTTCTTTAAGAGCATCTCAGGCAGCGAATGTTTTAATTTCTAATCAACTGTTAGAATCTAGGATTAGGGTTGTTGGATATGGTTCAGCATTGCCGCTAGTGAATGATAGAAGTCCTTCGAGTGATAAGTATATTCCAATCAAAGGCTTAAAAAATAGACGTATAGAGGTCAGAGTGCAGATCGCAGATGATAAAGCAAATAGTTTTGTAGATTTAGTATTATAATAGTAGAAGGAGGGGAGTGTTGTGGGTTTAGTTAAAAACTTAATTAAAAAGACGGTATTAGTGTTGGCATTGTTATTTTTTATACTGTCTAATGCCTTTGGTATAAAGTCAGATTATGAAACTGTTAGTAAATATCATAAAATTGAAATCGAGCAGCTTTTAAAAGATTATACATTAGAAGACAGTTTGACTATTCGTATTGAATTAAAGAGGCAAGATTCTAAGCTAGATGAAGAGTTGATAGTTAACCTTCCTGGTTTATATCAAAAAACTGGTAATGCACATGATTCAAAAATACAAAATGTTTTAAATCTTTATGAAAGAAAAGTTGTTTTTATTCAAAAAAGAGAGATTTCTAAAGAAGAGATGGCCCTTGTAAAATCCTCCCTTAAAGAAAGACTTTTTCTTCCAGAAGATACAGCATTTACAGTCTTAGATGATACTCCAAAATTAGGAGATGCTGTTAACAATATTAAATCTGATTTTATTTTTGGTGCATATAAAACCTTAGTAAAAAATGGTCAATTTTTATGGATTTTAATTTTCTCCATTGGTTTTATTGTAGCATTGTGGTTTTTAGCAAGAGTTTGGAAATCTAGATCTGAAGGTGATGGTGAGGTTACTATGTCTGGTGGCGGTGAAGGTATACAGGTTGCTCAGACTCAAAGAGAAAATAATGAATTAGAGAATGGCACAGATATTTCGTTAAATAGTCATGAATTTGAAACCTTTAATTTTGGATCTTTGTGTCAGAATATAAATGATGCTTATAAGAAATCTCCAGGATCTACAGCTCATATTTTATGGGCACATATGCCGGATCTTCAAACACAAATTCAATTTTATGAAATCATTCGAATTCAGAATCAAATTTCTGAAATTATTTTAAACGAAACTTATAAGGTTATTCATGAAGTCTATAATTTTGAAAAAAGAGCTTCAAGTGTTTTGCACAATCAAAGATCTAAAGGGTTTAATAAAAATACTCTTTCGGTTATTTCTGTAGCGCTTGCAAGGCTTAGGTATGCTAAGCCTCATGCATTAGTTGAAGAAGCATTTAGTGCAATGTATCCTACTAAGGCTGATAATTTAAGTGAGGTTTTTAAAAATGGTTTAAATGAGCATTATATTGTTTTATATAAATTATTTAAAGATCAATTTATGAATTTTGTTTCAGAATCTACAGACTCAAATGTTTTAGATAAGATTAATGACTTATTGATGTTTGATCCATTAAGAGATCATGCAACCGATAAACAGTATAAAAGCTTTGTAAATTTTCTTAATGCTGACTCTTTTAAAGTATCAGGCACAGAGAAAAAATCTGTTAATGCTAAAGTAGTGCATATGATTTATGGATTGTCAGAAGGTGAACTTTCTAAAGTTGATGCTATGAAAAGTAATGATGTTTTAAGAGCTGAAATACCTTGTATGTCTTGGATTGATTTAGAAGATATAACTAAACTTAAAGTATTTCTTACTAATTTGTCAGGGTCTGAGATAAAATGGTTTAAAGAACACAGTATTGATCATAAGGAAGCCATAAATCTTTTAGATGAAAGAACACAGTTTAGAATTCAAGAAAAAATTTCTAAGAATAAAGAGACAAATATTAACTGGAGAGTTTTTAGAAATAAGATCAAAAAAGTCTACAGCTATAAAGGCGCGCAGAATTATGATGAGACAATTTTTAAAGCAAGCTAATAAATTTTTATTAGTGCTGATAGCTTTATTTATGATTATTAGCGAATCTTATGCGGATTCACTAGTGTTTTCAATGGCCTTACAGCATGAAACATTTCAAGCCGATAGTGGTAAAGATATAAAAAGAATTGCATTGGGCGCTGTTGGTGCAGAGTATGAAATAAATTTTTCTACTAAAATTGCCATGGGGGTTTTTGGTGGAGCTCAAACCAGTTTAATTAGTCAAGAAAATTTAAGTTTTGGTTTAGGTGGTTTTATAAATTTTTATTTTAAAGGGAGCCCTGTTAAGTCAGAGTTTAAAGCTAGGAATGTATATATTAACGGTGTGGGCCAAACAGCATATTTTTATGGGTTTGGAGTTGAGGAAAGGTTTTTAAAATCTGTAGAGCTTGATAGTGAAATTCGTGGTGGCCCCTTTGTAAGGTTTGGTGGTCGTTATATTTGGAATTCTAGAATGTTTTTTTCAGGAAATTTAAAATATCTTTTAGGTGGAAAAACTTATTCCTCAATGGATCTAACTTTCGGCGCAGGAGTTTTTCTTTAAATAAATTTCTTTGACATAAGTTTAATAATTTCTTTTGCAGTACGAATTTTTTTTATTTCTTCAAATAGATTTTTAAAAAACAGGTTTGTAGGGTGAGAGCATATTTTTACCCATTGTTTAATGCGGCCTAATGCGGTTTTTTCACCATATAAAAATTGAGCCTCATTTAAATAAGCAAGGATAAGCTTAAGAGTGTTTTGGTTTTTTAAATCAGCATCAAGTTCAATATTTTCTTTTATTTCAGATGCAAGAAACGGATTTCTTATAAGACCTCGTCCAATCATCACATTAGTGCAGCTTGATTCGAGTACACATTTTTTATAAGCCTTAAGGTCCCAAATGTCACCATTTGCAAAAACAGGTATATTTGAAACCTCTTTCATTTTTTTTATTAAATGCCAGTGAGCAGGAGGTCTATAAGCTTCATCTTTTGTTCTAGCGTGAATGGTAAGCCAACTCGCCCCAGCATCAGAACAGGCTTTTGAAATATCTAGAATCTTACTTTTATCAGAAAACCCTAGGCGAACTTTTGCTGAAAGGTGTATGTTATTACCAATTTTTTTTCTTATAGTTGAAATAGTGTTAAAAAGTCTTTGTGGGGATTTAAGTAAAGAGGCCCCTCCATCATGACGGTTTACGGTTTTAGCCGGGCAGCCAAAGTTTATATCAATACCATATGCTCCAAGAGAGAGTGCTAAGTAAGCATTTTCAGCCATACATTCAGGTTGCCCCCCTAGTAATTGTACAAGCACAGGGGTTCCTGATTCAGTTTTAGAGTTATTGTTTAGCTCGGGGGCATAATGAAAAAAAGTATGCTTAGGGAGTACTTTATTCGTAACTCTAACAAACTCTGTTGAGCAATAGTTTACATGGCTTACTTTAGTAATAAATTTTCTCATAAGAGGGTCTAAAACACCCTCCATAGGAGCTAAACCAATGATCATGTAGTGCCTATTTTACAGATTATATTGTATTCTACTTGAGTTACTGGTTGAATAGACAGTCTTAATCCTTTACGAATTACCATCATGTTTTTAAGTTCTTTGATATTTTTTATTTCCTCTAAGGAAATATAGTTTTTAAATTTTTTTTTATACATTATTTCTACACAAAACCACCTTGGGTTTTTTTCGTCTGATTTTTTACAAAAGTATTCTGACTTTTTATCAAAAGCTGTAAGGTCAGGTGCTGCAGTTTTTGATATGGTAGCAAGACCTGCAATTCCAGGCGGCTTAGTGTTTGAATGATAAAAAAGAACTTGATCACCAACTTTCATATCTTTCATCATAAAATTTCTAGCTTGATAGTTTCTTACCCCATCCCAGAGAGTAAACTTGTCTTTTTTCAAAGTATCAATGGAATAAGTACTAGGCTCAGATTTCATTAACCAGTAGTTCATAAGTTTTCCTTTAAAAGAAGGTAGCCCTTAAAGGCTTTGTGGGCAAGATTTAAGTGGTTATGTACTTTATTTTTAATTATTCTTTTAAATTAAGAAATTTTAGGTAAAACTGTATGTATACAATAAGGCTTACATTTTAAAAAAAACTTTTGTGTAATTTAGAATACACAATAGTCAAATTAGTTAGAGTTTTTGGTTTTTTAAAACTATGTAATAGGTTATAAAAGCTATTTTAATAAAGAAAATGCAAAATCTTTCATAGAGCTGATCAAAATGTCATCAAAGATAAGACTTTTATAAAATTTTCTTTAAAAAGGTGGGCTAAAACAAGTAAAAAAATAAGTCTGTAGCTGGACTCTCAAACTCTTATTCCTTAATATGATCTTTTTTAAGAATTAATTAGGAGAGGGTTATGGAGTTAGAAACAACCAGTCAAACAGGGAAAGGTATGGGATTTACAGATTATAAAGTATGTGCAGCAGCAATGAATTCAGAAAAAGAATTTACCCGCTTAGTTAAATGGGGAAGAGAAGAAATTAATATTGCTGAAACTGAAATGCCAGGTCTTATGGCTCTACGTTTAGAGTACAAAGGTAAATTTCCTTTAAAAGGAGCTAAGATTACAGGCTGCATTCATATGACAATTCAGACAGCAGTTTTGATTGAAACTTTAGTTGATCTTGGAGCTGATGTTAGGTGGAGTTCTTGTAATATTTATTCAACTCAAGACCATGCAGCTTGTGCAATTGCTGCTGCAGGAATTCCAGTATTTGCTTGGAAAGGTGAAACTCAAGAAGAGTATGAATGGTGTTTAAAGCAGACTATTATTGGCTGGGGTGACGGGGGTTGTAATATGATCTTAGATGATGGTGGGGACTTAACAGGTATGATCCATGAAGATCTTTTTGCTCCAATGCTTAAAAATGTAATTGGTGTTACGGAAGAGACTACAACAGGAGTTCATAATTTAGAGAAAATGTTTAAAGAAGGGAAATTAAAAATTCCGGCAATAAACGTAAATGACTCAGTAACAAAATCTAAATTTGATAATATGTATGGTTGTAGAGAATCACTTGTAGACGCTATTAAGCGAGCAACAGATGTGATGATAGCAGGAAAGGTTGCTTGTGTTGCCGGTTATGGAGATGTAGGTAAAGGCTCTGTTCAATCTTTAAAGGGGCTTGGAGCTAAAATTTTAGTTACAGAGATTGATCCAATTTGTGCCCTTCAGGCTTCAATGGAAGGTTATCAAGTTATAACAATGGAGGAGGCAGCATCTTGTGCGGATATTTTTGTTACAGCCACAGGCTGTTGCGATATTATTACAAAGGAGCACTTTGAGAAAATGAAAGATGGTGCAATTGTTTGTAATATTGGTCACTTTGACATTGAAATTGATATGGCCTGGCTTGGTAAGAACTCTAAGGTTGTTGAGATAAAGCCTCAGGTTGATCTTCATAGGCTTAAAAATGGAAATAGAGTCATTGTGTTAGCAAAAGGTCGATTAGTAAATCTTGGTTGTGCTACAGGTCATCCATCTTTTGTAATGAGTGCATCATTTACAAATCAAGTAATGGCGCAGATTGAGCTTTATACGAATCCAAATAAATATAAGATTGGTGTTTATAGACTTCCTAAAAACTTAGATGAAAAGGTGGCAGACCTTCATTTAAAAAAAGTGGGGGCAAGGCTTACAAAGCTTTCTCATAGACAATCAGCGTACTTAGGTCTTAAGCCTGAAGGTCCATATAAACCTGAATATTATAGATATTAAGGGGTGAGTTGCTTAATTAAGGGTTGTTCATAATTTATTTGAGCTTTAAAAATAAGATTTAAATTTAATACTTAATGAGTTATTTAAATAAAAAAGTATTTTCATAAATTTAACAGATTTTTATTTATCATAAGTCTTTAGTTGTTATTAATAACGCTGATATGAAGGTTATTTTTAAAGGAGATCTATCTGGTGTTATTATAAAAATCACAAAAAGACGTAGAACAAATCAATTTTATAGCAAAAAAGCAATTAGTGATTATTATAGGTCTAAAGATGATTAAATCTTTGCTAAAAAAATATCTTCAGAAAAGAAACTTTAAGAGCAACATCTGCATTTTTTTATAAGAATGTGGGTCATATTTATTAAAATACATAAAAAAGTTTGTTGGTATAAAAGCTATTAATTAAAATTGCTCATAAAGAACTTAAATTCAGCAATACTTTCTTTTATATCATTAATTGCGCGATGTGAATTCTGTTTTTTAAACTCAATACCTTTAGGGGCAAAAGCTAGTTTAAATGCTGTAACATCAAGTTGTCTATAGTGTAAAAGTTTAGAAAACCTTTTAAAGTATTTTTCTAAAAATAAGCGATCTTGAGCAATAGAGTTTCCAGCAATAATAATAGGTTCATTAAAATATTTTTTACACCACAGGCTAAGCTCTTGTTCGGCCTGTTCCTCGGTTTTACCATAAGGTATTTTAGCAATTAAGCCTGATTTTTTATGATTTTTAGTGTTCCACTCATCCATGTTTTTAATGAGTTTTAAGGGCTGCTTTATAGCTGTTTCATAGGTAGAGATTTGCTTAAGGTCGGTATCTGTAATGATTGCTCCAATTTCAATAATACGCTCTTTTTCAACATTAAGCCCTGTCATTTCTAGATCAATCCATAAATATTTAGTATGTATTTTACTCACAAAGTCCTCCTAGGGGATAATCTAGCGTATTGTAGTTTGATTCCTTAGTAAGTATGTTAGCTAATAATTATAAGAGAGTTAAGTCTGACTCAAATTAAAAATATAGATGAACATCTTAGATGGTGAAGCTTTTTAAGATTGAATAAGAATCGTAGTGCTTATAATAAAACTGTGGAGGAAAACTTTTTTTAACAGGAACTATATAGAGACGCGCCTTGTCGTAAAACATGGAATTCTCCATGGTATAGTTAATTTATGAAATTTTCAAAAAATACTAAAGCTCTTATATTAGGAGCCTCCGAAGGAATAGGCGAGGCTGTTGCTAAAAAAATGGCAACAAGTGGTGTTCATGTAACATTAGCAGCAAGAACTCAGAGTAAACTTAAAAACGTCTTAAATTCTTTAGAAGGGGAGAATTCATATTTTTGTGTTGATATGACAAATACGCAGTCTGTTCAAAATTTGTGTAACCATTTAAAGAGTACGGGGCCTTATACAGTTTTTATTAATAATTCAGGAGGGCCTAAGGCAGGGCCATTATTAGATGCTGAGGCTGAAAGTTTTAAAGAAAGTTTTAAAGCTCATGTTCTTTCAGCCCAAGAGATTTTAAAGGTTTTAGTTCCACAGATGAAATTTGAGGGAAAAGGGCGTCTAGTAAATATAATCTCAACATCGGTTAAAATTTCGATTCCTAATTTAGGTGTGTCAAATACTGTAAGAGGGGCTGTAGCCTCATGGGCAAAAACATTATCCATAGAACTAGGCAAGGACAATATTACAGTGAATAATGTTTTACCAGGCTATACTGAAACAGGTAGGCTTAAAGAGTTAGTTGTTGCAGCAAGTAAGAAACAAGGAGTAAGTATTGAGCAAATTCATAGGCTTTGGAAGGCAAGAGTTCCTATGGGTAGGTTTGCTAAACCTGTAGAGGTTGCAAATATTGTGTGTTTTTTAGCTAGTGATGAGGCTTCATATGTTAATGGAGTAAGCCTACCGGTTGATGGTGGTCGAACAGGCTCAATTTAAAAGGTAGTTTTTAATGAAATATGACATTTTTTTTTCTATATCACAGACTAAAGTAAATGGTTTTATACCAACAACAAATCAGATATTTTCTAACTTTTTTGATCAAGTAAAATTAGCCGATGAACTTGAATTTGGAACAGCTTGGGTTGCTGAAACGCATCTTTCCTGCCAGACACAGAAAAAAACTTCACTAAAAGTAGTTCCAGATTTTAAGGGTGAGGTTGGTTTAAATACTGATATTTTACAAATTGCAAATGCTGTTTATGATCAAACTAAAAAAATAAAAATTGGATCTGCTATTAGGAATATTCTTTGTAATGGAGGCCCTATAGCTCATGCAGAAGCTTTAAAAACTTTTCTTACGTTTAAACAATTTACTAAGCATCAGGATCGAGAGTTAGAACTAGGTTTTGCAGCAGGAAGATTTGATTTTACTAATGCCCCATACGGAGTAAGGCCTAGAAATAAATTTGAAACATTGTTTTGGCATTTGGTTAAATCATCAGTATTACAAGAAGCTTCTGAGATTTTTATGAGACTTTTAGCTGGTGAAGAATTAAGTTCATTAATGGTTTCTCAAAAATACTTAACGGAGTCAGACTTTAGAACTAAAAAAGATTGGGAGAAAGCTTTAGATCTTGCAAGAGTTCAAGGGAGTTTTGAGTCTTTTAAAATTAAGATTAAAAAGTTTTACGATTTTGAAATGTTATCACTAATTCCAATGGATACGGATATGTCAAAATTACAGTTCATAGTGGGAACACATGACCCAAAGGTGCAAGAGAGCTGTAATAGATTTTTTCCAACTAGAGTTTTTAATTTATCTATAACACCTCCTCATATTATAGAGGAGACTCACGTTAGAATGAAAAAAATCTATCATCAAGATGGGGGTTCATGGCAAAGGTGGTTTATGCCACGAACAGTCATGATTTTTATGGACGACACAAAGGGGTTTAGTGTAGAGCAAAAGAACGAAAAGGCTAAACTTAAAGCTCATTCTGCTTGGGAAAATTATTGGAAAGCTATGGCGGGAACAATAGATCAAAAAAAAGTTAAAGAGGCTGTAGACAATACTGTTTTTGGATCTCCTGAACAAGTTGCTCAAAAGATATGTTTTAAGTATCACTCCCATGACAGACTAATGTTGTGGTTTGATTTTAATAATCATGAGAACAAAGATATTAAAAAATCTATGGTGTTATTTAGAGAAAAAGTTGTTCCTCTTATTGAGTCTTAGGAGGAAGGTTAAGATGAATGAAATTAAAAATTATATAAATGGTAAGTTTGAAAAAGCGATTTCAGGTAAGACTTTAGATGTTTATAATCCTGCAAAGGCTCAAGTCTATGCTATGCAACCGGATTCAGGTGCTATGGATGTTATTTCAGCGGTAGTTTCAGCTAAAAAAGCTTTTTTAAAGTGGAGCCAGACTTCTGTTAAAGAACGTTCTGATTGGCTTTATAAGATTGCAGGTAAGTTAGAAGAAAAAGCCGATTCTTTTGCTAAAGCGGAAACAAAAGATGTTGGAAAGCCGTTATGGTTGTCTAAGAAAATGGATATTAATAGGGCTATTCATAATTTTAGATTTTTTGCTACAGAGATTCTTCATAAAAAAGAAAGGTCAACAACAATGGCGGATGGTTCTTTAAACTATGAGCTTAGGCAGCCTATTGGTGTGGCGGCATTGATCACGCCTTGGAATTTACCTTTGTATCTTTTAACTTGGAAGATTGCTCCTGCTTTAGCTGCAGGTAATACAGTGGTTTGTAAGCCTTCAGAAATAACACCAATGACGGCATTTATGCTTTCTCAGATTATGGATGAAGTGGGTTTACCAAAAGCTGTTTGTAATATAGTTTTTGGCTTAGGTGCTACTGTAGGAGATGCACTTGTAACTCATCCTGGAGTAAGCCTTGTTTCATTTACTGGGGGAACTAAAACAGGATCTGTTATTGCGTCAAAAGCAGCTGCACAGTTTAAGAAACTTAGTTTAGAGCTAGGTGGTAAGAACGCAAATATAATTTTTAAAGATGCTGACTTAGAAAAAGCTTTAAATACTACAATTAAATCTTCATTTTTAAATCAAGGTGAGATTTGTCTTTGTGGTTCTAGAATTTTTGTTCAAGAGCAGATATTTAAAGAGTTTAAATCAGAGTTTGTAAAGCGCACAAAGGCTTTAGTTCTTGGCAATCCTATGAGAGAGGAAACCTTTTGTGGCCCAGTGGTTTCAAAAGAACACTGTGAAAAGATTAAATCATATATTCAAATGGCTAGAAAAGATAAGGGAGTGTTACTTGCAGGTGATGAAGATTTAAACCTTTCTGATGATCTTAAAAATGGATATTTTATAAGACCCACAATTATTAGCGATCTTTCAGATTGCTCGATTTTACAGCAAGTTGAAATTTTTGGACCTGTTGTAATAATATCATCTTTTAAGTATTTAAAAGACGTCGTAAAACGGACTAACACTACACCATATGGTTTGTCGGCATCCATTTGGACTAACGACCTTAAGAGAGCTCATAAGATAGCATCTCAGTTAGATGTTGGAACTGTATGGGTGAACACGTGGTTAAAAAGAGACTTAAGAATGCCTTTTGGTGGAATGAAAGACTCAGGGCTTGGGCGAGAAGGAGGAGAGGACTCTATTAAGTTTTTTACAGAGTCAAAGGCAGTTTGTATTTCATTAACTTAGTTTAGGTGATTTGCTCTATTGTTTTTTAAAGCTAAGTTATTTGGTATATTTAGAGTTTTAGAATGAAAATTGAAGGTAGTTAAGTCCTTTTTTAATGTGTTATAAAAAAGCTATTATTATTTTTTCTAGTAGGGCTCTTCTAAGAGGTTTTAGCCTTTATAAAGGTTTTGTGTCATTGGTTTCACTGCGTCGCGCAATGATCTTAGGGTTTATTATTTGGCTTCAATATAATTGATTAACTTAATTAAAACTGTTACCTGTTTGTGTATAAAAGAGGTTATTATTTATGAAAGCTACCTGTATTAAGATTGTTGCATTAAGTGCTTTTTTATTTTGTTATTTAAGCCCTGCCTTAGCAAGTCAGGGTTTTGTTCAAATGCAGCAGCAAGAGTTTTCTTATATGCTTACAACACTCGTGCTTTTACTAGCAAGCGCCTTGGTTATGTTTATGGCCGCAGGTTTTTGTATGCTAGAAAGTGGCCTTGTTCGCTCAAAAAGTGTGAGTATTATTTGTCTTAAAAACATTACTATTTATGCTCTTGCTTGTCTTTGCTATTATTTTTTGGGTTATAACCTTATGTTTGAAGATGTGGGAACATGGATAGGAACTTTTAAGTTTCTTGTAGATTTAAAACCAGAAGAGCTCCAGTTTCTAGCAGATTCAAAGCAAATAGGGGCTGTGAGTTCACTTGTAGAAGGGGGTTATTTTTCTCTAGCAGGGGTTCTTTTTCAGAGTGTTTTTGTAGCAACAACGGCTTCAGTTATATCGGGGGCTCTAGCTGAGAGAGTAAAGCTATGGCCGTTTCTTATTTTCGTTGGGGTTCTTTCTATTTTTATTTATCCAACTGTGGGTGCATGGACTTGGGGGAATGGGTGGCTTGGACAGCTAGGGTTTAAAGATTTTGCTGGATCAACCATTGTTCATTCTCTTGGAGGTTGGGCTTCACTTACTGGAGCTATTTTTTTAGGGGCTAGAAAAGGAAAGTTTAAAGAAAATGGTGAAGTAGTTCCTACGCCACCGTCTAATGTTCCTTTGGTTACCTTAGGAGTTTTTATTTTATGGTTTGGTTGGTTAGGTTTTAATGGAGGCTCTGTTTTAAGTTATGCTAGGGGTTTAGATGCAGTGAATATGGGAATTGTTTTTTTTAATACAAATCTTGCAGCAGCAGCGGGAATCTGTAGTACTGTTGCTTTTTGTTTTTTTTATTATAAGAAAATGAGAATTATGACTGTATTAAATGGAGCACTTGCAGGTCTTGTTTCCATCACTGCTGGACCAGACATTACAAATCCTGGATTAGCCCTTTTAATTGGAGCTATTGGAGGTCTTTTTGCAACCCTTTCAATTCCTTTATTAGAAAAATTAAAAATAGATGATGTTGTTGGTGCTATTCCAGTGCATTTAGTTGGAGGGGTATGGGGGACATTAGCTGTTGGGATTTTTACTGAGGCTTCTTTTAAAACTCAGCTTATAGGGGTTTTAAGTGTTGCAGCTTTCACCCTTATAACTTCTACTTTATTGTGGTTGTTGTTAGAAAGGCTTTTTGGAATTAGAATCTCTGAAGATGAAGAGTTTTTAGGGCAAGATTTAGTTGAGTTAGGAGTAGAAGCTTACCCTGAATTTCTTAATTTAGATAATATGCAGGATAAATAAAGGGAGGTTTTTATGAAAAAAAATAGTTTGACTCATTCTCTTACAAAAAAAGAAGATTTTAAAACTTTTTGTGAAGTTTTTAAAGATTATTATAAAAGTTGTAGTGGTGATTTAGATGATAAGTATTTTGATCTTAATGTTTGTTTAGAAGAGTTAGTTATTAATATATTTGATTATGGTTTTAAGAGAATTAAAAGAACACCTGATGTGGCTATTCTTATTGAAAAGGATTGTAATAATTATGTGGTTACAATTACAGATAACGCAACTCCATTTAATCCATTAACACAAACTTATGATCCAGTTTTAGCCGCAAATTTAGAAAGTTGTAAGATTGGAGGAATTGGAATTCATTTAATAAAGAATTTATCTGATAAATTTAATTACTATCCAATGGAAAATGGCAACAAAATTATATTGCATAAAAATTATTAATTAGAAGTAAACAATAAAACAAGAGTGGGAAATATGGCAGAAAATAAAATGCTAAAAATAGAGGAAATAAAGGGCGTTACAATTTGTTACTTGAGTGGTCATCTTGATGCAAGCATGGTGAGTAATCTTAATGGTGAAATAGGATCTATCTTAGAAGGTAAGAGTAAAAAACTGGTTTTTGATTTAGGTGAACTTTCTTATATATCCAGTGCTGGTTTAAGAATTTTCTTATTTTCAGCAAAGAAAATGAAATTAAAAAATGGAGAAGTAGGGCTTTGTTCTCCGAGTCAGAATGTTAAGCGAATATTAGACCTTGCCTCTTTAGCAAACGTATTACAAATTTATGATGATAAAGAAGCCGCCCTTAAAGTATTGTCTTTATGAGGGGTTTTTTTAAAGAAAATAGAGAAGCTAGTTAAATAAGACAGGTTTAAAGAGGACTGATGCTGGCTCATATTAAAAGTGCTTTTTATTATGAGGATTTCTCTTTTTTTGTAAATAGGTAGAAAAGGTTATTATTAGGATTTTAAAAATTAAACTTTGCGTATAAAGCTAGGCAAAATTTTTTAGTTATTATAAAAAAATAAATTTTTTCAGGTAAAAAAATAAAATATGAATAATGCATTTTCTAAAAAAAGTCTTTACGCTATTTTTATTTCCTTAATACTGCTGACGTTATTTAATTTAGGTCTATTTTATCAAATCCTTAAAAATGAACAAGAGACAGTAAAAAAAGAATCCCAAAGATATGAGTCTTATTTACTTGCTAGTGAATTAAAGCAAAGCTCTGATGAGCTTACTCGCATGGCAAGGACTTATACTGTAACGGGTAATAGGCTCTTTAAAGATTATTTTCAAGAAATTTTAGACATTAGAGACGGAAAAAAAGCAAGACCTAAAAACTATCATCGCATTTATTGGGATTTTGTTCTTGCAAGAGGGAAAGAAAGTATTAAAGGAAATGAGTTTGTGCCATTAAAAACCTTGATGAAAAAAGCAGGGTTTACTACAGAGGAGTTTCTTTTACTTGAAAATGCGGAGCGACTTTCCAATGAGCTTGTATCTCTTGAGACAGAGGCAATGAATGCTATGGTGGGGCTTTATAAGGGACCGTCTGGAGAGTATAACATAAAAAAAGAGGCGGATCAGTCCTATGCAAGAAAGATTTTGCACGGTTTAGATTACCATGTTGCTAAAGAAAAAATCATGCAGCCTTTAAATGAGTTTTTTGAATCCATTGAAAAAAGAACAAAAAAGGACATTCTTTTTCATTATGAAAAACGAAAAAGATTAAGTTTTGTTTTGTTGGTGACAATGATTGTCTCTATTGTACTTATTTTTCTTTCTTTCTTTCTCATTTCTTTTGGATCAAAAAAAACAAAAAATCGGCCTTTTTTATATTTTTTTACAAATCGAGTGTGGAAAGAGTGGCCATTTATGATGTCTTCTTTTGTTATCATTTTTATGATAATGGGTTCTTCTTGGTATTTTTTAAAAGATATAAAAGCAGCAGCAAATCAAAATGTTGAACTTGTTCATGAATCAACATTAAATAAAGTTTATTATAGTGTTTATGATTGGCTAGAAGAGGTGCGCTCTGAAATAAGACATGTTTCTAAAGTAATAAAATTACACATTGCCTCTAAGTATTTTGTTGAGATTGAAAAAAATATTTTCACCTCTTTTCACCAAAAATTACAAAGCAGTGAATTATTAAAAAAAGATCTTTTTACAGATTATTTCTTAACAAATTCTCAGGGAATTATTGCCTCTAGTAATCTAACGAATCTTATAGGTAAGAATATTAACTCTCTTAGTATAACTAATCAGGAAGATAGTTTTTTGCACAAAGACATTCATATTCCAAACAGTAAAGGAGTTGGGAGGGAGGCTTTTTTAAATAAAATTGTATTTCGTTCTCCTCTGCCAGAAGGAAGTGGGTTTGTTTATTTTTTAATTTCATCTAAAAAAAGATTAAATCAAATTTTTAAAAGAAATTTCTTTGGAAAGAGTGGCGATGTTTATATGATAAATCTTTTCGGAGAATTTGTTACTAAAGGAAGGTGGAGAGAACAAGTTTTAAGGAAAGTAGGTAAAGAGAAGAAAACAATTTTAGGGGGGAGGGTTGAGTTTAAAGGGGAGCTTACAAAACCTGCGCTTGCGGTTAAACAGGCAAAATCTAGTGATAAACTAAGACGGTATCAAAACTATCTAGGGGAGTATGTTTTAGGAGTTTGGAGGTGGGATAATACTTATGGTTTTGGGGTTGTTGTAGAGTCTCATGAAAAAGAAGCGCGTAGTTTTATTAAATTCTATGAGAGGCAAAATCTAATTGGAGTTTTATTAGCTCTTTTTTTAATTATTGCTCTTACGATTGTTTTTATTTGGAATCGTTTAAAAATTCTTACTATTAATGAAGAGCTGAATTTAACTTATGAAACGATTAAGAAACAAAAAGAGCAAATGGAAAATGACTTAATTTTAGGACAAAAAGTACAAATAGAAATGCTGCCGGCCCCTTTGAGCAGTGATTATTTTGATCTGCAAGCTTATTTGCAACCAGCTATGATTGTTTCAGGAGATTTTTATGATTATTCCTTTATAACAGAAGATATAGTTTATTTTTCTATTGGCGATGTTTCTGGAAAAGGTGTTGCCGCTGCTCTTTTTATGTCAATGGCAAAAATTCATTTAAGTAAAGGGCTTAATGCTAAAACTCAAGTAAGTGAACTAGTGGCTAGTGTAAATAAAGAGCTCTCACATAATAATGATAACTGTATGTTTTTAACTTTAATTGTTTGTATTGTGAATTTAAAAACAGGTGTTATGCAGATCACTAATGCCGGGCATAATGCCCCTTATCTTAAACGTAAAAAAGGTACTTTTATAGAGTTATCAAAAATTGATGGACCATTAGTCGGAACTTTTAGTGATGCTAAATTTTCTCAACAAGAAATTAAAATAGATTCAGGAGATACGTTAGTGCTTTATACTGACGGAGTTGTTGAATCTCAAAATAAGAAAAAAGATTTTTATGGAGATGTTCGTTTGCATAGTTTACTACAAAATAGTGATAATTTTAAAATAGTGGATGCTATTGTAAATGATATTGATGTCTTTACTGACGGAGCTAATCAGTTTGATGACATCACAATTGTAAGTTTTAAGTACTTATAAGAAAAGGACAGGGAACTTGACTGTTTAAGAGTCGTTAGATATTTTTTTTGATTAAACAGCGTTTAATCAAGTAGGGGGGAGTGTGGAGCATGAAAATATAGCGGAAATATTTTCTTCTAGTGAAAAATTTTTTAATCTTAAAGGTGATGGAAAAAACGATTTAGATTTTATCAATGTTAAAGTTGTAGAAGAAGAGTTAGGTAAAAGGGGTTTAAAAAAAGATGACCCGCGTTTAAAAGAATTTTTTAAGCGTTTTTATGCCTTTAGTGTAGAGGGCAGGATTGATAAAAAATATTTTTTAGATTGTTTAAAGAACGAGGTGGGTGCGAAAACTTTAATTGACCGTGCCGTAGTGGGGAAACTTGTAATTCCTCATTTTAAAGATTTTACTAACTTAATTACGCCTATTTATGATGAAGTAAAAAAAATTAAAAAAGGAAATGTTACAGAAAACATTCCTCAGCTTAAAAAAATCGTTCCTGATAAATTTGGAGTCTCTATTTGCACTGTTGATGGTCAACGTTTTTCTCTTGGTGATTGTAAGGAGTACTTTAGTATTCAATCTTGTTTTAAACCTTTTAATTATCTTTTTGCTTTAGAGGAACATGGAGAAAATATTGTTCATAAATATATTGGAAGAGAACCTAGTGGGCATAGTTTTGATGAAATTACTTTAGATTATATGAAAAGACCGCATAATCCAATGATTAATGCTGGAGCTATTATGTCGGCCTCTCTTATTAAGACGAAGATGAGTTTAGTAAAGAGGTTTGATTATATTCTTAATATGTGGAAAGAGATGACAGGGGGAATGGAGCCTTATTTTAATAATGAGGTTTATCTTTCAGAAAAGGAAACAGCAAATCGTAACTTTGCTCTTGCCTATTTTATGAATGAGCATGACTCTTTTCCTAAGAATACAAATCTTTTAAAAACATTAGAGTTTTATATGCAGTGTTGTTCTGTAGAGCTTACAACAGATGATTTTGCCATTGCAGCAGCAACATTGGCAAAATCAGGACAGAATCCTTTTTCTGGAAAGAAGATTTTTGAATCTGAGAATATTAAGAATTGCTTGTCTCTCATGTATTCATCAGGAATGTATAATTACTCAGGAGAGTTTGCTTTTTCTGTTGGGCTGCCAGCTAAATCTGGAGTGGGAGGGGGGCTTATTCTTATTATTCCTAACGTTATGGGGGTTTGTATTTGGTCCCCTCCTTTAGATAATAATGGAAACTCTGTGCGGGGAATTGAGTTTTGTAGATGGTTAGTAGAAATTTTTAATTTTCATCCTTACAGCAATCTTAGTGCAACAGATAGTGAAAAAGTTGATCCAAGACTTAGAAAGAATAAAAAGATTTTTCACAATACAGTGGCCCTTTGTATGTCGGCTGCTCAAAACGATATTTTTGAGTTAAAACAGTTAATGGCCCAAGGAGCAGACCTTTCTAAGGGAGATTATGATGGACGAACGCCACTTCATATCGCATCGGGTCATGGTCATTTAAAAATAGCTCAGTTTTTAATAGAAAATGGAGCAGATAAAGAGATAAAAGATCGTAGAGGAGAAACTGCTCTTGATAACGCAAGAAGAGAAGGTCATCGGGCAATAATTAATTTGTTAGAAAGCTTTAAAGCTTAAGGAAAAGTAGTGATTATTATGGTAAAAAAAAGTAATTATTTTAAGAGTTTTAGCAATATTAAAAAATAAGGAAAGATAAAATGATAAGAAGTTTACGCTTAAAAGCCCAATCAAATCTTTTTAAAACTTCAATTAGAAGGTTTGATCTTCCTTCTGACGTAAAAAAGAACCCACTTAAAGTGAGTGAATATTATGGGGAAAATGTTTTTAACTTTATGGAATCACAGATTTTAACTAAAGCGGATAAGCAAGAAATAAAAGATGTTTTTCAAAAGAAAAAAGAGTTGAGTAAGATCCTTGCTGAAAAGTTTGCTGCTGCTGTTCTTAACTGGGCCACAAGTAAAGGCGCTACACATTTTATTCACCTATTTCAGCCTATGACAGAGGCTACTGCTGAAAAACATGATGCTTTTTTGTCCATTGAAAAGGGTAAACCCATTGAGAAATTTAAAGCCTCTCAGCTTATTCAAGGAGAACCAGATGCATCCTCATTTCCTAATGGAGGGGCAAGATCAACTTTTCAGGCAAGAGGCTATACTTCATGGGACTTTTCATCTCCTATTTTTTTAAAGAGTCATACTAATGGAAAAACTTTATGTATTCCAGCGGCTTTTGTATCTTATTATGGAGAAGCTTTAGATATTAAAACCCCTTTACTTAGATCAATAACCCAGCTTTCTAAATCAGTAACAGAATTTCTTAATTTACTAGAGGAATCTGATTCAAAAAAGCATGACAAAGTTAATGTTAGTTGTGGTTGTGAACAAGAGTATTTTCTTATTGATAAGGGTCTTTATTTACAAAGACCTGATTTAATGATGACAGGGAGAGCTTTATTTGGCCAAGCCCCATCTAAAAATCAGCAGTTAGAGGATCATTATTTTGGAACTGTACCGGAGAGAGTTTTAGCCTATATGCAAGAAGTTGAAGTTGAGCTTTATCGATTAGGGATTCCAGCTAAAACAAGGCATAACGAAGTGGCTCCAGGTCAGTTTGAACTTGCACCTATTTTTGATGAAGCAAATATTGCTGTTGATCAGAATCAAATAATTATGACGATTTTAAAGGATATTGCTGATAAACATGGTTTTTTTTGTTTGCTTCATGAAAGACCTTTTGTAGGAATCAACGGTTCAGGCAAGCACTTAAACTGGTCTATGGGATCAGCAGAAACTGGGAATTTATTAGAGCCGACGCCAACCCCTCATAATAACTATCGCTTCCTTGCTATAGTTGCTATAATTTGTGAGGCCGTTTATAAAAGAGGAGGTTCTTTAAGAACTGCGGTGGCAAGTCATTCTAATGATCACCGTCTTGGAGCAAATGAAGCCCCCCCTAGTATTATCTCTGTTTTTTTAGGAGATACATTAACAGAAATTTTAGAGGCTTATGCTGCAGGGAAAACTTATACGGAAAAAAAGATAAAAACTCTTAATTTAGGAACGGATCAATTAGCACCCCTTCAAAAAGACAATACAGATCGTAATAGAACATCGCCCTTTGCTTTTACAGGCAATAGGTTTGAATTTAGAGCGGTGGGCTCGATTGCTAATGTTGGAGTTGCTTTAACTATTTTAAACGCAGCTGTTACAGATGTTTTTAATGATGTGAATTTACGTATTAAAAAAGAGTTAGAAACGGGTAAAAAGGTTGATGATATTTTAATAAAAATTATAAAAGATCTTTATAATAATTGTTCTAAGATTGTTTTTAATGGTGATGGCTATTCTAAAGAGTGGCAAGATGAAGCAAAAAAAAGAGGCTTACCTAATATGAAAACAACGCCTGAGGCGTTAAGGCTTTTAACAAATTCAAAAGCAAATGAGTTTTTAACTAAGCTTAAAATTTATTCTGAGGCTGAGTTAAAGATGCGCTTTAATGTTAGGGTAGAGAGGTATTGCCTTTATAGAGAAATTGAATTTAAAACCTTTATAAGTATGATTCATAGGGATATTTTACCTGTTGCAATAAGATATAAAGGCTTACTTGCTCAAGGGATTAAACATCAAAAAAGTGTAGGAATTGAGGCGAAGATAGATTTAATGTTACTTAAGAATATTGATACTCATATTTTAGGGCTTTATGAAAAAGTACAAAGTTTGCAGCAGGGACTTGTAGGACTAAACCATAATATTGCGGATGCTGATAAAATAGCTCAAACATTGCTTCCTTTATCAGAAGAAATTGCTAATGATATTATTTATTTAGAAAAAAATATTACTGATGAGCTTTGGCCACTTCCAACATACTTTGATTTATTGTTTATGAGATAGGTGATTTTATTAAATTGCTAATGAATTAAGAGATAAAATTTTATTTAAAAGGGAGAAAGTTATAGCATGCTTGTTTTTAAAACCTTACTTTAATGCGTTAAAAAGATTAGATACCTAGGCTAGAGTACCTTAGCTTAATAATACCATTTAAAATCATTCATTTTTTATATTAGAAAACTCACTTTCTTCAGAGTATTTTAACCAAAATCGGCTAAATTTAAGGCGAGTCTTCTTGTTTTCAAAAATAGAAACAAAAAATGCAGTAAATAAAATTGTTAAAGGAATAATTGCAAAAATAATATCTTGGAGCCACTGACCTCCTGAAATTCCTTTTTGAAGAGGGATGGTGGCTAGAACTGCACAAGCTAAGCCCCTTGGACCCATGGCTGTTGTGATCAT
The DNA here is from genome assembly GCA_965205945.1 of Bdellovibrionales bacterium. Classification (GTDB taxonomy): domain Bacteria; phylum Bdellovibrionota; class Bdellovibrionia; order Bdellovibrionales; family UBA1609; genus JALZUR01. Next base: position 550,359 of record CBDBIB010000001.1, on the reverse strand, counting down.
AGCATCTAGTTTATTTGTGGTTGAACTGTTCATTGTGATTTTAATAACAAAAAATCTTGATATAAAAATTAAGAGTGTAATTAAGAGAGCAAGAGCTACAATAATTGGATCTGAAAATTTAACTAAGACACCTAGGTATATAAAGAAAAACGTTTTAAGCATGAATGTTAAGGTGTTTAAAAATGAAAGGTCTCTGTAAGATACGGGAACAGAACTTATTTTACTTTTTATCCAGTTAGGCAGTAAGTCTAAATTGGCCAACATAAAGCCAAGAGTTAAAACTCCAATGGCACCATTTAATCTTAGGAGTTCTAAAAGTCCATAATTTAAAAGTGCCCAGGCCTCACCTGCAAAAGCCATTTTAAATACAGGGTTAAAATATTTCTTTAAAGCTGCCCAAATAAGGCCTCCAGCAATTCCATATAATGCAGCTAGTAGAGTATTAGGGCCAAGGCCCATTAGTAAGGCTTTAGTAGAAAATTTTCCAGCAACAATTCCATCTACAACAACTAAGAAAATTACAATAGCTAAAACATCAGTGACTGCAGACTCTAAAGATAAAATTGTTTTAGTATTGTTTTTAATGGAAAGAGGTTTAACCATGGGAATAACTATAGCTGATGATGTGCTTCCTATTCCTAAACCTAAAAGAAGCGCTATATGAAAAGGTTGTCCAGTAGAGGTGACAACAAGGCCTGCAAGTATAGCAATGCTTAAAAAACCTAAGACTGCTAACCCTGCGGAAGTTAAAAATCCTTGACTAAGATCTTTTGCAGTTAAGTGAAGTCCCCCTTCATATAAGATAACAACAAGGGCTAGAGTAGATAAAAGAGTTCCCGCTTTTCCAAAGTCTTCAGGGGAAAGGTAGCCAAGAATAGGGCCCATGATATAACCAATAATTACAAGAATTAAAAGATCTGGGATTTTAGTTTTTTCAAAAAACCAGCTTAATGCATGGCCTGTAAAAAATAGTATAGCAACAGATATTAAAGCTATGTGCATGGGTTCTCCTTAAAAATTAATTAAGATATGTGTAGCTTCTAAGAGCAGATTCGAATTTAGACATTAAAGTGCGAGCTTGAAGTGAAGTCAGATTTTCAGAAATAATACCTTCCTCACAGTCATTACGTAACTGCTCTAGGAGTTGATTTGGTAGAAAAGAAACATATTTTAAAACATCAGAGATAGTATCTCCTTTAACTAAATTTTCAATGCGATAGCCTTTTTCTGTAAAACGAACATGGACAGCATCTGTATCTCCAAAAAGATTGTGCATATCGCCTAAAATTTCTTGATAGGCGCCGATTAAGAAAACACCAATATAATAGGGTTTTGCTTTTTTTAGACTGTGAACCTCTAAATACTTTTGAGGTGTATCTGAAGTTGAGTTTATGAAGTGATTTATGGCCCCATCAGAATCACAAGTAAGGTCAACTAAGACAGCCCTTCTATCAGGTTCTTCAGACAATCTATGAATAGGTACAACAGGGAAAAGCTGATTCATAGCCCATGAATCAGGAAGAGATTGAAACACTGAGAAATTACAAAAATAACTCTCACATAAGATGGAATTAATTTCATAAATAAGGTCAGGAAGAAGTTCTGAGTTTTTAGATAAAAGAGCTTTTATTTTAATATATGAATTGTTAATTATTGCTTCAGCTAAAGCTCTTTGTTTAAGGTTTAAAACCCCATAAGTAAAAAGTTGTAAGGTGTCTCTTTTTATTTGTGATAGATCATTAAAGGATTCTTTTATATTTTTTGTTGAAAGATTTTTTTCAATGTCAAAAAGATCTTTTAAAATTTGGTGATCTTTTGCAGTTATATGTGTTAGGTCTGTGGTTGATTGAATATTATTAGATCCTAAAACATTAAAGATTAAAAGAGAAGTGTGTGCAACTAAGGCTCTTCCTGACTCAGTAATTATATCAGGGCAGGGGATAGACTTTTCATCACAAATAGATTTAACAGTATAGATAACATCGTTTGCATATTCTTGATTAGAATAGTCAACAGAACTGTCTGAATTTCCAGAGCCATCGTAATCAACGCCAAGACCACCTCCAATATCTAAGTATTTTGGTGTTGCTCCAAGATTAAAAAATTCAGTAAAAAATCTTGCGCCTTCTTTAAGAGAGCTTTTAATATTTTGAATAGAAGGAACTTGTGATCCTATATGAAAGTGTAAGAGCTCTAGGCTGTCTATCATGTTTTCAGTTTTTAAAATAGTGATGGCTTGAATAATCTGATTTGGAGTTAATCCGAATTTAGATTTGTTGCCAGAGCTTTCAGCCCATCTTCCGGCTCCCTGGGTGGAGAGTTTTCCTCGTAGTCCAATAAGGGGTTTGATATCATACTTTTTAGAAGAATCAATAATTAGTTGTAATTCTAAAAAACGATCTACAACAATAATGGTTTGCCTTCCAAGTTTTTTAGACAAAAGAGCTGTTTCTATATAATCGCGATCCTTAAACCCATTGCAAATAATTAAACCATTTGGGTTTTTCATTTTAGACAATGCAACAAGAAGTTCTGGCTTACTTCCGCATTCAAGTCCTAAATTTAAATTAGCACCAAGTTTAACAATGTCTTCAACAAGGTGTTTTTCTTGATTAACTTTAACAGGATATACACCATAAAATTTACCCGTATAATTGTTTTCAGAAATTGCATTACTAAAATATGTGTTTAAGCTTTCTATTCGTGCTTTTAAAATATCTGGAAATCTAATTAGAATAGGAAGTCTAACTCCTCTATCTTGTAAATCATTAGTGAGATGAAATAGGTCTAAAGATTTTACTTTTGGATCGTTAACATTTGTGGAAACTATTATATTGCCTTCACTGTTTATATTAAAAAAAGGCTTGCCCCATTTATTAATGCTATATAATTTTTTACTGTCTTCATGAGTCCAAGTCATAATAAACCTACTTTGTAATTATGTTTAAAATTTTACAGGCCTTATAAATTACTTTTACAATACTTTTGTTTTCTAATTGAGAGGAAATATTAGAGGATGCTTTTGCTAAAGATAAGGCTTCTTCTTTTAAAGTTTCTTTTGAAACGCTGATTAGGCCGCGCATTTTACCGTTTATCTGAACACCCATTTTAATTAAATCTTGTTTGCATAAGGATTTATTGTATTCAGGCCAAGCCTCTTCACAAACAAGAGTGGTGTTTTTAGTAAGGCTCCAAAGTTCCTGTGAGAAATGAGGAGCAAAGGGACTTAAAAGCTTTATGAGGGGGAAAATAATTTTGTCTGAATGAGAGTTTTCTTTATAAAGCTCATTTACTAAAATCATCATTGCACTTATTGCTGTGTTAAAGCTCATGGATTCAATGTCGTTAGTAACTTTTTTAATAGTTTTATGAAGAGTTTTTTCTAGATTTTTAGAGGGTAAGTTTTTTAAAAGAACAGATTGGTTGTCATCGTCTAAACAAAGTCTCCATATACGATTTAAGAATCTACGACTTCCTTGAATACCTTTTGTATTCCAAGGTTTATCTTTTTCAAAAGGACCCATAAAGCAAATGTAGACTCGAACAGCATCGGCTCCAAATTCTTCCTTAATTTCGTCAGGGTTGATTATATTGCCTTGAGACTTAGACATTTTCTCACCGTTGTGACCTAAAATCATTCCTTGGTGAGCAAGCTTTGTAAAAGGCTCATTAATACTAATTAGTTTTTGATCTTTTAAAAATTTAGTCCAAAATCTTGAGTAAAGAAGATGGCCAACTGTGTGCTCACAACCTCCAACATAAAGGTCTACAGGAAGCCAGTAGTCTTGCTTTTCTTTGCTACAGATTTCATTTTCATTTTTTGTATCAGGATATCTTAAAAAATACCAAGAAGATCCGGCTGATCCAGGCATGGTGTGAGAAGCTCTAACCCCATCAGGGGTATGAAGCCAATCTTTATTTTTTGCCAGTGGAGCTTCACCAGTATCACAAGGCTCGTAGTTGTCTATTTTAGGCAAGAGCAGCGGGAGTTCATTTAATGTTAGCGCTTTAAAGGTGCCATCATTTTTATGAATTATTGGAATAGGCTCACCCCAGTAACGTTGTCTGCTAAAAAGCCAGTCACGTAGTTTGTATTGAACTTCTTTTTTTCCAGCAGATTTTTCTTTAAGTATTGAAATTACTTTTTTAATGGCGTCATTTTTTTTAAGACCGTTTAAATCTTTAGAGTTAATAAGTCTGCCCTCGCCTGTAAAAGGAAGCTTGCCACCATCTAAAACTCTTTGGGTAGGAAGGTTAAATTTTTGAGCAAATGTAAAATCACGTTCATCGTGTCCAGGTACAGCCATGATGGCGCCTGTTCCATAATCCATTAAAACATAGTCTGAAATCCAAATGGGGATTTTTTTTTCTGTAAGTGGGTGCAGGGCATAAGCGCCTGTGAAAGAACCTGTTTTATTGGTATCAGATTTTCGTGCAACCTCGCTTTTTAAGATTGTTTTTTGTATATAATCATTAATAGATTCTTTTTGAGCTGGATTTGTAATTTTTTTTACAAAACTATGCTCAGGTGCAAGCACTATAAAAGTGACGCCAAATAAAGTATCAGGTCGTGTTGTAAATACTTTAAGGTTTAAATCTGAGTTTTCAATTTTAAACTCAACGCTTGCACCGACACTTTTTCCGATCCAGTTTTTCTGACCTTCTTTGGTTTTGTAAGGCCATTGGACTGTATCAAGGTCATTTAAAAGTCTTTGAGTGTAGTGGGTTATTTTAAGCATCCATTGCTTCATTGCAAGTCTTTTTACAGGGTGTCCGCCTCGTTCGCTTTTTCCATTAACGACTTCTTCATTTGCTAGAACTGTTTTAAGTGCTGGGCACCAGTTTACAGGAACTTTTTTTTGGTATGCTAGTCCGTTATTAAAAAGCTTTGTAAAAATATATTGAGTCCATTTTAAAAAACTAGGGTCCGTAGTGGCGAAACTTTTTGACCAATCAAAACTAAAGCCAAAAGATTTAAGTTGGCGTTTAAAATTTGTGATGGCTTGCTCCGTTGTAACTTGAGGGTGCACTCCAGTTTGTATTGCATACTGTTCGGCAGGAAGTCCAAAGGCATCGTATCCTATGGGATGAAGAACATTAAAGCCGTTTGCTTTTTTATATCTGGAGATAACATCAGTGGGTAGGTATGAGGCCAAGTGTCCAACATGTAGCCCAGACCCTGAAGGGTATGGAAACATGTTTAGAGCATAAAACTTGGGTTTTTTAGATGGAAACTTAGCTGTAAAGGTGTTGTTTTTATCCCATATAGATTGCCACCTTTGTTCAATTTCTGAATGGTTAAAGGCCATACTAAAGTCTCCTAGAAATAGGTAAATATGAATAAGATCAATACCTAAGTAAGATATGAAAGTCACCTTAGAAAGAGTTTTAGATCTTAATATTTTTGATTTAAAGTTCGATAAGTTAGTATTAGGAGGTTTAGAGGGTGGAGAATGTAAAATCACAAAAAATTCTGATTGTTGATGATGATCCTCAAGTTTCAAATTTAATGACTGTGATTTTAGAATCTTGTGGTTATAAGGTTATTGTGGCTGAGTCTGGGGGTGAGGCTTTAAAGAGGCTTAGTGAAATAGCACCATACCTGGTTCTTCTTGATATAAATATGCCAGGGCTTAGTGGGCTAGAAACCTTAGAAATAGTTAGAAAAAAAGAGGATTATACACCAGTTGTTCTTGTTTCTGGTAATTCAGATACTCAAGATGTCATTAAAGGACTTGAGGCAGGGGCCGATGATTATATTCGTAAACCATTTAACCCCCATGAATTAGTTGCAAGGGTAAAGACTCAATTAAGAATTAAGAATTTAACAGACAAATTGTTTTGGGCAAATAAGAGGCTTAAAGAGCTTGTTCAAATTGATGATTTAACGGGTTTGTATAATATGCGTAGTACATATGATCGCATTAATTTAGAAATTAGTAGAAATAAAAGATTTGGCTCGGGAATTTGTGTGATTATGATGGATATGGATCATTTTAAAAGAGTGAATGATGACCATGATCATCTTTTTGGAAGTTTTGTATTAAAGGAAATTGGTGGAATTATTAAAAATTCAATGCGTGATGTGGATTTTGGTGCTCGGTATGGTGGGGATGAATTTATGATTGTTTTAACAAGTACAGGTTATGAAGGTGCTATGAAATATGCTCAAAGACTTAGAAAAGCCATTCAAACTTATGATTTTAATGATGGTGAGCGTAGAATGAATTTAACAATGAGTATAGGTCTTGCTGTTTTAAATCCTAATGCGAGTATAAATTTAAGCGCTGAAAAACTAGTTCAATGGGCGGATAAAGCTCTTTATGAGTCAAAAAAAACAGGACGAAACAAAGTTAGGGGTTTTAATTTAAATCAAAAAATAATGAACAAGAAAAAAGTAGCATAATAATGTTAATAGATAATTTAAAACCCTACATGCTTAAAAATTTTGAGATGAAAACCTTACAGATTAAGAGTGAATTTTTAAAATCTAATTCTTTAAGGGATTCTTTTAAAAGAAATATTCCAATTTTGCTGCCTAGGGAATCCGGAGAGTACAATTGTGTGTTCTATCTTTCTGGCTTTACAGGGAATGCTCAAAAGAGTTTTAATTTTAAACCTTATGGTAAGAGCTTAATACAAGAAATTGATGAATGGACTGTTCAAGAGGCTATAGGTTTAAAAGTTTATGTTTTTGTTGATGCATGGACAACTTGGGGAGGGAGTCAGTTTATCAATAGTAAAGGCTGTGGTAGTTATGAAGACTATATTGTAAAAGAGTTGGTTCCTATGGTGCATCAAGCTTTAAAAAAACTTAACTATAAAGTGTTTGATAATGTGGTTTTTGGTGGTTCTAGTGGGGGTTATGGAGCGCTACATCTGTGCTCTAAATTTCCAGAAGTATTTCATCATTGTCTAGCCATTGCTCCAGATTGTGACTTTGAGATTAGTTTAAAGCCAGAAATTTATCAAGCATTTTCAAATATTTTTAATCAAGGTGGGCCTATAGAGATTTTTAAGGCGATTAAAAAATATGAAATAAACACAAGTCAAAAAAGCTTTCATCAAATGGTTAATGTTTTAGCTATGGCAGCTTGTTATTCAGATGTAGATAGTGACCTGATGCCCTTACTGCCACTTGACAAAGAAGGTGAGTTTAAGAATGATTTGTGGGAGAAATGGTTGCAAAAAGATCCGCTCTACTTTCTTTTAAAAAGGACTGAGAATTTAAAGAAGTTAAAAACAATTTTTTTGTCTGTGGGAGAGTTTGATCAGTTTCTTTTGCAGTACGGGGTTAGAAAAATCCATAAAATTTTTAAAAAAAATAGTATTGATTGCATTTATGAAGAGTTTAAAGGTAATCATTTTGATATAGGAACAAGAAGAAAAACAGCGTTGAGTATGGTGTGAATTTATGAAATTAAGAGAAATTATTAAAACAAAAAGGATTGAAAAAAAATATAGTCAAGTAAGTCTGGCAAAGGCTCTAGGTTATTCTTCGGGTCAGTTTGTATCAAATTGGGAAAGAGGTGAGAGTTATCCTCCAATGGATAGGCTTGCAAAAATATCACTTCTTTTTAATCTTGAAAAAGAAAATTTAGTTGAACTTTTTTTAAAGGAGTATATAGATCTAAAAAAAGAAGAATACCTTAAAGCATATGATTTTCATGAGGGGGCATTAAAATCTACCCAGATTTAAAAGTTAAAAGTCTATTCTTGATTGCATAAATTTTTGAGTTTGTAATTTATTTTGTGTAACTATGGTTTTTAAGATTTTTAAAATCCAAAATTAGAAGTTAAAAATTACTGGTATTCCTTTACCACGTACTCTTGCTTTAAAGTCAAATTTTTAAAAAGTATAAAGATCTAATCTTATAAACCTTCAGTGTGGCCTTCGCCTCGATAGTCTGCAGCTCCTTCTAAAAGACCTTGCTTGTTTTTTCTAATACCATAAGAAACAGCTACTCTTGGAATAGGTTTTAACTTATGTCCTTTTTTTCTTAAGCCATTTAATATTTCTGGGCTGAATCTATTTGTTTCAAATCTTAAAACTCTTGGTAAAAATTGATGATGAAGTCTTGGAGTAAAAATAGCTTGCTCAATGTTTAAATTATTAACTATTACTCTATAAAGAGTTTGAAAAACACTATTAATAATTCTTGGTCCTCCAGGGGCGCCTAGAGCTAAAAAGGTCTCATTCTTATTATTTAATACAATAGTTGGAGACATTGAACTTAGAGGTCTTTTTTCTGCTTCAACCACATTTCCACTTCCTTGAATCAGTCCAAAAAAGTTAGGTTTTCCAGGTTTTGTTGTAAAGTCATCCATTTCATTATTTAAAGCTAAGCCGTATTTTTTTGAAATAACACCGGATCCATAATTTCCATTTAAAGTAATAGTCATAGAAACTGCTTGGCCGCTTTTATTCATTACAATTAAATGAGTTGTTTGTGTGCTTTCTTTAAAGAGATTTTTTTCAACTAAAGGTTTTCTGTATCTTGCTTTGTGTTTAGAAATACTTTTATTTAAGGTGTTGATATAATTTTTGCTAAAAAGAAAATCTAATGGATTTTTATGAAAACTAGGATCACCTAACAAAGCTCTACCTTTAAAAGATGCAGACATAATTTCGCCAAGTAAGTGGAGTTCAGTTAAACTTAAAAGTTTGTATTTTTTTAAGTTTTGTTTTTCAACAAGCTTAAGAGCTGTTTTGATTACAACTCCTCCAGAAGATGGGGGAGGCATTAAAAAAATCTTATAACCTTTAAACTCAGTGGTTAAAGGAGTTCTCCATTTAACAGAGTAGGTTTTTAAATCTTTTAAAGACATATCTCCATTTGTAGATTGAACTGATGAAACAATGTCTTTTGCAACGTCACCGTGGTAAAAGCCTTTAGGGCCATATTTTTGTAATTTTTTAAGGGCTTTATAAAGACCTGGTTGTTTTAATAAATCTTTAGGGAGCGGAGTTTTATTGTTGATTAGAAGGTGCTTTAATCCGGGCTTCCAAAAACGAGGACTTTCTTTTTTTGTAATTCTGTGCCACTCACTAGATACAGGAAATCCTTTTTTTGAATAATAAAGAGCTTCTTTAAAGAGTGACTTCCATGGTTTTGAGCCATATTTTTTATGAAGTGCCCATAAACCCATGGGCACACCAGGTACTCCAACTGAAGCACCACCGGTCCAAGAGGCGTTTAGAGTATTTTTGTCCTTTAAATAATAGTTTTTGTGAGTTTTTAAAGGAGCCTGCTCTCTAAAATCAAGAGCCTCAGGGGTGCCGTTCATATTTACCATAGCAAAGCCTCCGCCGCCAAGAGACCCAAAGTAAGGGTGAGTAACAGAAAGGGTAAGTACATAAGCAACAGTAATATCAACAGGGTTACCATGTTCACGTCCCACTCGTAGAGCTGATTTTAATGCAAGCTTAGAAGGGCCGGTAACCATTAGATGTTGTGAAAGCTCTGGAATGGCAAAGCTTAAGGCGGAGACTAAAGTTAAGATTAAAAAAATAATAAATTTCATAAAATACCCTTATTTAAGTTTGTTTATTCAAAAGTAATTTGTTAAATCGCTTAAGTATAGGCTATCTAGTCTGCGTTAAGGAGTAAGGTGTGTGAAAGGTTGTAGAGCAAGATTAACTAAAACATCGGATCTTTTAAAACCTAATATGTATGCGCAAATGCTACTTGGAAAGATGTCTGATAAAGCTTTTGATCAAGAAAAAGCTTTAGAATTTAAAGGTTTATGGAGATCTAAGGTGTTTAAAAAGGAGGAAAATTACCCTTTAGATATTGAAATAGGCACAGGCAATGGTTATCACTTTGCAGACCGTTCTTCTAAAAATTTACATAGAGGCCTTCTAGGTTTTGAAATTAAGTATAAACCCTTGATTCAGTCTATTAATAGAGCGTTACAGGCAGGTGCTAAAAATAATGCATACATGTGCAGGTTTAATGCTAGTGGGATAATAGATATTTTTAATTCAGAAGAAATTAATAATGTTTATATTCATCATCCAGACCCATGGCCTAAAAAAAAACATTGGAAACATAGGTTGATACAAACACAATTTTTAGACGAGCTTTATACTCTTATGAAGTCAGAATCATTTGTAGAATTTAAAACAGATGATAGGAACTATTTTGATTGGTCACAGGTTTTATTTAATAATTCAAGATTTAAAGTAAACTTTGTAACAAGAGATTTACATAATTCAGAAAAAATAATTACAAATTTTGTGACTCATTTTGAAGAAGTAGCCTTATCTAAAGATCAACGGATCTGTTTTCTAAAGGCTGTAAAATAGGTTCTCCATCTGGGGATACACCATCTTTTTGAATGGTTCTTAAAGGTGTGCATTTTGTGGTATCTTTTTTAACATAGGCATTAAAAACAAGAGGATATTCTTTAGGTGGAGGATATAGATTATAGTCTTTCAAAGGGCCTGTAAATATAACCCTTTTCACTTTTTCATAGGATTGGTGACGTGTCGATACAAAATCAATATTTCGATTAGGTAGAACGTTTTGATTTCTAAAATACAGTTGAAATTCTGAGGAGTTTAAGAACGGTTTTAAAATTTGAATTGGTATGTTATTAACATTGATTTTAAGGTTGGTGTTGAATAAAATGTTTTTAGTGTATATAGCCTCTGATATGAAATCATTTTTGTTTATTAAAGAGTAATTAAAAAGAGGATTATTCTTTTCAGGGGCAATTACAAATCCAAGCTCCTTGTGGTTATTCGAACATTTAAAAGATGGAAAAGCTTTAAATTCTAATGTTTGCATTTTTTTTGGTTTAAGTTTTATAATGGACGTTGTATTTCCAGTTTTAGGAACTACCCAGGCAAAGTAAGTACTTACGGGTTTAAAGTTAGGGCGGTAAAAGTATTTAGTTACGGATCTATTATAAGTGTTTGATATGTATTTAAGAGTATTGATTAGAAAAATATTTTGTATACTGTCTTCTGCGTGGATGCGTATTTGAAGACTATCTTTATTAGAAGTGTTTATGAAGTTAATTTTAAATAATGCTAAGATGTCAATAAATGAACTGCTATTATAAGAAATTCCTACTTTTGATGAGGGGGAGGGAGGAATTTTTAAATTTTCAGAGGTTTTAATAATAGGCAGATGCTCTCTATTAATAAATTTAAAGACAGGTGAGAACACAATTTTTTTGGTATTTATTAAGACAGCCTTAAGCCTACAGTACTCTAAAGGAAAATCTTTAGTTTCTTTGGGAAATAAAATTCTATTGGCATTAAGTTGGGAATGATTTATTTTAGGCGTTTTTTTAAACTTAATTTTGTTTGTATAACAGATAGTTTCTAGGTTCTTTATACGCTTAGAATCTAAGGATCTGACTATGAATTTAAAAAGTTCTGTTTTTAAAGGCAGAGCGGTTTTTTTTTGAGTTTGTTGTTTTCTAGTTCTAGCTATAGAAAGATGATGCTCATTAGGTAGAATTTTAAAAACTTGGTTTTTTAAAAGAGCAGAGTCCGTGGAGCTGTTTTGATTTTTAGCATTTAATTTAAAGTCACATTTTGAAAAATGTTTTGGAAAAATAATCATTTCTTCTGGAAGATGTTCAAAGGTTTGTAAATGTAAAGGGTTTTTAAATTTAGTAGCAGGATAAACAGTAGTTTTGCTATAAAGCATTTTTTTTGTGGACGCTATGGGCAGAATGCGTGTACACGTTGATGTGATAGTGTAGCTGACATCAGCACCCATTTTCGGTAAAAGAATCTGGGTTGTAAAAGAAAAGACATCGAGGTTATTATTAGATAGAGTAGAGATATTATTTTTTAGTTTAAAGCTTTCATCATCTATTCCAGGCCAAGTATCTTTTATTGAGTTAGATGGCGCGCAGGCTGTAAAAAGAGCCAGTATGATAAACATTAATAATTTAGTATACATAATATAATCCCTATAATTTTAATTCAGATTAAGTTAAAATTTTATAAAATTTCAAACATTTAAAAAGCTTTTGAAATGACTACATATTTGTATAGCAATTTAGCAATCTTTAAACCTTTGCTCTAGGAGTTTTTTTAAGGGTTGGGGCTTTGGGTTTTTAACCCAATATCCGGATATTTTAGGATATTTAAAAAGTCTTAAAAATTTAGTGGGGGTAAAAGGACACTGTTAAAAAGGTAATGGGGCTTATTTATGGTCATAAGGCTGATGCCATATTTTATATTTCTGGTGACAGGCCTTACGGTAATTTTTTTTTAAGTCATAAATGGGCTTATTAAGTAAATTATTTTACCCCTACGGTGCAAGCCTATTGAGTTGATTGTAAGAAAATATAATGAATTTTTTATTTACATTAGTCTTGCCATTTTAGAAAGATCAACACTTAACCAGAAGTATTAGTGATTCATAGGCAAAAAAAGTCTTTTATCAATGGAGAAGAAAAGTCTTGAAATTTAAATATTTAGCTCTTTATATATGAACTTAGCCTAGGGCTAAGAGGTTTTAAGTCTAGTACTTAAGTCTAGAGAGGTTGCATATAAGCTTATAAAGTGGCTTTAAAAAAAACTAGAGAGTTTAAAAGGAAAATTTAATATGAAGTGATTTTCATTGATTGAAGAATTTTAAATATGATATTGATTTAAAATGAAAAACTTTAAGTAAAAGGAAACTTTATGAATGATGCTAAAGTAGAAAATGTTATAATTATTGGATCTGGGCCAGCAGGCTTAACAGCAGCTATTTATTCAGCTCGTGCAAATCTAAACCCTCTTATGATTGAAGGTGAAGAAGTAGGTGGTCAGTTGATGACCACTACAGAGGTTGAAAATTATCCTGGATTTACAAATGGAATTTCAGGTCCTGAGTTAATGGATGTTACAAAAAAACAAGCTGCAAGGTTTGGCACTCGTTTTATTTCAAAGAATGTTACAAAAGTAGATTTATCTGCTCAGCCGTTTAAAGTGTGGGTTGATGAGGAGCAGTATCTTGCTAGAGTTTTGATAATTAGTACAGGGGCAAGTGCAAAATATTTAGGCTTAGAGTCTGAGAAAAAATTTATGAATAAAGGTGTTTCAGCTTGTGCAACGTGTGATGGAGCTTTTTTTCAAAATGTAGAAGTTGCTGTAATTGGTGGTGGTGACACGGCAATGGAGGAAGCTCTTTTTTTAACAAGATTTGCCACAAAAGTTCATGTGGTTCATAGAAGGGAGGAGTTTAGGGCATCAAAGATTATGGCTGGCCGTGTGAAGGCTCATAAAAAAATTAAAATTCATTGGAATTCAGAGCTTAAAGAGATTTTAGGTAATGACCATGGGGTTACTCATGCAAAACTGTATAATAGTAAAACTAATAAAGACTCAGAGATTGCTTTAGAGGGAATTTTTATTGCCATTGGGCATAAGCCCAATACTGGTTTTCTTAATAAGCAGTTAGATACAGATGAGCTTGGATATCTTGTAATAAAACCGGGGACAACTAAAACTAACGTCAAGGGAGTTTACGCTTGTGGTGATGTCCAGGATCGTTATTATAGACAGGCGGTTACGGCTGCAGGAACTGGTTGTATGGCGGCAATTGAGTCAGAGCGTTGGTTAGAGGATCAAGGCCTTTAAAGCACTCCTTGGGTCTGGTCTAAGTAGTTTTTTTCTTAAAAGTATATAAGACTGTATGTGCTTTAGCGAGGGCACTGTAAATGAGTGATCGAAAAAAAATTAACGTAGAAAGTTTAGTTGATGAAATTGAAAAAATAACGAAAGAAAGAGTAAAATCTAAAAAAGTTATTTCCTTAAGTGAGTTTCAAAGAATAAAAAAAAATAAAACGCTGTTTCATATTCTTTTAATTGATGATGATGATTCTTTTAGATATGCCATGGTTAAATTTTTAAAGCGTGAAGGCTATAAGGTTACAGCCTCCTTAGATGGAACACAGTTGAGTGAAGTTTTAGGTTCAGATCCAATAGATGTGATACTTTTAGATGTAGGCTTGCCATGGATTGATGGTTATGAGCTTGCACAAATTTTAAAGAAAAATGAAGATTTAAAAGATATTCCATTGATTTTTATATCAGGTAGAAATAGCGAGCTTGATATTGCAAAAGGTAAGAAAGTTGGTGCTAGTGATTACCTTACAAAACCTTTTGAGCTTAGTGTTTTAAGAAAGAAGCTTAAACGGCTGCTCTAGTTTAAATATGTGGCTGAGTGAGAGTTTTTGGAACTCCTTTAGGAATGGCAGATAATAATTTTTTTGTATATTCTTCTTGTGGGTTTTCATAAATTGAAATGCAATCAGCAAGTTCAACAACCTTACCATTGTTCATAACAGCAATCTCATCAGCAATAAATTTAACTACGGCTAAATCATGGGAGATAAAGATATATGTAAGTCCCATTTCTTCTTGAAGATCTAAAAAAAGGTTTAAAATCTGTGATTGTACGGAAACATCAAGCGCGGAAACAGATTCATCACAAATTATGAATTCAGGGTTAACTGCTAAAGCCCTGGCAATACAGATTCTTTGCCTTTGACCTCCTGAAAACTCGTGGGGGTATCTATTGATAAATGATTCATCTAGACCAACCTTAACAAGAAGCTCTTTAGTTCTTTGAACTCGTTCTTCTTTATTTTTAGAAAGTTTGTGGATAATCATAGGTTCCATGATTGCAGAGCCTATGGTCATTCTCGGGTTTAAGGAGGCATAGGGATCTTGAAAGATAATTTGTAGGTCACGTCTTAAGTCACGCATTTCTTTTTTAGGAAGGTTTACAAGATTTCTTCCTTTATAGATTATATCTCCAGACGTGGGCTCAATAAGCTTAAGGATTGTTCTTCCTAAAGTGGTTTTTCCACAACCTGATTCACCAACTAAACCGAGTGTTCGACCTTTTCTAACATTAAGGGTCACATCGTCTACAGCTTTTATAAATGTTAGAGGTTTTCCAAAAAAATTTTTTTTCAATGGAAAGTGTTTTTCAAGGTTTTTAACTTCTAAAAGTACAGGGTTTTTTTCTTCACTAATTGATCGTGTGAATTTTTCAATTTTTTTAGCGGTTATAGAATTTTTAATCTCACTGCCATCAGGATTCATGAAGTCAGAAACCATGGGAAGTCTTTTAGGGTTAGATTCTAAAGATGGGCGGCAGGCTAAAAGCCCCTTTGTGTAGGGGTGTTGAGGATTTGTAAAGATTTGTTCAGTAGTTCCTTTCTCAACAAGATCACCTTTATACATGACAATCACCTCATCAGCAATGTCTGCAATTACACCAAGATCATGAGTGATGAATAAAATACTCATATTAAATTTCTTTTGAATATTAGCCATTAAGTCTAGAATTTGTTTTTGAATCGTAACATCTAATGCTGTTGTGGGCTCATCAGCAATGAGAATATCTGGAGAGCATGCAATGGCCATTGCGATCATTACACGTTGTCTTTGTCCACCACTCATTTGATGGGGATAGCTAGCAATACGCATTTGGGGGTCAGGTATTCCAACTTGATTAAAAAGTTTTGCTGTTTGTTTTAAAGCGTCTTCTTTGTTTAAGTTTTCATGGAGCATGAGGGTTTCTGCAACTTGATCACCAACTGTAAACACAGGGTTTAAACTTGTCATAGGTTCTTGGAAAATCATTGAAATCTTTTTTCCACGAATTTTTCTCATCTCAGGCTCTGAAAGCTTTAAAAGGTCTGTACCGTTAAAAAAAATCTTGCCCCCTGTTATTTTACCCGGAGGTGTGGGGATAAGTCTCATGGTTGCTAATGAGGTGACGCTTTTACCAGAGCCAGACTCTCCAACAAGCCCAACTGTTTTACCTTTTGGGATATTGAATGAGATTTTTTTTACAGCATTTATAGTGGTTTCATCAGTTTTAAAGCTCACCACTAAATCTCTGACTTCTAATTGAGCACTCATGGTTTAACCCCTTTTTTAAAGCAGTATTTTAACTTTATATAATAAGTTTCTTTATATTCAAAAATATTATAAAATACAAAGCTTATCATGTAAGGAGAGCTGTGAAGTCTATTGAGGTTTCAGCAAGAATTAGGTACATAGAAGATATATTTGCTATAGAAACAGAAATGATGAAGAACATAGCAAAACAACTTGAAATGGATAATAAAGCCATACAGGTAAGTTCTTATGAAGGAAAAATTCTTAGTCAACTTGTACGTTTAGCTAAACCATTAAATATTGTAGAACTAGGCACTCTTTACGGTTATTCTTTAAACTGGCTTTTAGAAGGAGTGGGCTCTAAAACTAAGATTTGGTCTGTAGAAAACTCTAAGGAAAACTTTGATAAAGCTAGAAATAATATTAGTGCTCACAATAAGTGTGGGCAAGTTGAATTGGTTCATTTAAGTGGTTCATGTTTTTTAGAAAATTGGAATAAGAAAAAAAAAATAGATTTTTTATTCATAGATGCTGATAAAGGAAACTACTTAAAGTATTTAAAATTAGCGGGGCCTTATTTATCAAAAGGAGCGGTTGTAGTTGGTGATAATACATTTTTGTTTGACCATGTTTTAAGTGATAAACCTCCGGAAAATTATTCTAAAAATACTTGGCTTAAAATGAAAGAGTTTAATTTGATTTTAGGGGGTGCAAGTGGCGAGTATACAGGTATGATGCTTCCAACACTTCAAGGTATGAGTATTGGGATTAAAAATTAGCTTTAGGTTTTAATGCTTATTAGTGTTGTTTGGCCACAAATTTTCCCAATTTTCTTTAACACTTGTCACACTAGATGTTTTTAATGTTTTTAAAATTTCTTTAGAAACTTTCACATCTTCTAGTGCTGTTTCTCCTAAAACTTTTCCACAGGCTTTAACAACTGAATGAGAGTTAATTCCATGGTAAGCGTAGATATCTTCCGGCTGACCACACTTAGAGTGCTTTCTTACTGCAAGAGCTTCATGCTTCACACCTACGATAGAGCCTAAGTTGTCTAATAAACCAGGCTCACCGTCATGAACACTTACTATTGGAATACGCCTTCCAGAAACTGTAAAAGTGTCGTCATCTTTAAGGGTTGAATTTTTTAAAGTTAGGTGAAGATCACCATTGATTTTAAGGTATTGTTTTAAATAATAATAGTTATTTTTATGGGCAAGGTTTCCTGCTAGTAAGTCAGTGTTTGTGGTGACAATAACGTTTGCATAAATACCTTTTTTAAGGAGTTTGTTAGAAGCTTTAATGGTCTCAGTTGTTAAAGAGCCTAGAGAAAAGATATTTACAACATTATCTCCAGGCTCATAACCTTTGTAACCACTGTAGTCTATTAGTTTGTATGCTCCAGCTAAAACCTCTTGTCTTAAAGTTTTAAATATTTCAGTTTCAGATAATGTTGAAACTTTAGCCTCATCAAGGCCGCCGTTTATTCCAGAGTCTTTAAAATTTAGCTCTCCGCTTTGATCAGTTTTAAATCTTTTTTGTTTTTTAAGGTACTTAAGAAGATCTTTTTGTTCGACTCCTCTTGTAACACCTCTAATAAGAACACCAGTTTTTTCATGGTTTGTATTGTTAAAATGTTCTTTAAGTGAGTGGCAGAGAATCCAATCAAGCTCTTGGCAGAAGAAGGGCTCCCATGTTGTTTGGTTTGGAATTTGAAAATCAGATTTCCATCCGTGCTGGGCGCCTTCAGGAGAAAGTGTAACGCCAGAAGGTGTTCCAACAGCTATAAAGCTAGATTTCCAATAAAGGTTATAAAAAAACTGATCATGTGCGCGCTTTAAGAAAAAATCATAAATAGTCATTAAAGGTATCAATGGTATTCCTAAAATATCTCTTATCTTTCCAAAAGAACCTTGGCACGACATAGCGTTAGCTTCAGCAATTTCAAACCTTAAAAACCTGTGGGATATGCTCTGTCCTGGAATTAAATTTGGAGATTTTTGATCTTTCACACCGTAGTCAGTTTCTTTATCTGTTAGGTTTAAGGCTTCAAAAATTTTACCATTCATTAAAGTGCTTAGGTTTGTACTGGTTCCAACATCGGGCGCCATAGAAACCATTAACTCAGAAGCTGTTTTCCAAAGTTTTTCTGAATCATTTAAATCTTTTTTAGGGGTGTTTGCAATTCTTGTAAGTTTTGAGGTGAGCTGTCCAAGCATCCACTGTGTGTGAGGGTAACTTGCCATTTTTAAGTTGATATTTAAAGAATGAGGAATATTTTCACCAATTTCTTTTCTAAACTTTAAAGTGTTTGCCTCTTTGATTTCATGTTGTTTTTTAATATTTTTATAGAGCTGATCACTTCTTTTTTTTAAAAAAATTCCTTCAGGAGAACTGTCCTCAAATTTTTTAAAAAGTTCATCTTCTTTTAGCCCTGAATTTATACGAAGGGTTTTCATTTCATCTCTTAATGGAAGTGCTGAGTGGTTTCCAGCTTGTGCTTGCATCTCTAGCCCCCAGCCTTTAAGGGTGTGGGCAATGATTATAGTAGGTCGGTTTGTAGATGCTTTTGACTTTAACAGAGCACTTGTAAGTTGTTTTAAATCGTGACCACCAAAGGAGCGAAGAGCTTTCCAAATAAGTTTAGCGTTATTTTCTTTTAAGAAAGGCTTAAGCTTTGGAAAATCTTTTTCTAAGTTTGAAGTAAGTTTTTTTGGTTCTTTAATTAAAAGTAAAGATTGTAAAGAGTAGTCATCTAAAGAATTTTCTAAGAATTCTTTAAAAGATTTGCCATTTTTTGTTTTAAAAAGCTCTAGTCTTTTAGTGCCGTGTTGAAGTTGAATTACCTCCCAGCCGTTAGTGCTCATTGTTTGTGAAATACGGGCTGCGTCTGTTCCACCAAGGACTTCTTTGTTGATTATTCTATGCCCATCAAGACTTTGTCTGTTGTAGTCAACAATCCAAGTTAAGTTTCCAAGTTCTCTTTCTGCAAAATCAGGAACGGCTTCAAACAAAGAGCCTTCTCTAAATTCAGCATCTCCAATTAAGGACCAAAAATGTGCATCAGGCACATTGTAGCCATGACTTTTAGCATATCTGTAGGCAAGAGCTAAATAGCCAGCATTTACTGGAGGTATTCCAACAGTACCTGAAGGAAAAAAGTTATGATGATCAGGGTCAAATATGGAGTGATAAGATTGAAAAACGGGCTCTTCTTTTTGTGAAAAAGCCCTAAGATTTGACATAGCTATATTGCAGTCGCAAAGTGGCATTTTGCTTAGATCGTCTTTTAAGAATAAATTTAAAAGATAGTTGAATGAGTGGTCTACTGGGGAGGCATGGGGTTTGTTGGCAATGTGGTCAAAGCCAGATTTTACATAAAGGTGTAAAGCTCCCATAATATGCAGAGCACTTGAACTACCAGAAGAATGACCGCCAACCTTAGGGTCACCTTTAGATTTTTTACGATCATTATTGGCCATAAAAATCATTTGGTTTGTAAGGTAATGAACTCTTTTTAAAATAGACTCAGAATTTTTAAAATCTAGCGCTGCCATATTATATTCTCCATGTTTTTCACCAGTAAGAAAGTATCCAAACGGTAAGTGGTAGTGAAGTCAATCTTTGTATTTTTCTTTAAAATTTTTAAAAAAGGTTATATGAGTTTAAGGTTTAAAACACTGTTTATGTTTCTAACACGAAATCCCAAAAAATGCGAATTTTCTTATCTTTTTCAAGCATTCCTTTTGGTGGGTTTGGAAAAGGGGCTGCTAATCGAAGGGCTTTAATGGCTGCGGTATCAATAGCTTTGCTACCAGAGGTTTTTAAAAGAGCAATTTCTTCTAAGTAGCCGTCTTTATCAAGAGTAATTTGCACAGAAGTTTTCTTTTTACCAATGGAAGAAGGGTTTTGTTTAGTTGTATAAATAAAAGAGACCTCCTCACGTATTAACGGATTCCAATGACTTCGTAGTTGAGTTTTAATTCTAGAATAAAAAGAAAAATACTGTGTTCTACGAGTATTTAAAAAGGTAAATTCAGATTTTTTAATATTTTCTAAAAAATCATCGGTTTGACTTGGACCTGTAGTCTGTAGAGCTTTAGTGGTGTCTTGGGAGGAGAGTTTTTTTATAAATTTCATTTTGTGTTGTGCAAGGGTGTTTTTATTTAATGAGCTTTTAAGTCCCTTTAAGGCGAGGTCTTTTTTTATGGTGTCTGTTGTTTTAAAAAAAGTTGAGTTTAATAAAAGCTCTTCTGCTGAAATCATTAAAGCAGTGTTCTTTATTGATGCACTCAAAGGTCGTTGCCTGCTATTTTGAAAGGCTCCGTTTTGACGAGCTTGAGATTCTTTTTGTACAGTTTGATCATTAATACTTAAAAACTTTGTATCTTTTAGAGGAGGGGTGTTATTAATAGAATTTTTGCTTTGGTCGACAACTTGTTTTTTATCTATATCTACAAGCTGAATTTGTGTGGAAAGGTCTTTAGTTTTATCTACAATTTTATGATTAAGAAGCCTGTTTATTTCTTTATAGAGAATAAAATCACTTAAAAAAACAAGAGTGTAGAAAACGCTTAAATGCAGAGTTATTGAGGCTAGTATTAATAAAAACAGTTTTTTGGCATCTTTTTTCATCAATTATAGTATCGGATACAATAGAACTCTTTTAAAGGCGAGTTTTTCTCACTTGGAAAGGTTACAATATTCCTCTAATCTTTACACTATGCGTTTAAAAGTATTTGGAAAAACTGATATTGGTCAAAAACGAAAAATCAATCAAGATAACATTTTGATTGACTCAAAAAATAAGCTTTTTGTTGTGGCAGATGGTATGGGTGGACACAAAGGGGGAGAGGTGGCCTCTAGAATAGCCTGTCAGGTCATTCAGAGCGTAGTTAAAGAGGGTGTAGCTTCAGGTGTTCGTAATCCAATGGAGCTTTTAAGGAAGGGTTTTAAGGAAGCAACAAAATCTGTTTATTTAGAGGCTAATAAGCCTGGTGAAGATGATCTTAATGATATGGGAACTACTATGGTAGCTCTTTTTATTTATGAAAAAACCGCATATATTGCAAATGTTGGAGATTCTAGAGCCTATGTTTTTAAAAAGGAATTCTTATGGCAGATCACTGAAGATCACTCTTGGGTTAATGAGCAGTTAAGGGCGGGGCTTATTCAAGAGGTTGATTTAGAGAGCATATCGGGTAAGAATGTTATTACAAGAAGTATTGGCTTTGCTTTAGAGGTTAATGTAGATATTTTTTGTAAGCACCTTGAAGTGGGTGAGAAATATATACTTTGTTCAGATGGGCTTTATGGTTTGGTCAAAAATGAATGGATTCAGAATTGTCTTTTGACTAGACCAACAGGTACTTTTGTAGATGAAGCTATCTTAGAAGCCAATAAGAATGGGGGAGATGACAATGTGACTTGCCTTTTTATCGAGGTTGAATCATGATTGGCGCAGGGTAGAAGCACATGTCACAAGAGCAAATTACAGTAGTAATCACATCAGATAACAAGCTACAAACACATTCATTTACATTTTCTAAGGTCTGGTTGTCTTTTCTAATAGGACTTAGTTTTCTTGGAGGTGGGCTTTTAAGTTTTGTGGTTTTTGACTATTCTCAGTTACTGCTTAAAGAATCTAGGGGTAAATTTTTAAAAGTTCAAAATGAAGATCTAAAGAGCCAAGTAAAGAGTTATGCTGAGAAAATGGAGGCAGTTCAAGTTGATTTAGAAAAAATCAATAGATTTTCAAGAAAGCTTCACGCTATTACAGCAACAGGTGAAAAAAATAAGAATCAACTTGAGTTAAGTCTAGGCACACCACTGATTCAAGAAGTTGATGAGCGAAACCCTTCTAGTCTGACTACTCAGAATTTGGAAGATAGGGTTTTAAAGAAAAAAAGAAAGAAATCATGGTTTCCGGTATTTAAAACAAGTAAAACAACGTATTCATTTATGAATCCTTTAGATCAAGCTGATTTAACATTAAGCTTTGAAAAAACTTCTATTAGGGCGAGAAAAGTTGAAAGAGAAATAATGCTTTTATTTGAAAGAATTGCATCACAAAGGGATTTGCTGGGAGCAACACCAAGTGTACGGCCTACAGGTGGTTGGCTGTCTTCAGGTTTCGGCTATAGAATAGATCCATTTACCAAAAATAGGAAATTTCATAGAGGCTTAGATTTTGCTGCAAATATAGGAACTCCCATTTATGCTCCTGCAGATGGGGTAGTTTCTTTTGCAGGTAGAGAGGGTGGTTACGGTAAAATTGTTTCTATTGATCATGGTTATGGTTTAGTCACTCGCTTTGCACATACATCAAGGTTGCATGTTAAGACTGGGCAAAAAATTTCTAGATGGGATAAGATTGCGGAAGTGGGGAATACAGGAAGATCTTCTGGTCCTCATCTACATTATGAAGTTCGTTTAAACGGTATCCCTGTGAACCCAGAAAAATATATTTTATCAAATTAACCAAATTTTATTTTATAAACTTTGGTTTTGTGATTATTTAGGGCATTCTTTTTAATTTAATATTTATTTTAGAAAAGCTTAAAGAGTAATTGTTTAACAATTGCCAAATATAATTCAAGCCAAAATTCGCAGCTATACTGTTTATTTTAAAATCTTTTGATTTATAGTTTATCGTACTTCCCGTTGTATAAAAATCCCATTTAGAATAGTTTTAGTAAAAGGTAAGCGTGAGCTAGTTTTATAACTACCAGAATTGTCATAAACCCCTAGTGGCTTTCTAACATTTTTTGCAATATTTTTTTAGTTCGTTATGCTTTAAGCTAACTCTCCTCAAAGTTAACTGGCTATGAACATTATAAACGTATTATTAAAAACTAATAGTTTTTTTAAAAGTAGGCGTTAAGAAGGAGTTATTGGGTTACACCAACTTCAAGGTAAAACTTTTTAGCACCTGGGTGTAGAGGAATGGAGATGCCTTCTAATGCAGTTTGAAGAGTGATGGATCGACCTTTAATATGGCCATTATCCAAAAGTAGGCGGGTATTATTATTCCACAGAGCTTTAGTGATATTATAGATGAGTTCTTCAGATTCTTTGTCACTAGTAATCCATTGCGCGCCAACGGCAACGGTAGCGGTGGAAGTAGTAATTCCCTGATAAGTATTTGCTGGTATATTAGAGATTGAGAAAAAGCCATATTCATCAATCAGTGTATTAGCTCCTTCACCATCAATGGGAACAAGCTTGATGGAGTTGTTTTCTGCTAGTTCTGTAATTGAGTTGATGGGATAACCACCAACGAAGAAGAAAGCATCGATTTCATCGTTTATTAAAGCTTTAATTGCGTCACTGGAGTTTAGGGCTTTTGGAATAAAGCTATCAGCAGCTAGATTATTTGCTTTAAGGATGAGGTTAGCATCAACTCGGGTGCCTGAACCAGGTTCATCTAATGATACACGTTTGCCTGCAAGATCAGCAATTGTATCGATGCCACTATTATTAAGGGTAATAAGGTGGATGTGCTCTAGAAACAAGGAAGCAATGGCGCGTAGATTTTTAGAGGGAGGTTGATCTTGCATTGTGCCAGTTCCAGTATAGGCCCAAAAGGTTACGTCTGATTGGACAAAACCTGAGTTTCGAAGGCCGGAACTAATGGCATTAATGTTATCAACTGAACCACGCGAGGATACGGCTGATGCAATTAGGTTGGGTACACCACAAGATCCACCTTCCTTACAGGGGCGAGAGTCAGGTGGGTTAGAAATTGCATTTGCAATCACCCCACCAATTGGGTAATAGGTTGCAGAAACTCCACCAGTGCC
Source organism: Bdellovibrionales bacterium (assembly GCA_965205945.1). Lineage (GTDB taxonomy): Bacteria > Bdellovibrionota > Bdellovibrionia > Bdellovibrionales > UBA1609 > JALZUR01. The sequence continues at coordinate 526,686 of CBDBIB010000001.1, read as the reverse complement.
GATGGTAAAAATAGGTTCCTTTGAGCTGTTGTCTGTGCACCCGGTGCAAAATAATATTGTGATTGCTGCTATTTTTATTGTATTTAACATTTTTCATCCTTAGTTGATATTTTATTAATATTTATTTTGTGTAACATTACAGTTTTATAAAATGTGGGTAAGGCTAACGTTTTGAAAATTGAGTGGCCTTTCTTGCCTTATGTAAACCGTACTTTTTTCTTTCAACCATTCTTGGGTCACGAGTAAGAAGACCAACAGCTTTAAGAGAAGGTCTATGAGTTTTATCAGCTCCAGAAAGTGCTCTTGATATACCGTGTCTTACAGCACCAGCTTGTCCAGTAAGTCCACCACCGTTAACAGTTATAAAAGCATCAAATTGATCTTTAGTGCTAGTGACTTGAAATGGCTGAAGAACAAGTTGTCTTTTAACTGGATCAACCACGTAATCTTCTAATTTTTTGCCATTAATGGTAATTTTTCCAGTTCCTGTTTTCAAGAAAACTCTTGCAGCACTAGTCTTTCTTCTTCCTGTTGCGTAAAAAACTTCAGACATAAATTAAAGCTCCTTAAGTGTAAGTAATTCAGGCTTTTGAGCTGAGTGTGGGTGTTTAGAGTCAGCATAAACCTTTAGTTTTTTAATGACCTGTGAAGAAAGAATATTCTTTGGAAGCATGCCTTTAACGGCGTTTATAATGATCCTATCAGGGTGATTTTTAAGCATTTCTTTATAAGAAGTTTCTTTAATCCCACCAAAATATCCTGTATGCCTGAAATAAGTTTTTTGTTCAGCCTTATTTCCATTAATTTTAACTTTTTTAGAATTAATAACCACAACAAAATCACCTACATCAACATGGGGTGTAAACTCAGGTTTATTCTTTCCTCTAAGAGTTTGTGCTATTTCTGTTGAAAGTCTACCTAGAGTTTTTCCTGTGGCATCAACAACCCACCACTTTCTTTTTATTTCATTTGGTTTTGCGGTCCAAGTTTTCATATGTTCCTGTCATTATATAGCTTTAAAACACATAGTTTTAAAGTCTAAATTTGTAAGTTAAAATTAAGTTATGATTTATGATTTGATACACTTTTTGTCAAGTTCTACAGGGTATTTAACTTTATGAAGGCGAAGTCCATGGGCTGGAGCAGTGCCAAAAGCTTTGGATCGGTCTTTTTTTTCCAAAATCCCCTTAATTTGCTTCTGAGATAGGGGTTTAAGCCAATACTGGTGTAAAAGAGTTCCAACCATATTTCGAATCATCTGCTTTAAAAATCCATTTCCTACAATATGTGCTTGAAGGCTTGTTTTAGAAGTTTGAGTCCATTTAAATTTATAAATTTCTCGAATAGTTGTAGCCATAGGAGTTCCTGTTGTTTGAAAAGATTTAAAATCATGCTCACCAACGAAGCAGGCGCTAAGAGTATTTAAGTAAGTTATATTTACAGAACTTGAAATCCAGTGGGAATACTTTGAAGTTAATGGGTTTTTAGAGGAGCCGTCTTGAAGGCTGTAGATATAAGTTTTTGAAATACTGTCATGTAAAGCATGAAAATGGGGGGGGGCATAAAAAGCTGTTTGAACTCTTATGGGTTCTGGTAAAAATCTATTTAAACCCCTAACCCAGTCAAAGCGGTTAAGATTATTTTTAATGTCAAAATGAACAACTTGCTCATCGGCGTGGGCTCCGGCATCAGTTCTTCCTGCGCCAGTTGTTAAAGAGGTTTCTCCTGTAAGGCTTATTATCGCTTTTTCAAGCTCTCCTTGAATGGTGAGGCCTTCTTGTTTATTTTGTTTCTGCCAACCAAGGTAATTAGTGCCATCATATGAAATGTGAAGCCTTATTCGTATCATAAAACTTACTTAGTACTCAAAGCTTAACCCTGCAAGAAGTATAAAACCATTGATGTCTTTATCATCATAAAAACTTATAACGTATCGTCCTTCTAAAGAGATGTAAGTGTTATTGATACCAAACTCTTTATCGAGCTCTAGTGCAGAAGCTTTTTCAAGCCAACCTAGGTTTAATAAAACACCTCCTCCCCAGTGAGCTCCAAGTATTCCAGCATACTTAAAGGCGTTAAAGTTCTTTCTAAATTCAGCTGCTAAATTATAATCAATAGCTCCAATTGCAAAAGGGAGAAATAATTGATCGTTTGTAAACTTAAATTTGTAAACTAAGCCCACACTTAGGGGAAAAAGTATAAAGGTGTATTCTTCTTGAGCCTTATGGTTAATATTAACGTTTTCTGCGCCAATAAAGCGGCCTTGTCCTTGAGCGTATGAAACGCCAAGGCCGGTATTTAAGCTTAAAGAACGGTGTTTTTTAAAGGGCTGCCACTCATATTCAAAGTAAGCTGTTGCTATAGAGTTTGAATTATAAAGGTCATTAAATTTTATTTTAGAACTTTTAGCCGGAAAGTTTGCAAGGCTAAGGCTTCCGCCTTTTATGTGAATAAAGCCATTAAGAGGAGACTTTTTGTACTTGTATTTGTATTCATTTTCGCGAGTGATTTTATAAAGGCCTTTTTCTTGATTAGGATGGTAGATGTATTTTTCATTTCTAGCGATGATGATTTGAGTGTTAGTGTTTAGTTTTTGTGTTTTTTTAAGATAGGTATTTATACTAAGGGGTGTAGTTATAGGTTTTTGGGGCTTAAATTTATTATTATTGCTAGCTTTTATTAGAAAATTATCGTTAGCCAAACTAACTTTTTTAGGTTTAACAAGATCACTAGAAAAAACTAAGTAAGCGTTAAAAATAATAAGTAGTAGTTTTATAGACATTTATATTTTACTCAAAGACCTTGCGTTTTATCAAACTAAAGAGGAGGAAAGCTAGATTCAAATAAATTAAGAGTGCTAAAAAAATACTAAAACGAACACTTAAATAAGCAAAACCGTAAAAAGGGTAAAGAAGTATACGAATATACTTTTGACTGAAAGGGTGTGTCCGGATCCAATCAGCTCCTATGGGGCCGTAAGTGTTGTAAAGAAGAATAATCTTACGACCAAAGCTATTAGTAAACAAAAATTTCTTTCTAAAGGCTTTAAAAAAATTAACCTGGTAAGCTTGGTCAGAGCCATAAGTTGCAGTGGTTATAAAACAAGAGTTTTCAGAGATGATTCCTGCAACTTGACTTGGAGAGATTTTAAATTCGTTGCAAATTCCCCCTGGGCAGTAGCTATCACCCATTAGTTGAGAGATAGTGCCACTTGAATCTATAGTGGAAGCTCTGACGTAATAAGATAAGGGTTTTTCTATAGTGCTATTTTTAAGGCCACTAAACTTATTATTTTCAAAGGACGCAATATTTAAAGATATATTTGAAATGGTAAAATCATGAGTGGTGGTGGAAGGAACATTAGGCTGGGCATCTATGAAGCTAGTCGGTGAGACAAAAATTCTCATGCCTTCAACATTATTTGTAAGAGTGAGGCTATTTCCATAAGAGTCAAAAGTATTAATAGAAAAACTTGCTTGATGAAGCTTGTTTTGATGAACAGCGTCTGTATCTGCATAAAGGTACCCACCTTCATCCCCAGGTACGATAGCTAAATCACAAAAGCCAAACTCATTACCCACAGGGCTTCCACAAACAGCAGGCTTTATTATAACTCCAAGAGCAGGATTTGGGGAGTATAGGTTAAAGGTGATAGATTTTGTTGAGATTAAATCTGTATGTGAAGTTCCAAACCCAACAGCAATAGTTAAAGAGCCATTTGCGTTGCAAGTTTGAGTATCTTCTCTAAAAGTTGCATATGTTAAGGAGTTTATTTTTATTTGTTGACAAAGTTCTCTCCATGTAAAAGTAACAGTCTCAGTTTGGTTAAAGCCTGAAACAGTATTAAGGCTTTCACTAATTTTTTTATTTGTAGCGCCTGTGCTTTCTAAAGGAGGGTTGATAACAGCATATGCCCTTAAGTTTGAAATTTCATCGCTTTCTGTAAATTGAATTGAGATAACGGAACTGCCGTTTACTCTATTTTCATGACAACCGTGAAAAGTTCCAACGTTAGGGTTTTGGGGGTCGGGTGTTCCAGTTGTTCCATTAGTGGTGTCATCTAGGAGGGAAAATGGACAGTTGCTATAGGTACTAGTCTCACTAATCTTATAGGTTCCCACAAAAACACCCCAGACTTCTGTTGGAGGGTCTATTCCGATAATTTTTGAGGCTCCGTTCACTTGTTTAATGGAAACATCAGCATTTGCTAAAGTGAAATATAATAGAGATAAAAATAAAAAAGATTTTATAAACACGTGATAATTTGAGCATATTAGGTTTAAAGGGTCTAGTCTTATCTATTTTGCAGATAAAACTAGGTAATCTTAGGAATTAGAGCGTTTAAATAGTTAGATTTTTCTGAAAAAATCGGGCCTGTAAATTAAATTGTGTCACTGCTTAACAATGAGATAGGATTAAGCAGAATAAATATATAAGAAATAGGTAAAAGAACTTAACTCTTGTTAATGGCGACTTAACTACACATGTTACTAATATGAGCCATATGCATTGAGTAATGAAGCTTTAGTAACTCCCTAACATCTCTGGTTGGAATACTTTTAAAGTTATTAATATGGATGGTGTACTTTTACAAAACATGCCGATAAGGGGGATTATGTTACTATTTCTGCTTAAAACCACATTATTTTTGATTTGACCTGCTGATTTTAACTATGGTGCTTAAGTGTAAATTTCTTTGTGACATAAAAATGTTGCAAAATAGTTACGTTTAATTAACAAGATTTTCTTGTTTAAATAATATCTCTATACAAATAAATATTAAAAAAACCTTAAAGAATATCGCTTTAAATATTATTTAATTTTATATAATACATATGCTGTATCTTAATAACTTTTAAACTTAGATGCTGGTTAAAATAACAGCTATGATAAATAAAGATATTTAAATCTAAGCTTTAAAAAAAGAATATTAAATATTAAATATTTTTAAAGTAAATTCTAAAGCAGTCCTTATTTTTAATAATAAAAATTTTATTGAAAATAATAATTTTAAAAAAATAAAGTCTAAACTTTTATAATTAAATACTTTTAAACTTAAATATAATTTTAAAATAGACGTAGTAACATAATCCTCCTTATCGGCATCTCATACAAAAGCACAGATTTTAAATGAAAATAAAAATGTAGAATTAGAGCTAAAAAACTATTTAATTCCCTCTAATTATTAAGCTTTTCATCCGAAATATACAATATGTATAGAGTATATGACTTATTAAAAAATTTCATAGAAATAGGTGTGAAAGCTCTAACTTTCTTCACAATTTTACTATTAACTCCCCATTCTCTAGCCACCCCAAGTTCTTTTGTTTTTCAAGGTCAAATTGTAAAACCCAATGGAGACGCTTTAGAAGAAAATAATGTCAGCTTTCTTGTTCAAGTTTTATCCTCCATGGATCATTGTCTTCTTTACGAAGAAAGTTTTAATCTTAATATGATAGGATCAAAGGGAGTTTTTAACTTAAACGTTGGGTCTGGAATAAACACAGGAAATGGAGGCTTAACAAATTTATCTAAAGCTTTAGACAATTCTTTTTTAAACAATAAAAGTCTTAGTTGTGCCTTTGGGTCTTCATACACTCCAACCTTAAACGATACAAGAAGGCTTAGAGTAACTTTTGATCATGGCAGCGGCCCTCTTACTTTAACAAATGATCATATAATTCACAGTGTGCCCTATGCTCAGTATGCCGGCAAACTTGGTGGAAAAGCTGTTAATGATTTTATTCAAGTAAGTCGTGGTGTTACTCAAAGCAATTTAGAGACCGTGTTTGATAATGATGCCAATCAAAGGGAGCTTATGGCTTTAATTAATGGCAGCTCTAATCAATACTCCCCATTAAGCATCAGTGGAGCTAGCTCTTTACCGAGTTTTTCAAGCTCTCATCCACCACCTAATTCTCAGGCAGGAGATATTTGGTATAACTCTACAAATAATCAAATCATGTACTACAATGGATCAGCAGCCACTGTTGTTGGTAAAGGTAGTGGAACTGTAACCAGTATTACAGCAGGAAGTGGCTTAAGTGGTGGAACCATTACAAACAGTGGTACAATTTTAATTGCACCAGGGGGTGTTTTAAACAGTCATCTTGCAAGTGGTATTCATGCAAATAAAATCACAAGTGGAATTCTACCAAGCTCAGTGGTTCCCACAGGAACTGACAATACAAAACTTCCTCTTACAGGAGGGGTTTTATTAGGTGACCTTAACTTTAATAATAATCAGATTCTAAACACAAGTCATATTATGCAAAACCCAGGAAGTACCATGACCTTAGGTTCTTATACGAATTTAGAAGAAGTTAGTCTTTTAGGGTCTATGAACATGAGCAATGCTGGGGCTACTTGGTACAATAGTGACTCTGGAGCGCTTAAGTATTGGAATGGTGTTAGCTTAGAAGTTTTAAGCACCTTAAGTAGTGCATTAAGTGTTTTAGTCAATGCTCCTTTAACTTCTTCAGGTGGTAGCAACCCAACAATAAGCATCAACCTTGGTAGGGGTTTATACAACAACAGTGGAAACATAGATTTAGATTTAGATTCTTCTGGGGGTTTAGAGTTTAATATAAATAAATTAAAAGTAAAAGTAGGAAGTGGTTTAAAAATTACGCCAAGGGGTTTAGAAGCAGATATAGGAAGTGGTTTAGGACAGCTCATGCAAGTGGACACTCTTCCTGTGTGTACTAGTGGGGAAAAGATTCAACGAAACCCTGGTACTATAATAAGCTATTCTTGCGTGGCTGATATTGATACGGACACAGACACAAGTCTTTTAGGAAGCCAGGCTCAAGGGGATCTTACAGGAACCTACCCAAACCCTAGTCTTACACCAACGGGTGTAACCCAAGGGGCGTACCCAAAAGTTAGAGTTGATGTTAAAGGAAGAGTGGTTGAGGGTTTAAGTTTATTAAAATCTGATATACCAGATTTAAATGGAGAAAAGATCACTTCAGGAATCATTAGCACAGCTAGATTAGATGTTGGCACAGGGAGCAATCAGCTTATTAAGCTTGATAGCTCTTTAAGACTGCCTGCTGTTGATGGAAGTCGGCTTATAAACTTACCAAGTAGTGCTGATAATATGGGAGATGGTATAGCTCGATTAAATATAAATCTTAACCAAAATTATTTAAGTGGAGACGGTGATAATGAGGGAATTATTATTGATGCTAGTGGAAGGGTTGGGGTTGGTAAGGCTAGTCCTGAGGCTTTATTAGACGTTGCTGGAACAGCAAGAATAACACAAATTTGTGATGAAAGAGGAGCAAATTGTAAGGATGTGTCTGAAGGTTGGAGTTTAGCAAGTCTGGCGGCAAACACGGTGACCTACACTCCATTTGGAAACATTCAGGCTACAGATGTAGAAGGTGCACTTAATGAACTTGAATCTAGAAAAGCTCCAATAACTAGAACTATTAGAACGGCTTTAAACAGTGGATTAAGTGGAGGCGGAGATTTATCAACTGATAGAAGTTTAAGTGTAGACATTAACAAAACTACAGAAAAAACTACGGCTGATTCTTTAGACAGTGTTTTAATGTATGATGTTTCTCAAAGTGGTCTTAAAAAAATAACACATTCAAACTTTTTAAACGGTTATTTAAAAGCTTCTTTAGGCACAAGTCGAGGCAACGCAATGGATGCTGGTGGGGTGCCTAGTTGTGAAGCCAATGAAAAACTTCAAATGAGTGAAGGTCCTATTTATTTATGGTCATGTGTGACAGACACAAGTCTTTTAGGAAGCCAGGCTCAAGGGGATCTTACAGGAACCTACCCAAACCCTAGTCTTACATCAACGGGTGTAACCCCAGGGACGTACCCAAAAGTTAGAGTTGATGTTAAAGGAAGAGTGGTTGAGGGTTTAAGTTTATTAAAATCTGATATACCAGATTTAAATGGAGAAAAGATCACTTCAGGAACCATTAGCACAGCTAGATTAGATGTTGGCACAGGGAGCAATCAGCTTATTAAGCTTGATAGCTCTTTAAGACTGCCTGCTGTTGATGGAAGTCGGCTTATAAACTTACCAAGCAGTGCTGATAATATGGGAGATAGTATAGCTCGATTAAATATAAGTCTTAATCAAAATTATTTAAGTGGAGACGGCGATGATGAGGGAATCACTATTGATAATAGTGGTGATGTCTTTGTCTCTAGAAACTTTTCTGCTCCAGGGTCTATTAGTACATCTACTGTTACGCTTTTAAACGGAATAAAAATTGGAACAGTTACAACCCCTTGTGACAGTTTAACTGAGGGTACTTTAAGGTATAATTCTTTAGAAAAAAAACTGGAGTTTTGCAATGGAACAGTGTGGACGTGGATAAATGTTTTAAGTAACAATGATTCAACAATTTCTATTACAAATCCTGTACGAGGAAATTACATTAACTCTAGTAACCAAGGGGCCTTTAGAGTTTCAGGAACATGTTCTGAAGATGGTGAGCTGGTTACATTCTCACATGGTACAAGCGTTATTACCTGTTCTAATAAAAGCTTTAGTGGTGATATTGATTTTTCAAGCTTAAGTGATGGCCCACTTTCACTAACTGCTAGCATCACAAACACTGCTGGAAACTCTAAAACTTCAGGTGTTTTAAACCTAATAAAAGATACTGAGCCCCCTATTGTTAGTATTGGAATCCCTGTAGAAAGTAGATCAATGTCTATAAACTTTTCCATAATTGTAATTGGAAACCCTAGTAGTCGTATAAACCTACGAAGCAGCGATGTCAGCTTTACTGGAGGTGCTACAAGTTGTAGAGTTTCAGTAACAAATGGAACAACTATTAATCCAAGGATTATACTTCGGAGCTGTAGTACTAGTACTAGTAAATATGCTTCAATTAGCATTGCCTCTGGTGTTGCACAAGATGCAGCCGGAAACCTTTCTCGTGGAGCTGATTTAAGTTTTTATTATAGTTTTTATTTAAATCCGGATAGTGGAGGTGAAGGTAATTAATACCAAAATAGACTTAGAGTTTCTCAAATTTAAGAACAATTTTTTTATGAGGGCCTTATAACACAGTTATTGTATAGCCTTTGTTTTTTTAGAATATTTATAATATAGTTAAAAGTACAAACTTCTTTAGAAGAGGTTTTTTGGGGTACAATTTATCTGATCTTACGATTTGATAAGTTTTAAATAAATTGTATAACTAAAGCTTTAAAATCTTTTCTCTTACACGGTAGTTCCTTTATATGAAGAGTTCGAATTTAAGGTGTTATGGATTTTTTATAAAGGTGACTATTTTAAACTAGAATATTATTAACATAGGCTAAATCTTTGGTATTTGTTACAAGACTTTGACTGCAATATTCTTAAAAGACACCACTAAATCATGCGTTAGTCTAGTTTCTGTGTAATAAGTAACACAGATTGAAAAAATAAAGCTTACCTAGTACAGTGTCAGAATGTAATGCAAGGAGAGGTTTAGTGGATTTAAACATGGTGCTTGAATTATTTAGCGAGTACAGATGTGCTGTTATTTTCGGATCAGTGTTTTTACTTGTAGTCTTTGGATACTTAGGGGCTCCATTTATTCTATGGGCTTTAACTATTATACTATTAGCAATAGTGAGTGGTCTTATGGGTACGCCTCTTTATATTTTAATGGGTGTGTTTTTAGTTTTCGTAATTAAGCCTATTAGAAGGATATTAGTTTCATCTGTTATTATGGCCCTTATGAAAAGAGCTTTGCCAGAGATTTCAGATACAGAAAAAACGGCATTAGAAGCAGGTGTTGTTTGGGTTGAAAAAGACTTGTTCTCAGGAAAACCTGATTTTAAAAAATTAAGTAAAGAGCCATACCCAAAACTTAAAATTGAAGAGCAAGAGTTTTTAGATGGCCCTGTTGAAGAAGTTTGTAAGATGATTAATGATTGGGAGATTTGGCAAAAAAGAGAAATGCCTGAAGAAGTTTGGACATTTTTAAAAAAAGAAAAGTTTTTTGGAATGATTATTCCAAAATCTTATGGGGGTTTAGGTTTTTCTGCTCTTGCCCATGGAGCAGTTATTGAAAAAATAGCCTCACGTTCAATTGTTCCAGGTGTTAGTGTAATGGTTCCAAACTCATTAGGGCCTGCTGAACTTTTAAATCATTATGGAACTCAGGAACAAAAAGACAGGCTTCTTCCAAAGCTTGCTATTGGTGAAGAGCTTCCTTGTTTTGGTCTTACAGAGCCTCAAGCAGGAAGTGATGCGGGGTCAATAATTTCAGAAGGTGTTGTTTTTAAAGGAGATGATGGAAGGTTAAAGCTTCGTATAAATTGGAATAAGCGTTGGATCACTTTAGCGGCAGTGGCAACAACAATTGGTTTGGCCTTTAGAGTAAAAGATCCTGAGAACTTATTAAAACAAAATGATGAGGCTTTAGGTGATGATAGGGGAATTACTTGTGCATTGATTCCATCTTCTACTAAGGGCGTTGTTAAAGGAAACAGACACAGTCCATTAGGGGCTCCTTTTTATAATTGTCCGACACAGGGTAAAGATGTTGTTGTAGACCTTGAAGAGTGTGTAGTGGGTGGAATTTTAGGGGTTGGTAGAGGCTGGAGTATGTTGATGGATTGTTTAGGTGCTGGACGTGGAATTTCACTTCCATCTCAAAGTACGGGTGGAGTTAAGATGGCCTTTAGAGTTGCGTCAGCTCACGCAACTGTGAGAAAACAATTTGGTTTATCAATTGGTAAATTTGAAGGTGTTGAAGAGCCTTTAGCTGAAATTGGTGGTTTTACCTATATTCTAGAGGCTTGTCGTACTTTTACATGTGGTGCAATTGATAGAGGGTTAAGTCCTCCTATTATAACAGCAATTGGAAAATATCAAACTACAGAGGCTTTTAGAAAAGTAATTAATGGAGCAATGGATATTGTTGGAGGTTCTGCAATTTCTGAAGGGCCTAGAAACACATTAGCTCATGCGTATAAATCAGCTCCAATTGCAATTACGGTTGAAGGCGCAAATATTTTAACAAGAACTCTTATGATTTTTGGACAGGGTGCTTTGCGTGCTCATCCATATGCTTATCAGGAAATTAAAACTGCTAAAGAAGGAGATTTAAATGGTTTTGATTTGTCTTTCTGGGGGCATATAGGTCATATTGTAAGAAATATCTTTAGATCTATATTGCTTAGTTGGACTAGAGGATTCTTGGCTGTTGGATTTGGTGGTGGAGTACTTAATTCACATTATAGAAAGTTATCTTGGGCATCTGCAAGTTTTGCGATCATGGCAGATGTTGCTATGGGTTCTTTGGGTGGAAGTTTAAAGTTTAAAGAAAAAATCACAGGAAGATTTGCTGATATTCTTTCTTGGATGTACTTAAATTATGCTGTTATAAGAAGGTTTGAATCAGAAGGAGCTAGAAAGGAAGATCTTTCTTTTGTAAATTATGCTTTAGAGTATGGTAATAGAGAAATTCAAAAAGGATTTGAAGGTATTTGTTTAAATCTTCAAATCCCAGGATTAACATGGTTTTTTAAAGGTGTTGTTGGAAGATGGGCTCGTTTAAATTCTATTGGGTCTGGCCCTTCTGATGATTTGGGTCATATGGTTTGTACGAAGATGATGGCTTTGTCTGAACAAAGAAAGAGGCTTACTGCTGGAATTTATATTCCTGAAGAAACTGAAGATGGCTTAGGGAAGCTTGAGTGGGCATTTAAGCTTTCAAAGCAAGCATCAGGTATTGAACGAAAAATTAAAAAAGCAGTTAGAACAAAAATACTTCCAAAGAAAAAAGTTTCAGATTTAGTTAAGCTTGCAGTTGAAAAGAACGTGATTACTCAAGAGGAAAAAACTATAATTGTAAAGTCAATTAAAGCTTGTTGGGACGTTATTCAAGTAAATGATTTTGATGATACTGAATACAAAAATTTTAGTGTGAAAAGTTATTCAACAGGTCTTTAAAGCTACTTTAACTATAAGGTAAAACAGCACATAAAAGAATTATAAAAAATGGCGCTATGTTCTTATAAAGGGGTTTGAATATAATTTTACCTCCGAGTTTGGATAAGAGTGTTAAAAGTTTTTACCATGCTTTTAATAGGTGTAGGCCTTAAGGGGATTAACTAAAATATTTTACAGATCTAGCCGTATTTTAAGTGAAATTAAGATTAAATCCCATAAGAATATATTTTATATTAAATTAAATAAGAAAGTTATAAAAATTTTATTTATTAGAAATTAAAATATATAATTTGTTGTAATTTTTTCATTAGTTTAAGATTTAGTTCTAGTTTGATTTTTTAATGTTAAAGGGTCAATGGAAAAAGGGGTGGGGATATGAATAAATTGTTAATGATAGTTATCGTTTTGGCTATGTCTATTGGAGCTGCTGCAGACTCAATGAGGGATAGTTCAAAATTAGTAAGTGAGAAATACTCAATTTCTGTAAATCCAGGAGAGATTTTAAGAAATGAATCTATAATTCAAATAAGAAAAAGTTTAATAGAACAAGGGGTGGATTTAAGCAGAAAAGCTATTAAATCTGTTATTATAGATGCTAAATCTAGAGCTGGTAGAGCTAGGGTTTCTTTACAAATTGGGAGGTATCATTCTGAGGAGAAAATAATTCCGGGAAATCAAGGTGATTTTTTTAGAAGAGGCGCTATGCATCGTCTAGTTTTACAAGCTCCACTAACTGTTAGAGAGCAGTTAGAACGTGGAGGCGTTGTAGGGCTAGGGCATATAAGGCTTAATTTAAGAGGAAATATAAGGGTTAAAAGGGTTCTTGTTCAAGTTGTTAGAAGAGAAAGATTAGTAATTCAAACATACTCAATTTTTGTAAATCCAGGAGAGATTTTAAGAAATGAATCTATAATTCAAATAAGAAAAAGTTTAATAGAACAAGGGGTGGATTTAAGCAGAAAAGCTATTAAATCTGTTATTATAGATGCTAAATCTAGAGCTGGTAGAGCTAGGGTTTCTTTACAAATTGGGAGGTATCATTCTGAGGAGAAAATAATTCCGGGAAATCAAGGTGATTTTTTTAGAAGAGGCGCTATGCATCGTCTAGTTTTACAAGCTCCACTAACTGTTAGAGAGCAGTTAGAGCGTGGAGGCGTTGTAGGGCTAGGGCATATAAGACTTAATTTAAGAGGAAATATAAGGGTTAAAAGGGTTCTTGTTCAAGTTGTTAGAAGGGGACGTAGGTAGGCATAACCTTTAGATTAAAGAGTTTAATTTTTTTTAAGAGGTCCCTTTAATAGTGGCCTCTTTTTTGTTTTAAGGTTATAAAGGTTTTATGAAAAATCAAAATATTTTTATACGAAAAAATGGTGTTTTTGGTGGTGTTTGTGGAGGAATAGCTTTAAAATTAGGCTTTCCTGTTTTGATTTTAAGAATAGCCCTGTTGATTTCTTTTTTATTTACTTTTGGGGTAACATTCTTAGTTTATCTTTCTGTTGTGATTTCTTTTCCCAGCGAGTTTACAATTAACTTCGGGGATCAGCCTAGATTCTTAGGAGTTTGTCATAAGTTGGCTCCAAAATTGGGTATTCATGAAACATGGCTTCGGTTTATAACTTTAGTTTCTTGGATTTTAACAGCTTTTGTTCCAGTCTTTGCTGTTTATATGATTTTGTTCTTAGTGAATGTTACAACACAAAGTGAGAGTGTAAACTCTTCAGGAGTGAGAGATGTTAATTAAGCCTGTATGAGGGTGTTACTAACGGTATATAAAAAGTTTAAGGGCTATTGCCGTAAGATATAATAAATTAAAAATAAATTTTAAGTCAGCATTACTTTTAGTCTATTTGTTGCTATGATTAGACTAGATGAACTGGCAACAGTGCTTAGTATACGGATTCTTTTAAAGGGCATAGATGTTGTTTAAAGGTTTTCTTTGCTCTTGCATATGGATAAGTTTAGAGTTTAGTTTAGGGAGGGCTTTGTGCACTCTAAAGAAGAAGTATTTATTTTAGGTATTGACCCAGGTTCTATAAGTGCTGGTTATGCACTAGTTAAATGTGTTAGAAGAGATTTTGAAATAGTGAAGTCTGGCGCTTGTAAGCTTAATCAAAAAGATGATTTTTTTAATAGAATTAGTACTTTAAGCAATTATTTTAAAAAACTAGTTAAAAACTTACCTCCTTATGAGTTATCTTTAGAGACGCTTATTCACGTTAAGAATGTGAACTCACTAGCAAAGCTGGCACAAGCAAGAGGCGCTATAATTTCAGCAGTGTTTAAAGGAATGGTTTCTATTTGTGAGTACTCTCCTAATTTAATCAAATCTACAGTCTCCGGTTATGGCTTATCTTCTAAACAAAATTTAGAAAAATCTTTAAGCTTTGTATTTCCAAACTATAAGCCTCAGACTCATGATGAAAGTGATGCCGTGGCTATAGCGTTGTGTCATAGTCTTAGAAGGGGAACTATAGGGAGAATAGGCCAATCTAGAAATAGAAAAACTAGGGGGATGGGTTTAAAGGAAAGTTTTAAGCATTTAAAGTAGAGGGATATTTATGATTGGTGTTTTAACAGGGACTGTTTTATTTAGTGATGGTCAAGAAGCTTTAATTCAAACGGCTAGTGGCGTAGGTTATCAAGCCTATTGTAGTTATATATTTCCAGAAGGTGAGTTAACCTGCGTTTATGTAGCCCATATAATTAGAGAGAGTGCAGAAGTTTTATTTGCATTTAGAACTTTAAGAGAGAAAAAGCTTTTTGAATTGATGACTACGGTAAAGGGTGTAGGGCCTAAATCAGCATATAATATTGTTTCTAAAGTTAGTTTGGATCAAATTATTATGGCTGTAAAGACTGAGCAAAAAAGTATTTTAACTACTGTAAGTGGAGTCGGAACTAAGGCTGCATCTCAAATTATTTTAGATTTAAGTAAAAAAATACATAAAATAAAAATGTACTCTATAGCTCCTTTAAGTTTTAAGCTAAAAACTTTAAAGAAGGAAAGAGTTTTTAGTAATGGGGATTTGGTTACAACAAAACTTGAAAAAATTAAAATGAGTGTAGATTCTGATAGAATTTTAAATGATACGGTATTGGCTTGTGAAAATTTAGGATTTCAAACAGAAAAAGTTATTCCCCTTGCACAAAGGATTTTAAAGGAAAATACAATTAAAAAAGTTGAACAGTTAGTGCATTTAGTTTTAAAAGAAATATAAAGAGGTTTGTATGACAGAACGTTTAATGGATCATTTTAAAGAGCCGTCTGAAAAAAAAGCAGAAGTTTTTTTACGGCCGCTTAACTTTTCTGAGTACATAGGTCAGTTAAAAGTTGTAGAAAACATTAAACTTATGGTGAACTCTGCTAAAATTAGAGAGGCTGCTATGGATCATGCACTTTTATCTGGACCTCCGGGTTTAGGTAAGACTTCATTGGCGATGATTATTTCAAAAGAGTTAAGAACTAACCTCCATGTTGTGTCTGGGCCTGCATTGGAGAAAAAAGGAGATTTAGCTTCATTGCTAACAAACCTTCAACCTCATGATGTTTTGTTTATTGACGAGATTCATAGAATTAATATTTCTATAGAAGAGATGTTATATTCTGCAATGGAAGACTATAAACTTGATATTGTTTTAGGTGAGGGGCCTTCTGCGCGCACTATGCAAATTGATCTTAACTCTTTTACTTTAATTGGCGCTACAACTCGGTCAGGACTGTTATCAAATCCATTGCGTGAGAGGTTTATTGCTCATTTACATTTTCAATTTTATAAGCCTTTAGAGCTTGCAAGAATTGTAGAAAATAATGCGAAGAAGATTAAATTAAATTTAAATGCTGAAGCTATTAAAATTATATCTAAGTGCTCAAGGGGAACTCCAAGAATTGCAAATCGGATTTTAAGAAGAGTTAGAGACTATGCGTTAGTTGGGGAATTTTCTGTTGTTAATAATAACATTGTTCAAAAAGCATTAAGTTTAATGGATATTGATAAAGAAGGTCTTGATCAAATGGATAGGAGAATTCTTAGAGTCATTAAGGACTACTATGACGGAGGTCCTGTTGGCATTGATGCTTTATCAGCAACATTATCTGAAGATAGATCGACTATTGAAGATGTGTATGAGCCTTATTTATTAAAGGAAGGGTATTTGATTCGAAGGCCAAGAGGGCGTGAGATTTCAGAGAAAGCAAGAAACCACTTGGTTTGCTCTTTTATAAATAAAAAATAGGATTTTTAATGAATTTTAGAAATGTACTTATTATTAATTTTGATAATGCGTTGACTCCTTTGCTTAAATAAGTGTAAGACCAGACTTAGATTGAAAGTTAAGAGATCGACCCGAATAATCTTAAGTTTATGCCGAACCCTCTTTAGATATCAATCTAAGATAAGATAGAGCAATGATGCGTATCTAGAGAGGACAATAAAATATGGTGCAGTTTCAGGATATGTCTTTGGCAGAGCCTATTAAAAAGGCGTTGGTTAAACTTGAATTTAAAGAGCCCACAAAGGTTCAAAATGCTGTAATAGAGCAATCTTTAGAGGGCAAAGACATTATGGCTTGTGCTGAAACAGGATCTGGTAAAACAGGTGCTTTCGGTATTCCACTAGTTCAAAGGCTTTTAGAGGAAAAAAATAGAAATGCTTTAATTCTTGCACCAACAAGAGAACTTGCAAAACAAATTGCAGGCGTCATGATGGAGTTAACACGTTACTGTGATAATATTAGAGTGACTACTTTAGTTGGTGGTACAGATATGATGAGACAATTTAGAGCTCTTAAAAATAAACCACGTATTCTTGTAGCAACACCTGGTAGACTTAATGATCATTTAAGGCGTAGATCAATTAAATTAGATAAAACAAAGATCTTAGTTTTAGATGAAGGTGATAGAATGCTTGATATGGGTTTTCAACCTCAGCTTGATGAGATTTTAGAGTATCTTCCTAAAAACAGACAGACTTCTTTATTTACAGCAACACTTCCAATTAAAGTTAAAAATCTTGCTAAAGTTTATCTTCAAGATCCAGTTAAAATGGATGTTGGAAGAGTTTCATTGCCAGTTGAAAAGATTAAACAATCAATTCTTCAAGTTAACAATAAAGAGAAAAATGATAAATTAGTTGATGAACTTAATAAAAGAAAGGGTTCTATAATTGTATTTTTTAGAACAAAGTTTAGAACAGATGAAGTTGCAGATTACTTACAAGAGTTTGGTTTTAAGGTAGGTATTATCCATGGAGATTTATCTCAGGGAAAAAGAAACCGCTCTATTCAAAATTTTAGAACTGAGAAAACTAGAGTTTTATGCGCAACAGATGTTGCATCTCGTGGCATTGATGTTCCTTTAGTTGGGCACGTTATTAATTATGATCTTCCAATAATAGAAGAAGATTATATTCATAGAATCGGAAGAACTGCACGTAATGGGGCTGAAGGTGAAGCTCTTAGCTTTGTTGCTCGTCAAGATCATAGTGCTTGGATTAGATTGGCTAAAAGATATAAAATTCAAGGTGTTGAGTTAAAGAATATTTTAACTAGCAGTAGTGGCGGTGAAGAACGACGTTTTAAAAGTAGGAGTCAAGGTGGAGGAAGAAATAACAGCCTTAAAAAATATCGACGCACTAAGGCTTCAACCGCTGTAGGACGTAGAGAATGGGATCATAAGAGTAGTAGAAGAGATGACAATGGGTTGCCGGATAGACGAAAAAAAAGGGGCTCTTCTGCTGGGCCAAGTATGCGTTGGGCTAAATCAAAACATAGTGAATTTAGTGAAACTGGTTTAAAAAGAAATTATTCTAAAAGATCAAAATCAAACACTAATTCTAGTGATGAAAAAAGATCAAGCTTTTCACGTACTCAGACTGGTTTTAAAAAGAAATCTTGTTTTAAAAAAGCCTTTGAAAATGGTGGTAGAGGTTTTAAGCAATATGGTGGAGCAAAGCGTGAGGCAGGAAACTTAAAACATTTAACTAATTCTAAAAAAAGTTTTTAAAGTAAAGAGCGAACAAGACAGCTTTTTATTTTAATTTTAGGTTTTTTTATAAGATTAGCTGTTTAAAATTTTTTATTTTTTACTTGCAAGAATAAGAGTTCCTGCTCCAAAAAAAGAAGCTGCTAGTGAAGCTGTTAGGATTCCCATTTTAGCAAGGTCACTTGATAGTGGATCAGAGATGGCAAGACTTGTAACAAATAACGACATTGTAAATCCAATACCGCCTAAAAAGCCTAACCCTATGATATGAGTCCAGGTTACATTTTTTGGAAGAGCTGCAAGTTTAAAAACAACTGATAAGGCTGAGAATATAAGAATTCCAACGGGTTTTCCAACAACAAGCCCTAAGAAAATGCCTAAAGAGATTGGAGATGAAAAAAAACTTTCTGCAGCTTTAGAAGAGATGACAACACCAGCATTACAAAAGGCAAAAGCGGGCATAATAAAAAAACTTACCCATGGGTGCATTATATCAATAATTCTATCTATTGGAGAAAGGCCTTCAAAAGCGATATTTCTAAGTTCAAAAATTTTCTTTCTATCCTTTTCCTTTAGATATGTTGCCTCCATGTTATTTTTAAAATGATTAAGTGTACTTAAAGTTTTTTGGGATAACGTGTTGATTTTCTTACCTAACTCATCACTAGTAAAAAGTGGTTTTGAAGGGGTTAAAAAGCCAATAATAACACCAGCAATGGTTGCGTGAATACCGCTTGTGAAAAACCCGAGCCAAATAATAAGGCCTAAAAGAATATATACAAAAATTGACCTTACACCAATATATCTAAATAGTAGAATAGCTAAGCACCCAAGGCCTGCTATACCTAAAGCAGGAGCTGAAATTTGTTCAGTGTAAAAGGCGGCAATGACAAAAACAGCACCTAGGTCATCAACAATTGCTAATGCTAATAAGAAGATTTTTAAAGAAAAGGGCACTCTTTTTCCTAACAGCGCAACAACACCAACAGCAAAAGCAATGTCAGTGGCCATTGGAATTCCCCAGCCATTAAGAGCGGTGCCCTGTTCTTCAGACATATTAAGTAGTACATAAAATAAAGCAGGAACAACCATCCCGCCAAAAGCAGCAAATATTGGAAGTGCAGCTTTTTGGGGAGAAGAAAGCTCTCCACTAACCATTTCACGTTTAATCTCTAATCCAACTATAAAAAAGAAGATCACCATGAGCGCATCGTTTACCCAATGGTGAACAGAGCCATGCAAAACTAAACTACCAATATCTAAATTGATTGGAAAGTGAAGAATATTATAATATAGAGTCTGCATCCCTGTGTTGACCATAATTAAAGCCATAAGAGTTGCAATAATAAGCATTATTCCGCTTGAGGCTTCTAAATGCATAAATTTTTCTATTGGATTTAATATTTTTTTAACCATGATGAGGATTCTAACTTAAAATCGTTTTATGACAATTTAAAAATTTCTTTAAGCCTAAAATCCAAGCCATTTTCCGAAGTTTTTATTTTTGCAGTAGAGCAATAAGGATCATGTTCAAAAAATAAAAAGCTTTCTTTTTTAAGGGCTTTTTTAAGCTCTCTTTTTTTTTCTTTAATAATCATAAGAGGATTTAAATCATAGCCCATAATCCATGGGAGCCTTACATGAGTTGCTGTAGGTATTAAGTCAGCACAGTAAAGAAGAGAGTTTTTATCATCTTCAACCCAAACATTTTGTTGTCCTTTAGTGTGTCCATTAGAAATTGAAAAGGAAATGTTAGGAAGGATTTCTTCATTTCCGTTAAGGATTGTAAGGACTTTGTTTTTTATAAGCACTTCAAAATTACACTTATAATAGCTGGCTTTTTCTCTTAAATTGGGTGAAAGGGCAGTTTTTAAATTGTCTTTTTGTATGAAATATTCAGCATTCTTAAAGGTGGGAACAAGTTTTTTGTTTATTGATTTAGTAGCTCCTCCAGCATGATCAAAGTGAAGGTGGGTTAGAATAACATGGGTGATTTGAGAAGTTTTAATGTTTATTTTACTTAAGGCTTTTTCAATTCCAGATTTGTTATTTTCTAAGATGGAGTACATTTTAGAAAATTTTAGACCTAACGAAGATCCGTATTTTTCAATAAAATCTCCACCAAGACCTGTATCTATTAAAATTTTATAATCTGTTGATTCTAATAGTAAACATCGACAATCCATTAGGATTCTATTTTGATCATCTGAGGGATTGGTTTTACTCCACAAAACCTTAGGAACAGTTCCAAACATAGCCCCACCATCTAAACCAAAACTAGTAGTGCTAAGGCTATGAACTTTATAGGGGCCGATATTTAATATAATGTCTTGAATGTTTAAATTGTGATATTGTTTCAAATAAGTGCTCCATTGTTAAAAGTATTAAAATTTTCTTTTGAAAGCCTTAAATCTTCTTCTTTTAAACAGAATTTGTCTTTGTTTGAAAACCCATAAGCTTGATTAAGATTGGGCTTTGATTTATCTATATAAATTAAACCTGTGTGAAGGATATTATCGGTTTTTTCTTTTAAAATAAGCTTTAAGGCTTGAGGTAAAGAAGAGGTATCGTGATTTTGTTCTTTTAAAGGAATAAGTTTATACTTTAAAGAGTCTTTTAAGATTAGAATATCATCATTAATAATATCAATTTCATGAAGAGGGTGATTAGTTTCTTGAGTATAAGTGTAGCTTTTAGAAAAATCTTTGTGATTTCCGTAAACTATGCAAGGGGAGATAACATCAATTACGGCAGTGCCATTATGGTTTAGAGCAAGTTTTAAAATATTTTTTAACTGTTTATTTTCACCAGAAAAAGACCTTGCAACAAAACTGCAACCTGTAGATAAGGCTTGAAGAAGGATATCTAATTCAGGTAAATTCTGCTCAAGATTTAATTTTGAAATATCATTTTTATGGCTTGTTGCTGAAAACTGCCCCTTTGTAAGCCCATAAACACCGTTGTTAGCAACGATGTAAACAATGGGAACATTTTTACGTATTAAATGTAAAAACCCTCCAAGCCCAATAGAAGCAGTGTCTCCATCACCAGAAATCCCAATAAGCTTTGCCTTAGGTTGACTTAAGTTAACACCTGTTGCAAGAGCAGCCATTCGCCCGTGTAAAGAGTTAAAACCAAAGCTTGACTTAAGAAAATAGTTTGGAATTTTAGATGAGCACCCAATGCCTGAAAGTTTAATCACTTGAGCAGGATCTATACAAAGCTCATATAAAGCATTAATAAGGTTTAAAGTGATAGAGTCATGGCCACAGCCCTTACATAAAGTTGAAGGGCTTGCTTTATATGATTCTTTGTTTAAATTAATTTTATTCATGTGTGGCCTCTAAAATTTTTAAAGCTATTTTTTTTGTATTAATTGGTTGTCCGTCAAATTGACAAATTGATTTAGTAATACAGGGGCTCATATTTTTAGAAAAAGCCTTGATGATTTTGTTTAATTGACCATCTCGGTTTTGTTCAATAATAAAGTTAATTTTATGGTTACTAAGAAATTTAAATTCATCTGGTCCTAAAGGCAGAGCTCTAATGCGCATGTATGAAAATTTAAAAGGAAGCAGGTCTTTTAACTCCCCATGTATTTGTCCGGTACTTCCCCAGGTAACAACAGAAACTTTAGTCTTATTTTCTTGAATAAGACTTTTTGGAAAATGGTGGGATTTATAAGAATTAGCTACCTTATTTTTTAGGCGAGTAAGTTTTTTTTCATAAACAATAGGGTTTTCAGAGTAAGAGCCATCCTCGGTATGTCCAGTCCCTCGTGTAAAATATGCAAGTTTAGAGTCGCTAATTCGTGGAATACTTCTGGTTGGAGAAAGTTTTAAATTCGAATAGCGTTTAAAATTATTAACAGCTTTAATCTGAATAGAGCCTTTATCTAAGGGGGCTTTTTTTTGTTGAATAGGTTTTGAAGACCATTCATTCATTCCTAAATCAAGATCAGAGAGTATAAGAATTGGAGTTTGTAATGATTGAGCTAAATTTAAGCTATCAAAAGCATCATCGTAGCACTCTTGTGGTGTACCAGGTAAAAAAATAGGGTGGGTGCCATCTCCATGAGAACTAAAGTGAGCGAGAATCAAATCGCCCTGTGCGGTTCTTGTGGGAAGCCCTGTTGAAGGACCGGCTCTTTGAACATCTAAAAGTACAAAAGGACTTTCTGTAAAGTATGCTAATCCAAGGGCTTCTTGCATAAGGCTTAAACCTGGACCCGAAGTTGTAGTAAAAGATCTAGCCCCACTCCATCCAGCTCCAAGAGCAGTGACAGCAGAGGCAATCTCATCTTCACACTGTAGAATAGATATGTGCTCTTTTTTATAAAGAGCTATGAGGTTTTTAAAATCCTCAATGACAGAAGATGAGGGTGTTATAGGATACCATGTGGCAACCGTAGCTCCTCCATCTAAGAAGCCAAGAGCGGAGCAAGAGTTTCCTTTAAAAAGATATGTAGCTTTAGGAGTCTTTTTATCTAATTTAAAAAAGGGTTTCTTGATTAAATTAAATCCAGCTTCAAGGGCATTTACATTAGCCTGTATTAAATCTTTTGGAATATTTTTAAGGAAATCTTTTGTTACATTTTTTGCAGAGTCAAGGTTGCCGCCAATAATGTGAAGAGTGCTCCCAACATAGAGCATATTATACAGTAGTTTTTTAGCAGAAGCAGAATTATGAAGATTTCGAACAGTCTTTCTACAGTCAATTTGAATTTGATTTTTTAAGAAGGTTTTAAACTTAAAATCAGCATTTAAAAGACAAAAGGTATTAGGTAAAAGTTGAGTTAAATCTTTTTCTAAAGTTTTTTTGTTAAAACCAATGTATAGGTCAGTCTGATTATTTATACTTGTTTGATGATAATTAGAGATCCGTATTTTAAATGTTGTTGGAAGTCCTGAGATGTTTGAGGGAAACAAGTTTTTAGAAGTCACTAAAAAACCTTGAGCAACAAGAGATCGGACTAAGATTTTATTTGCAGTTGTACTTCCTGTACCATTTTGAGTTGATATTTGTATATTAAATTCTTTCGTCATCTTTTTTTCTATTTGAAATAACTGAAGAATCAATTGTTAATAACCAATTTTCATAAGCTTTTTGAATCTCTTTAATGGGGGAGGGGGGGAAAACTGGACCAACATGTAAAGTTAATTTTCCAGGTTTAGGGAGCAGGCGATCTTTAGGCCAAAGATCAGCGTTTCCTTGAATGTATAAGAAAAGTACAGGAGTGTTTGTTTCTTGAGAAAATAGGCTAACACCTTTTTTAAAGTTATGAAGGTACCCATCTGGAGATCGTGTTCCTTCAGGGAAAAGAATGAGCCAAATACGGTCTAGATTATTTAATAAATTAAGGCAAAGGTTGATGGCTTCGGATTTGTTTTCTTTTCTGTTTATGGGAATAGCGCCTAAACAATGTTGTGAGAAAAAGGTGAAAATTGTGCTTCTAAACCAATAGTCTTTTGCTGCTGAAATAAAAAGATCTTTCCAATATTTAAATGGTATAGATGCAGTAATGGATACGGCATCTAAGTGAGAGGAGTGGTTTGAAATTAAAAGTAATTTAGGGTGTTTTTTATAAATCTTATGAAAATCACCAATGATTTTAAGTTGAATATAGAGCTTAAAGCCCAGAGTTTTTAATAAAAAGTTCCAGATAAAGCTTATAAGGTAAGATGTTAAATCAAAATGCCTTGTAAAAAGGGGAAGGTGTTTTAAATAGGTAGGCAGTTTTTGCCATTGTTCATTTTCATAGTTCCAATTTTTCATGTTTATAACCTAAAGGGCTCTAAAAAATGAGATATCTTTATTTAGCCATAAGAATATTGTGAATAATGGATAAACATAAATTATTCGATTAGAGCGGCTTAATAAATCGCCTCGACCAATGATAAAGACCCCGTGATCTTTTAAGCCTAGGTCTTTTCTAAAGCTTGAGATAGTCCATTCACCAAAGTGAGCTCCAAAAAATGAAATCATTCCAGCACTGATCCAGTAGATTTCTGATGTGTCAAAAAGAAGTCTTCTAAAAACCCAAGCAAGAAAAAGCGTTAAAATAAAAGAAAATATTAAGCCCATCCATTTTGCTTTAGGAGTGACGTTTGAGGCAATAGAAGAACTAGGTATTATTAAGTTTATACCATTTGACGTGTTCCCTGAAAATTCAGCTAGGACGTAAAGATAAAATAAAATATATAGGCCCTTTTCTATTTCAAAAATACGAGAGGCGAAAAGAAGATTCCACCCTAAAAGACAAAAGCAAATAAAAGTTAAGCTAATATATTGAATCATATTTTGTGTTTTGTTTGTTACTATAGGAATAATTGTTAAGCTTAAAAGAAGTCCAAAGATGGAGCAGAAAAACCCTATATCATAATGATTATAAATACAAAATCCACTTGTTAAAATAGCAATGTAGCAGGCGTAGACAAAAAGTCTTTTGTGGTAGATTCCTGTCATTTGAAAAAAACGTTTTGAAGAGTAGATACTTACAAGTACCATAAAAATAAAGGGGCCTGGTTGAGGGAGCCCTATGAAAAAAAACAGTACAGGTAAGATGTATAGCCAGCTTTTAACACTGACCCATGAAATTTGGATATGAGTTTTTGAATTTCTAAAAATAAAAAGAGGAAGGCCTAAGCAAATTAAAAAAGTCGCAACAAAAGCAAAATTTTCTAGGTAAAACTGATCAAACCAAAGTGTATTATTCATGAGGAGTATTAAACACTTGCTAAGCCTTAAAAGCAAGCTAAGGTAGAATTGAAATTTATTCAAATTTATTATAAAAATTTAGCCTTTTTATAATACCTTTAAAGTAGGTGGCTTATTCATAGAATTTTTAGGGATTTAGATTTTACTGTATAAGTGTTATTATTAAGGGGAATTGATGGTGTAATTACTAAAGGGCTTTTTCGGTATGGGCACGTTAAGTTTTTTTATCTTAAACTTTCTTATCTTCACAAATTTTTCTTAGAATGTGTGTTTTTAAAAATTAAATTCATTAAATTTAAATGTTAAGCTTTCATCTAAAGTTTTTTTGATATCTTTGCTAGATTTTTTTCTAAACTGTAATTTATACTTAAATAATGATATTGATCTTTTTTGTTAAAGCTGTTCATTTTTAACAGTTATATTAAAAAGGGTGATAAAAATGAAGAATTGGGACTTTTGGATCGATCGGGGCGGCACTTTTACCGATATTGTGGCAAAGACGCCTAAAGGTAATATTCTTATCCATAAGCTTTTATCTGAAAATCAGGAGGCCTATAACGACGCAGTACTCCAGGGTATTCGAGATCTTATGGGTATTGCAAAAAACAAGCTTATTCCTGCGTCAAAAATTGCCTCCATAAAAATGGGTACAACTGTTGCCACTAATGCACTGTTAGAGCGTAAAGGTGAAAAAACAGCCTTGTTAATAACTCAAGGTTTTCGTGATGCACTTTTAATTGGTTATCAGGCTCGTAAAGAGATATTTGCAAAAGAAATAAAAAAACTAGAACAACTATATTCTAATGTTATTGAAATAAATGAGCGCATGCGCGCAGAAGGAACCATTGAAAAACCTTTAGACATAAGTGAAGTTGAAACTGCATTATTAGGATTATATCAAGCAGGTCATAGATCTATTGCAATTGTTTTTATGCATGCTTATGCCTATCCAGATCACGAATTGTTAGCAGAAAAAATTGCCGTAGAAATCGGTTTCACACAAATATCTGTTAGTCATAAAGTCTCTCCTTTAATGAAGTTTGTTGGGCGTGGTGATACGACAGTTGTGGATGCTTATCTTACTCCTATTTTATCGCGTTATGTAGCACAGGTTGCTCATGAGCTTGATGGACTAGAGCGTGCTGGAACAAAACTTATGTTCATGATGTCAAACGGGGGGTTAACATCTGCAGATCGTTTTAAAGGTAAAGACGCTATTTTGTCTGGTCCTGCTGGCGGTGTTGTGGGGGCAGTAAAAACTAGCAAATTAGCAGGGTTTAATAAAATTATTGCCTTTGATATGGGGGGCACATCTACAGATGTTTCTCATTATAGTGGAGTATTTGAGCGATCTTTTGAAACTGAAGTTGCAGGTGTTCGCGTACGTGCGCCTATGATGAATATTCATACGGTTGCTGCAGGCGGGGGGTCTATTCTACATTACGATGGGTCAAAGTTTTCAGTAGGCCCAGACAGTGCAGGTGCAAATCCGGGTCCTGCAAGTTATCTTCGTGGAGGTCCTCTAACACTTACAGATGCCAATGTTATGCTGGGTAAATTAAAGCCGGAAAATTTTCCAAAGATTTTTGGCCCCAACCAAGATCAATATTTGGATGCTCATATTGTTAAAGAAAAATTTAAAGAATTGGTAAAAAAAATCGGTAATGAAAAAAATATCTATCATGTGGCTGAAGGTTTTTTAAGTATTGCCGTTGAAAATATGGCCAATGCAATTAAAAAAATATCTGTTCAACGTGGTTACGATGTGTCTGATTATACATTAACATGTTTTGGTGGTGCCGGTGGTCAACACGCTTGCTTAGTTGCAGATAAGCTAGCCATAAAAACTATTTATATACACTCTTACTCTGGAGTTTTATCTGCTTATGGAATGGGTCTTGCAGATATCCGCGCATCACGCTTTGCATCCGTTGCTAAACTTTTAAATCAAGCACTTTTAGTTGATATTGAATCTATTCTAGACGCCTTTAAAGATGAGAATGAGAAAGATTTAATTAAGCAAGGAGTTATGGATATACAAACTGTTAAATGGTTAGACTTACGCTATGATGGGGCAGATACAACGTTATCTATAAGTATATCTAGAATTAACCAAATGAGATCTGATTTTATCAAACTTCACAAAAAACGATTTGGATTTGCCTTTGAAAATAAAAAAATCTTTGTTGAATCTGTTCACATTGAAAGTTTTGGAGGCAGTGCTGGAATTCAAACAATGAATCTATTAGATGCTAAGGATAAACTAAATAGCGATGAGACTACGTTGATTTACACTAATGGTGAGTGGCATAAAGCAAATATTTATAAGACACGTAAAGCATTTAAATCTGGTTTAAAGATTAACGGGCCAGCATTGATTGTGGAGCCGCATCAAACAATTGTCATTGAACCAGGCTGGCAAGCTACGGTGACTAAACAAAATGATATTGTGTTAGAGCGTATTAAAGCTAAGAAAACTAAATACGCTATGGGGACGAAAGCCGATCCTATTCTTTTAGAAGTATTTAATAATTTATTTATGTCTATTGCTGAACAAATGGGTGTTGTTTTGCAAAAAACGGCACATTCTATAAACATCAAAGAGCGTTTAGATTTTTCTTGTGCCGTTTTTACTGCTAATGGTTCACTAGTAGCCAATGCTCCGCATATGCCCATTCATTTAGGATCAATGGACCGATCCGTTGAAGTCATCTTAAACCTTAATAAAGGTGACATTTATCCAGGGGATGTTTTTGCATTAAATGCACCTTATAATGGTGGAACGCATTTGCCGGATATTACCGTTGTTACTCCTGTTTTTAATGATACAAAAAAAGAAATACTTTTTTATACAGCTTCACGTGGGCACCATGCAGATGTAGGAGGAACAACTCCAGGGTCAATGACCCCTTTAGCAACAACGGTAGATGAAGAAGGTATTTTAATCGATAACTTTCGAATAGTGAGTAAAGGTGTTTTTCAAGAAAATGCGCTTTATAAATTGTTAACAGATCATCCATTCCCATGCCGAAATCCTATGCAAAACATTGCGGATTTAAAAGCACAAGTTGCAGCAAATAAAATGGGCATTGGAGAGTTGCACAAAATGATAGATCAATTTGGTTTATGTGTTGTTCAATCTTATATGGAGTATGTTCAAGATAACGCTGAAGAAAGTGTACGTCGTGTTATCAGCGTGCTGCATAACAGTTGTTATTCATATAAAACAGATCAAGGGGCTATTATTAAAGTTCAGATTTTAGTAAATAAGGAAAATCGCACTGCGATTGTAGATTTCACAGGTACAACTAAGGAGCAAAAGAATAATTTTAACGCACCTGAACCTGTAACACGTGCAGCAGTTTTATATGCATTCCGTATGATGGTAGAAGGAAGTATTCCCATTAATGCAGGGTGTTTGCGCCCTATTAACATTATTATACCTCAGGGCTGTATGTTAAAACCAAGTTATCCAGCGGCTGTTGTGGCAGGTAATGTTGAAACATCACAACATATTACAAATACACTGTTTGGTGCCCTCGGGGCTATGGCAAACTCACAAGGAACTATGAATAACTTCACCTTTGGAAATGAGGTTTATCAATATTATGAAACGATTTGCTCTGGCTCACCTGCAGGGAAGGGGTTTAATGGGACGGACGCAGTCCAGGTTCATATGACTAATTCTAGTATGACTGATCCAGAAATATTAGAATTTAAGTACCCTGTTTTATTAGAGAATTTCTTTATTAGAAAGGGCTCCGGTGGGTCAGGAAAGTGGTCTGCAGGTGATGGAACAGAGAGAACCATTCGTTTTTTAGAAAGTATGGAAATGACAATATTATCATCTCACCGTCAACGCCCACCAGAAGGATTATATGGAGGCGGTTTTGGTGAAGTAGGCCGGGCTTTTATACGTAGGCTTAACGGTAAGATTGAAGTGCTACCTGGGTGTGCGCACGCAAAATTAAAAGCGGGTGAAGCTGTAACTATTAAAACACCAACTGCTGGTGGATATGGTTAAACTGTTTTTAGAGTCTGTAAATTATTTTGTTTAAACTATAGTCTTAAGATTTTTAAAATCCAAAGTTAGAAGTTAAAAACTGCTAAGGGTACTTAGAGAAAATTTCATTAAACTTATCAATAAACATGTAGAAATAATGAAACCTTTAGATGAAGAGATAATGTATTGTTAAGTTATAGATTTCTTTAAAATATAGCTCTTTATAAAAAATGGTTATTAAAACTGCGTAGAAAAAGCTTTATAATATAAGAATACCGTTGATAGCTAATTAAGTTAACCTTTTTAGAGCTAATTAAAATAATGATGGTTTGCAGGCTTTACTTGGCTATTAGTTTGGGATAGCATTTAGTATAAACTATTTCATAAATAAAAGGGGGCGTAGATGAAATTAATAGTGGAAGTATTGCTTTGTTCTATATTTGTATTTTCTGCCGTGGCGCAAGAAGAGCCAGATTTAAAAAAACTTTTAAAGTCTGGTTATATAGTTGGGCCTGGATCGAATCAGTATCCAGTACATAAGTCCTGGACTAATTATATTAAAGTTATGGGGGAGTTAAATATCTATGATGATGTTGTAAGTAGAATGATTGATGTTTTTTGTAGTGATGATCAGAATAGATCGGTCTTATTAGTAGGTGAAGCTAGTGATGCTTATAGGTATGTTTTTGCAAGACTTGCACAAATGCAAAAGCCTAAAGGTTGCGTTAAAGATTGGCATATTGAAGTGGATATTAATAAGATTGAAGCTGGGCATAAGTATGTTGGTGAAGTTGATGAGTATTGGTTAGAGAGTATTTTAAACCCAGTTGATGGGAAAGATGCTATTTTGTATTTTAGAAGTTTATGGTCTTTAATTGGAATAGGTTCTCATTCAAACGATGCATCGGGAATAGAGACAGAGTATTCAGCCAATATACTAGCAGGTAGAATGAAGACTGTAGCCTTTGTTAATAAGTATGAATATGAGCGTATTCGAAATAGTGAGCATTCTTATGTTGTAAACTCTTTTGCTGAAAAAATTAACTTAGAGGCTCTTATAGAAGATGACGTTAGAAAAATGGTTAAAACCTATTTAAAGGTTCTTTACCCTAACGTTTTATTGTCAAAGAGCAATAGAAAATATTTAATTAATACTTTACAACATTATCAGCCCAATATTAATGAACCAGAAAGAACAATGAATGTTTTAAAATCTCTTCTTAGAAAAGTTAAGACCGTAACCACTCGTACAGATATTGTTCTTGAGTCAGCTGTAGAGACTCCTCATGAGTATGAACCAAATTCAAATTTAGAGTTTATAATAAATAGGCCTGAAGTGGTCAGCCTAGCTATAGTTTTTGATTCTTTTCATACGGAAAGAGTATTGGATACTTTAAGAGTCTATGATGCTGTTAGTGGTGTTGAACTTGCAAGATATTCCGGTGAGCTTGGTGCCTTTGAATCTGAAATGTTTAAAACAAATAGCTTAAGGTTGGTTTTTAACAGTAACAGTTTGACTCAGTTTGAGGGGTTTGTAATCACTCAGGTTAAGGGAGAGAGAGTTGAGCCTTACAGGGTGAGCTTTGAAAATGTTAG
The DNA here is from genome assembly GCA_965205945.1 of Bdellovibrionales bacterium. Lineage (GTDB taxonomy): Bacteria > Bdellovibrionota > Bdellovibrionia > Bdellovibrionales > UBA1609 > JALZUR01. Next base: position 496,461 of record CBDBIB010000001.1, on the reverse strand, counting down.
AGATGCTGTCTTTTCATTCATTCAAGTTCCAGAGTGGATTGTAGATAAAAAATTTAAGAGAATTAAAAATTTAGAGCAATATTTGAGTGAAGATGTCATTGGTGCTGATCAAGGTCGTCAGGCTGTGGTAAGAGAGGCAAAAATTGGTTATGTTGTAGGAAGAACTACTAAAAAACCAGTTGCAAATTTACTTCTTGCAGGCCCTACAGGAACTGGAAAATCACATTTGGCAAAATCAACAGCAAGTGCTTTAGACATGAGAATTGTAACGTTTGACATGACAGGGTATCAAACAGATGCAAGTTTTGAACGGTTTGTAGAAACCATGGCAAGAAGTTTAACCCTTTATCCTTTTGCAATTTATCTTTTTGAAGAAATAGATAAAGCAAATCCTTCAATTTTAGATCAGTTGTTTTTTTTAATGGATGATGGATTGTTCTATGATAAATTTCAAAGACCCCTTTCTGCCCGTGGAGCATTTATATTTATGACAACAAACGCAGGCCATGAAGTGATCCTTGAAAACCCTAATCATCCAGAGCTAGAAAGACTTGCAAATGAAGCGCTGCAACAGACTTTTAGACTTAGCTTTTTAAATAGATTTAATGATGTGGTGATTTCTAGGCCATTTACTTTAGATCAATACAGACAAATGTCTAATACCCTTTATTTAAAAAAAGCAGGTAAAGTAAAAAAACGTTTTGGCTGGACACTAACAATGGATGCTCAGAGTTTAGAATTTATAGCTATAAATGGACAAAGTCCACTTTATGGCTCTCGTCCCATTGAAAGGCTTATGGAAAACATTATTATTGGTGGAATTGCAGAATTTCAATTAGAGTATGGTAATTTGAATAATCATCAAGCTGAGATTAATTTTACTAAAAACCCAGGGGACAATTTAATGTTTACAATTAATGTTGATGAAGTTTCTTTAGAGTTTGAAGCAGACATTAGAAATAATAATGGGCATGGGTTTTTAACTGATGATAATAAGTTTTTAAGAAGAATAGGGCCCAGAGATAAAGTTCCTTTTAGGGCTTATTTAAAATAATAAAAACAGTCTTACTTAAATATATTTTTAAAGTTTAATTTTAAAGTAAACCCTCTTGTTTAAAAAAGGGTTTATTTTTTGTTTTAACTTGAATTTAAAACTTTTTAAAATTCTTGTAGCAAGCGGCTATTATAGGTTTTAATAGGAATTAAAGGTTTTAAGGGGTGCAAACAATATGTTATAAGTGCCCAAGAGTAGATTCGCTATAAAGTTTTTTTAGACTCTAACGCCTTGTGTGCTTAAGATAAAACTTTCTTACAAAAAATCCTATCCTAAAAACTTAAATCCTTTAAAAAAGTTCAAACTAGGATTATTAGAAAACTCAGATACTACGGTGAGCAAATAAAGTGCACAATAAAAATACAATATAAGGTTCTAAAATGAATTCTTATTGATTATATTCCTTGATTCCACTAATTTTTTTTATAACTAGTTAAAACTCTTAGGAAGCAGGCTAATGAAATTTTGCATTAAAAAAGGTTTAAAACTGCCTATATCAGGTGAACCTCAAGAAAGCTTAGATTTAAGTAAAGAATTTAAAAAAATTGCAATTATAGGTTCTGATTTTATTGGTATGAAGCCTACTATGCAAGTTCAGGTAGGAGATGATGTTAGAATCGGCGAGCCTCTTTTTTCATGTAAAAAAAATATTGGATTGGTTTTTACATCTCCAGCTGCAGGTAAAGTTACGGCTATAAATCGTGGTGATAGGCGCTTGTTTCAATCAGTAGAAATTCAACTCTCAAAACAAGAAGAAGCTGTGTCTTTTAAAACTTATATTTCTAAACCTGTAAAAGACTATACAAGTGAAGAGATCACAAAGTTATTAATTGAATCCGGTGAGTGGAAAGGTTTAATTCAAAGGCCCTTTGGTAAAGTAGCAGATGTGGCAGCTAAGCCTGAATCACTTTTTATTACAGTAATAGATACAAACCCATTAGCTCCAAAACCAGAATTTGTAGTTGGTCAATTCCAAGATGAATTTAAAGCTGGTATTCAGGCTTTATCTAAGCTTTCAAAAAATAAAACTTATTTTTGTAAATCTGTTGGTTCAAATCTTAAAGGGTATGGTACAGATATTGCTGAGTTTTCCGGGCCTCATCCAGCTGGAAACCCAGGAACTCATATTCATTTTATTAATCCTGTAAACCCAACTAGACTTGTTTGGCACATAGGTTATCAAGATGTCATAGCTGTAGGTAGACTTATTCTTACAGGTAGTCTTTTAACTGATAAGATGATTACAATCGGTGGTCCTTTGGCTTCTAATCCAAGGTATTTAAAAGTTAGAAAAGGGGCTCAAATATCAGAACTTATAAGTGGAGAAGCTAAAGAGGGTAGAGCTTTAAGAGCAATTTCAGGTTCGGTGTTTAATGGTCACAAAGCAGAAGGTGCTTTTGATTACTTAGGGGCTTATTCTAATCAAATTACCTTAATTAAAGAAGACGATAAAAGAGAATTTTTAGGTTGGCATTCACCAGGTTTTAATAAGTTTTCAATTAGAAATACATTTTTATCAAAATTTATTCCAGGAAAAGTTTTTAATCTAGGCTCGTCTACTCATGGCTCCGTTAGAGCTATGGTTCCAACGGGCGCATTTGAAAAAGTTATGCCACTTGATATTTTACCAACTCAGCTTTTAAGAGCCTTAGCATCAAATGATACGAATCAAGCACAGGATTTAGGCTGCTTAGAACTTACAGAAGAAGACATGGCTCTTCTTACATTTGCATCTCCTGGGAAAGTAGATTTTGGACTTATGCTTAGAAAGAATTTAAATATAATAGAGGTAGAGGGATAATTAAAAATGAAAGTATTACGTAATTTTTTAGACTCTCAACATAAACACTTTGTAGGTGATGGAAAGTTAAAGATTTTTTATCCTTTATATGAGGCTATTGATACGTTTTTGTATACTCCAGGTGAAACTACCACAGGAAGAGTTCATGTAAGAGATGGCATGGATCTTAAAAGAACAATGGTAACTGTAGCAATAGCTCTTATGCCTTGTATTATCATGGCGATGTATAATACAGGTTATCAGGCTCAATTAGCTGTAACATCAATGGGGCTTAATCAAGTTGCAGGAGTGAGGGGCGAAATCTTTCATGCTCTGGGTTTTGTTCTAGATTCATCAAATTTTTTATCTTGCTTTGCTTTAGGGGCTTTATTTTTTATACCCATATTTTTAGTGACCAATTTAGTGGGTGGTTTATGGGAAGGCGTCTTTGCCTCTATTAGAGGGCATGAGATTAATGAGGGGTTTTTAGTAACAGGTTTGCTTTTTCCTTTAACTTTACCTGCCTCAATTCCTTTGTGGCAGGTTGCTGTAGGTATCACCTTTGGTGTTGTCATTGCTAAGGAAATTTTTGGTGGAACAGGGAAGAACTTCTTAAACCCAGCGTTAACTGGAAGAGCTTTTTTATTCTTTGCATATCCGGCTCAAATTTCTGGAAATATGGTGTGGACTCCAGTAGATGGTTTTACAGGGGCTACAATCTTAGGCCAAGTAGCTTTAGACGGGATGGCCTCAATAACTTATTCTTGGATGGATGCTTTTATAGGTTTAATTCCAGGATCAATGGGGGAAACATCAACCCTAGCTTGTTTGTTAGGTGCAGGTCTTTTAATTTTTACAGGAATTGGTTCATGGAGAATAATCTTTTCAATGGTGGTGTCGACTGTAGCTTTTGCAGCACTATTTAACTATATAGGAAGCAGTACTAATTTAATGTTTGCTATGTCTCCTTTGTGGCATCTTGTGGTGGGCGGTTTTGCATTTGGCACAGTTTTTATGGCCACAGACCCTGTTAGTTCTGCCATGACTTTTAAAGGTCAGTTTTTTTATGGTGTTCTTATTGGCTTTATGGTTATTTTAGTAAGAGTTATAAATCCTGCATTTCCAGAAGGTGTAATGTTAGCAATTTTATTTGGTAACGTATTTGCACCATTGATTGATTACTTTGTTGTGAATTCAAATATTAAAAGACGAAAGTTAAAGTATGCAAAAGGATAGTGTTTTAAAAACGTTAGTTGTTGCAGTAGTTTTATGTGTTGTATGCTCGTTACTTGTATCCATATCTGTTGCTTTACTTAAGGATAGGCAAGATATTAATAAAGCGCTGGATATTAAGAAAAATCTTTTGTTAGCCTCAGGGCTTTTAAAAAATTCAAAAGCTTTAAAAGATGAGATTAAAGCTGCTTACTCCTCAATTACAGCTGAAGTTATAAATCTTAAAACGGGTGAAAAAGCCGTGGATATAGACCCAAAGACTTTTGATCAAAAAAAAGCAAGTAAGACTCATGATATGGGTAAACTTATTGATTCAAATAAAGACACTGCTCGGATTAAGAGGGCTTCTAAATATGCATTTGTTTATAAATATATGGCCGATGATGTTATAAAAATGCTTATTCTTCCCGTTCATGGAAAAGGTTTATGGTCTACAATGTATGGGTTTTTAGCTTTAGATGTGGATTTTGATACTGTTAAGGGCATTGGGTTTTATAGTCATGGAGAAACTCCAGGCCTAGGTGCTGAAATTGATAATCCAAATTGGAAGGCAAAGTGGGTAGGAAAAAGACTTTATGATGAAAATTTTAATGTAAGCTTAAAAGTAGTTAAAGGTTTAGTGGACAGTGCAGATCCAAAATTTGCTTATAAAATTGATGGTCTTTCAGGAGCCACTATTACAAGTAATGGTGTTACAGGTCTTTTAAAGTATTGGTTTGGCAAAGAGGGCTTTGGTCCATACTTAGAGTTACAAAGACGAGCTATGTTAAAATCAGCAGCGGGGGGGAGTAGTAATGAATAAAATTAAGAAATCTTTATTTGATCCATTATTTAACAACAACCCAATTGCGTTACAAATTTTAGGAATATGCTCAGCTCTTGCTGTGACAACTAAAATGGAGAAAGCACTTGTTATGTGTGTAGCTGTAATATTAGTTACAGGGTTTTCAAATTTTTTTGTAAGTTTGATTAGAAACTATATTCCTTTAAGTATTAGAATTATTGTTCAAATGACAGTGATTGCCTCACTAGTTATTGTGACAGATCAGATTCTAAAAGCTTTTGTCTATGATGTAGCAAAAGAAATGGCAGTGTTTATCGGTTTGATTATTACAAACTGTATTGTAATGGGGAGAGCTGAAGGTTTTGCTATGAAAAATCCTCCTATTATTTCTTTTTTTGATGGTATTGGAAATGGTTTGGGCTACAGCATTGTATTAATCTTTGTAGCCTTTTTTAGAGAGATCTTTGGTACAGGAAAGATTATGGGCCTTACAGTATTAAAACCTATAAGTGAAGGTGGTTGGTATGAACCAAATGGCGTAGCTTTACTTGCACCAAGTGCATTTTTTTTAATAGGTTTATTTATCTGGGTCCTTAGGCAGTGGAAAACCGACCAGGTAGAGGCGTAAGAGGCAGTTATGTTAGAACACTACTTAAGTTTATTTATTAAAGCTGTTTTTATTGAAAATTTAGCATTGGCGTTTTTTTTAGGAATGTGTACTTTTTTAGCAGTTTCTAAAAAAGTAAAAACAGCAATCGGTCTGGGTGTAGCTGTTATTGTTGTTCAAGTAATTACAATTCCTATAAACAATCTTTTATTTAATTATTTATTAAAAGAGGATGCTCTTTTATGGATGGGCATTAAGGGTGTGGATCTAAGTTTTTTAGGTTTAATTTGCTATATTGGAGTAATTGCAGCAAGTGTACAGATTTTAGAAATGGTTTTAGATAAGTATGTTCCTGCACTGTATAATGCTTTAGGAATCTTTTTGCCTCTTATAACAGTGAATTGCGCAATCTTAGGTGGATCTTTATTTATGGTTGAAAGAGATTACACTTTTGTAGAATCTGTTGTTTTTGGTTTAGGTTCAGGGTTTGGTTGGGCTTTGGCAATTGCAGCTCTTGCCGGTATTAATGAAAAATTAAAGTATGCAGACATTCCAAAAGGGTTAAGAGGACTTGGAATTATTTTTATTACAGTGGGTTTAATGTCATTAGGGTTTTTAGCTTTCTCAGGTATTCAGCTATAAGATCAAAGAAGGTAGAGTATGTTTTTAATAATATTAGGTGTTACAATGTTTACCACGGTGGTTTTGTTATTAGTCATTGTGATTTTGTTTGCTAAATCAAGGTTGGTTTCTTCTGGAAATATTACAATTAATGTAAACGGTAAAAAAAATATTGTTGTTCTTGCAGGTGGAAAACTTTTAAATATTTTAGCTGATAATAAGCTTTTTGTTTCTTCAGCATGTGGTGGTGGTGGTACTTGTGCTCAGTGTAAAGTAGATATTCATGAAGGTGGTGGTGAAATTCTTCAAACAGAAGTTTCTCATATAACAAAACGTGAAGCAAAGAAAGGCTGTAGGCTTGCTTGCCAGGTAACAGTTAAACAAGATATGAAAATTTATGTTGAAGAAGAAGTTTTTGGTGTAAAAAAATGGACTTGTAAGGTTAGATCTAATCATAATGTTGCAACATTTATTAAAGAACTTGTATTAGAACTTCCTCAAGGAGAATCCGTGCCCTTTAAAGCTGGTGGTTTTATTCAGATTGAACGTCCGGCAGGTTTAGACATTGACTATAAGAATTTTAATATTGAAGAAGAGTACAGAGAGGATTGGGATAAATTTAATTTTTGGAAATTAAAATCTTTTTGTTCTAAAGAAACAGTGAGAGCTTATTCTATGGCAAATTATCCTGAAGAAAAAGGGATTATTATGCTTAACGTGCGTATTGCATTTCCCCCTCCAGATAGAGATGATCTTCCTACAGGTTTAATGTCTTCATATATTTTTGATTTAAAGCCAGGAGATGAGTGTGTAATCTCAGGGCCTTTTGGTGAATTTTTTGCAAGAGATACTAAAAAAGAAATGATCTTTGTTGGTGGAGGTGCAGGTATGGCTCCAATGCGGTCTCATATTTTTGATCAATTTAGAAGAATTCACACTCGTAGAAAGGTGAGTTTTTGGTACGGTGCTCGCTCAAAAAGAGAAATGTTTTATATTCAAGATTTTAACGATATTCAAAAAGAAAACCCTAATTTTAAATGGTATTGTGCTTTATCAAATGCTCTTCCTGAGGATAACTGGGATGGTTATAAAGGATTTATTCATAACGTATTGTTTAAAGAGTATTTAAAAGATCACTCGAATCCAGAAGATTGTGAATACTACTTATGTGGACCTCCTATGATGAATAAATGTGTTACAAAGATGTTATTAAATCTCGGTGTTGAAGCTGAAGATATTATGCTAGATGATTTTGGTGGATAAGAAAGTAAAAAGAGTATTTTTTTTAGTCCTCTTTATTAGTTTTTTAGTAAGTTTTTCTTCGTGCCTTTATAGGAGAAAAGTTTTTTTAATAAGTGGTCAAACAATGGGAACTACTTATACAATAAAAATTGCGTCTACTAGGGTGAACACTCCGGCCTTAAAAATTAAAATTGAAAAATCGTTAAAAAAAATAAATAAACAAATGTCTACTTATATTCTAACTTCTGAAATTTCTAAAGTTAATGATTCTTTAAAAAATGAACATGTTAAAATCAGTCCATGGTTTAAAAAAGTATTAACTTACTCTTTGGATTTAGCGAAGAATACAGATGGATCATATGATCCTACACTAGGGCCATTAGTTAATCTTTGGGGTTTTGGCCCTGGCGGGTATAAAAAAATTCCTCAAAAAAAAGAAATTCAAAAAGCATTAGCAGTTGTTGGATATCAAAGGCTTAGTTTAATAAAAAATCGAGGAGAATATTTTGTAAAAAAAGATTTAGATGAAGTTTATGTTGATCTTTCATCTTTAGCTAAAGGTTTTGGAGTAGATATTTTATCAGAGTTACTAATTAAAGAAGGATATAAAAACTATTTAGTTGAAATTGGTGGAGAACTTAAAGCATCAGGTAAAAAAAATAAAAGAATTTGGAAAGTGGCCATAGAAAAACCAAACTCTGATTTAAGAATTCTTGAAATGAGTTTTCCTTTAGAAAATATGAGTATTGCTACCTCGGGAAACTATCGAAATTTTTTTCTTTCTGGTAAGAAGAGCTACTCTCATATTCTAAATGTTAAAACAGGTGAGCCGGTTGAAAACAGCCTTATCTCTGTTAGTGTATTAAATAAAGAGTGTATGAAAGCTGATGCGTTAGCTACAGCTTTAATGTCTTTAGGGTTTAAAAAAGCAAAAGAATATGCTCTTAATAACAAGCTTGCAGCCTATTTTATTTTTAAAGGAGAGGATTTAGAGTTGCAAACTTTTAAGAGTCCAGAATTTAAGGTGATAATGAATATGGTAAAATAGATTATTATTAATCAAGTAAAAAAATATTTAAAATTTATTTTTCAGCATATCCTTTAGTTATTCTTTTTTTGGGAAGTAAATTTTGCTCTGCTATAGGTAAAGAGTCGTATTGATTGAATTTTAATTTTATTCGTATTTAAAAAATAATTTTACTTATACAACAGTTTCATAAAATTTTTCTTCATATTTTTAAAAATATTTACATCACTTAATAAGGGTTTTAAGTTGGATCTTCTTATAAAAGACACAGGGTTTTTAAAAATCTTTTTTCTAAGAAAATGGAGTCTCTTTAAAACATTTTATTTAAAAGAATAAAACTTATTTTATTGCATTAGAAAATTTTTATGAAATGTCTTTTTTTGTTTATAAACATAAAGAGTTTTTTCTTCTATTTAGCATTGGTTTTGGTTTAAACAAGGTGCTTAGGTCGGTTATAGATTTTTTATATTAAATATTCATGTTACGTATTTTTCATAAAGTTTTAGCTTAAAGCCTTAAACTTTATCTGTTACTTGTATATAGTCCGTTGCAAAAGATTCTTAAGTCTTTTATTTTTTGTGATTTTGTTTTTTCTTCGTTCTCGCTTAGTTTCTAAATCACAATAGCTAAACCGAATTCGGATTTATTAAGGACCTAAGTCCTGAATAAATAAAAGATCACTTCAGTCTTTTGTAAGATTTATTTTTTGTTTTTAACTAATCTGCAAAAGGAGCTGGGAATGATTAAAGAGAATCAAATTATAGAAGTTTTTGTTCTTGTTGGCGACTTTGCTTTAGGGCTTTATAAAGAGCAGCGTAAGCTTATATGCAGCAAGAAGAAGAAAGGTTTCCCCCCTGCGTTATTAGAATAAGAAGTGATCACCATATGTCTATTATTCTAATTTTCTGGGTTCAGAAATTTCAAGGTCATCTACATAGGCTATGCTCAAAGTTTTTTAAAAGCATATTCCCTAAAGCTCTTATTTCGGGTTAAATATACTCGACCAAATACCTGATTCCTTCCATTTAGAAAAATGATTGTAAGTATTTTTCTATGGACCGTATTGTTTTGGCAGAAATCTCCATGAAGCTCCAGATCTTAAAATCCACAAAACTTCATTAACAAAGTTGCGATTGTTTTTAGCTGTAACACTCACTGTTGTTGATCTTCCAGGAGGTAAGTTCTTGATTTGTTTTCACTGATAATCTTTTAACTCTTATCTTTTTAGCATCTGTGCCCCCTTAGAAACGCAGATTAACACCTTGAAACTAATTGAGGACATGCCCTAGTTTTATTTAAAATTTTTTTTTAGAGACATAGGGCTAGTTTCATTAAGAAAAGATTTTTAATCTATGTATTTATAATGCGATAATCTTTTTATTAAAAGAAAATTGTGGGGGATTTATGTTTAGAGGGTTATTTTTTATTTTAATGTTTTTTATAAATATGACTAATGTTAATTCCGCAGAGGAAAAAAATCAAGAAACTCAAGACTTTGTCCCTCATGAGTTGATTGTTAAATTTCATAATTCAAGTTTTAAAACAACAATAATGAAATACAGTGCTCAAGAAAAAAAAGAATTCAGAGCCAGTGGAGCAAAACTTTTAAAATTTTCAAGTGTAGTTGATCTTAAAAAAGTAATGAAAGATTTAAGGCAAGACTCTAATGTTGAGTATGTAGAGAAGAACGCAATATATAAACTATTAGCTGCTCCAAACGATCCTGAATATTTTAAATTATATGGGATGGAAAGTATGTCTATGCCAGAGGCTTGGGAAACAAATATAGGCTCAAGAAGAGTTTTAGTAGGCATTATTGATTCAGGTGTTGATTATAATCATCCTGATTTAAAGGATAACTACTGGGCTAATCCTGGTGAAACAGGTTTAGACTCTGAGGGCAATGAAAAAGCTACTAATGGTATTGATGATGATGAAAATGGATATATTGATGATCATAGGGGTTGGGATTTTATAAATGATGATAATGATCCTATGGATAACGACGGACATGGAACTCATTGTGCAGGTTCTATTGGGGCTACTGGGAATAACGGTGTAGGTGTTGTTGGAGTGAACTGGGAAGTTTCATTAGTGGGGCTTAAAGTTTTTAGTGATACAGGCAGAACAACAACAGAAGCACTTGTTGAAGCCATTGAGTATTCAACAAAAATTGGCGTTGATATTACAAATAATTCATGGGGAGGGGGGGGGCCTTCAGAAACAATTAAAGCAGCAATCATGGAAGCAAGAGATTATCAAATTTTATTTATTGCTGCAGCTGGAAACTCTTCAAAAAATAATGATAGAAGCTCATTTTTTCCAGCAAATCATGACTTAGAAAATATTATTTCTGTTGCAGCAGTAAATTCATTAGATGAACTAGCAATTTTTTCAAACTATGGCAAAAAGAAGGTGCATATTGCAGCGCCAGGAGTAGATGTTTATTCCACTAAACCAGGTGGTGGGTATCAGATGATGAGTGGAACCTCTATGGCCGCTCCTCATATAGCAGGCTTAGCAGCTTTTATTAAAGCTAGATACCCTAACGAATCTATGGATAGAATTAGAAAGAGAATTATTTATACAGGCGATGCTCTAAGCAGTTTATCTTCTAAATTAGTTTCTGGTAAAAGAGCAAACGCTTTATTATCTCTTCAAGATGATAAAATAGCTCCAGCAAAAGTTAATGGATTAGAAGTTGTTCAAAATCAAGTGGATTCAATTCAAATTGGTTTTAACGTAAGCGGGGATGATGGTTTTAAGGGTAAAGCTAGTGAGTATGAAATAAGAATTTTAGATAAACCAATTACTGATGAGAATTGGGCTTTAGCAACAACAGTTTTAAGTGATGTGTCGATTCAACGTGGTATAGCAACAGTCATATTAGATGATTTAGGTATTAACTCGACAGGCTATGTTGCTGTAAAAGCATTAGATGATCTTGGAAACATTAGTGAAATTTCTGAGTCTATTGAGTTTGCAACTCTTCGAGTTGAAGTTTTACATGAATACAGTACTGACTCTTTAAGCGGAATTATAGTTACGGGAACTTGGGGGCTAGAGACATTAGAAAATGGATCAACTGTGTTCTCAGATTCTCCAGGTAAAAATTATGATAAAAATGCAGATTTTTCATTAACAATAGCGGAGCCTATAGTCGCTTTTGGAGATAAGATTTTTTTAAAATTACAAAATGAATATGAGCTAGAAAATAAGTATGATTACGGGTATGTAGAGGTTTCTACAGATGAAACAACTTGGATCCAAGTTGCTAAATACAGCGGCTGGACTGAGGGTATAGCTTCTTCAATTATTGATATCTCAGACGCCATTGCTGGAGCTGAATCTTTTAAATTAAGATTTAGAATTGCCTCAGATACTTCTGTGCATGAAGATGGTTGGAAAGTTCATGGTATTACGGTTTTTAGGGATTAAGTAAGAAAGTACGGATTTTAAATAAAGCTTGAGTATAGAAGTGCTTACTTATAAAAGTTTAAATTCAATTTGATGCTTGCTGCTGTGAAAAATTGATTCAGCTTTTTAAACGGTATTAAAGAGATTGACCTTATTTTCACTTTAAAATTCTTAGGTATTTTTACCTATCATCAGCGTTAATTTTAACTGTCCGTAGTTATTTTTAAATAAAAATGTTTTAGTAGGGTGCATAAGGATTTTAAATTCCTGATCTAGATTAAGCTTGTATGTATAATAGCCCGTCTTTCTTTTTAAAATCGTTTAAATCTTAGATAGATTCTTTAAATATATAAGTATTCCTGGACTAGACCTAAGGACTTAAGATCATTGTCCGATGTCCTTATAATGAAACTGGATAAAAGGAGTTTATATGATTAAGAGGATTGGAAAAATACTATTGTTGGTATTTAGCCTTTTATTTTTTATGGGCAATAAAGGGTGTGATTCAATAGAGGCAAAAAGAAGAGGGCGTATTTTAAAAAAAAGCGTCACCTCAATGGGAATTAGATCTGCAAGTGTTCAACTCCAAAACAATATTAATATAGATATTCAAGAGGTTATAAATGGTCAATATTTAACAGAGCTTCAAAATAGTGAGTATTTTGTTTCAGTAGATAGATTAAATATTCAAAGCTTAAGTTTTCAAGAGCGTATACAGGCAAAACAAAGTGGAATGAGTTTTCAAGCCTTGTCTATTAATACAACAGTGGGTTCTTGTACAAAAGATCTTCCAGAGGCGGTATTAATGGGAAATGTTACAGGTTTTGAATTAGGAAATGAGTTTGGTTTAGGAGTAGGTTTTAATCCTGGTGGAGTTTTAGATGATGTTGTTACAGGTGTAGATTTTAATTTAAGTAAAATGAAAATGAGCTTAGATATGCACTCATTTCAACCCTTAAGTGGCACAGCCTTAGTGAGCACAAATAAAAGTGGAGTTAAAACTGATTTTGGAGTGGGTTTGGGTTTGAATTTAGGAAGTATTGTGCTTAATCCAAGAGCTGTTTTTAGAGAGCCTGTTGTAGATGTCATTAGAAAAACATTAAGATCTGCACTGGTTGATGTTGGTAAAAGGCTTGAGGAGTTGGAGCCTTGGTCTGCGAGGGTATACAAAGACAATGATTCACATATAATGATAAACGCAGGTTTAAGGCATGGTCTTAAAAAGGGAGACACTCTTTATGTTTCTAATATGAAGTATATTTGGGATGCAGAGCCATGTGTTTCAAGTTTAGATAAACAGGTCAATCTTCAAGATGAGGTAAATGCTATTGCAAAAGTGATTATTGAAACTACTCCAAGTGTTGATATTTCAGTGGCAAGAGTTTTTGAATCAAATGGAATTGATATTCAAGAGGGAGCACGAGTTTATATTTATTATTTAAAAGGTTCAAAAGACTCTAAAGATCCAGTGCCTGAAATGCCAAATCCTGAGGAGTGGATTGAATTAGATTAAGTTTTTTTTGGTATAATATTTAAAATAAAGTTATTGTGCATGCAGGCCTAAAGCTGCGGATTAAAAATCTTAAGGGTAATCTTTTCTAGTAGATTTTTTTTTAGAAGCTAATTTAGCTTTTCTAACTGCAGCTTTAATGTTATTATCAACAGCTAGAATCACTCCCATTCGTCTATTCTTTTTAGTGCAAGGTTTTGCAAAAATACGAATTTCAATACTAGACATAAGAGGTTTAACAACACAAGGAGTGCCAATTTCTTTAACAGCATTAATGAGTTCTTTTTTAGTTAAAGTGTATAAGTATTTGGCCGTTTTTATTTTTAAATCTTTAGATGCAAGATCTCGAATTTTTTTCCTATCCATTGTAATATTAGCTGCAAATGTTGTTGGAACGACTTGGATGCCTTTTTCTTTAAAATCATATAACTTTAAAAAGTTTTAAGAGCCTTAATTTCAGGAACAATGATGTTGGGTTTGTGTTTTTTTACAATCCTTTTAAGTGCCTCACTGTTTAGCATTGAGATGACTTTAAAATCATCAGAAACTTGCATGGCAGGAGCCCCTTTATAATTGTCGACGGCAACAGTTTTAAGGCCCATGTGTTTGGCTGCAATAATAAACTCTTAGACAAGTTCACCTGAACCGAGCAACATAATTTTCTTATTAAGACTGTTTTTTTTTGATAAAAATGGCATATAAATTCCTTTAATTAATATAATTTTTTGTATACTCTAGTTTACTTTGATTTAGCAGATGCACTGAGCTAGATTTAATTGCTAATCATTTTTAAAGGGAGTGCCGGTGTCTAATGTGAGTGTACAAAAAATGCCTAAGGCAATTTTTTATATTATCGGAAATGAGGCGGCTGAAAGATTTAGTTATTATGGCATGAGGGGGATACTTGTTATTTTTATGACAAAGTATCTTTTAAATTCAACAGGGGATGAGGCTTTTTTAAATCAAGCACAATCTTTGGTTTGGTATCATAATTTTGCATCTGCTGTTTACTTTTTTCCACTAATAGGTGCTTTAATTTCTGATATTTTTTGGGGTAAGTATAAAACGATACTTTTGCTTTCGGTGGTGTATTGCTTAGGTCATTTAAGCTTAGCTTTTATGGACATTCATATGATGGCAACAATTCTTGAGCCTAAAACGTGGCTTGCTTTAGGTTTAGGTCTTATTGCTGTAGGTTCAGGGGGAATTAAACCTTGTGTGTCGGCCCATGTGGGGGATCAGTTTAAGGCGAGTCAAAAAACGTTATTAGATAAGGTGTTTAGTCTTTTTTATTTTTCAATTAATTTTGGCTCTATGTTTGCAACTGCAATCATTCCTAAAATGCTTGAGTGGTATGGGCCTTCTGTGGCTTTTGGGCTGCCAGGTATTTTGATGTTTATTGCAACATTTGTTTTTTATCAAGGTAGACATGAGTTTGTATCCATGCCTCCTGCAGGTTGGCAAACATATAAAAAAGACATGTTTAGCCCTAAAGGTTTAAAAACCTTAGGTGGGCTTGGTATTATTTATGTTTTTATTGCATTTTTCTGGTCTTTATATGATCAAACAGGATCTTCATGGGTATTGCAGGCAGATAAAATGGATAAATTTGTAAACCTAGGGTTTGCATCTTTTGAGCTTTTACCGTCTCAGATTCAAACTATTAATCCTATATTGGTAATGCTTTTTATTCCTATTTTTAGTTTTGGAATTTATCCGTTTGCTGCAAAATTTACAAAAGTCACACCACTTAGAAAAATTGGAGCAGGGTTTTTTATAACAGGTTTATCGTTTGCTTTAGTTGCTTACACAGAAAAGATGATTCAATCCGGTTTAACACCATCAATTATGTGGCAGTTTGCAGCCTATGTAATTATCACGGCAGCTGAAGTTTTGATTTCAATTACAGCACTGGAATTTTCCTACACTCAAGCTCCAAATAGTATGAAATCTTTTATTATGGCAGTTTTTTTATTGTCCGTTTCAATGGGAAACCTATTTACATCAGCTGTGAACTCATTTATTCAAAATGATGATGGAACCTTATTGCTTGAAGGTGCTTTATATTACTGGTTTTTTGCTATTTTAATTCTGGTTGTAGGAGTTTTATTTATGATTCCAGCTTATTTTTATAAAGAAGAGTCCTATATGGCTGACCATTCTAAAGCTGTAGATCATAATTTATTTTAAACTATATAAAGGTATTTATTGTTAAAACTCTTTTTAAGATTTTTTACTTATTTAAGGGGGATCTTATTTGCAAGATTTAAATTTTTTTTGAACCAAGTTTATTTTGTTATTCTAAACCCTTAAATTTTGTTCAAAGTTTTAAACCTACATATTATCAATATTTTTTAGGAGTAAGTGCAGGTACTTTTACATTTAAAAAAGACGCGCCGCAAAAAGCTATATGAGAATATTATTCTGCCTTGTTCTTAGGCTCAGGCTTAGCTAGGGTGAAAAATATAAAGAGGTAGAGGCTTATGTTTTTAGGGTACGAATATATTTTCACATTTATATTTTTAATGTGTACGCTGGTTGTTGGTGTAAGTACGAGTATTAAAGTAACAGATTTGATTCTACGTATAAAAGTCACTTTTTTCTAAATAGGTAAAAATGTTTACAGGCTTAGCGGAGGCAATGGCAAAGGTTTTAAAAGTTAACCATGAGCCGTCAGGAAATGTTGAAATTACTGTTGAAAAACCTAGTGTCTTTAAGGATTTAAAGAAAGGTCACTCTATTGCTCATAACGGTGTTTGCCTTACTATAAAAGATGAATCCCCTAAAGATTTAAGTCAGCTAACCTATGATTTAGGTCTTGAAACTTTAAAAGCAACAACGTTTTTAAATATTAAAAGTGGGGATGTATTAAATTTAGAGCGCCCTTTGATGATGGGTGAGCGTTTTCATGGTCATTTAGTCACCGGGCACATAGATGAAGTTTGTCAGGTTAGGGCCATTAAGGCCATTAAAAATGGGTGCACTGTAATGTCAATTTTTAAGGAGACTAAACCAGAATTTATTTGGCCTAAGGGTTGTATAGCAATTAATGGTGTGAGCCTTACCATAAATGATGTTTTTTTAAAAGGATTTTCAGTCTGCATAGTTCCAGAAACTTTAAAGAAAACAAACCTTTCTCAGCTTTTGTTAGAGGATAAGGTAAATATTGAGTATGACTTTTATGCAAAAGGTGTTATTCACGCTTCTAATATGAGGAGTTCTTAAATTGCATACTGTAGAAGAATTAGTAAAAGACCTTAAAACTGGGAAAATGGTTTTATTAATTGATGATGAAGATCGTGAAAACGAGGGTGATCTTGTTTTAGCCGGTGAGTACGCAACAGCACAACATATTAACTTTATGATTAAAGAAGCTAGAGGCTTAGTTTGTCTAGCTATGTCTCCAGAACAAAGTGATAGGCTTGGACTTTCATTAATGGTGGGTGAAAACCAAAACTATTCACCAAATAAAACAGCATTCACAGTAAGTATTGAAGCAAGAGAGGGAATTTCAACAGGGATTTCTGCATCAGATAGAGCTCTTACAATACGAGTGGCTTCAGATCCAGCTGCAACTCCACAGTCTATTATTACTCCAGGGCATATTTTTCCCATTAAAGCAAAACTAGGTGGAGTTTTACAAAGATCAGGACATACTGAAGGAAGTGTTGATTTGATGAAACTTGCAGGGCTTAAACAAAGTGCTGTGATATGTGAAGTGATGAATGATGATGGAACTATGGCTCGCTACCAAGAACTTGTTAAATTTGCTAAAAAACACAGTTTAAAAATTGGATCAATTCAAGCTTTAACAGAATATAGGCTTAATAATGAAAGTTATATTGAAGAACTTTATTCAGAAGAATTTGAGTTTGATGAGATTAAGGGCTTAAAAGTTCATTACTTTAAGGACTTAGTAAATAACCAGATACATTATGCAATAGTTGTTGGTGAGTGGAGCCCATTAGATAAGGTTCCTGTTAGAGTTCATTTAGATAGAGGCCCTAAGGATTTATTAAGAGGAGAGAATAAAAGTGCTCTTAATAATTTTTTAAAATTTTCTAAAGAAAAAGGAAAGGGTGTTTTATTAGTTTTAAGGAATGTGGTTTTTTTTGTTAATTCTGAAGTGAAAAGAGATTTTAAAGAATTTGGTATTGGTGCTCAAATTCTTAAAAAACTTGGAGCTGAAAATTTAATTTTAGTTACAAACTCTGAAAAAAAGTTAGCAGGTCTAACAGCTTTTGGAGTTAAAGTTAAAGGGATCATTTCTTTTAAGCAGTTTTTAAGTAGAGATAAATAAACATGAAAATTGGTATAGTTACAGCAGAATTTAATTCTAGATATACACGAGCACTAAGAGATGGGGCTATTAAAGTTCTTTTAGACAAAGGTGTATTTAAAAAAGATATAATTCTAAAATCTGTTCCTGGAGCCCTTGAACTTCCTATAGTGGCTAAGAATTTAATTTTAAATCACAAAGTTAATGGAGTTCTTTGCTATGGAGTTGTTATTCGTGGAGAAACTAATCATTATGACTATGTTTGTGCTGGAGCGGCAAGGGGCTGCTTACAAGTTGGACTAGAGACATTAAAGCCTGTTCAGTTTGGAGTTTTAACGGTGAGTACGCATAAGCAACTTTTTGACCGCATTTGGGGTAAAAAGGGAAACAAAGGTAGTGAGGTTGCTTTAGGACTTTTAGACACCTTAGAAGCATTAAAATAAAAAAATGAGAGATTTTGATGCAGAAGTTAAACAAAGAAGGCTTGAAATATGGGCGTTAATCCCACTAAGCCTTTTTTTTATTGTTTTAAATTGGATACTTTTTAGGTTTTATAATGTAAGTGGAGACCTGCCGATCTCTTATGCATTGTTTTTCTTTGGTCTTATTAATCTTAATGTTTTGGTTTTTTTAGCTATTATTTTCTTTTTAGGGAAAAATCTTGTTAAAATTTATGCAGATTCAAAACCTCGAATGATTGGAAAAACACTAAAAACAAGATTATTTCTAGCTTTTATCAGTTTTGCGTTTATTCCTACATGTTTGATGTTTGTGGTTTCTGTTTTTTATATCAATAATAGTTTTGATCGATGGTTTGCAAATAGAACAGAAGAAACTATTAAAAAATCTTCTAATTTAGCAGATCAATATATTTCTGAAATGAGAAATGGTTCTTTTTATATAGCAAAAGGTATTGCCAGGGATCTTGATTTAAAAAAAAATAAGGATATTGCAAAATTTTTATCAAATAAAATGAATATTTATGGAGTGGATGCCTTAGAGGTTTATCTTCCTAAAAGTAAGATTCGCATAGAAGAGATATATAAAGAAAAACAAGGCTTTTACCTGCCGTCTCTTTCATGGGAAAAAGTTAGAAAGTTAATAAAAGTAAATAAAATTAAAAGTATATCTAGAAAAACTGAGCAAGGAGAATGGTTAAGTTCAATAACTGTAGATGTGGAGCA
This sequence comes from Bdellovibrionales bacterium, assembly GCA_965205945.1. GTDB lineage: Bacteria > Bdellovibrionota > Bdellovibrionia > Bdellovibrionales > UBA1609 > JALZUR01. The sequence continues at coordinate 477,723 of CBDBIB010000001.1, read as the reverse complement.
AGAACTTATATTAGTGGTTTCTAAAATCCTACCGTTTACATTGATTGATACCATGGAGGCCATTGCTGTAGCTCGTACAGACTTTCAGTCAACAAAAGAGTTTAAAATTCCCTTAAAAACAATGTATTTGTTTATTCTGGTAACAATGACTTTAGTAATTTTAGCCTTTGGTGGTTGGTTTAGTCTATACTTAGCCCAATCTCTTTTAAAATCTCTTTTTGCTTTAGGGTATGCCACTAAAAGAATTTCTAGAGGAGATTTTAACCCCATTAAATTTAAAACAGGCATGGATGAAATAAATGAGCTTGTGGACAATTTTAACTTAATGATAGAGCAGTTAAAAACCACTAGAGGTAATCTAAACAAATCGATTAATGATCTTAATCAACATTCTATATATATGAATACACTTTTGTCACAAATTAGTTCAGGTGTGATTTCCTGTGACAATAATTACAAGGTCACATTGATTAATAAAAGAACGCAGAGGCTGTTTCCTGTTACAAGAAAAGGAGTTCAGGGCAAAGGACTCAGTAAAGTTTTTCCAAAAGAAATTTATGATCTTGTAATATCATACTCAGGAGTTGAAGATGATGTTCAGGTTCATGAGGTAGATATTTTTTTAACAAAAGACTCTGTGCTGCCTCTTCAAGTGAGTATCTCAACCCTTCATGGCTTAGATGGGGGGCAGATTGGTTACATTATTACTTTAGAAAAAGTAGGGCTTCTTAGAGAAAATCAAAGAGTTAAAGCATGGAAAGAGGTTGCTACAAGGGTTGCTCATGAAATTAAAAATCCACTCACGCCAGTAAAGCTTGCAGCAGAGCGATTACAGAAGAAGTTTGGTGATAAAATTATTGACCCAGTTTTTAAAGAGTGTACTAAGACTATTATTTCCCATGTGGATCTTATAAAGGGTTTAGTGAATGAATTTAATCAGTTTGCAAGATTTCCAAAACTTAATCCTATTAGTGTAGATTTTTCAGAGTTTATATTAGAATTGGTTTCTGTGTATAAGTCTTCTCATTTAGATATTGTTTTTGATGTAGGTGTTTCTAAAATGGATCGAGTTATTTTAGACCGAGATCAAATGAAAAGGGTATTTATTAATTTAATTGAAAACTCCTTAGAGGCGATGAAGCAGGTAGATAATAAAGTGATTTATATTGATGCTTCGTATTCTTCCTCTGGTCAGGTTGTAGTTGTTAAATTTTATGATTCAGGCCCAGGAGTTTCAGTGGAGAAATGGTCTAATGTTTTTAAAGCCAGTTATACAACAAAAAAAAATGGTAGTGGCTTAGGGTTGCCAATTGCACGTAAAATAATTGAGGATCATGGTGGACGGATATCCATTGTAAAAGGAAAAATAAATTCCTCAGTATTTTTAATAGAAATATCAGCGCAAAGGTAGTTACAGGGTTAATTAAAGTAAACAGTTAGAATTGAGTTTTAAAAAGTGTGTGAGGAAATAAGATGGTAGATTTAAAAAATCAAAAAATACTAATTGTCGATGATGAGGTTACAATTTGTGAAATATTAGCAGCGTCTCTTCAAGATGAGGGGTGTGAAGTGAGGACTGCTCATGATGGAGTTTCAGCATTAAAAGCTCTTCGCCAGTTTAAACCAAAGGTGATGCTTTTAGATGTATGGATGCCTGGTGATTTTGATGGCCTGGGCGTGTTAGAAGAAATGAAATCTTTAACAAAAACCCCTAAAGTTGTGGTGATGTCAGGGCATGGAACAATTGATACTGCGGTAAAGGCTGTAAAGCTTGGAGCATGGGACTTTGTGGAGAAACCAATTTCCATGGAAAAGGTTCTTATATCAATTAAAAATATTGTGTCGTATTCTATGCAAGAAAATGAAAAGATAAGTCTTTTAAATCAACTTAGAGAAAGTTTTGTAATTGCTGGAGAAAGCATTCATATACAGCAGATTAAATCCTTAGTGATGAGATTTGGAGCTACCCAATCAACATATTTATTACAAGGTGAGGAGGGTGTGGGTAAAAGTCTTATTGCTAAAAATATTCACTATGTGAGTAAACGAGCAGGTTTTCCTTTTGTAACAGTAAATTGTAGTTCGTTGCCAGAAGGGCTTCATTCTATAGAGCTTTTAGGGGCTAAAGATAAAAATATTGGATTTTTCCAGGCCGCTCAGAACGGAACTTTATTTATTAAAAATATAGAGAAATTGGATCAAGAAGCTCAAGAAAAGCTATCAGATATTTTGCGAAAAAAAGAAGTCAATCGTTTATATAATGTGCGAATTGTAACATCAACAACTATAGATTTAAATAAATTGGTTAAAGAGGGCAAGTTTAGAGAAGATCTTTATGGTCGACTATCTACATTGTCTTTAAAGGTGAAGCCTCTTAGAGAGCGTAAAGAAGATATTCCAATACTTGTAGAGTACTTTTCTCAAGAGTATTGCCGTAAATCAGGAGTGAAGACTAGAGTGTTTTATGAGGACGCTTTAAAACTCCTTAAAACTCATGATTGGGAAGGTAATATTCTAGAGTTAAAAAACTTTGTGGAAAGAGTACATATTCTTTCAATTAGTGAAAAATTTGATATTTATGATGTCAAATATGCAGGAATCAGTCCTTCTGGAATTCAGGGTTTTAATGGTTATGGGAATTTTCGAGAGGCTAGGGCGGAGTTTGAAAAAAATTACTTACTTACTAAGATAGCAGAAAATGGTGGTAATATATCTAAAACATCAGAGGCAATTGGTTTGGAGAGAAGTTATCTTCATAGAAAAATAAAAGCTTACGGCATAGAAGTAGACACACAAAGGTAGAAAAAGCATTATTAAAAACTAGTTTTAAGTTTTTATAAAGAGATTTAAATATAACTTAAAAAGAGTCAGGATAGACTTAGAATCAATTAGGCGTTAAAATATTAAATAAAATCTAGCAAATATATTTAGTCATTTTATAAAAAGAGGGGTAATTATAGGGTGCTTATTTATGTTATGCTTTACTAGATATCAGTAAAAAAAGAGGAAGAAGATGGTAAATTGGACAAACCTTGGAATTAAAACATATAAAGAAGATCCTTCGGATGCAGAGATTCCAAGTCATAAACTGTTATTGAGATCTGGATTGATTAAAAAATTAAGTTCAGGAATTTATACTTATAGTCCATTATTTTTAAGAGCACTTAGAAAGCTTGAAAAAATCATTAGAAAAGAACTTGATTTAGCTGGTATGGCGGAACTTTTAATGCCAATGGTGCAGCCTAAAAAACTTTGGGAAGAATCTGGGCGCTGGGGATATCCGGATGTGCAAACTTTTAGGAATAAGAACAACAATGAGTTTTGTCTTGGACCTACTCACGAAGAGGTGATCACAGATTACGTTAAGAATGACATTACAAGCTATAAAGAACTTCCTATTATATACTACCAAATTCAGAATAAGTATCGAGATGAAATTAGACCAAGATTTGGTTTGATGCGTAGTCGTGAGTTTTTAATGAAGGATGCTTATAGTTTTGATATAGATGAAGAAGCTGCACATAAAAGCTACCATCTTTTTAAAGATGCTTATATTAGAATTTTTAACCAATTAGGTTTAAAATATAGAATTGTAAGGGCTGATGCTGGTGCTATAGGAGGCTCTTTAACAGAGGAGTTTCAAGTTTTAGCAGGCGTAGGTGAGGACGAACTGTTGATGAGTGATGGTTCAGACTACGCTGCAAATATTGAAATTTGTCCCAGGGTATTTGAATTAAATACACCGAATTCAGTGACTGTTGAAAAGGTTTTAGAGGAGATTTCAACCCCTAATTTAAAGACTATTACGGATTTATCAGAATTTTTAAACTTACCAGAAGAAGAACTTGTTAAAACTATGTTTTTCCAAGGGGAATACCCAAATGGAAAGGTTGTTGTATTTATAGTGCTTTTAAAAGGCTTAGATAAAGTAAATCCAATTAAAATAAAAAATCACTTAGGCTTTTTTACAGAACCAAGAATGCTTACTGATGTTGAGGTTTTAGATTTAGTTGGTGCAAATCCAGGAAGTTGTGGACCTGTTGGTGTGAAGATCAATATTTATATGGATCAATTTTTAAAAGATTATAAAAACATGGTGGTGGGTGCGAATAAGGATGATTTTCATTTAAAAGGTGTAAGTCCTGGAAGGGACTTTAAGGTTAAAGAAATTTTTGATTTAACTTTGGCTCAAAATGGTGACCCTTCTCCTGATGGGAAGGGAAGCCTTAAATCCGTAAGAGGTATTGAGGTGGGGCATATTTTTTATCTTGGAACTAAGTATAGTAAGTCTATGCAAGCGCAGTTCTTAGATGCTAAGGGTAGAGCACAGTTTTTTAAAATGGGTTGTTATGGTTTAGGAGTTTCAAGAACCTTACAGGCTGCAATCGAACAGTCTCATGATGAAAATGGTATTGTCTGGCCTAAATCTCTTTCTCCTTTTGATGTTCATATTTGTTTATTGGATTTAAATGATGAGATTAAATCCTACTTTTTAAAAACTGTTGATGAGCTTAAGGCTATAGGTCTTAGTGTATTTGTTGATAATAGAAAGGAGCGTCCAGGTGTTAAATTTAAAGATGCAGATCTTTTAGGTTTTCCTGTGCGGCTTACTATAGGGTTTAAGGGGTTTAACTTGGGTAAGGTAGATATTTTTGTAAGATCTAAGGGTGAAAAGTATCATTGCCCGTTAGACAGTGCAGTTTTAAAAATTAAGGAATGTTATGACAGAATCTAAAGCTGATGTTTTTCTTGCCCTTGATGTGGACACTAAAAAGGAGGCTTTTTCTTTAGTTGAGAAATGGTCTTCGTATATTTTAGGTTTTAAAATAGGGCCTCGTTTAGGTTTTCAACTTACGCAAAGTGAGTGGAGATGGTTTTCAAAAAAAGGTAAAATATTTATTGATTATAAATTTTTTGATATTCCTTCAACGGTTTTAAATTCTGTAAGAGCTGTGTTTAAGAGTGAGGCTTCTTTTTGTACAGTTCATGCTTTAAATGGTTTAGAATGTTTAAGAGGCCTTGCAAAACTTGAAAAAGAATTGAATCAAATAAGACCGTTTAAAATTTTAGTGGTGACGTTGCTTACAAGTTTTGATCAGGAAGAAAATACATTGCCTCTTTTTAAACATATGAAGCCTGATAGGATTGTTAAAGATTTGTCTAATCTAACTTTTGAGTCAGGTTTGTTAGGTCTGGTGTGTTCGCCAAAAGAAGTCTTAACCGTTAAGAGAAAATACCCAAAGGGTATTTTTGTGACACCAGGTATTCGTTTTATCAATGAGGATAAAGAGGATCAAAAAAGAGTTTCAACACCTGAAAGGGCTTGGGCTGATGGTGCAACTTATTTGGTTATGGGCAGGTCGCTAATAAGAACTAGAAATTTTAATAAAACTGTTAATAAGTTAAAGTTAGCATGGCAAACCGCATAGTAGTTGGTAGGCATTCAGTTATGGAGGCGTTAAAAGTACGACCTCATGCAGTGTCTGCACTTTATACTGGGGAGACTTTTGATTCTAAAAAATGGAGTGATGAAGTTAAGACTTTGGCAAAAAGAGTGGGCCTAAGTTTAACCCCTAAAAAAGAAAGTTTTTTTAATAAGCTTTCAAAAAATACTCAAGGAATTGCTTGTAAAGTTACAGAAAACCCAAAGTGGCCAAATGAAGATGGGAAAGAGTGCTTTATTCTAGTTTTGGATTCTGTGGAGGACACTCAGAATTTGGGTGCTATTTTAAGAACGGCTTGGCTTATGGGGGTTGATGGGATTTTAATGTCAGTAAAAGACTCGGCTCCTTTGAATCCGACAGCTTGTAAGGTGGCGTGTGGAGGAGCTGAACATATTCCAATAATGCGAGTCCAAAATATTAAAAATGAATTAAAAGGCTTTAAAGCAAAAGGTTTTTGGTCTTATTCTTTGGTAGTGGATGAAGAAATGCAAGATATTAGAGATGCCCCAAAATCTAGGAAAACAATTCTTATTGCTGGAGCTGAAGAAAAAGGTATTAAGCCAGCACTGATTAAAGCTTCAGATTTTAAGGTTTATATTCCTCAAACTGATTCAACTGCAAGCTTTAATATTTCTGTATCTGTTGCTATGGGGATTTGGTCACTTAAATAATAAATTACCTGGGTATGCACTTGACTGGCCCTATTGTTTTCTAGCAATAATTTCCTGATATGGAGCTGGCTGAACAAGAATTGAGTTTTTAAGAACTCGCTGGAATAAAAGACCTTAAGACTTTAAAGTTCTTCTGTTAAATCTGAAAATAAACTCTTCAAAATAGTTATCCATATGTTTAGGGTTTAGATTTCCATGAAGTGTTTTCAGCAGCCATCTTTTTAGAAGAGTAGTTACAACATTAATTCTTGGAAGAAGTTCATCCGGGTCTACTGAATTTGAAGATCGAGGTGAGTGCTTATATCCTAAGCTTGAAATGGCGTTGTAACTTGGCCAGCCGTCTGTGTGTATTGTCGATCCTTGAGCAATATTATCCAGAATAAAGAGTTCTAAAGTTGTCGCTAAAGCATCTAGAATTCTTTGCATTTAAATTCTACCAGTACGTTTTTTACTAAAACATTCCCTAGCAATTACAACGAGTTCCTTTCCTTTAGCGCCTTTGCCGCGCTTTCTAGAGCGGGCGCCTTTAACAAAAGCTTCATCAATTTCAACCTCTCCTTGCAGAAGGCTTTGATTTTTACGAACCATAGCAGTTCGAATTTTATGAAGAAGTAGCCATGCACTACGATAACTACCTAGACCAATATTCTTTTAAAGATTCAAAGCACTGATGCTAGTTTTTTGTGAAGTGAACCACCAAATTGCATAGAACCAAGTTTTTAAGGGAAGCCTGCTTGATTGAAAAATAGTTTTTTTTTACTCAGTTTTTGAATCTATAAGATTGGCAGCGGCGAAGGCCTGATGATGATTTTCCAAAAATCATCATAACCACAGGCCTGGCAGTGAAAGCCTTTACTCCAACGGATCTCTTTTAAAAAGTTTAAGCAATCATTCTCACTAGTAAAGATCTTATACAAAATAATTTAAGGCTCTATAACCCAAGTTCGAATTTGGGTTAATTATTAATGAATAAAAACTATTTAATTAGAATCTGTTTAAGGAGAAGGGCTTTAAGATTAGGATTTATTTTAGAAAGAGCTTTTGCCTATAAAGAAAATTTCTTTAAAAAAATTCTTTTCAGGTTTTTCAAATGTTCCAGTCCAACCCTCAAAGTGAGCTTTGACAGGGTAACTTGCTCCTAAATAGGCACTTTTATCCTCAGCATTACTTAATAAATCATATAATTTAAATCGAAGACCATTAAAAGAAGGGTTTGTTTCATCCATAAAACAATCTTTATCAAGCACAGGGTTTATTAATTTTGCTTCGCTGTTACTTACTATTCCGTCACAGTTAACGTCATTTTCAGGGCGAAGGATAGCAAAGAAGCTAAGGGCTTCACCATTGGCGTTATAATTAGTGATGGATTGTGTTTTTATTTCTTCGTTAGGAAGGCTGATGTAGAAAGTGACAGCTATTATTGTTACTGCAATTTTGCTTTTGTTTATAATATCAAATCCAATACTCATCCATGGGCCGGGTATATCGAAAGTTTCTATAGTTCTTACACCATCAATTATTGTTTTTTTAGTTTCAATGGTATCTGCGGTGAAAACAGTAGGTGATGCAGGATTTATTTTAAATTCGACATTAGATAAGGATTCATTGTTATTACAAGAGGGAAATACTATAAAAATTATTAAAAAAAAATATCTAAACATAAAGATAATTATATTCTTTTTTAAAAGAGAAGCTCCTAGCAAAAGGTCTAAAAAGATCTATTTTTTTAAATATTCGTCAGACAGAATTTGGTAGCAATTGTTAGAAGCTTCCTTGCGGTCACGAAAAATCTTTGAATCAATTTGAGTTAAAATTTCAATTTGAGCAGTTATTTTTTTTAAAGAAAAAAGAGTGAAAAGATGTTTTAAAAAGGGCTGGTGTTTTCCATACCAACAAACTAGGTCACAATTGTGAAGACCAAAGGGTTTATCATTGATGAGAGTGTATTTAAGAACAATAGGTTGTATTGGACATTTTGTTTTAATAGGAAGTTGGAATAGACTTTTTTTAAAGGGTAGTATTTTCTCACCATTAGAGCTTGTTCCTTCTGGGAAAATGCAAATAGAAAGATTGTGATCAAAATGCTTTTTAATTATTTTTAGCTCATTTAAAAGATTTCTTGGGTTTCTACGTTCAACAAATAAACAACCTGCTAGACTTGTTATTGATCCAAGAAAAGGTTTTTCTTTTGTTTCTACAGAAGTGACAAAGAGGCACTCAAAAAAGCTTAGATAAATAAGAATGTCTAGATAAGACATATGGTTGCCAATAATCAATGTTCCGTTGTTAAGAGGAGGTGTTCCTTTCATTATTAGGCTAAATCCAAAGATTTTTAATAAAATTTTTGAGTGCCAGACGCTAAGTTTTATTAAGAACTTTTTTTTAATAAAATAAAAAGGGTATAAAACTATATTTATAATTAGAGTTAGAATAAAAAATAAAATGATAAAAAAAGAAGAGATAAGGCTTTTATAAAGTATGCGAAAAAAACTCATGGAGCTTAAACCTTTAGTCCTAGACTTTTAATAAGTATTTTAAAAGATCAGGGCTTAAATCTAGATTAAAGAGTTTTTTAATAAAAGCCATAAATCTTTGAGCTCTTGTTTTAATAAAATTTAGTATATAAGTAGCCTTTACCATTATGGAAGAGATGATGTGGTGGTTAAAACCCGGAGCTAAAACGTCTTTTTCTCTATATATAAGTCTAGTGTCTATATAAATATAGTTTGTTCTAGGTTCATTATTCATTAGTCCCCTTTGGATCATAGAATTTAATTTACTACTTATTTTTATAAGAATCTTATATAAAAAGATATGTCTAAAAAGGTCAAAGTTTTTCCTGAAAAAGGATATACAACCCTTGTTATAAGTGATCTACACTTGACTGAAGGTCATCAAGTAGATCCTAGGGCACCTTTATGGAAGAAGTATAAAACAAAAGAGTTTTTTTTTGATGAAATTTTTTCTGATTGGTTAGAGCAACAGGTTAAAACTACAAAAACCCCAGTTGAACTTGTATTAAATGGTGACATTTTTGATTTTGATTGTGTTACAGCTGTGCCTGAAAGGCCATCATTTAAAATAAGTAGTTTTGAGAGAAATAGGACGATGTTTTCACAGAAAGAAAAATCAGTTTTTAAAATTGATAGGATCTTAAAAACACATCCTATTTTTGTTAAGGCTTTAACAAGATTTGTTGAAGGCGGAAATAGGCTTGTTTTTATTATTGGAAACCATGATTTAGAGCTTCACTACTCTAACGTTCAAAGGCGAGTTAGAAAAGCAATCACAAATATTCAAGGTGGTAAGGACCTTATTCGATTTTGTGAATGGTTTTACATAAGTCATAAGGACACACATATAGAACATGGCAATCAGTATGATCCCTACTGTGTTTGTCAAACGCCAGTGTTTCCAATGATTAAGGTGGGCAATGATTTTAGAATAAGAATTCCTTTTGGAAATATGGTAACTAGATATATGGTGAATGTTATGGGCTTTGTTAATCCCTATAGCGAAGAAAACTACAGATTAACTTTAAAGCAATACCTGCATTTTTTTATTAAGTTTCTTATTAGAAAACAACCTTTAATTATTTGGACATGGTTTTATAGTTCAGTGGTGATTAGTTACAGGTCAGTTCTTTATAGACTTAGAGAGCCTATTGTGGATCCATTTTTTTATGAGGAGAGGGTTGAGCAGATTGCGGAAAAATCTAGAGCAACGCCTCGAATGGTTAGAGAACTTGCTGCTCTTGCAGTTCCTTCAGCGGTGAGTTCGCCATGGAAAATTATGCAGGTTTTATGGATAGATAAAGCTGTTATATTTTTAATTGGAATTTTATTTATTTTTCAATTTTTTTTAATGGTGGATCAGTTAGTTGACATTCAGATTTATTGGGCACTTATACCTATTTTGCTTTTAGCACCGTTTTTTATATTTTATTCAAGTACTGTTAAAAATAAAGAAAATGTATTTAGAGACCCTGGTGAGCAAAGGTTAAGGTGGATAAGTATTGTGACTAATACGAGTAGAGTTGTATTTGGACACACACATATAGTAAAACATGAACTAAGAGGTTCTGTTGAATTTTTAAATCCAGGCAGTTGGTCGCCTGTTTTTAAAGATATTGAGTGTAGAAAAATTTTAACCAGATATGCCTATATTAAGATAAGCCCTTTAGGCAAGGATAGAGTTGCGAGTTTAAAAGAATGGAAAAATAAAGAAGAGTTAGATTATTATTCAGGCAAAAATTAATAAAAAAGCTTGATAAAGAGTCAGAAAATATAAAATAACGCGACGCGAATGGTTTTATTTTCACTTTAACACTTTCTAGTTATTCTTATAAAGTAAATGAGGAGGGCCATATGGCTGCAGAGATATTGGTGGTAACCAGCAAAGTTAAAAAATTTATTAAAGAACAAGGTGGCTGTAACACTTCAAGTGAGACAGTGGAGGCTTTAAGTAAGGCTGTTGAAAGACTATGTCAGCGTGGACTTGAATCGGCTAAAGTTGATGGAAGAAAAACAGTGATGGCTAGAGATATTGTTGTAGATCATATTTAAATTTAGTCTAAAAATTAATTAATTTATTTAAATCAATCCAGGAAAGTATTTTTATACCAAGCTGTTGAGCTTTTTTTACTTTTGAGCCAGCCGCTGCTCCAACTAAGAGATAATCTGTGCTTTTACTTACAGAGCTGCTTACGTTTATTCCATAAGATTTAAGAAATTTAATAATCTCTGGACGTGGTATTTTAAAAGTTCCAGTAATAACAATTTTTTTACCACTAAGGGGAGTTTTTTTTTGTTTAAGATTGGAGAATTCAGAAAGAGGATTAATACCAAGTTTTAATAGTGTTTTAATTTCTTTAACAAAATTTGGATCACTAAGCTCAGAGGCCACACTTAGGGCGACTTTTTCACCAATATTATGAAGAGCTTTAAGCTCTTTGGGTGTAGCGGTTAAGAATTTTTCAAGGTTTTGAAAGTGAGCAGCTAAAATTTCCGCGGTTTTTTTACCAACATGTTTAATTCCAAAGGCAAAAATAAACTTTTCAAGAGATTCTGATTTACTTTTTTCAATTGAAGAAAAAAGATTTGCTATAGATTTTTCTCCAAAACGAGGAAGCTTAAGGACACTGTGTTTATTTAAAGAATAAATGTCTGAAAAGTTTAAAATCATATTAAGTTTAAAAAATCTTTCAATAATCCGATCTCCAAGCGTATCTATATTTAAGGCTGACCTTGAAACAAAATGTTTAAGTCGTTTTAGATTTAAACCTGGGCATTTTATATTTGTGCACCGCAGGGCAATCTTATTATTTTCATGCTGTAATTTTTTAAAACAACTCGGGCAATTTATAGGGGGAATAATTTTTTTAAAGGTTTTTAAGCGCTTAGAAAGTTTAACATGAATAATTTCAGGGATGACCTCTCCAGCTCTATGAATGAGCACAGTGTCTCCAATTCGAATATCTTTTCTTTTAAGTTCTGAAAAATTATGAAGTGTAGCATTAGAAATTGTAACACCTCCTACAGATATAGGATCAAGAATAGCTACGGGAGTGATTATACCAGTTCGACCAATTTGATACTCAATATCTAAGATGACTGTAAGTTTTTGATCAGGCTTAAATTTAGCAGCCGTAGCCCAGCGAGGACTTCTTGCAATAAAACCAAGTTCATCCTGAAGACTTAGGTTATTCACCTTTATAACCATTCCATCTATATTAAAAGGGAGATTTTTTTTGTTTTTTTCCATTTTTTTATAATGGAGAGTGACCTTGCTTAGAGTTTTACAGATTTTATATACATTATAGTCTAAAGCTGTGGGGAGCTTATAATTTTTTAAGAGCTTAAGAAATTCAAATTGTGTTTTAAAATTTTTTTTAGATACTTTGCCTGGAGAGTGTCCATAAAATTTTAATGGGCGATTTGCTGCTATTTTTGAATCAAGTTGTCTAATGGAGCCGGCAGCAGCGTTTCTAGGGTTTGCAAAAACTGGCAGGCCACTATCTTTTTGTTGGATATTTAAAGTTTTAAAATCATTTTTTAAAATCATTACCTCACCTCTGACTTCAAAAATTTTAGGAGGAGTTTTTGTATTTAGTTTTAAAGGGATGGATTTAATAGTTTTAACATTTGATAAAACATCTTCACCAATTTTTCCATCGCCTCTTGTAAGGGCTGAGGTTAAAGAGCCATTCTTATAAATTAATTCAACAGCAAGTCCGTCAAATTTAGGCTCACAACAATATTCAATTTCATCTTTAGAAGCTAAAACTTTTTTGCAGCGTAAATCAAAATCTTGAATGTCTTTTAAATTGTATGTGTTTTGTAAAGACAACATGGGAAGTTGATGTTTTTTCTTTAAAAAAAAATCAACTGGAGCATCACTTACTCTTTGAGTGGGGGAATCATCTGTTATTAAAGAAGGGTTTAAGTCTTCAATATTTTTAAGTTCAGTAAAGAGCTTATCATATTCATAATCTGTGATTTCAGGGGCTGAATCTTTATAATATAACTCATCATGGTGTTTAATGGTTTTAATAATTTCTTTGTGACGTTTAAAAGACATAGAAAAAAACTACAACAAAGAAGCTTTAATGTCATTGTAGATGAAGATTAAACTTTAAAGAGGTGTTATCTTAAAATTTCTTAAGAGAAGATGTTTTTAAGGGTTTTGCTCTGCATAAATCAACACTTTGTAAGGTCAAGCCTGAGTTGTTTGCGCAATAATTATTGTAATTGTCTTAAAAAATTATTATTTGATATATTTTTAAACTAAAACTTTTATAAAGGTTTAATTTAGTGTCATTGTAGTATTTTTTTTAGAGTTAGCCTTGTTGAAATTCTAAGAATATTTAAGCTTTGAGCTGTATTTTGGTGGTGTAAAAAATAAGTTAAAGGGACTCCTTTTTCAGGTTTTTTAAACTCATAAAGAGCTATTTCATCATCACTAGATGAATAAAATGAAGTAAACACTTGAGGAGGTGTTTTAGGGTCAAGTTCAGAGTCATTTTCTATGGGGGGAACTTGTTTAGTATATACGGATAAAAAGCTTTCCTTAGAGCTATTAAACTCAATAATCACATCAAAAGTAAGAAGAAAACCTTTTTCATTTGTAATAGGCAGTCTAAAAGACGCAGGTTTAATTATTTTAGATTGTGGAGTTAGGCCGGCAACCTCTTTAATAGATACATTAATAGTAGAGTTAGAAACATTTTTTCCAATAAGAGATAAGGTGATTTTATTTTCCTTAGTGTCGGTTAAAGTGATCGTGCTTTTAAATTCAAGAACGGAAAAAAGATCTTCATCTAAAAAAATAGTGGGTTTTAAAATTTTAGTTTCATTTTGTGTAAGCGCAAAAGCTGCAATATCATTTTTTTCTTGATAAAAGTTATGTTTAGAAAGGCGCTGTGTTTGCTGATTGTTACAGGCACATAATAAACTTAGGTTAAATAGTATTATTGCTATAAAATGAATCATAAACTGATACATAATAAGAATATTGTTTATAAGTCAAGTTTTATAAGATCAAAGCTAAAAGCTTTAGAGATTAAGATTTTGTAAAAGATCTTGGTCCGAAATTTTAGAAAAGCTGTTTGTTACAGGGTTGTAGCGAAAGGCGTGTATTTTAGGGTGGAGCTTGGAATTAAAAGAAGGTGCTAGAATTTCTAAAATTTTATCACCATCTAAATCTGAAGCGAATAGACTAGAAGCTTTTTTCTTTACAAGCATTTGGGCGTTAGTTTTTTTTAAGAGCTGAAATTCGGCAACCCGATTTTCAGATGAAGAAAGATCATAAATTTCAATCCATAAGTCTGAATTGTGCTTTATCTTAAGAATTTTAAAATTCTTATTAGGTATGGATAGATTTGTTTGTAATGTGGCAATGATTTTTCGATTCTTGTTTTGAATAAGGTTGTTTAAAGAAAGACGAGTTTTCGGGTTTAAAATAAGAACTAAACTTAATAAGAGTAGAGTAAATGAAATTGTTATTAATGAAAGGGTTAAAAGTTTAGCTTTAGTCATACAACCTATTTAACCTTATTTTTTTTAAAAACAAAACTGATATTGTAATAATGTTGCCTATTTATAATTTTAATTTTCTAAGAGAACCCTTTAAATTGGAATTAAACTTTTCTTTAAACAAAGAGGCAGAGAGTATTTTCTTTAGGAATGACTTATTGTGGTTGGCGCAGCTTGTTTTTAACCTTTATTTTAAAGTCTTATTAAATAAATCTAAGTCTTGTTTGTTTTCTTTTGCCTTTGTCCTATTTAGTGTGATAGCAAATGCATCAAGCCCATGTATGTTGCTTGGGCCATACGCACCATCTGCCTAACTAGTGAGCAATTTGTAGATGGGAGGACAAACTAGGAGAATATTTATGATACAGGTTACTGTAAAGGAATTATTAGACGCTGGTGTACATTTTGGGCACCAAACACAGCGTGGAAACCCAAAAATGAAACCCTATATTTTTTGTGCAAGAGGGGGAATTCATATAGTGGATCTTCAACAGTCTATGGAGCTTGCTAAAATAGCTTTAAATTTCATTAAAGACACTGCGGCTAAAGGTGGGCGTTTAATTTTTGTAGGAACTAAAAAACAGGCTGTAGATGCCATTAAAGAAGCCGCTCCTGCATGTGGCCAGTTTTTTGTTACAAAAAGATGGTTAGGAGGAATGCTTACAAATTTTACTACAATTAAAAATTCAATTGAAAGAATGAGAAAAATTGAAAAAATGAGAAAGAGTGGAGAATTTCAACTTTTTTCAAAGAAAGAACGCTCTCAAATTGATAAGCAGTATAGTCGTCTTACTGAATGCCTAGAGGGTATTCGTGATATGAAAGAAGCTCCTGCAATTATGTTTGTTGTAGATGCCGTTAAAGAACATATTGCTGTTAAAGAAGCACAAAGGCTTGGGATTAAAGTGATAGGTATTGCTGATACAAATTGTGATCCTGAAGCAATTGATTATCCAATTCCGGGTAATGATGATGCTATTAGATCAATTAAACTTTTTTGTGATCTTGTAAGCAAAGCTTATCAAGAAGGTGCTAAGAAATGGGAAATAAGTTTAAAAGAGGAGTTAATAAAAAAAGCTGAGCAAACCCCTTTAGTTGCAGAGGCTCCGCAAGAAGAGAAAACAAACACCACAGGACCTGCTGTAATTAAAATTACAAAAAGAAAACTTGTTGCAGCTGGAACAGCTGAAATTGTTGAAATTGAACAAGAAGTAGAAGAAAAATTAGAAGATAAACTTGATGATGAAACTGATGAATAAGAGAGGTTAAAAATGAATTTTACCACAAGTGATATTAAGAAAATTAGAGAATTAACTGGGGCAGGGATGCTTGACTGTAAAAAAGCTCTTGTAAAAGCTGATGGAGTAAAAGATAAAGCTATTGATTGGTTAAGGCAAAAGGGTTTAAGCACAGCTGCAAAAAAAGCTGGTAGAATTGCAGCTGAAGGTTGTATTAGCTCCTACATTCATGGCAAAGGACGTATTGGTGTTCTTTTAGAGGTAAATTGTGAAACTGACTTTGTTGCAAAAAATGAAGACTTTCAAGCCTTTGTAAGCGACATCTCAATGCACATTGCTGCAATGGCTCCTGAATTCATATCTACTGTTCAGATTACTAAAGAAGCTAAAGATAAAGAAAAGGCTATTTTAAAAGCTAAAGCTATTGAAGAGGGCAAAAGGCCTGAGTTTTTAGATAAGATTTTAGAAGGTCAAATTAAGAAGTGGGCTACAAGTATCTGTCTTCTTGACCAACCTTTTGTTAAAAATCCAGATATGACTATACAAGAACACCTTAGAAATATAATTGTTAAGATTGGTGAGAACATTGTTATTCGTAGGTTTGTTCGCTTTGAATTAGGTGAGGGTATTGAGAAAAAAGTTGACAACTTTGCTAAAGAAGTTGCTCAAATGACAGGTTAGAAAAATAGAGGATTCATGGGCATTAATCAGAAAATTAAGTTTAAGCGTATATTGTTAAAGTTAAGTGGTGAGGCCCTTGCTGGTGATGATGGTTATGGGATTAATACTGAAACTATAGCTAATATTGCTGCAGATGTAAAAGGAGCTTATGATTTAGGCGTTGAAATTGGCATTGTTATTGGTGGGGGAAATATTTTTAGAGGTGTTGCAGCATCAGCTAAAGGAATGGATAGATCATCCTCTGATTATATGGGAATGCTTGCAACTTGCATTAACGCCTTAGCGCTTCAAGACTCTTTAGAAAAAATCTCTATTAAAACTAGAGTTCAAACAGCTATTAAAATGGAACAAATTGCAGAACCTTACATAAGACGTAAAGCTGTTAGGCACCTTGAAAAAGGACGTGTTGTGATTTTTGGAGCTGGCACAGGAAATCCATATTTTACAACTGATACAGCCGCAAGCCTTAGAGGTATGGAGATTAATGCTGAGGTTATATTAAAAGCCACTAAAGTAGATGGTGTTTATGATAAAGATCCTGAACTTTATGATGACGCTATAATGTTTGATGACATTACCTATCGTGACGTTCTTCAAAAGCAACTTGGCGTGATGGACTCCACAGCTGTAAGCTTATCTATGGATAATAAGCTTCCAATTGTAACTTTTAATTTAGGCGTTAGGGGAAATATTAAACGTGTACTTTTAGGAGATAAAGTTGGCACACGCATTCAATAGATAAATTAAATTTTTAAAAACTAATGGAGGAGCTTATTTATGCTTGATGAACTTAAACAATCTACAACAGTATTTATGAAAAAAGCTGTGGACTCTCTTATTCAAGATTTAAAAAAAATCCGTACTGGTAGAGCCAATGTAAGTATGCTTGATTCTGTAAGGGTTAGCTACTACGGGTCTTTAAACCCTTTAAACCAAGTAGCTTCTGTTAGTTGTCCTGATGCTAAATCATTTTTGATTTCGCCATGGGAGAGTTCTGTTATTAAAGATATTGAAGCTGCTTTAATTAAATCAAATCTTGGCATGGCCCCTCAAAGCGATGGAAAAGTAATTCGATTAAAAGTTCCAGACCTTACTGAAGAACGTAGAAAAGATATGATTAAATCTATTAAAAAAATTGTAGAAGATACTCGTATATCCGTAAGAATGGCTAGGCGTGATGCAAATGAATTTATCAAAGCCTCACAAAAAAGCAAAGAAATTGGAGAAGATGAAGAAAAAATTTACTTAGCTGAAATTCAAACTTTAACAAATACCTTTATTAAAAAAGTTGATGAAATTTCTAATGATAAAGAAAAAGAACTTCTTACAATTTAAACTATAATAATGACTACAACTCCAAAACATGTTGCGTTTATAATGGATGGAAATGGGCGTTGGGCCATTTCTAGAAATAAACATAGGTTTTTAGGGCATATTAAAGGATCTAAAACTGCACAACAAATTGTTGAATATTGTGCTCATAAGACCTCTATTAAATTTTTAACCTTATATGCTTTTAGTACTGAAAACTGGTCTCGCTCAAAAGAAGAAGTTAATTTTTTATTCAAACTTCTTGATCGTCATATTAAAAAAAAACAAGGCTATTTAATTTCTAATAATGTTTGTTTAAGAGTTATTGGTGATTTAAACCCTCTTCCTTTAAAGCTTAAAAAAAATATTTTAAACATTGTTCAAAAAACCTCTACAAACACAGGTTTAAATCTTGTATTAGCTTTAAATTATGGAGGTCGACAAGAGTTGATTTCAGCAATTAATGTACACATTAAAAATAGTTTTGTGCCTATAACTGAAGTTAGTCTTTGTAAAATTTTATTTGCTGATGGCATACCTGAACCTGATTACATTATCAGAACTAGTGGAGAGCAAAGGCTTTCTAATTTTATGCTTTGGCAATCTGCTTATGCGGAGCTTTATTTTACAAAAACACTTTGGCCAGATTTTAGACCACAAGATTTAGAATTGGCACTACAAGAGTACCAGAAAAGAAATCGACGTTTTGGAACAGCGGTTGAATTTTCTAAATTAGGAGCTCAACTTTAAATGAATTTTTCATTAATAAAAAGAACTTTATCTGCACTAATTAGTGGATTAATTTTGTTTATAATACATATGTTTTTTAAAGCTGATGGGCTTTATGTGCTTTGTATTTTTGTTTTTATGATTATAGCTACTGAATGTGGCACGCTCGTATTTAAGAAAAAAAGAGATTTTCTCTTTTTACTACCTTTTCATTTAATACATTTTATTAGTTTTTATTTATACCCGAATTTAAACAACCTTCTTTTATTTTGTTTAGTTGAAATTATCGTTTGGATGTGGGCTCATCGAAAAATCTCAACACATGAGGAGTCCTTTTATTCTAATCACAGTAAGCTTTATATATTTTTATTCTACTCTTTAATTGCTCCAACGTTTCTTCTTACACATTTAGTAATGTCACCACGGTTTGAATCTGTGTATTTTTTATTTTTTATAGTTGCATTATTTGATACATTTTCATATTTTTGGGGCAAATTGTTTGGTGGTAAACTTTTCTTAGTAAAACTTTATCCGCTATCTTCTCCCTCAAAAACTATTGAAGGTGCTCTTTTAGCAGGTTTAACATGCATTCCTATAACTTTAGTCTTAGATCAAGAATTTAGGGAGTTTTCTTTTTTACAAAGATTTGACTCCTTGTTATTAAAAATTTTATTGAGTTCACTAATACTACTTGCCGCATTAACAGGAGATCTTACTGAATCTGTTATTAAACGTACTAGTAAAATAAAAGACTCTGGAAATTTTCTTCCTGGGCATGGCGGCTTTTTTGATCGTTTAGATGGGCTGCTTTTTGCTAGTATTTTAAGTTATCTTCTTCTACAATTCTAGTATGGATTTTATAATATCTAAACTAGCCTATATTGGGCCGTTTTTTCTACTTTTAGGCGCTCTTATTTTTATTCATGAATGGGGGCATTTTATTGTAGCCCGTATATGTGGAGTTCGTGTTGAAATTTTTAGTATTGGTTTTGGACCAAAACTTTTTTCTTGGAAAAACGGAGAAACTGTATATTGCTTAAGTTTAATCCCTCTTGGTGGCTATATAAAAATGTATGGCGATGGTAACAAAGACAATATTCCCATAAATGACCAAAGCAAAAGTTTTAATCATCAAAATGTATTTAAAAAAATAGCTATTGTTTCAGCTGGACCAATCATGAATTTAATTTTTGCTTTTGTTTTATTTTTAATGCTTGGAATGTTGGGTTCACCTGAAGTTGCTGTTTCTTTAGGAGATATTAATCCTGCAACTCCTGCATATCAAGCAGGTTTAAGGTATGGTGATATTATTCAATCTGTGAATGAAACACCTGTAAAATATTTTACAGATTTTACTAAAGAGCTTGGATATCTTAAAGATGGGTCTAATGCACGTCTTAAAGTTTTACGATTAAACGGTAAACTAGAATCTATTCTTGCCCCTATAATTATTAAAGACAACACGAGTCCTATTTCTGATTTAAAGAAGGTTGGTCATATTCAAGGTCTTAACTTATTAAGAAGATCTTCTCGAGTTGGAATCGATTATAAATCAAATTTATTAAATAATGATAATGGATTTTCTTCAATTGAAAGAATTATAGGGATTAATTCTATAAAAATTAAAAGTTTTTATGAACTTAAAAAAGCTATATTAGGTACTTCTACAACTCAAGATTTAAAAATCTCAATTAAAAAAGCTTCTGGACAAGTTATACAAAAAAAAATTCCTTCAAATGGACTTGCGTGGAACTTTGCAAATTTAGGCTTTGTAAATTCTGAACTTATGGTTGATCAGGTTCAAAGAGGGTCTCCTGCTGAAAAAGCAGGTTTAAAAGCAGGAGATCAGGTTCTTAAAATCAGTGGTGTTAAGCTTGTAAAATGGGAAGATCTTGTAGCTGCAATTAAATCAACTGCTAAAGGCGAAAGTGTTACCCTGCTTATTGCTAATACAGATGGAGAAAAAAATATTTCTGTAACCCCTGTGCAAACACAACTTCTTACATCTACTGGACAAGTTAAGTATCGCCCAACTATTGGCATTTTATCTGGACTAGAATATCTTCCACCAGTCACTGTTATAAGAAGTTTTACTTCTATAAAAGATCTTTTTAAATATGCAGTAACAGAATCTATACATTGGGTTAAAACAACTTTTTTAGGTTTTAAGAAGCTTTTAACAGGAGAGATTTCACATAAAACTTTAAGTGGTGTAATCTCCATTGGTAAAATTGCAAAAGACTCTTTAAATATTGGATGGACTTATTTTATTAAAATAATGGCCATAATCTCTATAAATCTTTTTCTTTTAAACCTTTTACCTATTCCTGTACTAGATGGAGGGCATTTATTTTTCTATTTTATTGAAGTTGTTACCGGAAATCCTGTAAGTATGAGGGTAAAAATGATTGGTCAGCAAATTGGTGTTGTTTTAATTCTGTTACTGATCGTATATACTATATTTAATGACTTCTCACAAATTATTTTTTCAGGATGGTGATACTAAACATTGGGGACTGCTTTTAGACACTTCTAGTTTAAATGGAGCCCTTGCAGTACTTTGCCCTTCTGGTAAAATTTTAAATCAACAGGTATGGAATAAAAAGGTTTATCATAGTAATGTGCTTTTTTTAAAATTTTTAAAACTTACTTCTCAATTTGAAATTAAAAACCTTTCTCATATATTTTTTGTCCAAGGTCCTGGAAGTTTTACCGGTCTTAGAGTTGGGGCTGCATTTATAAAATCACTTTCTTTTGCTGCAGGAAAAATTCCTATCACGTTATGTAGCAGTTTCTCACCGATTGCTCAAAACATCCTTTCTAAAAAAAATGATCTTACTCAGTTTCATGTTATTATCCCTTCTGTAGGAAATAAAAGTTTTACCTCTAAGTTTACGCTTATAAATATGACTTGGTATGAGGAAATAAATTTTAATGGAGCACATGAAAAGCTTAATGAGCTTAGAAATAAATACTCTAGTTTTGATTATTTAGATTCATCAGTTCAAAAAGTAAATCTAACTGTTGAAAACATAGCTTCATCATTTACAAACAAGACTAACATCTGTGCATACCTTAAGGCTTGTACATATTTAGACTTTTATCCTCTCTATTTAAGAAAATCTGAAGCCGAAGAGAAAATCAGATATGATAAAGCAAAATTGTAGTAATAGATTTAAGAAAAATGGTGGGTTTAATAAAACCGTAGTTTATGCTCTTGGTGGTGGTAAGGGTGGGGTCGGAAAATCATTCATTACTAGCAATTTAGCCCTTTATTTAGCCAAAGGAGGCTTAAAAACTCTTATTATCGACTTAGATTTTAAGGGTGCCAACGCTCATACTTACTTGTGTGTGGCTGGAAGCGGTGTTTCAGCAAAGGACTATTTATTTGGAAAAGTATCTCACCTAAGAAAAGCCGTTGTTCCTACAGAGTTTACAAATCTTAGTATAATTCGAGGAGCCGCTGATTTTTATGGAGCTCATAAAATCGATGCTAAAAGTTTAAACCAGCTGTTTTTAGAAGCTAGGAAACTTGGTTTTGATCGAATTGTATATGACCTTGGTACAGGGGCAGACACTAAAACAATCCAAGCCTTTTCATGTTCGGATGTGCAATTAACTGTAAGCACCCCTGAGCCTATTAGTATTGAGAATACATATGATTTTCTTAAAGAAGTTTTCTATAGTAACCTTAAAAGTGTAGCTAAACAGCATGGATTTAAGAACACTATTAATTCAATATTAAATAATAAGGTAGATTTAGGCATTAAAACTCCCTCAGATTTGCTAAGATATTTAACAGTAAAATTTCCACAAACTGGAAATCTCATTGTTCAAGAAATTTTAACTTATAAACCACAAATAATAATTAACCAGTGTCGTGTGCTAAGAGATCAAAAGGTTGGCAGATCATTTTCAAATATTTCAAGGCAGTACTTTGGCCAAGAAGTAGACTTTCTTGGACACCTAGATTTTGATAACTATGTATGGCAATCTGTTCGAGCTATGAAGCCTCTTTTCTTAGAATCTCCAGATTCAGAGGTTTTAAGAGAATTTAGAACTTTATTTTCGAAAATTGAAAATAAGATTAATGTGGGTTATATTGATATTGCAGCATGATTACTAATAAACAAAATTTTTATGAAATTCTTCAAATTTCTGAAGATGCCACTCTTCAAGAAATTGAACGTGCGTATATGGAAGCTAAGGAAACTTATAGTCCTACTAGCGCCGCTCTTTACAGTATGTTTAGTCAAGAAGAGGCCAAGGATCTTCATAAATTAATAGAGAGTGCTTATACAACACTTAAAAATCAGGACCTAAGGCGAGGGCATGATACAAAAAATATTCAATCAAAAACTTTAAATCCCGCTAATCCAGATTTATCTCTTCACATAAATCAATCAAATCATACTAAAGCAGCTTCTGCACAAGACGGTTTTTTAATTAAAGATTTTAATAAAGATACTTTTACTGAAGATCAAATAAAATTTCTTAATGATTGTTCAGGATCTTTTTTACAAAAAATTAGGAAATATAAAAATATTTCTCTTGATGAAATTTCTTCTTTTTCAAAAATATCAAAAACAAGTATTTTGGCCGTAGAGGAGGAAGATTTTGAGAATCTACCCTCAAGGGTTTTTGTTCGTGGTTTTGTCATACAAATTTGTCAACTTTTAGGAATAAACCCTATTGCTTTTACAAAAGAATATCTGAAATCTTTAGATGAATTTAGAAAATAAAAAAACCTATATTGTTGAATCTAAAAATACTATTCAAAGACTTGATCTTTTTATTAGTCGTTTATATCCTGATTTTAGTCGAATACAAATTCAAAAAATGATAAAATCTGAAGCAATTACCGTAAATAAAAATAAAGTTAAAGCCTCTTTATTATTAAACTTAAATGATTCAATTGAAATAACAATGACAACGTTGTTAAAAAAAAAAATTATGGCATTTCAACAGGAAATTTTTGTTGAAATAATTTTTGAAGATAATGATCTAATTGTTGTTAATAAACCTATTGGTCTTGTTACTCATCCTGGGGCAGGAAATCTTGATGGAACTCTTGTAAACGCGCTCTTTGATAAACTTTTAAAGAATGACTCTATTCGTCCTGGAGTTGTGCATAGACTTGATAAGGATACTAGTGGTCTTTTAGTTCTAGCTAAAACTAAAATTGCTTTTGAGTCTTTAAGTGAACAATTTAAAAATAAAGAGGCTTGTCGAATTTATTGGGCTCTTATTTTTGGTAAATTAAAAATTCAAAAAGGAACATTAAGGACAAATCTTTCACGAAACCCTAGAGATAGAAAGAAGTTTTTAAGTCAAAAGGTCGGAAAAATTGCGATTACACATTATAAAGTTTTAAAGCAGGGTAGTCTTAGTCTAGTAGAACTTTCCTTAGAAACTGGTCGTACACATCAAATACGTGTTCACTTGTCAGAAAAAGGTCATCCTATTTTAAACGATCCTATTTATAGCTCGAAAAAAAAAATAAATGATCTACAAGATCCTATCTTAAAATCTAAAGCTAAGAAGTTAAAACGTCTTGCCTTAGTTGCTAAAGAACTTAACTTTAAACATCCTTTAACAAGACAACTCCTTACTTTTAAAGTTCCCTGGCCTGATGAATTAAAAATTATCTAAAAATCTAAATTTTTAAACTCTAGTTAAAAGATGAAGAGAAAAGAAACCTTAAGGTAAGAGTTAATTTTTCTAAGTCAGTTGAGTCTAAGAGTTTAGTTAACCCGAATTTGGACTTTTTAAATCTAGTTTAACATTCTATTTTCATGACACGTATTACCGGTTTAAAAGCGCGCAGGCAATACCCAGTTAATACTGACAAAAGATTCACTATAAAGTTTTTTTAAGGTGCTTTAATAGTTTTCATGCCTAGAACTACGAAAATAGGAACTAAGGTAAACACAACTACAATTAAAGCACCTGCTGGAAGATCTAGCCAATAAGAAAGCGACATTCCTAAAACGCTTAAAACAAAGCCCACGCCCCAACCTAATAAAAGTCTAGGAAAGAGTCTTTTATAAAAGATTGAACTTAAAACAGCAGGGACAATGAGAAATGAAAACACCAATAACACTCCGGCCACATGAACTGAACTTGTAATAACTACACCAAAAAGAGCATAAAAAATAAAATCCCATTTCCAATGAGAGTTTTTTCCAAATGAATTGTCTATGAGGGGCTTTCTTAAAATATAGTGGATAGTAGAAACGATACTATAAATGGCGGTAACTTTTAAAACATCGCTCCAAGTTACCCAAAGAAGTTGACCGACTAGAGCATATTTTATGTGTTCAGTTCCATGACTCATCTTATCAGCAATTAAAATAATAGAAGCTGTGGAGCAAGCATACAGAATTCCTATTATAGCTTCTTGAGAAAATTTATTTCGATAAAGGTTGGCAAGAGAAAGAAACAGTGCGGCGATGATGGTTCCTGTTAATGAAATAAAATATGTGGCTGTATCAGAGTGTTCAAAATTAAATAAAAAAGCAAATAGGCTTCCTAAAGCAGCAACTTGAGCTAAGGCAAGATCAACAAAAATCACACCCCGTGCAAGGACGTGAAGTCCTAGATAACAGTGAATACCTATTAAGATGAGGCACATCATAAAGGGAGGGGCTAGGAATAAAATGACATCGTTCATAAACTATCCAGGGTTTATTTTTTTGTTGTACAACTTTCAATTGAGGCTACTATGGTTTCAATCAAAGCCTCATAGTTTGTGGCTTTTTTTGTTGCATTGACTTCAGTTGGTATGACTTTAATTTGAAGAGGGACATTTTTTTTTATTCTTTGAGCAGTGTTTGTTTCAAAAAAGCTTTCAACTAAGATACAGGAGACTTTTTCTTTTTTAATAGTTTCCATAAGAGAAAGAATATATTTTATAGTTGGTGGCACTCCGGGCTTAGTTTCAATTTCTCCTGACAGTTTTAAGCCAAAGCGGTGAAGAAAATAACTAAGTGTTTTGTGATAAGTGACAACTTTTTTTATTCCTTTTTGTTTAATTCTTTTATGCCATTTTAAAAGCTTTTGATTGATTTTTTTTTCAAAAGTTTTTGCATTTTGATTATAGTAAATTTCGTTATTGGGATCTAGTTTAGAGAATTTTTTAGAAAGGGCTTTAGCAATTTTTATGGTGCGAAGGGGGTCAAGTATGAAGTGGGGGTTTCCAAGTGCATGAATATCACCTTTAGAGCGGTCAACTCGACCTTTTTGTACTTGAATAGGGGTAATGAAACGACTGGCTTGAAAATAGCCGGGGCCTCCATCCATAATTTTAGGATTTCGTGAGCCTCGGATAATATTTGGTAGCCACCCAATCTCTAAGTCTAGACCAACAGCAATTATTAAATCAGCTTGTCTAGCTTTTACCATATATGAAGGTTTTGCTTCCACAAAATGAGGATCTTGTGTCCCTTTTGTAATTGAATTAACTTTGACATATTTGCCACCAATACTTTTTGCAATGGATTTTAAGGTGGTAGTGGTAGTGAGCACATTTAATTTAGCAAAGGCTGTCACTGGGGTGAGTGATGATATTAGTAAAAAAATAAGGATTTTTTTCATACTTACTTTCTTAGTAGTTATGCGCTGGATGTGCGCCAAGGCTAACATTTAACTGTAAGGAAATATGGTGCTCGTTTTTGCTATGAGAATTTTGGTTAATCTTATCGTATTGAAGTCTTAAAGCTGAGTATTCAGTTAGGGCAAGCCCTACAAGGGCTGAATATTTTGTTATTGTGCCAGCATCCGGTTTTGGCAGTCCAAGGTACTCGCCTCGTCCTTGCAGCCACCAACGTCTTGTAAGTTGCCATTGTGCCCAGGAACTAATACCACCAATTTTTTTATCCTTTGTAGCATTTTCTCTGTGAGATTGTAAAAACTCAATGGTCCAAGAAAAGCTATGGTTTATAGATTTTTGAATAGGGCGCCACTTATAAGTTGCAGAGGCGTTATAAAGGTAAGTTGTTCCATTAAATGAGTTTTTTCCATTTGCATAGGCAAGATTAAATTCAAATGTTGAAGCATCACTTAAATCCCAAAGGTTTTTTATAAATAAAATGCCTGTAATATCGTTTTTACTCGTGCTATTAAAAAGAATTTCGTTGGTTGCTGAAAAACCCTGTGCAACTATTTCAAAATACCAAGAGGTTGGAACCAAGTAAGATATAGCTACCCCTTCTTCATTTAAACCTTCCTCTCCTAATAAAATTTCATTTGTGAGGGGTTTATTAATAAATGGAAACGAGTGAGTGTGAAGATGATTGTGGCGTCCTAAAAGGGCATAGAATTTTCCAGCCTTAATTGTAAAAGAAGGTAGGAAAAGTGTTTGAATAAAAACTTCCTCGGGTTCAACTTTAAACTCCTCATTTTCTTTTTCAATAGCAAGCACGACATTACCCATAAAGTAACTGTCAATGTTTGAGGTAAACCTTGTCTCAACTTCTTGAAGTTGAAGTCCATTCGGGTTTTTAGATAAGGCGCTTTCTCCACTATTTCCAGTGCGTCCTAACATTAATACATTAACGCTAATATTGGGGTTGGATCTAGGTGAGCTTGCTTGAGAAAAAGAACTGACTTGAGCTCTTAAAGGTTGAGAATTGATGGCACAAAAACAAAATATAAAAAAAGTACGTTTAATAAACATTATAATTACCTTTTTGAAAGTTAAATATTTAATTAAACTTACAAGTATAAATTATTCAAGTGTTGATAAGACAAAAAGGTTTTTTTTAAAAGAAAAGTGGAGTTAGAGGCTTTGTCAGGGCCCTTAAGCTTTTAAAACGTAAAAGAATTCATTTTAAGAACTTAGCTGCTTACAATCAAACCACAACTAAAGAGGAAAAAAGAGGCTTACTTGAGGCTAGAAAAGTCCATGCGTGGATACTCTTAAACCTATGAAATCTTATCTAACCCGAATTTGGACTTATTCAGGATCTAAGCCCTGAATAAATAAAAGATCACCCCAGTCTTTTGTAAGATTTATTTTTTGTTTTTAACTAATCTGCAAAAAAGAAGCTGGGAATGATTAAAGAGAATCAACTTATAGAAGTTTTTACTCTTGTTGGCGATTTTATTTTAGGATTTCATAAAGAGCAACGCAAGCTTATATCCAGTAAGAAGAAGGAAGGTTTTCCCCCGGCGTTATCAGAATCAGAAGTGATCACCATATGTCTATTATTTTAATTTTCTGGGTTCAGGAATTTTAAGGCTTTCTACACAGGGCTATACTTAAAGCTTTTTAAAAGCAGATTTCCCAAAACGCTTATCTTACAACAGGTTTGTAGAACTTAAAAAATCTTTGGCTCCACATCTTTTTATTTTTCTACACTCGTTGATGCAATCAAATCTTTGCACTAAAATTTCCATAGTTGATTTAAGCCCTTTAGTTGTTTGCAATAACAAAAGAATCAACCGACACGAAACCTTTAAAAGGCTTGCAAAGAAAGGAAGGTTAACAATGGCTTAGTTCTTTGGGTTTAAAGTTCACATCATTATTTCTCACAAAGGGGGGCTTTTAAACTTCACAATAACTCCAGGAAATGTACATGATAAAAAACCTCTAGAAGATCTTGCTCATGGTTTTTTTTTAGGAAAATTTTTTGGTGATAAGGGGGACATCTTCCAGAAGTTCTTTAAAAAACTTATGGCTAAAGGTGTTTAGTTGATTACGAATTTAAAATCAAATATGAAAAATAGGTTTGTTCCACTATTTGACAAACTGTTACTGAGGAAAAGATATATTGTTGAGACTGTTTTTGGAATTTTAAAAGAAGAGTTTCACATTGAACACTCTTGACATCAAAGTTTAAACTTTGTGATAAATGTTTTGTCAGCACTAACAGCATATTTCTGCGCCCTTTTAAGCTATCAATTCGTATTCAAACCCATGAGAATAGAATGTTACAGCAGATTTAAAAAGTTCGAATTCGGGTTAACTATTTTTATAAAAAACTAGATGGGTTATGAGAGGGTTTTTAAATTTTTAAAGACAGCTTTGCTGTGTATCTATTAGAATCTTGTAAATTAGACCATTCTAGACCAATTCTAAATATGGGTAGTTTAAATAAAAGACCAATAATTGTTCTGGTTCCTGATAAATCTGATTTTAAAGTCTGTTCTGTAATGATACCTGGAATTTTAATATTGGTTGATGCGTGTAATCTAGTTTTTGATTTGACATGACTTAAGCCAAGATAAGGTTCAATTAAAAATAAATTAAATCCTGCAACAATACCAAGCTCAGTATTATTAAGTTTAAAATCAGTTTTTTCTTCAGAGTCTGTATTAATATTAAAGGTATACTTAACTGCTGTTTTCCCAAAAGCAGCTTTTAGAGCAATTTTTAACGGTGAGAATGTTCCTACTATTGGAATAAGGTCAGTTACGGACCATCTTAAAGCAGTGCTGGTATTAAAAAAGGAGTCGTTTTCGAAATCTAGACCTAGAGTAGGAATTATATTTAACTCATAACCTATTCCAAAAGGAAGTGTAACGCCTGCAATAAAACCAGCGTAAGGTATGTATGAAAAGTTGTCTTGTTTTATGCCAGAAATGTTTTTAGCAACATTTTCTAAATTCTTAGAGGATAAAATACCTGCAACAATACCGGCTTCAAGGCCCCAAATTTTTCCTAAAGATGAACCTCCAGAGTTTATAGTATGAGCAAAGGCTGCAACTAAGTCCTTGCTTATAAGATCAAACTCATTTTGTTTAAACTCTTCATCAGTGAAAATATTTTTTTCAGCAAATACCGTAAATGAAAAAGTACATATTATAGATAGGGTAATAATTTTTTTAAGCATAATGAGCTCCTATGAGTGTTTTAAAAATAGAATAATTATTTAAATTGATCAGCAATTTTTTTATGTTCTTTGTGCCCTATTATATCATCATTGAGAATATCAGGTCCAAGAAGATGAGTATTATCTTTTAAATCTAGAATTTGGTTGAGTCTAATTTTATCAAGTTCACAAGATTGGTTTAGTAACTCCAAAGCTTTTTGGGCTTTTTCATGACTGTGACAGAATAAAAGTTGATGAAATCCTAAGTTATAAATGCGCTTAACCATCATATCAAAGTCATAATTATTAAGAGCCCCCATATCTAAATCATCTGAAATTAGAAATGACCTGCAATTAAATTGATCAATTAAAACATTTTTTATCCATGTTTTAGAAAGAGTAACTGGAAAATAGGGATCAATTTTTGGGAATATAATGTGTGCAGGCATGATAAATTCAGGTTTAGTTTTAAGAGTTTTTTTAAAAGCGTTAATTTCATGAATGTCTTCTAGCCTGCGGTCATCAATAGGTAACTCATTATGGCTATCAAGAGCGGAGTATCCGTGTCCTGGAAAATGTTTAATGCAGGTAAGAATATTTTCTTTTTTAAAGCCACGAATTATACAAGAAGCTAGCTTTCCAACAATATGATGATTGTTGGAAAAAGCCCTGTCACCAATAACGTTATTCTTGTTATTTAGTAAAGTATCTGTGCAAGGAGAAAAGTTAAAATTGATTCCAACAGCTCTAAGTTCTTTGCCCATGGATTTTGCAAAATTAAAGGCTAGAGTTGTTGAGTTAATATCTCCAAGCTTTTTCATTGAAGGCCAAATGGTAAAAGGTGTTTTTAGCCTCTGCACTCTTCCCCCCTCCATATCAATTCCAATTATAAAAGGTTTTTTTAAACCGTTGTTTGCGGCAATCTTTTGAAGGTTTTTAGTAAGTTTCCAAAGTTGATTTAAAGATTTATAATTTCTAGTAAATAAGATAATTGCTCCGGGAGGAGTTTTTGTTAAAAATTCTTCTTCTTCCTTTGAAACTGTTGTTCCTTTTAATCCTGTCCATAAAAACTGAGCTAATTTTATTTTTTTATTCATTTACGTATTAAATGATAGAAGTTTTTTTAGGGTCAAGGATTTGTTTTAATCCATCACCTAAAAGATTAAAGCCGAGGACAAGTAAAACTATGCAAATTCCAGGAAAAAATGAGATATGTAAGGCTTCAACAAGGTAAAATTTTCCTGTATTCAGTATAGAGCCCCAGGTGGGAATGTGTGCTGGAGCTCCTAAGCCTAGAAAGCTTAAACCGGATTCAACAATAAGAGTTCCTGCTAGAGAAAAAGTGCTTTGTACAAGCAAAACACCAGCTAAGTTAGGCCAGAAATAAAAAACTATAATCCTTATTGGTGAAGCTCCTATTGATCGAGCTGCTTGTATAAAATCTTGTTCTTTAATATGTAGAATTTCCCCTCTAACAAGTCTTGCAAAGCCAGTCCAACTAGTAAGCGAGAGCGCAAGAATAAGATTTTGAATAGAGGGGCCTAATACACAAACGAGTGCTAGAGCTAATAAGAAACCTGGAAAAGAGTAAAATAGATCCAGAGTTCGCATTAAAAAAGAATCTGTTCTACCACCGATATAACCTGAAATTGAACCATAAATAAGACCAACAATTAAACTTATAAAAACTACTGAAAAAGCAATTGTTAAACTAATCCTTGTTCCAACGGCAATTTTTTTAAAAAGATCGGCTCCAGTTTCATCAGTTCCCATTAAAAAATTTAAAGAAGGTGTTTGGAACTTGTAGTTTAAAGAAATGCTGTTGGCCTCTTCATAAGAAATTCCAAAGCTGTAGATGCCAAGGAGTAAAAAGCTTGTAATCAAAAACACTCCAGTTATGAAAAACATATTTAGTTTTTTCATATATTGGTAACCTTTGGATTTACAATGGTATATAAAACATCAGTCAAAAAATTTACAATAACATAGATACAAGCAATAATGATGATGCAGCCTTGAACAATGGGGTAATCTCTTTGGTTTATAGCATCAAAAAGCAGAGTGCCTAAGCCAGGCCAACTAAAGATAGTTTCTGTGATGACCGTTCCTGTTAGAAGAGTTCCTATTTGAAGGCCTATAATAGTAATGATGGGAATAAGTGCATTTTTAAGGGCATGTTTGAAATAGAGTGTTTTTTTTGTAATTCCTTTTGCATAAGCAACTTGAATATATTCTTGAGTAAGCACCTCTTGCATTGCCGCTCTTGTCATACGCATTAATATGGCGCCAAGAGGAAGAGCTAGGCTTAAGCTTGGAAGAACTAGATTTAAAAGGCCTTCTCTGCCCCCAACAGGCAATATGCCTAGATTAACTGAAAAAATCCATATAAGAATAGGTCCAAGAAAATAGCCAGGAACAGACATTCCTAAAACACCTAAAGAGGTTCCTATAAAATCAAGGCTGCTAGATTTTGTACTTGCGGTAAGAACACCTAAAGGAATTCCCCATAGGCAAGACATAAGAATCGAGACTAAAGTCAGCTCTAAGGTAGCCGGAACTCTTTGTATTATAAGTTTTGTTACAGAGGAATCTGAAAAGATAGAATTTCCTAAATTGAATTTAAAAAGATTGGAAATGAAATAAAGGTACTGATCCCAAAGATTTCCTGAAAGCCCTAAGGATAGGCGTAGGCTCTCGCGTTCGGATTCAAGAGCATAGTCTCCAAGCATGAGATCAACAGGATCGCCGGGGATGAAATGAATAATTAAAAACGTTATAGACGAAATGATAAAGATAAGAGGAGTAAGTAAAAGCAATCTATAGATTAGGGCCTTAACCATTTAAACTCCATTAGTTAAATAGCTTAATGTTTATTAAAAAGCTATTAGTTCTTAATAGTATGAGAATAATAGATTAAGAGAAAGGAAAAAATTGTCTATGAGGGTTTAAAGAAAGTATGGTAAAAATAAAGCATGATATATAGGATAAAAAAAATGACAAAATTAAATATTGTTGGGATCATGAGTGGTACGAGTTTAGATGGTGTTGATTTTGTATTGGTAGAACAAAATATAAAAAAATTTAAATACAAAGATATGGGATCTGTTGTGTACTCTAAGCATATGAAGAAGGCTTTATTTAATTTGGCTGAAGGTAGAATGAGTTTTAGAGATTCCCAGCTTTTACATTTTAAACTAGGCAAGTTTTATGCTGATTCTCTTGATAAAATTCAAAGAATAAAAAAATGGAAAATAGATTTAATTGGCCTTCATGGGCAAACGGTTTTTCATCAAGCTCCAAAAGCAACAGTGCAAATAGGTGAGCCCTCGTATTTAAAACGTTTTAATGTTCCTGTAGTGAGTGATTTTAGAGCTAAAATTCTAAGCATTGGGGGGCAGGGAGCACCTTTAGCTCCTTTGTTTCACAATGCTATAATGGGACATAAAAAAAATTGGGGGTTTTTAAATATAGGGGGTATATCTAATATTACCTTTAAAGAGGGTAAGAAATTAAATGCAACGGATGTTGGTCCTGGAAATATTTTTTTAGATGGAGCAATGAGAAAACTTTTCTTTAAAGATTTTGATCGTGGTGGCAAGACAGCACTAAGAGGTGTGCCTCATATAAAATTAGCTAAAGAGTATATTGTTACAAATAGCTTTCTAAAAAAGAAAACTCTAAAAAGTTGTGGAAGAAAGGATTTTTCTGAAGTTGAATTAAATACAATCTTAAAAAGAATGAAAAACTTATCTTCTCAAGATATTCTAGCAACTCTTTCGGAAATAACAATACTTCCTATAATTGATAAAATAAAAAATAGAAAAATTAAACTGCTTATTGTATCTGGGGGAGGGGCATACAACTGTTATCTTTTAAAAAGATTAGAGGAATCTTTAAAAGGAGTTAAAGTTTTAACAAGTGAAAGTATTGGTTGGCCTATTCAGGCTGTAGAAGGTGGGGCCTTTGCTTTTTTAGCTGCGAATAAAATTTTAGATTTTAAATTAGATTTATCTTATATGGGGGTTGATAAAATTTTAAGTCCACTGGGACGCATTGATTAGTACTTTGTTTTTAAAAAGTTGATCTTTTGGAAAAACAAGATCTTTAGTGATTACACAAGTTTTAAAATTTCCAGAATCATCTTTAAGATTCTCTGGAAGAATTAAAAAATCAGACTTGTGTGGATTAACACTTTTCTTACCCCAAATTTTATTTTGCAAAAATTGTTCAAGAAGAGCTTCTGGGTTTTTATTCCAGATTTTATGTGTTTTATAAACAAAAGAAGCTTCTTGTTCTATTAGGATTTTTTTAGCCTCAATTTTATGACAATTTATAAAATCTAGCTCATTCCCTGTTTCAAACCATGTTAGACCTTTACTGGCATTAAACACAGAAACTTTTCCTTTAAAGTTTTTTAATAAAATATCTTTTAAAATATGTGATTTTTTAAGCTTTAAAAAAATAAATATTTCTTTGCTAAAAATATAAAGCCCTACAAAGTGTAGTGTTTTAGGGCCTCTTCCAATATGAGTAAGAATATTATTGGAGTTGACACCAAGGCCAATTAAAGAGGGGTTTGTTTTTTTAATACCAATAAGAGTTGCTATTGAATTTGTTTTTAAATGAAAATCGTAGGCCTCTAAGATAATCTCGTTATTTAAAGCTGTAATAAAAGAATCTCCATTAACAACCCAAAAATGTTCATCAGAAATTAAATATTTTTTAGCATTTGCAATACCTCCTGCACTATCAAGAATCTTTTTTTCAAAAATGCTATTCTTTTTAAAGAAAGGCTTTAAAGCGGCATCAAGCTCTTTTGATAAATGGTGGGAATTATAAAAAAACTCGCTAACACCTACATTTTTTAAAAGTCCAGAAGGATAAAGGGCTTGAGGAAGATTAAAGAATGGAAGTGCTGGTTTCGGCAAGAAATTTGTATGTGGTTGAAATCGTCTCCCAAACCCAGCAGTTAAAAGAAAAGCAGATTTAGTCATTTATAAAGTTTCTTTTTTAGAACAAAGGTTAATAAATTTTAAAAACTCTGGGTAATCTGTTAATTCTTTTAAGTAAATTTTAATATTTAAAATAGATGGGGCAAGATATTTAAGGTACTTATCTGTTTTAATAGTATTTTTTAATCTTGCAAAACTTCCACAGGCTTTAAAAGAGCGTTGTAAAGCTTGAAGGTTATAGTTTTTATTAAAATTTTGATTAAAAGAAATATTTGAGTGATCTAAATAGTATTTAATTAAAACCTTCTTATTTTTAATAAGAAGGTTTGTGTAAGTATCTTCAATTAAACTTGTTAAATCATAAAAAGGGTTTGCTAAGCGAGCATCTTGAAAATCAATTGTATAAACCTTATTATTTTTAACTATGAGGTTTCTTGAATGGTAATCTCTATGGGTTACTACTTGTGGTAAAGAGAATAAGTATGTTGAAATTAAATTAAATTCTTTCTTTAATTTTATTATATCTATGTCTTTTATATTAAAAGAATAAAGTTTTATTAAGTGTTTTAAGGAAAAATTAAATTCCCAATTTAATTTTTCAATATTAAATGCGTAGCTGTGCGCTATAGAGCCCTCGTGTTTTTTAATGCCCTGGATTTTAATAAGAGTATTAATGGCCTTGCGATAAAAGAAAAGGTTTGCTTTGCTCTTAAAGGCCTCTTCTAAAGTAATTTTTCCAAGATCTTCTAAAATCATTAAACCTAAGTTTTTACTAGTGTGTAGAATATGAGGAGTATTTATACCGTGGTCTTTAAACATTTTATTAATGTTTAAAAAGTAGTCAAAAGAGGTCAGCTCATTTTTTTTGTAGACGCAGAGGATATATTTGTCGCCTACTTCACTCTTAATTTTAAAATATTGCCTAGTTCCAGCATCTCCGGCTAAGG
Organism: Bdellovibrionales bacterium; assembly: GCA_965205945.1. Taxonomy (GTDB): domain Bacteria; phylum Bdellovibrionota; class Bdellovibrionia; order Bdellovibrionales; family UBA1609; genus JALZUR01. The sequence continues at coordinate 442,903 of CBDBIB010000001.1, read as the reverse complement.
GGGTAGTTTTAAAAGCAATGTTTAATTTTTCAGCAATAAATTTTTCAACACCAATATTCAAAATAACTCTCCAGTAAGCTATTTTGATTTTAGAGCAATAAAGCTATGAGTGGTAGTTTTTACATTAAAATTAGAGTTAAAAACTCTGGCAAGCATGTTAAAAGCATTTAAAAATAGATGAATGGCTACATAAATAGAATTATTAAAAATTTAGTGTTGATTTTTATGTAGTGTTTTTAACAAACCTTTAATATTTTAAAAGTATTTATTAAAATGTACTTTTCTTTTAGAAAATGCTGATAGAAAGCCTTTTTCATCTTTAATTAAAGAGGATAGGTTTTTAAAGGTAGTTTTAGTACAAGCAATTAAAGATGATTTTTTTAATTGATCAGGGAGTATAGAGTAGAGGGCTAGGATTGAACGTTGGTTTAAATTTAAATTAAGAACTTCAGGAACGAAGAGAAGGTTGTCAGAAAATTCACATAAGGTCTTTAATGAAAATAAATCATCTTGTTGAATCCATTCTGTCAAATTAATAAATGAAGTGAATTTTTTATTTTGGAAAATATTTGAGGCTATTTTATGATTGTTTTCAAAGGTTCCTCCAAAAACAAGAAGAGAGTAATTTAAATTATTTTTAGAAAAATCATTTAAAGGAGTTTCTAGTTCGGGCTCAATCATATCTTTAATTGTTTGAAGAGCTTTTTTGACTTTAACAAGAGTAGGTTTTTTTGATTTATAGTTGATTTCTATAAAACCCCAGATAGATTTATTTTTTTTAAATATGGGAAGAAAAATTTTTCCTTTTAATTCAATGAAAGATTTTGTCTGAGTCATTTGGATCAAAGCTTGATAGTTTGTGGATGAAGAATCATAAATTCCCATTTTAACATCAAGTTGGAGTACAGTTTTAATAAAATGTAGGCATTTAACAGTAGCTTGGGTGGTGGTGTCGTAAGCAATGTTGGTAAGAATAGTCTTGTTATTTTTAAGAACGTGTATCAAGTCTTTTCTCCTTTAAGAGTATAAGACTTATCTTTTTTTTTTAGATTAGAGTAGGGAGGATTGCTGTTTTTGAAAAAAGTAATGGACTGTAAAAAGGTTGTATATGTAAATTTTTTTTAAAAAATAGTGTGGATTTAAAAAACTATTTATACTATGCCTGTAAGTTAAAGTCTAAAACCAAGGAAAAATTAAAAATATTAAATTCACTGCTAAAGCTCTTGCAATTTAAATCCTAGGTGCTAAGTAAGATCTTTTAAAGATAAAATCTTTAAAACAGTCTTAGACGTGATCCAATGTACTTAAAACTTATTGTTTTGGGTAAAATAGCTTTGTGTAAATAATATTTACAAGTAAAAGGAGAGCATATGATTGATACTGAAGTTGAGTTTACTGATGAGCTATGGGCAAAATCCGAAGAAGATGTTTTAATCATTGGGATTAAGCAGGACATGTTTGATGATGTAAATGAGGTATGGGGAGCTGATTTACCTGAAGAGGGCAGTCAAGTTGGCCCAGAAGAGATTTGTGGTGAAGTTGAAACTGATCAGGGACCAATAAATATATATTCTCCACTTGAAGGTGAAGTAATTGAAGCTAATATTGCAATTATTGATGATCCTACATTACTCTTTGATGATAGTACTGAAGAAGGCTGGTTGTTAAAGATAAGACCTAAAGACCTTACAAGTCTTGAAAATTTAATGAATGAAGTTGATCAAGATGATGACAATGAAGATTAAAAAAAGACAGTATATGTACTAAGAGTCTTGTGTGTTTTGTTATTTAATTTACAGGCTTTTAGATCTAGTTGTTTCCAAAGAGAGCTTCTTTAGTAGCTGTTGTGCCTTTATTTTGATTCTTTGTTTTTCTAACTTTACCAGCATTTTTATGCTTATTTCTGCGATTTAGCTTTGTTTTTTTTGTAGCTGAAGCCATTTTTATCTCCCTTAAAAGAAGTCTTTTAAAACACCCTTAGTTATCAAAAAGGCAAAGAAAAGTCAACGCTGTGCAGTGCGATCTTAGATTTTAGCTCTGTCCTTGTACCATAGTGGATTTTAAATTTAGGGCCTATAAAGCTTAGTCCTAAACCTAAATACTCCTTAAGTTCTTGTGTTGAAGTAAAAAAGCCACTTCTAAAGGCAAAAAATTTTCTAACCTTAGCCTCAAACCCAATGCCAAAGGACCATTTATTCTCTACATTTCCTAGATTATACTCAGTATCTAGAAATACTTTAGCCAACTTAGGGAGTCTAAAGGCTCCACCAAATTTAAGTTTTTTTATCATGTCATCATTAGAATTTAAATTAAGCCATGAAATGCCTAGGTGAATCGTCTCAGACCTTCTATACACTAAACCTAAATCACCAGCCCAATTATCAAGGGTTAGGCTTTTTGGTTTTCCATTAAGATAGCTAAAGCAACCGCCTAAACTAATTTTTTTAGTAATAACATGTGAAACAGCAAGTTTATAAAATTTATACTTTTTAAAATCTATTTGATAATTACTAAAATAAATTGCGGCTGCAAAAGGAAATGACTCTTGCTGACTATCAATTAAGCTCTTAACTTTAGTGTTTCTGTGGGTCTTAAAGGAAGAGGAAAGACTGTCTTTGCTCCATGCATAGTAACTTTTCTGTTTCAGGCCCAAAGGAGTTTTTCCATGTCCATATCCGGCACCGAACTCTAAATCTGCATTTAAACTCAAAGCTGCAGGGTTTTGAAGAAGGTTTGAGCTTGTAGACTCAGCATTGACGCTGCCTACACCAGCAAAGCCGAGAGTTTTTGCGGTATTAATTTGTGATAAGGCATTTGATGAATAAAACAAAAAAAATAAAAAAGAAAATTTCATTCCTAAAATTTATCGTCTATTATATTTTTTCGCAAATTAAGTTTATTGTTTGTAGCAAACTGACAGGATATGAGGGCAAAGACGCGCTGAGGCTGGAGGTGTGCTAGCTTCACAGTCTATTATAGAGGGTCTAATTGGTTTTGGTATACTTGTATTACTTTGAAAGTTTCGCTCATCCGCTAACTTTTGATCAATAAAATCCTCATTTGCAAAATACTGAAGAAAGGTATTTTCACTAGAAGGCTGCTCAAGTCTCCCATAGCAGGAGCCATTGTTTTTTTTAGGAACTATACAATTATACCTCTCTCCTCTATATACATACCACTCATCGGGGCTTAAAAGATTTCTTATTCTTTTCCATGCTGGATCTGTATGCTCTGTGTGACCACTTAGCATTTCATCTGGGATTGTTGGACATAAAACCTTATTTCTAAATTTTATTAATTCTGTCCTATTGCCATCGTTATCTTTATCATCGCTATCTTGATAGATGCGTTCCATATAGTAGCCACCAACACCTTTTCCGCCATCGTCATAGTCTAGATTCCAGGGGTTATTTGAGGTCCCATTATTTTTTAACGCTAAAGAGTCATCAAACCTACGTGTGGCATCAGTAGTATTTCTTATAATAATGTAGCGTTCATTGGGGGGGCATACCCATTTCTCATTAAGACCTGATTCATTTTCTAAATCATAGCCGGTGACTTCAGTAAGGACAGCTCTAGGAGAACTGATTCTTCTTGAATCAAACTGTGCAAACTTCATTTTATAACCTTTTCCAAAAACTGAAGAATCTACAGCTGGGTTTAACCCTTTTTCATCATATGGTGATCTTGCTTTTGACCCATTATTCTCTGCTAGATCATTTACTGCAAATGTAAGTGCTAAATAGCTAATCCCTTCAAGGGCAGGACGGACAAATGAACTATTAGGAAAGTATAGGCTTGTTTCAAACGATTTTTGAAAAACTCCATTAAAACCTGATAGGTAGTTGACTCCTTGAGGATTATCGTAAAGTAATGATGAAAAACTAGGGTTTGCTAGCTGTTGATTTGCTCCAAGATTCCAAAGTATTGGGGCAACAAAGTCCTCTATTCTGCCCTCCTCTAAGGTTAAAGGCCCCCTAAATTGACCTGATTCACGAATAGACATGACTGCTCCAGCACCTTGATTTCTTTTTGACTGAGCAAGATAGGATAAAAGTTTTTCCTTATTTTCATATAATTTGCCTACTGAAGATATAAAATTGTCTTTAAATTTTAAACCCTCACCATTATTATAGGCACCAACTTTAAAAGTAAAATATGGTGATTGTTGTAATTCAGGGGTGCCATCACAACTCATATAACCTATATGATCAATGGTGGCCTCAAAGGCAAACTGTAGTTTATCTGCTTGGCTCTGCTCATAATTTTTTAATGACTCTGAAATATCATTTTCTGAAGTTCCACAATTTTGGAGCAGCAACATGAGCGTAAAAAGCATTGGTATTGGGGCCTGTTTTTTAAATAAAGATGTTGGTGACTTTATATTCATTTCATCTACTGGATCGGATTAAAAAGAAAGTGACTTTAAAAAAACGGTCACTTGTTGTCTCAAATTGAAACAAAGGCATATAGTAACCGGGTGCATTATTATGAAGTCGCAATTCCTGCCCCCTTAGATACTTGTTTAACTTACAGCTGTGTAAAAGAACTTAGTATTGGAGAGCAAGTCGTTGTACCTTTAAGGAAGAAAAATACTACAGGGGTAGTTGTCTTAAAGACTGGTGAACCTGATTTTAAAACCAAAGAAATCACTATTTTTAAAGAGCACAGCCTTATTTTAGATTCTCATCACTTAGAGTGGTTAAAATGGATAGCTAAATACTATCACTATCCTATAGGCTTGGTTATAAACTCTATATTTCCTCCACTTCCACGAAAAGAAAAGCGTAAAAATTCTAAAACACTTAATTCAACAAGAGTTGCAACACTAACAGATGCTCAAAAAAATGCTTTAAATAAAATAAAACCTCTTAATAATTTTAAAACCCACCTTCTTCACGGTGTGACTAGTTCTGGTAAAACTGAAATTTATATGGAGCTTTTTGGAGAAGTGATTTTAAAACAAAATAAACAAGGACTTTTCTTACTTCCTGAAATCTCACTAACTCCACAACTTGAAAAGCGATTCATAGAACGCTTTGGAGGTCTGATTTCTGTTTACCATAGTCAACTTACTTTAAGACAAAAAACTAATTCCTGGTATGATTTTATTGAGGGGAAGACAAAGATTTTAATAGGTCCACGTTCAGCACTCTTTTGCCCTTCTAAAAATATTGGATTGATTATTTTAGATGAAGAACATGAATCTAGTTTTAAACAAGAAGAAAAGTTTTTATATCACGCAAGAGATGCAGCCTTAAAATTAGCACAACTTAAAAACATCCCGATTGTTTTAGGGTCGGCAACACCAAGCCTTGAAAGTCTTAACAATGTTAAAAGAGGCAAATACTCATACATTCGTTTAAAGGAGAAAGTGTTTAATCAAAGGGTTTTTATACCTAAAATTGTTGATATGACAAAAGAAAAAAGTGATCCTTTTTGGTTAAGTAAGGAGTTAAAAAATAGCATTGAAAACCATTTGTCTAGAAAAAAACAAGTAGCACTTTTTTTAAATCGTCGGGGTTGGGCCTCTTGTATACAGTGTTATTCTTGTGGTCAGGGCTTTAAATGTTTAAACTGTGATGTATCGTTAACCTTACATAATAAAAATGATCTTTATTGTCATTACTGTGGATACGGTGAGAAGGCTCCTGTTAAGTGCTTTAAATGTAATGATAAAAGAATTCAAAGGATTGGGCTTGGAACTGAACAGGTTTTTAGGGATTTAAATATTATTTTTCCAAATGTTAGAATTTTAAAATTTGATCGTGATGAAATTCATACAAAGAATCAGCTTTCATGTGCTATTAAAGATATTGAAGACCAAAATTTTGAGATCATTATTGGAACTCAAATGATAGCAAAAGGTTTAGATTTTACGAATTTAACTCTTATGGGTATTTTAGATGCTGACCAAGCACTGTCTTTTCCAGATTTTAGATCCTCTGAAAAAAGTCTGCAACAGATTCTACAAGTTATTGGGCGAGTGGGTAGAAGGAGGGAACAAAAGGCTGAAATTATTATTCAAACAAGATCTCCTGAGCATAAAATTTTTGAAAATTTAAATGAAAAAAACTTTGAGGATTTTGCCTTAGAACAGCTTAAAATAAGACAAAGTTTTAACTACCCTCCATTTACTAAAATGGTTGCTTTTTTAATCAAAGCAAAATTTGAAAAAACCGGAGAGTTATTAGCTAGAAGGCTTGCTCAACTTAGCAGTCAACTTAAAACGGCCTGGCCTCAATTTTCAGACTTAGGCATTTTGGGTCCTTGTCCAGCCCCTATAGGAAAAATACGCAATGAATATCGTTTTCAAGTGGTTTTAAAATTTTCACAAGATTTAAAACATCAGCAGTTTATAAAGAGGGTTCTTAAGGCTTTAGGAAAGTTACCACCACAGTCTAGAATCAGTATAAATGTTGACCCTGTTGATTTGATGTAATGTTATTAAAATTATGAAAGTCCCTAATAAGGTTGAATATTTAGTAGTTGGAGGAGGCCTTGTAGGCCTTAGTGTTTTTAAAAAACTTCAAACTAAAGGTAAAGATTCCATTCTGATTGAAAGTTCTGGTGAACTTGGAGGCTCTTTAATGAGGGAGGGTGAAGAAAATTTTTTTTCTCTTGAATCTTTAATTTGGACGCAAGAAAAAAATTTAGATCTTTTTAAATATGATACTGAATTTTTAGAAACTTTATGTAGTGGAAAAAAAGGACTAATACCTTTTATAGGTTTTGGGGATAAAAAGATATCAACAATTGATCTTATTGATATTTTTACATCTAAGAAAACTTATATTGTAACAGGAATTAAAAAAAATAGTTTTTCAACTCAAAATGTAAAAAATATTTTTTTACATAGTCAAATCACAGCACTTTTTAAAACCTCTAAAGACTCTAATTATAACTTGCTTGAACTTAATGGAAAAACACGTATTCAAGTTGAACATGTTATTTGGACAGCCCCGGTACAAGAGTTGAATGATATTTTACCAGAAAAAGATTTTTTTAACGACTTTAGGAAAAAGATTAAAAAATCAAAAGATTTTGACGTAATTACTGCAAAATTTAAGATTGCTAAAGAAAAACTTGGTGATTTTCAAAACAATAAATTTATTTTTATGGGTGAAGAGCAAGCACCTTGGATGGGGTGTGCACTTTCAAACTCTGAAATGACTTTCATTAGTTTTTATGACAGTGTTCTTTCTAGTGATCATGATTTTATACGAAAACATTTAAAACTTTTAAAAAGACACATACAAAAAACCCTACCGAACCCTTTTACTAAGGAAATAAGTAAGAAAACTAAGGAAAAAATTTCTTTACACAGATCTGCTATGAGTTCTTTTAATCCAGCTATAAAGAAAGGTCGTTTAAAAATCCTTGCTAATTTTTATTTGCTTTCTAGTTGTAAATTTTTTAGGCCACATTCCATAGAAAAAAAACTAAAGGCAGCTTCTTCCTCAGAGCTATATATTTAATTTAAACTTTAAAAGCTCACTATGACTATGAGATTTTTTATCTGTAAGTAATAATGAATTTTTACTTTTTAAATCATGGGGGTGATCAATTTGGTTGTAGCCTTAGCTTGAGTAGTGATGGTAATACTTTGATTGTGGAGGCATATGGTGAGTACAGCGAAGCAACAGGTGTTGGTGGTGATCAGAGTAATGATTTAGTCGCTAGATTAGGTGCGGTTTATTTGTATTAATGAAACCTATTTTACATCTTTTTGATTTAACTTTTACTAAAGTTTTTAAAGTTATATTTATAAAATTTTATTTAAAAGTTATTTAGTTTAATTGGTGTAGAGTTAAAGAGTATAGCTGTCTTTTTAAGGATTAAGTTTTAATTTTTTAATGAATAAAATTAAACCTAAAATAATTAAAATTACTGAAATGTTTGTAGAGATAGATACTCCTAAAAGATTCATGCCCCTTGGATCTGCTCTAAACTGCTCCATAACAATACGAGCTGTTCCATGAAGAACCATCCACCAAGGAAGGACTAAAAAACTCTTAAATCCTTTTTTCTTCTCCACAAGAATTAAAACACTAAAAATAAACAGTTCCATTATTGAGGCATAGAGCTGTGTTGGATGCCTATTTGAATGATGCATAAATACAGACCACCAAGCATTTAGCTCTTTTCCATAACAACAGCCACTTAGTAGACATGCTATTCTTCCAATAGCATAACTTAAAGATAAAATTGGAATGGAAAAGTTCAACCATTTTTTAAGAGGTTCTTTGTGGATGTGACAAAAAATGAGCCCGGCAATAATAGCGCCCAAAAATCCTCCAAAGAAAATATATCCACCATTCCAGAAAAAGAAAATCTGTTTAGGGTTAGACCAATAAAAAAAGGGCTCTTGATAAAGAACATACATTACTCGAGAGCCTAAAAAGGACCCAATCAATACAAATAGATATAAATCTAGAGCATGTATTGTTGATAACGATAAAGCTTTTGCTCTTTGTATGATCAATGGTACTGCAAATGTAAAGGTTAAGCTTAAAAATAAAAAATAGACAGATATTTCAAAGTTTAAAATTTTTAGATACGCAAACAACGCCTAGGCCTTTGCCTTCTTCATATCTTCATTAAGAATACAGTAGAACCAAAGAAAAACACCACAAACAATAGCAATATCTGCAACATTAAATGCAGGGTAATGTATGTTTCCAATATAAAAATCTAGAAAATCTATTACATATTCAAATCGAACTCTATCGATATAATTTCCTAGTGCTCCAGAAAAGATCAGACTTATTGCTATTATTTGAAAAATATCTTGAGGTTTTATTGTAGCTAAAAAATAAAAAAGTACGACTATAGCAATGGGTGTAACACTTAGGAAAAAAACACGTCTAAACAGTTCGGGAGTATTTCTAAGCATACCAAAGGCGGCACCTGGATTTCTTACATACGTAAAACTAAAAAATCCGTCTATAATTGTTTTGGATTCATGAAGGTTAAAATTAGTATGCACATAAATTTTGATAACTTGATCTAAAACAAGGATAAGTGTACAAATTGAAATTAAATACAATAGTTTTTTTTTCATAAAAATTCATCCATTACGTTTGAGCAGCGATTACAAATCTTTTTACCACATTTATGTTCTTTTAAATATTCAATATGCCAGCAGCGGGGACATTTTTCACCTTCTGCCAAACTAACGTCGAGTTCACTGCCGTTTTTATCATAGTTTACTTTTGAAACAATAAAAAATTCTGCTAGTTGATCCCCATATTTCGCCCACATTTTAGCACTTAAGACTGTCTTAGATATTGTAATTTTAGCCTCTAAACTTGCTTTAAGCTTCTTATCATCCCTCATTTTCTCTAAAGATTTTGAAATGACAGACCTAAGTTCAAAGAGTTCTTCATACTCTTTTATCAAGTCTTTATTTGCAAATTTTTCATTTGAAATAGGGTAATTTTCTAAGAAAATAGATTCTTTTTTTTCTTTTTCCAAAGACTCAGGAAGATACTCATAAACTTCTTCTGATAAAAAAGATAAAATTGGGGCTATGAGAACAGATGTTGTTTTAAGAACTTTATAGAGGGCAAATTGTGATGATTTCCTTAATTTTGAGTGTTTACTTTCTACATAAAGCCTGTCTTTTAAAATATCTAAATACCTTGAGCTTAAATCAACTGTAAAAAATAAATTTATTCCATGATAGGCTTTATAATAATTATACGTTTCAAAAGCCGTTGTCACATCTTGAACAAGTTTATCTAATTTAGCTAATATCCAGCGATCTAAGGAGTTTAAGTCTGTAGGGTCTAAATTTTTATGTTCATAACCATTAAGATTTCCTAGCATAAAACGCATGGTATTTCGAATTCTTCTATAAGTCTCAGTCACCCTTAAAAAGACTTCCTGTGAAACATTCATATCCTGTCCGTAGTCTACGTATGTAACCCAAAGCCTTAAGATTTCAGCCCCCGAGTTTTGAATAACTTTTAGTGGATCAATAACATTTCCAAGGCTCTTAGACATTTTTCTGCCTTTAGCATCGTTTACAAAGCCATGTGTTACTAAAGCCTTAAATGGAGCCTCTTTATGGGCAGCAAGTGAAGAGAGCAAGCTTGTTTGAAACCAACCCCTATGTTGATCAGAACCTTCAAGATACAAATCTGCTTGAGCCTTCATATCTTTATGTTTTCTTTGAACAGCAGCATGACAAACACCACTATCAAACCAAACATCTAAAATATCTTCGCCTTTATTAAAGGTTGTATTGTTGCAGTTATCACATTTTAAAGGTGTAATATCGGATAAGTCATCTTCAAAATAAGCCTCTATTCCTTTTTTTGATTTCTCCATTTTATCAGCAACTGACATTATAAATGAAGTTGATATATGTGTTTTCTCACATGAAGAACAGATTAAAACAGGAATGGGAACACCCCAGATTCTTTGGCGACTTAAGCACCAATCAGGTCTATTTTTTAACATTCCTTTAAGTCTAGCCCTACCCCAATCCGGGTAGAATTTAATATCGGATTCAGTTAGCTTTAGGGCATTTTTTCTAATACTGTAGTCGTTGTCATCCACCTTTAAAAACCATTGGGGAGTTGCTCTATAGATTAGTGGGGTTTTAGATCTCCAATTGTGTGGATAACTATGTTTCAAATTTTTTGAAAATATTAAGGCCCCTAAAGCCTTTAAATCTTGGACAATTAGATTATTAGCTTTAAAAATATGCTGACCTTCACGTTGAGGATAGTCACTCGTATATTTTCCATCAGGACCTACGGGGCTATAAATTTTAAGGCCATACTTTAAACCTACCTGGTAGTCATCTACACCATGTCCAGGGGCGGTATGAACTAATCCAGTGCCAGCCTCTAAAGTAACATGTTCACCAAGTAAAAACCTTGAAGATTGTTTTAAAAATGGATGATTTGCAACAATACTTTCTAATTTAAGGCCTTCTATCTGGGCGCCCCTTGATTGGATTTTTAAACCAGTTTCCATAACCACCTTATCGATCATTTTTTTTGCTAAAAAAAGATTGCCATGATTTGTTTCTACAATTTGATAATTAAATTTTGGGTGTACCGAAATCCCTAGGTTTGCAGGAAGCGTCCAAGGAGTTGTTGTCCAAATAACAGCGGATAAATCTACATATTTACGAAGAGCTAAAGGCAAGGTTTCAGGCTTAATTTTAAATTTTACATAAATAGAGGGGCTTTCACGCTCTATATATTCAACTTCTGTGTCTGCTAAAGCGGTCTGTAAAGTAGGGCACCAATAAACCGGTTTTTTGCCTTTATAAATGAGTCCATTTTCATAAATTCTGGCAAATTCTCTAACTTCTTCGGCTTCATATTTAGGATCAATTGTTATATATGGGTTCTCCCAATCAGCTAAAATTCCGAGTCGTTTAAATTGTTTTTTTTGAATATCAACCCACTTATAAACTTCAAAACGACACAATTGTCTAAGTTTTTTTTTCGTCATGCCTTGTCTTTTAGAGCCAAGGTTTTTTGAAACTTTTAGCTCAATAGGTAAACCATGGCCATCCCAGCCTGGTATAAAAGGCGCTTTAAACCCATTTAAATTTTTATATTTTAGTGTGATATCTTTTAAAACTTTATTTAAAACATGCCCTAAATGAATGTTTCCGTTTGCGTAAGGGGGTCCATCAGGCATTGTAAAAATTTTTTCAGAGTTTTTGTTTCTATTTTGAATTTTTTGATAAAGATTTATATCGTCCCAGGTTTTAATTTTTTTAGGTTCATTTTCAGGTAACAAGGCTTTCATTGGAAAGCTTGTTTTTGGTAAATTTAAACTGTCTTTGAGTTTCATAAGATGTTCCTTAACTAGTGCTTTACAATAAGAATCTTAGCAAGATTTACGTTTTTGGGAAAGTGTCTTGGCTAAATGAGTTCTTTAATTCTAGATTTGCCTAACGCAATAAGGGCACGAAGAGCTTCTTCATCTGAAGACAGGTTTAAAAGTTTTTTTGTTTTAGCCACAGATATTTTGGATTTTTCATCCAATTTAAAAAATTTTTCTTGAATTTTTGAATTTGCCAAGGTTGAGGGTTTGCTTATCATTATGTCAGCTTCTTTAGTGGGTATTAATGGTTTTGACATGTTTGGAAACTGTAATTGATTTGAAGGGTTAAATACAGGTGTTGTTGTTGAGTGTTTAACTTGTGGTATTTTAAGTTGCTCACAGAATTTTGGTTTTGGCTTTTCTTCGGATTTTGTAGGTGGTTGTATCATTTTTTCTTCATATCCTTCAAAGGCATCTAAATTTTTCACCAGTCCTTTAAGTTCTAAAGAAAAGGATTCTTTTGCAGCTTTTGTAAAACCACCTTCATTCTTTGGAGGTTCAATACCTCTATGGAGTCTTAAATAATAACCTACTAGGTCATCTTTGTCTTGGATTTGATTTCTTAGGTCTTCGGGCTGCTGAGACCACCACTCAAAAGCGTTTTGTAGAGTCTCTTTTGTATAGGCTTGTGGTGGCATTTTTCCGTATGACATAGGATGAAGATTAAATATTTAGAAGCTTGAAAACTCAACCAAAAAAAAAAATATTGCTTGAAATACCAAAAAATAAGATCTTAGTTGGAAAATGAATTTTAAGGTAATTCATTGACACCTGGATTGCTCAAAATATTGGCTCATTCTTTTAAATCTTTTTGAAAATCTAAATTTTTTAAGTTAATTTTATTAAGGGTTTAATTTATATAAACTATTTACTAAGAAGTTTTAAAGTTTATAAACTAATATTATAAAATTTTAATATAGAAAACCTATATACTATGGAGTTTAGAGTGATTTTTTTCATTACTGCTCATTGTACTTTTAGATAAAAAAGGTAGGGTTAAGTTTGCTATTACTCTAGATTTAAAAAATGTAAAAAAGCTATATTAAAGAGAGCAGTAAAAATTGTTTTGAGTATAAAAATTATAGGAATAAGGAAAAATACAATTAAATTATTGAGTTTTAATTAATTTATGAAAAAAATAAAAGATTTAGAATCTAAATGAAAAAAATTATCCATATTGATATGGATTGTTTTTTTGCTGCTGTTGAAGTCAAACACGATTTAAGGCTTTTAAAAAAACCTGTAGCTGTTGGTGGAGGCAGGGATCAAAGAGGTGTTATTGCTGCGGCTTCCTATGAAGCAAGAAAATTTGGTGTTAGATCAGCAATGTCTACGGTCCATGCATTAAGGCTTTGTCCTGATCTTATTTTAATTCACCCAAAGTTTTCTCTATATAAAGAAGAAAGTGTAGAGATACATAAAATTTTAAAAAATTTTACTGATAAAATCGAGCTTCTGTCTCTTGATGAAGCGTATTTAGATGTTACTAAGAGCCGTGAGTTTAAAGGTAGTGCCACCTTACTTGCAAAAAAAATTAGGCAGACTATTTTATTAAAGAGAGGCCTTACTGCTTCTGCTGGGATTGCAAATAATAAATTTTTAGCTAAAATATCAAGTGATTTAAGAAAACCAAATGGACAGTTTACAGTTTCTCCCCATAAAAACTCTTCCTTTACAAAGTTTTTACCTGTTGGAAAACTTTGGGGGGTTGGGAAAAAAACAGAAGAATGCATGCATAAGCTTGGTTTTAAAACTTGTGGAGACTTAAGACGTCTAAGTCTTTTAGAGATTCAACGTCTTTTTGGGAGCATGGGGGGACATTTGTATAAACTTTGTCAAGGCATTGATGATAGGGAAGTAAAAACTAATTCTGTTAGAAAATCTTTTTCTGTTGAAAGAACTTTTCCACAGGATCTTATTACTAAAAATGAAATTCAAGAGGGCTTTAAACAGGTTTATATTGAATTTGTTGCCAGATTTAAAACTTCAAAAGTAAAGGGTTATAAAATTAAAGGGGTTTGTTTTAAATTAAAAAGCTTTGATTTTCAAAGTAGATCAAAAGATGTTGGGATCTTTAAAGATATACCAGATTATGATACTGCACTTTCTTATATGATTTCTTTTTGGGAGGGTCTGCCTGAGAAAACTCGCCTTATTGGGTTTGGTATTAAATTTGATACTAACAAAATTAACCAATTAGAGTTTAATTTATAATTTTATATTCGTTTGCCAAGCGCAGTCTCCGCTTGGAAGTGGATACTTTTCATGATCAATAAACATTTCATGGCAAACTCCCATTTTTTCTTTAAAACTTGTTCTTTTTAAAAGATTTTCTAAAGCTATGGCTGAGTATCCTGGAGAGTGGGAAGATAAAAGGATTCCTTTAAAATTATCTGATTTTAACTTAGATAGGTTTTGCATTAAACCATGAAGATGCTCATTAATTTGCCAAACTTCGTTATTATTACCTCGTCCAAAGCTTGGGGGATCTAAAATAATCCAGTCATATTTAGATTCTTGTCTGATTTTTTTAGCAACAAACTTTTGAACGTCATCAACAAGCCATCGTATTTTCTTATTTTTAAGTCCTGAGAGTTCTTGATTTTTTCTTGCCCAAGTTAAACTTGTTTTAGAGGCGTCTACATGGGTCACTTCAGCATCTTTGGTGGCACAAATTAAAGAGGCCACTCCCGTATAAGCAAATAGATTTAAAACCTTATCTCCTTTAGACACATTTTTCTTAAGCCTCTTCCAATTTATAAGTTGTTCTGCAAAAAGCCCTAAATGCCCAAAAGAGCTATGCTGCATTTGAATTTTTAGATTTAAAACATCAATTATAAAAGTTTTTTTCATATTTTTATTGTTATAAATCCACCTACCTTTACCATTTTGAAATCGCTCATATTTTGCATCTATTTTATTGTATAAGGGATGGTTTCCCCTAGGCCAAATGGCTGCAGGGCTTGGCCTGTGGTAAATATAAGGGCCTACTTGTTCTAATTTATAAAAATCACCCGCATCAAGTACTTTAAAATCCATAATTAGTTTAAATATTTAAAAAGTAAATATAAAAATAGCAAGGTTATTTATTTTTTAAAGCTGTAAGACTCTAAGCATGTAAGTTTAGTTTTAGTATGTGACATTAAAGAAGGTATATTTTTATTTGGTGCTGGGTCACTTTTAAATCTAAAAAAAGCCTGTCTAGATTAAGAAAATTCTTTAAAAGCTAGAGTAAAATAAGGGTGAATATTAAAACATTTCATATAAAACACAGCCAAATACTGAAAAAAGTGTTATGATTAGGCAAAGAAATCTTAAATTATCTGAGATAAGGGGGTTAAATGGCCTTAAGTAAAATGAACTTATAAAAACAGATCCCATTAGAACTAAAATTTCTTTTCCATTTTCTAGAAAAAAAGAAAGTTCAATATTTTGACTTTTTCCAAAAATTAAAAAACTTATCATTGAAGCAAGGCTAACAAAAAGCATCACTCCATTTCCTGTTGGAGCAACTTTATTGTTTAAAACCCATCTTCGATTCATAAAAATAATATTTGAAATAAGCCCTGTTCCAACGCCGCAAAATCCAGAAAAACTACCCACAAAAAAACCAAAGATTCCTTTAAAAGGATTCCAATCTGAAGAAACAAAGAGCTTTTTACTTCTTGGGTTTTTAAAAAAATCTAGACTAAATCGAATGATCATTAAGCCTACAATAACAAGCAAAGCCATTCGAAGTTTCTGGCCTTCAAGCTTTAAAGCATAATAGGAGCCTGTAAACGCTCCCATAGCTGCAAAAGGGCCCCAAAAAATTAAAACACTCCAATTTACCATATTTCTTTTATTATACCAGATCATATTAGCAAAGGAATTTCCTAAGATAATTAAAAGCGTCACTGCTACAACTTGGTGACTACTCCAATCAGTTAATTTGGGTAAAAATGGAACGAGTAACACTCCTCCACCTAAACCTAAGAGAGCTGAAACCACTCCAACCCCTAAACCAGATAAAACTAAAAGCAACATATGCCTCCTAAGATATTTACAGTAATATAATTAAACGCGTTTATAAATATTTAAAACGTCTCCAACATTAGCATTCTTAATCTGATCTGGCCTTAAATAAAATGACTCGTCATTTTTTTCTAAAAAAGATTGAGTTTTAATTAAACTCTTTTGATCAGTCGGATTGATTTTTAATTTATTTACTAATTCAAATTTTTTAGAAAAGTTACCATCTGTAGTTTTATCAAAAAACCTCTTCCATGAATTAAAATTTAGACTACATCTATATGTTAATGTTTGAGGATGTGAGTGAATAGGTGTGTAGGAAGTTAAAATTTCAAAGTTCCCGTAATTAACATGTAATTTAAGTGCGGGGCTTTGCCATTGAGTCATTCCACAAATTTGTTTAATATTTGAATACCAAAGACCAAAGCATTTAGATAAAAATCCTAGTCCATAAAATCTATTTTTTTTCGAGAGTAGATTGTTTATAGAGCTTAAATTATGTGCAACCCATTCTTTTTTATTTCCGCAAGGAATAGCAATGAAAAGCGATAACGGTGTCCATTCTGTTTTAAGTAAGTCTTTATTTAAAATAGCCTTAATACTTTTTGGAAGTTGAGATGTTTTATGTGCAAAACCTGTTACAATGCCTGGAATAAGCCCACAGTCATAAAAAACCCAGCCAGGCATAGGCATACCACTTTGATGAAAAACTCGACTTTCAATTTCTAGAATAATTTTAGTAAAATCTTTTTCTTTCATTGAAAGAGGATCTTTTTTTAAAACTTTTAAATTTTTAAACCAATTACAATTCTTTAGAAAAGAACCAGGCTCTTTAAACCAATTCTCTTTTCTTATAAAAAAATAAGGCCTAATATCTTTATTGTTAATCCAAGAGCATTGTTTAGGTAAACTCATGTTTTTAAAGGCCTTATCATATTACTAGGTTTAACCCAGTCTTTAAATTGAGTCTCTGTTAAAAGGCCTAAAGAGATTGCAGCTTTTTTTAATGTAGTTCCTTCCTTAAAGGCTTTCTTTGCAATTTTTGCTGATGCATCATAACCAATGTGTGGGTTTAATGCTGTTACTAGCATTAAAGAATTGTTTAAATGGTTAGCACATTTTTCTTTATTCGCTATAATCCCGTCTAAACAATTTACTCTAAAACTATTACAAGCCTCTGATAAAAGACGGATTGAGTGTAAAACATTATGAACAATCATTGGCTTAAAAACATTTAATTCAAAATGCCCCATAGACCCTGCAATAGCAACACCTGCATCATTTCCCATAACTTGAGCGCAAACCATTGTAAGAGCTTCTACCTGCGTAGGGTTAACCTTTCCAGGCATAATAGAACTTCCCGGCTCATTTGCAGGAAGGTTTAACTCTCCAATTCCACACCTTGGACCGCTGCCAAGCATACGAATATCATTTCCAATTTTCATTAAACTTACAGCTACAGTTTTTAAGGATCCACTTAAAAAGACCATAGCGTCATGGGCAGCAAGCCCTTCAAACTTATTTTTCCCAGACATGAAAGCTAAACCTGTTTCTTCAGCTATATATTTTGAAACTGTTTGGTCAAAAGTTTCATGAGTATTTAAACCTGTTCCAACAGCTGTTCCGCCGATTGCAAGTTCTAAAGTGCCTGTTAGTGCAAACTCAATACGCTTAATAGAAAGCTCAATTTGCCTAACATACCCTGAAAACTCTTGGCCTAGGGTTAGTGGTGTTGCATCCATAAAATGAGTTCTTCCAATTTTAAAAATATCAGAGAATTCATCTTGTTTTTTTTCTAAAGATTTTTTTAAATTTTTTAAAGCTGGAATCATCTTCTTTGCAATCATTTCTGATGTTGCAATATGCATAGTTGTTGGAAAAACATCGTTTGAAGATTGTCCTTTATTAATATCGTCATTGGGATGAACTTTTTTCTCATTACTATTAACGTCTAAAGTAAAACCCATGATTTGAGCTGCACGGTTTGCAATAACCTCATTAGAATTCATATTAGACTGTGTTCCACTGCCTGTTTGCCAAACAACTAAGGGAAATTCTAAATCAAATTTTCCTTTAATCACTTCATCAGCGGCTTTTAAAATTGCTGTTGTCTTTTCTTTAGGTAATAAGCCTAAGGTCATGTTTGCTCTTGCACAGGATTTTTTTAAAATTCCAAAGGCGCGAATCATCTCTCTTGGAAATTTATCAAAACCGATTTTAAAATTTTTTAAAGAGCGTTGAGTTTGAGCCCCCCAAAGTTTACAAGATTCAACCTTAACTTCACCCATACTGTCTTTTTCTATTCTATAATCCATGAATATTAGACTACGTGTTAGTCTCGTTAGGAGCAATAAAAGCCGAGTTTAGATACCCCGGATTTAACTTTATTTTATTAAGGAATAAAAATTAATTCATAAAAAGTCTATAAATTAAGCATCTTATTTTTAATCACAAAATTTCTTCGTAAGAATTTTAATTGAGTTTGGCAGCAGGCTTTTTATTTATGGTATAGTCGCTAGCCATAAAAATTATTTTCTTCTTTAGGTAGTATATATCAATAATCACTGTTAATTAGATTATGGAGAGGCTTTTGATAAGAATAACGGTGCTACAGAGTCTAAAAGGTTTTCCCAAGTGACCATAAGATGGCTAGCCGTAGGAAGGGGAGAGGTTATACACTTGGATGTTCATGGGGAATGACGACTTTTAGGACTAACAACTTTGCAAAAGTTAAAGTTTTCGGGAATTTAAAAGGAAGAGTTTATGGAAATATTTGGTATTATCGGAATTTTGAGTTTTTGTTTCGCAATTTATAGTTTTTATCAGCAGCAAAAAGATCAAAAATTATTTAAGAAATATGTTGAAAATTCGTTTAAGACACTTGAAACTTTTAACAATTTAATTTTTAAAGTGTATTCATCGATGCATGTTGCAGGTTTACGCATGATGAGAAGCATTGAACCAGAATATAAAAAATATTGGCATTTTGTATTTAGATTTGAAACTTGTGACAACATCGGATTAAGTGTTTCTGGCTCTGATAATAAAGAAATCAGAGTTAAAATTAAAGGAATAACTCCAAGTCCTCTTATTAAAGAATTTAGTATTTTTCAAACCTATTATATATGTGAAGTTGAAGAGGATTATAACGAATTTGAATTAAAAAAGGGGGATTTAATTAGTTGTTTCTTTATTAACAAAAGGCAGTATTTTTCTAAATATATTAAATCAATTATTGAGCCCAAAGAAAAATACGAGTTTGAGTTTGGATCACTAACAAAACCAGAAACTATGCGTGGGGGAGATAGGGCCATAAATGAAAATGATATTAATTCTAGACTAAAAGATATGAGGAGCTTTAAGATTTAAATTAAGTAGTTTTTGTATTGTAGCATAAGAAAACTTATCAGTATTTTATATAAAACACTAAAATTTTTAAGCCTGAATTTAATTGTATGCACTTGCTCTAAATTAGTTCTTTATTCATCAAACCTTAAAGAAGGGTTTTATATAAGTAAAGGTTTTTTATTTGGTTTTTTTAAGAGAAGTTATAAGTTTAAAGGCTTAAACTATTAAGTATTAAAAAATTGAATCTCCTGCAAAATGAACACCACTAAGCTTTGACATAGAGGGGTTAAGCGTTACTAAGTCTTCTAAGTTAAATTTTGATAAATGATTATGTCCACAAGCACGAGCCATTACTTGCATTAATTCTGTTGAGGCGCTAAAAAAACGATGTAATCGTTTTGCAGATTCATCAATAACTAAACGGCGTCGTAAATCTTTTTTTTGAGTTGCAATACCCACTGGGCAATTGTTTGTGTGGCAAGCCCTCATGCCTAAACAACCAATTGCTTGGAGTGCTGAATTAGACAGTGCAATAGCATCAGCCCCTAGAGCTAGGGCTTTAACAAAATCTGGTGCTACACGTAGTCCCCCTGTAATTATTAAACTTACATGAGACGCTTTTTGAGCATCTAAATAGCGTCGGGCTCTAGCTAAAGCTGGTATGGTTGGAACAGAAATATGATCTCTAAAAATTAGTGGAGCAGCTCCTGTACCGCCACCTCGCCCATCAAGAATCACATAGTCAACTCCAATATAAAGAGCTGCGGCAATATCTTCTTCTACTCTTTGAGCCGAGAGTTTATACCCTATAGGTATTCCCCCTGTAGCCTGACGCACTTTATCTGCAAATTTTTTTATATCATCAAGGCTTTCCCAATCAGAAAATCGACTTGGTGATATTGCGGCTTGTCCCTCTTGTAAACCTCGAACAGAAGCAATTTTTTTACTAACTTTACTTCCTGGTAAATGCCCTCCTGTTCCAGTTTTTGCGCCTTGTCCGCCTTTAAAGTGAAAAGCTTGGCAAAGCTTAACTTTTTTAATGTCATAACCAAAGCGTCCGGATGCTAACTCATAAAAATATCTTGAGTTACAAGCCTGCTCTTCTGGTAACATACCCCCTTCTCCACTACAAATCCCAGTGCCGGCTAGCTCAGCGCCTTTTGCAAGAGCTATTTTAGCTTCTTCTGATAAGGCACCAAAACTCATATCTGAAACAAATAATGGGATTTTAAGGTGTAAAGGTTTACGAGCTTTAGGGCCAATGACAACGTTACTTTTAACAGGCTCATTATCTAATAATGGAAAACGTTTTAATTGAGCTGTAGTAATTTGTATTTCATTCCAATGGGGAAGTTTTGATTTTTCAACCCCCATAGCACCCGTTGGGCCATGGGGCCCTGATTTTTTTAGACCGTGTTTAGCAAGGTGTTGAATTAAATGATTTTCAGGTTCTTCTTCTGTTATATGAGCATCTTGATATAAGCCAAGGTACTCTTCACGATTAAATGGCTGTGGGTGATTTTTTGCCCACTCGCTTACCTCATCGGCATCAAGAAAAACTACACCATTGTCAATCCAAGAGTTAAATTTTTTCAGAGCCTCTTTATTATTATACTCACTTATGCCTGTGTCTAAACGGTAGTCCCAACCATGAACTCCACAAATAAGGTTATTTCCATCAATATGCCCATCAGACATTAGCGCACCACGATGTAAACAGCGCCCATACATTACTGAAACCTGATCATCATAGCGAATGATAACTAAATCAACACCGGATATTAATTTATAATTTGGCCTACGATCAACTAATTCATTTAACTCAAACACTTTAATTTTTTTCACAATGGGTATCCTTTATAATCTTTTTATTGATTCCACATCTAAACGAAGAAATAACATATCATCATGTTTTTCAGCAAACCCTGTAATTGAAACTGGATCACCAACATAAGCAATAATATCTTCTACTATTGGACCACCATTTTTATCAGTTAGTAAATAATAAGTTTCATTTAAGAGTTCATTCTTGGTTACAAACATAGGAGGAATTCCACCACGGATGCATAGAACAGCGCAAGATTTATGAACCTTGCCCCCTCCTGGCTTCATTGCTCCTAGATAACACTTTGGATCAATAATTTCTCCTTGTAGATGAACAATACCTATCATCTTAGTTTTTAAAGGGCTAAAATCTAAAGGGTTAAAATCTGAAATCTTAATGCTTTCTTTACCGTCTAATACTGAGAAAACAAATCGGCCATTTTGACGGATCATAACTCCTTTTAAATCTAAGGCTTTATCATATTTTCCTTTTATACGATTTTGAATAGATGTTTTTGTCATAGATGTTAATATCGCGGTTTGAACAGCACTTTTTTTTGACTCTTTAAAGCGTAGTAAATCATAGGGGAATTTTGATATTACACCTTTAACAATAATAGCTCCATCCCCGTTAGGATTCCAACCAACTCCATTTTTAGGTTGAACTTGCTCTTTAGCAACAATAAAAACTAATATAGTAAAGAAAATAGCTATTATAGTTAAAATAACAAATAAAAACTTTTTATAAGTTTTCGGCATTGGAAAATAACCAACATAAAATTCATCTTTATTCACTTAATTCTCCACTTTTTAAGGGTGTTATAAAGGTTCCTGGGGGTTTTGCTTGAGCAAAGACATAGACATAACCATCAGTTATTTTAGTTTCATATGTACATATTTTTTCTTCAAAAGGCGGAGGGCTCTGACCATCCTCAACCTTATATTGCCATCCATGCCATGGACAAGTAATACAACCATCAATAATTTTACCTTCACTAAGAGGGCCACCTTGATGAGCGCAAACATTTGTTACAGCACTAAAACCTTTTTTATGTTTAAATATGGCAACACTCTCTCCATTCTTTGTAGTAATAACCTTAGCTCTATCTTGAATAAACTCACTAATTTTTGCAACTTTTACCCAGTTTAATTTTGACACATTTATAGCATCAAGTTTATAAGCTTTTATTCCCGCAGCTATGTGTAATCCACTTATACTTAAAAACCCTAAAACTATAAGAAAGGTATAAATAAGGCTTTGTTCGGATTGATAAACTCCAAGGAGAACATGAGTTATTATTAAAAAATAGGCTAAGTAAATAGACATATGCATTGATTTCCAGAAGATTTTACCAAAAAATTTCTGCCAGAAATCATGACTCGTAGAAGCTAGCATAAATAAAATAAAAAAAGCACCTAACCCAAATAATTCAAAGGGAAAAGCAGATAAAGACTTGTATTCTGTATTTCCAATTAAAAGAGACATTAATGGGTTCATTACTCCAAAACCATGATAAAATAACATAACTAAAAACACATGAAAAAATGCTATAAAAAATGTCATCACACCTAAATGACGTCTATTATAAAGTAACGGTAAAAACCTTTTATCTATTCGTGCTAAAGGACCAATTGCCAATATAATATGTATAAACGTAATAGCACATAACCCAAATCCACGTATAAGAAGGGTCATAAAACTAAACTGACTCGGTTTATCAAAAGAAATTAAACTTGTAATTAGAAAACATAAGAATAACAAAAAGAAAAAACCTACACAGATTAGATCATACCACTTTTTATGCTCTGTCCACTGTACTCTTACGTAATCAACGCTCATGGTGGTGTCCTTTGTTATTAGAGTTTTTGTTGATATTTAGCTGTCGGTTAGTTTGAACAAAGTAAAATAAAATAATTAATGCTGGAAGTAAAAATAGCCAAATATATAAATGAGCTCTTCGTTGTTTTTTAATCATTTTTTTTCTCCACAAATAGCAATAAGTGGCCATAGCATTATTGTTGCAGGCACCATTAAAATTTTTACACTCCAACATGTTTTAGTAAAAACTGAATCAGTTTTTAGAATGCGTATTTTAAAAAAATATACTGAATAAATAAAACCTATTAGAATATATAAATTAGCTAATAAAATTATATTTTCGGCTATAGTTTTTGACATAGAATCTCCTATATGAGTTTTGCATCTGTGATAATTTCAACAAGAGAGGGTCCTTTTTTATGAGCAATAGCTTTGTTTAGAGCACTCTTAAGTTCTGTAATTTTATTAACTTGAATTCCTAGGCCACCACAATTTTGAGCATATTTTGCAAAATTTGGATTGTGTAAAGAGGTTTGCCAAACTGGCCATTCTCCGGAAAGTTGTTCTTTTGAAATTTTTCCGAGCTCTGAATTGTTTAATAAAATATGAGTGATATCCATGTCATATTTAACAGCAGTAGTAAACTCATTCATATATTGCCCAAAGCCACCATCGCCGCTAATAGAAACAATTTTTCTTTGTCCTTTAACTGCAGCCCAAGCGCCCATAGCAGCAGGGAAAGAAAATCCAATGGACCCTAAGTAACCAGACATTAAAATGCTTTGACCTTTACACTCAAAATACCGTCCAAATGAATAAGTATTGTTACCTACGTCTACAGGAATAATAGCATCATTGGGGATAACATCTTTAAGTATAGAAAATATTGCTGCAGATCCAATCCCCTTATTAAAATCATCTTTTGTGCGAGATAATTTTTCTTTTTTCCAAATAGACCAACGTTTTGCTACTTCATCTTTAATATTTATTCGTATATTTGCTGCTTTAATATTTATTTTTTCAAGCAGTAAGTTTGCAACAACTCCAACATCTCCTAAGATGGGTATATCTACTTTATGAAACTTTCCAATTTGAATTGGATCAAAATCAATTTGAATAATGGGTTTTTTAGGGGTAATTCCTGTATGATTAGAAAATGACGATCCAAAAACAATTAATAAATCAGATTCGTTCATAAACCAGCTAGCAACGGGTGTTCCACTACGTCCAAGAACACCACAGGCTAAAGGGTGAGCGTCTGAAATTTGTCCCTTACCTTTAAAGGTTGTTATAATAGGAGCGTTTAATACTTGAGCATATTTAATAATATCAACCATAGATCTTTTAGCACCATACCCAACAATAATCACAGGTCTTTTGCTTTTAGAGATTTTTTGTAATGCAGTATCTAAAGCTTGAAGTGGTGGTCTTATTTTCATATCAGCTAATCGACCTACACAACTTAAGGCCTTCATTGTCTTTGTTGCAGGTAATATTTGAACTTCATCAGGTAAAATTAAATGAGCAACATCTCTATGAACAATAGCATTTTTAAGAGCTAAGCTCATTAACTCGACTTGATCAGATTCATTTAATACAGTTTGACTAAATTTAGTTACAGCATTAAATGCAGATGTTAAATCAATTTCTTGAAAAGCTCCCGGTCCAAGTACTTGAGTATTCACCTGCCCTGTTAGGGCTAAAACAGGCGCTCTATCAACTTTTGCATCCCATAAACCTGTTAATAAATTGGTTGCTCCAGGTCCTGCAATAGTAAAGCAAGCTGCAGGGGTTCCTATTGTTTTAGCATAACCAGAGCAGGCAAAAGCTGCTGCTCCTTCGTGACGAATTCCAAAAAAACGTAGCTTCCCAAGCTCTTCTTGTTTTCTAAGTGCTTCAGCAAAACCTAAGTTAGAATGTCCAACCATTCCAAAAACAGTGTCTACGCCCCAATTAATCATGGTCTCCACCATTTTATCACTTACTGTAGTTTTATTGTCTTTTATAGATTTTATCTGAATATAAATTCCATCAGTTCTTTCTTCTACAGGGTAAACGGCCACACCATCGTCGTAGCCGCCTGGAGGTTTACCTGAGTGAGGACAAAAATCCCAACCATGCCAGGGGCAACGTAAAAAACCATTTTCAATAGATCCCTCTCCTAAAGGTCCACCCTGATGAGGGCAAGCATTATCTAAGGCGCCATAAATACCTTTGTATTTTGTTAGAACAATATTTTTAGTTCCAATGGTTACTGTTTTTACACGCCCTTCTAGAAGTTCGTTAACTTTAGCAACTTTATGCCAGGTTAGCGTCATTTTAAATGCCTTATTTTAAATAAATCTTTTTCCAATTCATATCAGCTCGTTTAACTTGTATATTGTCGTTATTTTTTTTATTCCACTTTTTTAAAGTATCGGCCCAGACGCTATCATAAAAAAGATATGTTTTAC
Organism: Bdellovibrionales bacterium; assembly: GCA_965205945.1. Taxonomy (GTDB): domain Bacteria; phylum Bdellovibrionota; class Bdellovibrionia; order Bdellovibrionales; family UBA1609; genus JALZUR01. The sequence goes on along the minus strand of CBDBIB010000001.1, from coordinate 417,592 downwards.
CCTTGATAACTTTAAAGGACTTAGGGTCAACTTCAACTAGTTTAGCTTTTTCAGACATAGCGTAAGCGCACCATCCCTTATAAGCTGGGAGCATTTTTTCAGGGTCTTTTATAAATTTTTTCTTATTCTCTTCTGAGCTAAACTGAATTTTTACTCCATTGTACAAATATTGTATATTTTGTTTTCCCTTTATAGCCTTATTGCTTGTAAGGTAGGCTACAGGGTCATATCCGTTTATAAATAAACCGTTATCCATATTATAATTAGTATTTTTGGCAAAAGCTGTTGTTAGCATAAAAGATATACATATAACTATTAGTGTTTTCATTTTAAATCTCCTTTTTTTATTAATTACCACCATTACTTTCTGTGTATATAAGAAAATATATTAAAGAATATATACAATCATACAAAAAACCAAGGTCAAGTTTAAAATAAAATGCTTTTTATGTCTTCATTCTTCGATATTGAATTATTTCAGAAAATAAATTCCAAATTGATTTTTTTGTTTCCTTTCCAAGTTTACGATTCATATGACCAACTTGAAAAATAATTGTCCATTGTTCTTTAATAATTTTATAAGCCTCTTTTACGGAAAATTTTGGATCATAAAAATTTGAAGACTCTGCTCCAGCGCCATTAATTTCTATAATTTTAAATTCTCCGCAAGATAGAGATTCTAAATCACGAAATTTAATGTCTATCCGACCAACATAAAACCCCTCTAATTGATCTAAGACCCATTGAACGTTTTTAAGTTGAGAGTTTTTCACCCACTCTGAGCCATCTAAAAAAATACAGCCTTTAGAGTGATTTCCTTTATTAACAAGTTGAACTTTTTCATTTACTTTAGGAATATAATGAGGCGATAAGTTACATTCTTTAAAAATAATATCAAATCTCTGACAGAGGCGTTGATCCGATAAAACTAATTTATATAAAGATAATTTTCCATCTCCAGTTATTAAAGGTTTTTCTTTAACCGTTACTGAGAATATTTTTCCACTCTGAGCATTTGGAAAACGGTAGTAATATATTCCCCACTCATTTTTAAAATCACAAAATTCTTGTAGAACTTGTTTTTCCTCAGTTTTATTTAAAATTTCTTCCAACTCATTTTCTGTTTTTATAATTTTAACACCTGCACCACGCATTCCGCTATCTGGTTTGATAATAACTGGGAATGACAACTTATTTTCACTCATAATTTTTTTAGCAAAAGGCAGAGTTTTTTCATCAAGTTTAAATGTTTTTATGCGCTGATTTTTAATATATTTTGATAAAAATATATCAATATCAGATTTTAATTCACCAATAAGTCCACTCATTTTTATTGAGGGGTTTGTTGATAATATTGTTTTAGTACCTCCATATTTTAAAAATAGATATATAAAGTATGGAGCAAAAGGAGCATACAATATAAAAGATGGCCAAAATTCTAATTTACAATATCGTAATAAATATACTTTTAAAGGACGGATTATTTCGCTGTAAGTTAGTTTTAATTTTAGTATTTTAATAGAAATATTTAAAAATAAAATAGTTAAAAATGCTGATAAAAAAGCAATCAATAATTTTGTTTTCCAGAATGTTTCATTATCAATTCCTAAATAAAACATTTTTAAAATAAGCAGACCTACGCTTGAGTAAAATAGGCTACTTGCAAGTAAAACTGCACAGAATTTAAAAAATGGATAGTTTGAAATCCCACAGTAGATATATGTTGGAATTCTAGAACCTGGTATGAACCGTGTAAAAGCTAAAAACTGGTCAAAACCTGTAAATTTTGTAACATCAAATTTTTTTTTCCTTTGAGTTTTGTAAATATATTTATGAATAAAGCAAAAGTATTTTGTTTTAGATAATTTGCGAGCACTTTTTCCTAGACCATACAGTATGATGTCTCCAATAAAAACTCCGAGTAAGTAAAAAATTATAAAGTTAAAAGGGTGTAAAGATTGATCTTGTACATTAAACAGTCCATAAATAAAGGCTAAATCTTCGCTTGCTAATGTTGAAAAAAATAAAATCCAAGGCTTACTGCTAAACACAATAATTAAACTTTTTAATCATAAGGGCTCTTCTTTTCTACAGAGTTTATATTGTTATCTTTTTTTATTTGATCTTCTTTATAATAAATTTTTTCATATATTTAACCTGTAGTCTATTAATTGATTAATAAAATGTTTGAAGCTATAATTACCAAACTTGAAAAGCCATAAGAGCCTCAATGCTCCAACCTTTAGTTTCTTGAATATGAGAGCCCTCTTTGTTATTGCTTCCTAATACATGAAAGCGTGTGATTTTAAATGTTGGCCAAAACTTTTCTATTACTTTTGGACTTGTTATTGATATACCATATTCAAGGTTATTAAAACCTGCTTTATTAGCACCCTTTCCATAAAAATAATCATTGTGCTGACTACTGCCGTATCCAATGGATGAAAAAATCCCTAATTGAATAAGAGGCTTTTCTAAATTTTTTTTATATAAATCTAGAAGTGCTAGTCTTCCACGTAATTCAAAATAATTACCTTTGTGAGCTATTACGTCCTGGCTTATTAAGAACCTAAAAAAGCTATCATTTATAACCGTATACTCTAGGTAAATATCTAGCTCTGTTGTACTTTCTCGACGAGGTCTTGCTGATTCATCTTCTAAAGTTTTATATAACGGCTTATCTAAAGTTGAATCAAAGTTAAGGCGTGTTCGTAGTAATAGATTTTTACTTAATTCATGCTTATAATAAAGGGCTCCCCCCGCCATAAAAAGTTTTGGATTAAATAGTTGAACTGTGTAAATAGGTACTATCTGATAACCTTCATAAGTAATAATACCGCGTTTATATAGTAACGAATTTCCCTGAACGCCAAGGGCAACATCAAAATCCTCTGTCGAAAAAAAAGCCCCTTGAGTAACACTAATATGTAAAATACTTGCTAGTACTATTATAATTTTAAAAAACCACGTCATACGTACCCTCTCCTTTTTAACCTCTATTATATTTAATGATTTAAATTAAATCTACATATATTAAGAGGTATGTTCATATAACAGATGGGGCTAGAATTAAATGGGGAAAGCAATTATTTTAAAAAAAACTGGGGACAAATTGGGGACAGTTATGTCGATACTTAATTATTACAAATATTTACGAACTAAAGTGGTGCGCCAGAGAGGACTTGAACCTCCACGCCCTTACGAGCACTGATCCCTCAAACCAGCCTGTCTACCAATTCCAGCACTAGCGCATTAATGCCCGACCTTGGTACTGTGGTTACCAAAATCGAGTTATTTCCGTATACCAATTTTTACTCTAAGCCCTTTACCTCATTACTCTTTAGCGGAACCCCGCATACTCCCCTCAAAGCCGGCGTGTCTATTAATTCCACCACCGGCACAGAACGTGTTTAGTATGTTTGGTCTAGCATAAATGGTAGGCCCGCTTGTTACAATAAAGTTATAAAAAAACTTTGTAACAATTTAAAGTCTTTGACTTTACTTTGAAGAAATAGCTTGCTACCAGAAAAGTTTGTTTTTTATCCACGCAATACCCTTAATTATGTTTATCTACTAATTCCGGTAATGGCACATAATTTATCTTATAATGGTAATATTTTTATTAAAACAGGCTAGAGCTTGTATGTTAAAAAATATTTAAGTCATTAACCGTATTTAATTTTTATTTTTCACTGCACCAAGCCTTAAACTAGTCTGTCTATCAACTGTTATTTAGTTCTCATCCTGAAAGCTAAGTTCCTAGTATTAAAGGAAAAAACAGATTTCTATCTTCCTAAATTTTCTTAAAGTTATTATAATGGAATTAGAAAATTAACAATAACTGCAAGAGAGCCAAGAAAAAAAGCTATAAACCTTCCTTTTCTTGCTATCAATACAGCTTAAGTTTATGACAGTTTTATGGACATAAAAGATTTAGAATACACATATCCACAAAGACTTGTAGCATTAAAACCTACAGAGCCTTGCCGTGTCTTATTCATGGACAATGCTGCCCCAATTGAGATTGAGCTTTGTGCTGCTTTTGATTGTATTGAATCAGAGGATTTAATTATTATTAACAATTCTGGAGTTAAGGCATGTCGTATTTTTTGTAAAGATTTAGAGTTTTTATTTTTAAATAAGAGATCTGAATATGAATGGGAGGTTTTATTTAAATCTGCAAAATTTAAAGTAGGGGATAAGCTTGATTTACCAGGGGGGGTAGTAGGGGAGCTTTTGCAAAAAGATCGGTCTCAATTAATTAAAGTGGATCAAGATTTAGATTTAAGATATTTTGCTCAATATGGTGAACTTGCAATTCCTCCATATATTCAAAAGTTAAGAAAGTCACGTCATGCGATTAAGGACGATATAAACTGGTATCAGCTTGATTGGAAAAAGAACGAAAACTCTTTAGCGGCACCTACTGCAAGTCTACACTTTTCAGAAAAAGACTTAGCTGCTCTTAAAGTAAGAGGAGTTATTGTTGAAGAGGTGAGTTTAGATATAGGTTTAGGGACTTTTTTACCTTTAGAGGAGAAAAATATTAAGAAAGGAAAGCTTCATAAGGAGAGTTTTTTTGTTTCTGGGAAAACAAAGGAAGCTCTTATTCGTGCTAAGAAAAATAAAAAAAGAATTTGGGCTTTAGGAACGACAGCATTAAGAGCTGTTGAGTCTTGTTTGTTTAATGATGGTGATGAAACTGGGGAGACGGAGCTTTTTATAACTCCAGGTTATAAGTTTAAATGGGTGTCAGGGCTTTTTACAAATTTTCATCAGCCAGGGTCTTCTCTTTTAGCATTGGTAATGGCTTTTTACGGTATTAAAGGCACAAAACTTGCGTATAAGTTTGCTGTAGAAAACGAGTTTAGACTTTTTTCTTATGGAGATTTAAGTATATGGAAGAAATAACTAAAAGCGTTAAGAAAAAAATTGGTCATTTTAAACTTAAAGCTACTAGCGCAAAGGCAAGGGCGGCAACTCTAACAACAGCACATGGTGATATTCAGACTCCAGTTTTTATGCCTGTTGGAACGCGTGGCACGGTTAAGGCTATGACGAATCAAGGTTTAAAGGATATTGGTTCACAAATTATTTTAGGAAACACTTACCATCTTCATTTACGTCCAGGGGATGATCTTATAAAAAGAATGGGTGGACTTCATAAGTTTATGGGGTGGGATAAACCTATTTTAACAGACAGTGGTGGTTTTCAAGTTTTTTCATTAGCTGCGCTAAGAAAAATTTCAGAAAAGGGTGTTGCATTTAAAAGTCATATTGATGGAAGAAAGTGTTTTATTGGCCCTAAGGAAAGTATGCAGATTCAAATGAACTTAGGGTCTGATATTATTATGGCTTTTGATGAATGTCCTCCATACCCTTGTACTAAAGAGGAGTTAGAGAGTGCTATGGGACGGACTCATAGATGGCTTAAAATTTGTAAAGAAGAGATGAGAAGAAAAGACTCCCTTCTTTTTGGAATTGTACAAGGGGGCTTAAGTGTTCCTCATAGACTTAAGGCTTTAAGGCAAGTTACTTTTTTTGACCTTCCTGGTTATGCTCTCGGTGGATTTTCTGTTGGAGAGCCTATGCAGCTTATGTATGAGGTGCTTTTAAAGATTACACCTAAGATGCCTATTAATAAGCCAAGGTATTTAATGGGTGTTGGAAAGCCCATTGATCTTTTACACTCAATTAATGCAGGAATAGATATGTTTGACTGTGTGATGCCCACTCGAGTTGCAAGAAATGGTAAAGCTTTTACCCATAATGGAGAGATAAATATTAAAAGATCTAAGAATAAGGAAGATTCTAAGCCGCTTGATGTAAATTGTGGATGCTATACATGTCAAAATCACAGTAAAAGTTATTTAAGGCACCTTTTTATTTGTGGAGAAATACTTTCTGCACAATTATTAACTATTCATAACTTACATTTTTATCTAGAATTATTGGCTGAATGTCGAAGCGCTATATTAGAGGGCAGATGGGTTGAGTATTATACTAAAAAAGTAACGCAAGTTGTTAGCTTATAAAATTAAAAAATTTATTGTATGGCATAGGCTGTTAGTTTTTATAGTGAAAACATTTAAAGTTAGGAGTTTTATATATGTTTAATTTAATTAATTTTTTTATTCCAGCTGCTCAAGGGCAAGAAGCTGTAGGCCAGCAAGCTAGCCAGGGTCCAGGTTGGATGGGATTGATTCCTTTTGCATTGATGTTTTTAGTTTTTTATTTTTTAATTTTGCGACCGCAAGCTAGAAAAGCTAAAGAATCTAAAGACTTTTTGCAGTCTTTAAAGAAGGGTGATCAGGTTTTGACCGCGGGGGGTATTTTCGGCACCATTGTAGCGGTTACAGAAAGATTTGTAGATTTAAAGGTTTCAGAAGATATGCGTCTTAAAGTTATGAAATCTCATGTAATGAGTAGTGCTGTTGAAGATAAAACTAAATAAATTTTTATAAGAGTTAAAAAAAGTAAAGAGTAAGACAGCAAGTCTTTTTGGAGAAAAAATGATAAAAAGCCTTACAACGCGAATAGGAATTATTGTAACAATCATATTGGTGTCGGCATATATTTTTGCACCAAATCTTATTTCTAAGGAGAAAGCACTGGGGTGGTTACCGACTCAGTCGTTAGTTTACGGACTAGATATTCAAGGAGGGTTGCACTTGGTTTTAGGTGTGGATACCCCAGGTGTGATTGGAGAAAAACTAAATCGTTTAGGAGACCTTTTAAAAGAAGAGATCAACAATAAAAACCCAGGAATGGTTAGTGCTATTTCATTTAAAAAAGATGGAGTGAATCCACAAATTCAATTTACAGGGGATTTAAGTGTGATAAACTCATATGTTCGCCAGTATTATGCTGGCATATTACAGTCGGTAACAAGCGCTAGTGGAACAAGCACATTTCAATATTTTGAAACATATGTAAATTCAATTAAAAAACAAATTGTCGTTCAAGCAATTGAAGTTATTAGAAATCGAATTGATTCATTTGGCGTTTCTGAGCCCTATATTGCAGCTCAAGGGACTGAAAGAATTGTTGTTCAGCTTCCAGGTATTAACGAAAAAGACTACGAACAGGCAAAAGATCTTATTAATAGAGCTGCACGTTTAGAGAAGATGATTGTATCAAGTGAAATGACCCTTACACAGCTTAATGTGTTAGTTAAGGAGGCTGAAGCTGCAGGTAATTATACAATTGGAACTAAGCAAGAGGGTGGATTAAAATATATTGATTATGTTAGAAGACTTAATCAAGATTTAAAAGAAAAACTCCCAGCCCAAACAGAATTGGTTTTTCAAAAATTAAGTAATGTAACGGAAATCACTGATGGTAAAAGTCCAATGCTTGTTAAAAATGATGTGGTTTTTTCAGGGGATAAAATTTCAGATGCATTTGTTGGTGTGGGTGAATATGGTCAACCAGTTGTAAATTTCTCTGTTGCAAGTGAGGGGAGAGCTGAGTTTGCAAAACTTACTGGTGAGAATATAGATAAACCAATGGCGATTATTCTAGATAAAGTTGTGATGTCAGCTCCTAATATAGGCGGTCGTTTAAAAGAAGGCGGTATAATCACATTAGGTACAGGTCAAGAGATACAGCAAGAAGCTGAGTTTTTAACAAATGTCTTAAGAGCAGGAGCACTGCCTGCTTCTTTAGAGCAATTAGAGGAAAGAACTGTCGGACCAACACTGGGTGCGGACAGCATTAAGGCGGGTAAGCAAGCAGGGCTTTTAGGGTTGCTGTTTGTTTTAATCTTTATGATTGGTTGGTATAGATTAGCAGGGGCTGTTGCAGGTTTTGCTTTAGCAATAAATATCTTTTTAATCCTAACGATTTTAACATCTTTAGGAGCAACATTAACTCTTCCTGGTATTGCTGGAATTGTTTTAACAGTGGGTATGGCAGTTGATGCAAACGTTATTATTTTTGAGCGCATTAAAGAAGAGCTTTTAAAAGGAAGTGGCTTAAGAGCGGCAATTAAAGATGGTTTTGCTCAGGCTTTTTCAGCAATTTTTGATGCAAATGTTACAACTGCTGCAGTTTGTTTAGTGCTCATGTTTTATGGGACAGGTCCAATCAAAGGTTTTGCTGTAACTCTTATTTGGGGTGTTGCAACTTCAATGTTTACAGCCATTTTCTTAACAAGAACAGTTGTTGAGGCGTTGGTTTTAAATGGTGTTACAGGCTTATTTCCTTCTAATAAAAGATTATAAGGTTAAAAAGAGGTATATTAAAATGAGTGTAAGAGATTTAGATAGAGGGAGAATAGAATTTGTTAGAAGAGCTCCAGTTTTTGGGGGAGTTTCTTTAGTGCTGGTTCTTGTTTCATTGGGGTTAATCTTTACAAAAAATTTTAATTATGGAATTGATTTTTCTGGTGGAACTGAAGTTCAGGTGAAGTTTGATGTAGCGGTTAAAGCTGATGATATTAGGAGTTTAGTAAAGGGTTTAGGGCTTGAGAAAGCTTCAGTTCAATCTTTTGGGGAAGACAATGAGTTTTTGATTAGAACAGAGTCAGTTAAAGGAGCAACACAAGCTAAGACAACAGCTTTGGTTAATGAGGCAGTTAAAAAAATTACAGCAGGTTTAAAGAACAAATATCCTGGAGTAGAATTAAGGAGAGTAAATTCTGTTGGCCCACAAATTGGTGCTGAGCTTAGAACAAATGGAATGCTTGCAATTTTTTATTCTCTAATTATGATTCTTATTTATGTAGGTTTTAGGTTTGATTATCAGTTTGCTCCAGGTGCTGTGATTTGCTTGTTTCATGATGCTATTATTACATTAGGAATATTTTCTCTTTTAGGTAAAGAGGTTAACGTTCAAACGTTAGCTGCAATTTTAACAATTATTGGTTACTCTTTAAATGATACAATTGTGAATTTTGATAGAATCAGGGAGAATATTCCTCGTTTTAAACAAAAAGCTTTAGAGTTTACAGTAAATAGATCAATTAATGATGTCTTATCTAGAACAGTTTTAACATCTGTTACAACTTTAATTGCAATCTCATGTTTATACTTTGTAGGAACTGGAGTGATTAAAGATTTAGCGTTTACGCTAGCTATTGGTGTTTTTGTCGGAACATATAGTTCAATTTACGTAGCATCGCCTTTAACAATTTTCTTTGATAAATTAATTTCATCTAAAGGTTAATTTCTTTAGCAGAGGCGCAATTGAGAAAACAGGTTCAAAAAAATATACAAACAAACAAATCAACTGGAACCTATATTCCCGAACTTATATCTAGATTTTTAAAAACCAAGGGTTTTTTAAATCAAGAAGATCAACTTGAGTTTTTAAACCCATCTATGAAAGATATTAAATCACCATTTACTTTAAATGGTATGGATGAGGCTTGTGTAAGGCTTTTTAAAGCTTATAAAAACAATGAGACATTAGGAATTTATTGTGATTATGATTTAGATGGCTCTTCTGCGGCGGCAATTTTATTTCATGGCCTTGGGCAGCTTGGTTTTAATAATATTCAAATATATCAGCCAAGACGTCTAGTAGAGGGGTATGGTTTTCATAAAGTAGGGGTGGACGTTCTTAAAGCAAAGGGTGTGAGTCTAATCATAACTGTTGATGTAGGTATAACGGCTCATGAGACTTGCTTATATGCTAAAAAAAAGAGTGTAGATGTTATTTTAACAGATCACCATTTACCAGATGCAACACTCCCACAAGCACTGACTATTATTAATCCTAATACAAAAGAATGTAGGGCAGGGCTTGGGCATTTGTGTGGTGCAGGGGTTGCTTTTTATTTAGTATATGGTTTTGTAAAGTATTTAAAAAATTTACATGAAGAGATTAAGTCAGGGTTTAGTTTAGAATCGTTACTAGATTTATTTGTTATTGGAACACTTACGGATATGGTGCCATTGGTTAAAGAAAATAGAGTATTGGTTAAAAGGGGGCTTAAAAGGTTTTCTAATACGATAAGACCAGGCTTACAAGCCTTAAAAGCTAGATGTGAATTAGTGGGCAAACAGATGAGTTCAAGCGATATTGGTTTTAAAATTGCTCCAAAGTTAAATTCATTATCACGCCTGGATACAGAGTTAAGACCAACGGCGATTTTAATTGAAGAAAATAAGCAGACGGCTGAGAAATTGGTGTCAGAAGCTTTTTTAGTCAATGAGAAAAGAGTTCAATCTTTAGAAAAAGACCTTAAAAAAGCTATGGATTATTTTAGAAAGTATCCTCCTAAAAAGCTTTGCTTTTTTATTTCAAAAGATATTCACCCAGGAGTAAGAGGGCTTATTGCAACAAGACTAGTAGAAGAATATGGTGTTCCAGCTTTTATAGGAAATATTTTAAAGAACGGACAAATTATTGGGAGCGCAAGGCTCCCTGGTAAGACAGGGCTGTCGTTAAAAGAGATGATGTCATTTTGTCCAAGTTTAATTCAATTTGGTGGTCATGCTGAGGCGGCAGGTTTTGAACTTGAGCTTAAAAAAGCTCCTCAGTTTAAAAATGAACTGAATATGTATTTAGAGGATTTTTTTACAAAAGAAGCTAATATTGCATTTGGGGTAAAGTATGATTGTGAAGTTTATTTAGGAGAGCTTAATCAGAGTTTTTTAAATTGGTTAAAGCACTTAGAACCTTTTGGAGTTGATTTTGAACAGCCTATCTTTAAGATTTCAGATCTTGAAATAGTCTTGGTTAGAAAACTTAAAGACAAACATTACAAGCTCTTAGTGTCTGATAAAAAAGGAAAAACTTTTGATGTGCTTTGGTTTTCACCACAAAAAGATCATGAAGTGGCCCTAATGATCGAATCTCAAAATTATATAAGCTATAAATTTAATTTTTATGTGAATCCGAATATTAATTTTTTTAGAAATATAGAAACACTACAGCTTTTAATGAGTGAAGTTGAAGTGAGTAGTGGATTGCATTTTGGGCGCGAAATTTAATGAAGGCTTTAGTATGTTTAAGTGGTGGACTAGACTCTACAGTGTCACTCTTATGGGCTGAGAAAGAATACGAATCAGTTGATGCTGTGTTTTTTAATTATGGCCAAAAAGCGTTAGAAAAAGAAAGAAAAGCATCTAGGTACTTTGCTGGTTTAGTGGAGGCCGGCTTTTTAGAAATTGATTTAAAATTTTTAGGAGAAGTGTCTAGCTCAGCTTTAAATAAAGTTGAGAATTTGATTCCACAAGGTACTTTGGTAGATATTAATAGTATAGAGGTTTTAAAAGAAACAGCAAAAGCTGTATGGGTTCCTAATAGAAATGGTCTTTTTATCAATGCTGCAGCATCAATTGCTGAAGCTAAGAAAATTGATCATATTGTTTTAGGTTTTAATTTAGAAGAGGCTCAGACATTTTTAGATAACTCTAAGCAATTTATTGATGATACTAACAAAGCGTTAGAGTCTTCTACAAGAGCTCGTGTTAGAGTTGTTAGTCCGACGGTAAATCTTAACAAAGTTGATATTGTAAAACTTGGTAAAAAGCTTGATGTGAATTTTCAAAAATTATGGCCCTGCTATAAAAATGATGAAGAGATTTGTGGAGCCTGTGAATCGTGTAAAAGGTATTTAAAGGCAAGAAAAGAAAGTGGATTATGATAAGTACTAAATTTTTAACTAAAGAGTTTACTTATACAGGGCCACAATTAAGGTCATTGTTTTTATATGAGCATGGATTAAAAGGTGATGGAATCTTATCGTGGATAGGGCCTTGTGATGTTAAAACAACTGATTTAGTTGATGCAAAAGAGCGTATAAAAAATGATTTTATAAAGTCAAAAAAAATGATTCATTTTTTATGTGAATTTTTTCATAAGGATATTTTTTTTGGTATTTGTGTTCAAAGAATAATGGCTGAAATAGTGATTGATGTTTTAGTGTCGCTTACAGATAGGAGTTTTGTGAGAAAAGGTGATGATATTTATTGTGATGGTAAAAAACTTAATGTTTCTATTGCAACGGTAAGCCCATTATCAAGCTTAATTCATTTTGGTGTGAATGTAGACTTTAAAGGGGCTCCAGTAAGAGCAATTGGACTTAAAGACTTAAATGTTGATCCTGTAGCGTTTATAACCTTGTGTTTAAAAAAAATTGAAGAAGAACTTAAAGATATTTATCAAGCCTCTTTTAAAGTTACATCAGTTTGACTAAGACTTTGGCCATTGTTTTTTGTAACCTGTATTTAATCTATTGATTACTGGGAAAGTTTATAAGAGTTTTTAAATAAATTTCTTTTTTTAGCTTTACTTATGACATTATAATCGTAGAACCCTGTTTTTGTATTTAACCGTTCTATTTTAAGCAAAGGGTTTAAAATAATATAGATAAAGGCCTAGGTCTATTAGGATTTAACATAAAACTATAAAATGCCGATAACTTTAGTATGAGGGATGAAAAAAAAAATGAAGAAGAAGGGGTCTTTCAGGCTGCTATTAAAAATAATTTAGCACCAATTCATTCTCTTTTAGAAGATGATACGGTTTCTGAAATTTTAATTAATGGTTCAGATGAAATATTTATTGAACGTGGTGGTAAGATGGTGCTTTCAGATGCAAAATTTCCAGATGAGGATGCCCTTCGTGCTGCCATAAATGCTATTGCTCAATCGGTTGGTAGGAGAATTACTGATATTGAGCCAAGGCTTGATGCGCGACTTCCTGACGGTTCAAGAATACATGCAGTACTTCCACCAATGTCACGTAAAGGAACAACAGTTGCTATTCGAAAATTTTTTAAGTCAGATATGACATTTAAAAAATATGTACAATTAGGTGCCATTACTGTTGAAGGTGCACAGTTTTTAGATGCAGCTATGAGATTAGGTAAAAATATTTTAGTAAGTGGAGGAACAGGCTCAGGTAAGACAACTTTATTAGGTCTTTTAACTTCCCGAATTCCTTCAGGTGAGAGAATTATTGTTATTGAAGATTCAACAGAATTAAAAGTTGAGTATGAGCATGTTGTGTTTTTTGAAACTAGAATGGCTAATGAGCGCGGTGATACTGAAGTAAGTATTAGAGATCTTGTGGTTTCAAGCCTTCGTTTACGTCCAGATAGGATTATTGTGGGAGAAGTGCGCGGGCCAGAAGCTTTAGAATTGATTCAAGCTATGAGTACAGGGCATAAAGGTTGTATGGGAACTGTGCATGCTAATGCAGCATCTGAATCTTTAACTCGCCTTCAGGCTCTGGCGCAGAGTGGCAATGTTAAAATTTCTGAAACAGCATTATTACAACAAATTTCTGCAGCAGTAGACCTTATTGTTCAAGTCTCAAGGTTTTCAGATGGCAGTAGAAGAATTTCTGGTATTACTGAAGTTTTAGGAATGGATACTAAGGGAAACTATGAGTATATGGATGTGTTTAGAATGAGTAGATTAATCAAGCAGTCTGATGGAAAGCTTAAGGGTAGATTAGAGCCTGTAAACACACCAACTTTTATGGGTGAAATTGAAGATAATGCCATACCGTTTTCAAGGTCTTTGTTTAATAAAAAGGCAGCTTGAATTAGCCTTAATATTATTAAAGATGACTCTTTTTAAAAAAATGGATAACAAATCTGTGTGGAGCCATTAACTACTTTAGAGCTAAGTGCTAAGATAACTAAATCAGTATGTATGGATCTTGAGGCTAAAGGGGTTGCTGTTGGTAACTATCTTGAGCAAGCAGATTTGTTAGCATACAAAGCTTTTGATTCTGAGGCGTGGATTAAGGCAGATCAAGTTGAACTATTTTTAGATTTAGTGAGTAGGGATTTTCTTGACTTTTGTCCTAAAGAAGTTGCTTTAAAAGCTTTAGATATTAGGGGCTGGGGTCTTTTAGATCAGGTCTTAAGAATTTTACAATCACCATCTGAAATTTTTGAGTATCCTGAAAAGTTTTTATCATATTTTGTAAGGCCGGATTTAAATTTTTCTTGGATTAAACGTTCTAAAAAGCTGTCAAAGTTTAAGGTTTCTTTATCCTCAGATGAGATGCCGTTGGTTACGGATTATTTAGCAGGAGCTTTAGAGGTTGTTTCAAAGTATGTAGGGGTAGAGGTGTCTTTAGTAAATTGGGCAGAAACTTTTGTTTCTATTGATTGGTCAAAAAAACAAGATTCGTTTTTTGAAGAAAAAAAAGAGCCTTTAAACTTTAAACCTGAAATTTATAAAGAAGCGGTTAAGATTATTCAAAGACAACAGAGCGAAATTTTAGACCTTAAATATAAAGCTAAAAATTTAAAATCAGTTAATATTGACATTGAAAAAATCATTCAAGATGTAGAGATTTTAAATGATTATTTCTTAAGGTCATACCAATTGATAGTTCTTTTAAGAGCTGAGTTTGATCAAAAAAAGTGGTTTAAAGAGGCGATTAAAAAGCTTAATTGGCATCAACTTAAAGGCCTTCATAATAAAAAAGTTGAAGATATAAAAAATAAATTAACGAGTCCCACTATCTTGCCAACTACTCTACCTCCTCCTTTATATAAGGGCGAGCAGATAGGTCTAAGCTTAGATCATTAGAAATTAGGAGAAGGTTTTATGGAAACGGTTATAACTGCTATAAAGGCAAGGCAAATATTAGACTCAAGAGGGAACCCGACATTAGAAGTTGAAATGATGTCAAAAAATGGGCTAGCCTCTAGAGCAGCTGTTCCATCAGGTGCTTCAACGGGTGCTTTTGAAGCCTATGAGCTTCGAGATGGGGATAAGACTAAGTTTTCAGGAAAAGGTGTTTTACAGGCTAGAAACAACGTTCTTAAATTATTTGAAAAATTTAAAGGGCAAGGGTTTAATAACTTTGGTGAATTTGATTCATGGCTTTTAAATGCTGAAGAAACTAAGAATAAATCAAATTATGGGGCTAACACTCTTTTGGGTTTATCTTTAGCATTTTCAAAATTAGAAGCCATGGAAAAAAATATTCCATATTATAAACTTTTTTATAATAAGGCAAAACCTTATAAACTGCCAATCCCCCTTATGAATGTTTTAAATGGAGGGGTGCACTCAAACAATGGTTTAGATATTCAAGAGTTTATGATTATTCCAAGGTGTGGTCAGACGTTTTTTGATGCTATTAGAGCTGGTGCTGAGATTTTCCAAAGTCTTAAAAAAATACTAGAGATTAAGGGAAAGTCTACAGCTGTTGGTGATGAGGGTGGCTTTGCCCCTGAACTTAAAAATAATATGCAAGCTTTAGATTTATTAATGGAAGCTATAAAAGAGGCGGGCTATACTACTGGAAAAGAAATTTTTTTGGCTATAGATGTGGCAGCCACTGAGTTTTACGATAAATCCACTAAAAAATATGAGTTTGAAGGAAAAAACCTAAGCTTTAAAGAGATGTCTAAGGTTTATGAAGGGATGATTGAAAAATATCCAATTATTAGTATTGAAGATGGTTTTTCTGAAGAGGATTGGTCTGGCTGGGCTTACGCACAAGCTGCTTACGGAGATAGGGTTCAACTTGTTGGGGATGATCTATTTGTAACTAATGTTGAGCGTATTAAGCGTGGGTTAGAGGAAAAATCAGCAAATGCCCTTTTAGTGAAACCTAATCAAATAGGAACAGTTACAGAAACGATTCAGGCTGTAGCTTTAATGCATGAAAATGGCCTTAAAACAGTTATGTCTCATAGAAGTGGTGAAACTGAAGATGTATCAATTTCACATCTTTGCGTGGGGCTTAACTGTAGTCAAATTAAGACGGGAAGCTTGTGTAGGGGAGAGAGAACGGCAAAGTATAACGAACTTATACGCATTGCTGAAAGCTTGCCCTTAGACACATGGCTTAAGTCATTAAGTTACTTTTAGTCGAATAAAGTCCATGTAAAAGCTCTTAAATTAGGGGATTTTTATTTATCAGCTCCAGCTTTAATTAATTTAAAGAGCTATGGCTCGTACCTATTTTAAAAAATTTTCTTATGCCATACACAAATTTATCATGCTAGTGAATTGATGGGGAAGAAGATAAAATGGAGTGGAGTTTTAATATAAACTCCTTTTTTTTTGTCTGATCTATAAAAAAAGTAAGTCTTTTAGAAGTTTCTAAAAAACGTTTAATTTTAAAATCATTTAGTTTTAAAGTTATTTCAGACAAGAAATGATTGTCTTTTGATGAACTAAAAACTGCACTCACGGCAACTAATGAATCGTCTAGTATTTTTATATTCTTATTTTTTAAAAAAATACCTTTATGTGTTGAGTTTGTACTGATTAAAAATCTTGAATCATTGTCATCGTAAACTGATGCTAAGATTTTAAAATTTAAGTCGGAAAATTCATTTTTAAGAAATAAAAAAGCTTTAGGTATTTGTAAGTTATTAATTTTAAGAGCTAAGATATAGTCTAAGCAGGTTACTGAAAAACTGTCTATATTAGTATGGGTTTTAACGTAAGTTAGAGGTTTAAACGTTTGATCAGATAAAAAGCATAGGAGAGTTTGATTTTTTTTTATAAAATCAGCGGCTTTATCATGTAAAATTTGACTACCTAAAGAGCTTAAAGATTGTAAAAAATTGTAATCAAGCTCTACTATAAGTTTAGTATCATTTACAATATTAGGGTCACATGTATGTATTCCATCAACAGCTTTATAAAGCTCTGCAGTGCATTTATAATGGTGTGCTAATGCACAGGCTGTAAGGTCAGACCCTCCACGACCAAGTGTTGTAACATCTTTTGTAATGGGATTGACTCCCTGAAAACCTGCGATAATGGGTATAACACCTTTTTGTAAGGTCTCATTTATACGATAAGGTTTAATCTCCTTAATGGAGGAATTGCTGTGTTTTCCTTGGGTGAGTATTCCGGCTTGGCTTCCAGTAAAGCTTATTGATGGGATATTGTGCTTTTGAAGTGCTAGTGAAAGAAGGGCTGCACTTACTCGTTCACCTGAGGCTAGAAGCATATCAAGCTCTCTATTAGAATTTGTATTTGAAGAAAAAGGTTTTACTTTTAAGGCCAGCTTAAGAAGTTGGCAAGTGGTGTCTCCCATAGCGCTAACAACAATAATGAGTTGCTCATCTTGGTTAGTTTTAATTTGTTTTGATATCTTTAAGGCTATTAAGTTTATTTTCTCTATGGAACTTAAGCTTTTTCCGCCAAATTTTAAAACCCTCATTTTATTGTTTCTAGCGGATATTTTCTGTAAAATAAAGCGCAACTTTTTTTCTAAAATCATTAGGAACTCGAATTCGATGGGAAGAGACTTCTTTAGGAACAAAAGATCTTTTTAACTCAGGGTTGAGTTCTTTTATTTCTAGTGGTGAGATATCTAGTTGTTGTGCAATTCGTATAAGGTCGGTACCACCTGGAACGAATTGGTAAGTGTAGGAATAGGGTTTTAAAGAGTAGGTTATATTAAAGCCGTAGTATTTAGGGTTTTTGGCAATAAGTGCTGCGGCTAAGAACTTTGGAATATATTCCTTAGTTTCTTTAGGAAAGTTTTTTTTTTCAGATAAGGTCCAAAAATCACGAGTTCTGTGTTGTTGTATAAGTTTTTTAAGCCTATTTTCTCCCATGTTATATGCTGAAAGAGCTAAATGCCAATCATTAAATATACGATAAAGAACGCTAAGGTAGCGTCCTGCAGCCCAAGTGCTTTTAATAAGATCTCTGCGTTCGTCAAGCCACCAGCTTATATGAAGTCCGTATTGCAGTGCTGTGGGTTTCATAAATTGCCAGTACCCTGTAGCGCTTGCTGAACTTACAGCTTTTGGGTTTAATCCGCTTTCAATTAGAGGAAGGTATGCTAGGTCAGTAGGTAACCCTTGTTTTTTTAAAAGGGATTTTATTTTTGGAAGTTTTTTTTTTGACTTTACTAGCCAATTGTTAAAATAGGTATCACTGTTTTTTGAAATATTTTAATCCATTTTAAAACTTTTGGGTTTTGAGAAGGTTTTAGGGTCCCATATGATGGAGCTGCGCAGCATGTTATAAAAAAGAATGTAGCTAAATATTTTTTCATTGTTTAAGTCTATCCTTATTTGTAGGAATGGGTCTATTTTTTTTTAAAACTCCACCTAAACACAATCCTTTAGTATGATGGTATTTTATTTAAAAGAGGGGGAGGTGTTTTGGTAGAGTTTTTTATATTTAATTACTCGATTAAAGTCTGGGAAGCTCTGGCTGTTTTAGGTGTACTTCTTTCTGCACTAGAGATTTTTGCTCCGGGGTTTATTTTACTACCTATTGGTTTAGCGTTTATAGGGGCCTCTATGGCAGCGATCTTTCTTACGACTTCTTTAGCTATTTTAATTGCCCTTGCAATAAGTTTGGCTTTTTTAATTTGGCTTTTTCAATTTCAATTAAAATTTACTAGTAAGAGCCGCTTTGCTATTGATACAAATGTAGAGGGAATAAAGGGTCAGAAAGTTTTTATTACTCAAAAAATCAAAGGCTCAAAGTTTGGAGAGGCCAAACTTTATGGAGATAGATGGAGAGTGTATTCAATGTCTAAAAGAACTTATGACGTTGGGGAATATGCTTTGGTTATAAAGGTAGATGGAAACAAATTAGTATTAGAATAAAAGTTTAAACATAAAGGAGATATTTTATGAGTATAGGGGTTTTATTAACAGTTGCAGTAATTGTGCTTGCGTTATTTACAATTTCTGCAGGGGTTAAGGTCATTCGTCAAAGTGAATGTATGATTATTGAAAGTTTGGGGAGTTATAATAGAACCTTAAAGAGCGGTTTAAATTTTTTAATTCCATTTGTTGAAAAGCCAAGAGATATGTATTGGATTGATCAGGCCGGTATATTTTCAACAATAAGGATTGATCTTCGGGAAACTGTTTTAGATGTGCCACAACAAGCAGTCATTACAAAAGACAATGTAACTATTGATATTGATGCTCTTTTATATATTCAAGTTATGGATCCTTTAAAGGCAACATATGAAATTGCAAACCTACCAATTGCAGTTAGCCAGCTTGCTCAGACATCTTTAAGAAATGTTATTGGTGAAATGGATTTAGATGAAACTTTAGCATCAAGAGATATAATCAATACAAAATTAAAAGAAATTTTAGATGAAGCTACAGATAAATGGGGCACAAAGGTTAATAGAGTTGAGCTTAAAAACATCAATCCTCCAAGAGATATTCAAAATGCTATGGAAAAACAGATGCAGGCAGAACGTGAAAGAAGAGCTAAAGTACTTGAAGCTGAAGGCGATAAGCAATCTAGAATTCAAAGATCTGAAGGTATTCGTCAGGAGCAAATAAATATTTCTGAAGGTGATAAAGAGGCTAGAGTTCGTAGAGCTGAAGGTGAAGCTGAAGCGATTAAAAGTGTTGCTGGGGCTAAAAGAACGGCTATAGAAGAAATTAAATCAGCAATAGGAAACCCTGAACTTGCGACTCAATTTCTAATAGCTACTAATTATCTGGAGGAATTTGGTAAATTCACTCAAAAAGAAGGTGATAAAGTTTTTATTCCTTATGAGGCCTCAACATCACTTGGAGCTCTAGGGTCTATTAAAGAACTTTTAAGTAAATGAACTCAAAAGAAGTAACGCCTTTACAAGGACTTAGGTATAAAAAAGCTAAGAAAAAAGAGAAGGCTATAAATACTCCTTGTCCAGAATCTAAAGAAGAAAAGCTTTTAAGGCTAAAAGCTTTGTTTGAGCAAGGTCTTTACAACCCTGATTCTAAAGATATTGCAGAAGCCCTTATAACTAAACTGGAGGTAGAAAGGGAGAAAAACTCTAGAAAATAGCCCTAAACACTATAATTAATACAATCCTTTGGAAGTATCTATATAATATGGAACCTTTATTTTCAAATTTTTTGACATAAATATGACTTTCTCATAAAAGTGTTTAAAGTTTTGTGGAGGAGGAATATGTTAGTCCTTACTAGGAAGGTTGGGGAAGGTATAAAAATTGATGAGGATATCCTTATTCGAGTTATTCAAGTTAAAGGTAAACAAGTTAGAATTGGGATTGAAGCTCCAAAAGAAAAACGTGTTCAAAGAGAAGAGTTGAGTAAAAAAAATGGTGAAATTCTAGCGTCATCTAGTGAATCAAAAATTCAAGTAACAGCCGACCTCTTATGAATTTATGAGTTCTTCTTATGTTAAGCTTAATTTAAATAAAGTTTTTCAAAAAAATAGTGAAGAGATTTGTTATAACTTATTTAAACTTGGTGCACTAGGGGTGTTAGAAGAACTAGATTTTATTCAAACAAATAAAAAATATGAACCTGAAATTATCCCACGTGAATACACAGTGCTTAAGGCTTTTTTTTTATTAAAAGATAAAGAAAAGATTGAATCTCTTGTTAAACTTAAAAAGTATAAACAATTAGGAGCAACCTTTTTTTTAGAGCCTGATAAAGATTGGCTAGTGGAATGGAAAAAACATTATAAACCTTTTTGTGTTATTAAAAATTTATGGGTTTATCCTTCATGGGAAAAAGAAAATATTAAAAATAATCAAGAAGTGATTTTAGTTGATCCAGGTTTAGCATTTGGTACGGGAACACATCCTACAACAAAACTGTGTTTAATAGCGTTATCAAATAGTCTTAATTTAAAAAATCATGGCTATAACAGCGCCTTAGATATGGGATCTGGAACGGGAATATTGTCTTGCCTTATGTTTAAACAAGGTGTTTTAAAAGTTACAGCTTGTGAAATAGATAAAATGGCAAGAAGTAAGTGTAGACAAAATCTTAAGCTCAATAATTGTTCTAAAGTTTTAGTAGTAGCCCCAGACCTTTTAGGTACACAGGTGTATGATTTAGTTGTTGCTAATATTATTGATGGCGTTCTTTTACGAATTAAAAAGGACTTGGTGTCTAGAACAAAGAAAAAACTTATCCTTTCAGGTATTTTATTAGAAAATGAAGAAAACATACGAAATGAATTTTTACAAGAAGGACTTAAACTTTTTAAAAGAACTGTAAAAGATGAATGGGCCTGCTTAGAGTTTATTAAAAATGCGTAGATACACTTTAAATCAAAAAATATCAGTTGGTGATATAGTCACTATTAAACAAGATCTATTCAAACATATCTTTAAGGTTTGTAGAAGAAGTGAGGGAGATGGCTTTGAGCTTTTATCTAAAGGTTTTGCTTATTTAGTTCAAGTTAAGCTTATTGATAAAAACTGTGCAAAGGTTTTTATTAAATCAAGAAGAAAGGTTATTAAAATAAAAAAACCATATATTCATTTAGTGCTTGCTAATCCACGTCCTGCTGTTTTTGAAAATGTAATTGAAAAAGCCGTAGAACTTGGAGTTAAAAGTGTGTATCCTATAACTACTAAAAAATCATTTTTTAAAAACATTGAAAAATTAAAGTTAAAAGATAATAGAATTCAAAAAATAATTACACAGGCCATGCAGCAGACAGGGCGGTGTGAAGATTTAAAAGTGCATAAGGCATTTGATTTAGAATCTTTTTTAAAAGAATTTAAGCGTTTTTTTGATGATGGCCAAGCTAAAGGCTTTATATTTTATGAAGCATTAGATGCTAAACCACTAGAGTTTCATTCTGAAGATCTATGTGAAAAATGTGAAAATATTTTTATTCTTATTGGTGGTGAGGGTGGTTTTTTAGAAAAAGAAGTTTTTAGTGCAACCTTAGTAGGTTTTCAGGCCCTTTTGTTGGGCAAGCAAATTCTAAAGGTTGAAACTGCTTGCGTAGCTGGCATATCCATTTTAAAATCTAAATTTAAAATCTGGTGATATACAAGGTAGTTAAGGAAAAAATATTATGGATAAGAATAGCGGTTTTAATGGTGAAGATAAAATAGGGAATATATTTGATGATATTGATGAGAATCTTTTAGAAACCAAACCATTAACTAAAGGTTTAGGTTTTAAGGATAGAGTTTCTAAGGGGAATTATACCGTTGAGGTGAATCATACAGATACGGTTTATTCAGATGGTGGGACACTGGATATCGGACATGAGGATTTTGATGATGGAGTCTTAGATGTGGAAAGTGATGGTGAATTAAGGCTTCAAACTTCTAAAGCTATACAGCCAATTTTATTTCACTCAGGCCATGATGGTTTAATTAAAAAAACTGCTAAAAAATCAAGTGAATCTTTATTAGGAGCGTTTATTGATACTCTTTTAATCTTAGCTGCAACAATTTTAACAGTGGCAATTTTAGTGGAGTTTAGGAAATATTTTTTTGATTTTGAAAAAAAATTAAGTTTAAATTTTTTTCAATTTGGAAAAGTTTTTGTGGTTTTTGCAGCGTATTTTTTATCATATAAACTCTTTACAAGAGTGTTTTTTGGAAAGACTTTAGGTGAGTGGTCAAGTAGACACCAGCTAGGTTTATTTGTTCAGCGCTTTAAAATAGTTTATCCCGTGCAAGTACTGGCTCGTGAAGTAGCCTGTTTAAGTACGGGAGTGTTTTTGCTCCCGTTTTTATCTTCAATACTTAAAAAAGATGTGGGTTATTATTTTTCAGGATTACAAACATATGTAGAGCATAAGAAATAATTCTAGTATGAAAAAAAAAGAGAAGGTAGTATTTACAAATGGTTGTTTTGACCTTCTTCACGTTGGTCATATTAGACATTTGCAACAAGCAAGAAATCTTGGATCAAAATTAGTTATTGGCCTAAACTCAGATGAAAGTGTTAAAAGATTAAAAGGTGAGAGAAGACCTGTTGTTTCTGAAAATAATAGGCTAGAGGTTCTTTTAGCCCTTTCATGCGTTGATGAAGTTTATCTTTTTAAAGAAGACACGCCTTTAAATTTAATACTGAAAGTTCATCCAGATATTTTGGTAAAAGGTGGAGATTATAAAATTTCTAATATTGTTGGGGCAAAGCAAGTTTTATCCTGGGGTGGGGAGGTGAAGTCTTTAAAGTTTTATGAGGGATTTTCTTCAACAGATTTAATAAAAAGAATTTAAAGCCTAAAGCTTAAAGATAGTCCAGATTCAGATTTATAAGTATTTAAAAAGCTATAAGTTAGGGTTAGGCGCAGGTTAGTAGATTTAAAAAAAAGTTTTGTAACAACAGAAGTTGATATGAAATTAGTTTTATTAGTTTTGCTGTTAAGGATTTTTTTTTCATAGGTTCCTTTAATAAACTCGCTTCGTAGCCCAAGCCCTAAATAGAAAAAATTAATTTTTTTAAAAGTAACAATACTTAATCCTGATGAGTTTAGGTTTAATATATCATTTAAATTATAATTTGATATGAAAAGTTCAGGTTTAATATAAAATAAACCAAGCTTACTTGAATGATTTAGATTAAAAGCGTATCCAGACGAGAACTGACTTTTAACGGGGAGGATAAAAGTAAAACTTACATCAAAATTCCAATAAAGTCCTTTTCTTATTGAAGCCATAGGTTCAATAATACTTTTGCTTGATATAGCGGCGATATTGTTAATATTGTTTAGTTTAAGATTTTGATAAATTACGGTTAATTCGACTTCAAGATCTTCTCCAAGAGCAAAAGGTGAATTTGAGGTGTTTAAAGAAAAAAGTCCTGCAAATTTTTCACTAACATGCTTAATTTGATCTGTAGAAATACCGGTAGGAATTACGCCAGCAAAGCTTAAGTAAGGGGCCATAAGAAATACAAGAAATAGTATTTTCATTTACATTAAATTAGCTTTAATTTGCAGAAATTTCAACACTGCTATTAGAAATATTAAATAAAGTTGTAGTGATAGAACTTTGTAAAGTTAATAAGGCTTCATTGTTGGCTATATCTGGGTTAATGGCGTTTAAAACAGAAAGTTCATATATTTGGATAAACTGATTATTCTCATCCTTACTAGAATCCCAAGATAAAACTAAATCGTTTAATAATTCTGCAGAGTATTCAATTTGCTCTAAGGATAGAGTTTTGTCAGAAAAAGTTTTTGAGATGCTAACAGCTAAAGAATGTTTTAAAAACTGTGTGCGCAAAAAATTATCATATAAAATAAAATCTTCATTTTCTTTGGTAAATAAAAAATTTAGAGCTGCTGTATAAGCATGGCTTAATTTAGTGGAGTTGTTCTTTGTTTTTAAAATTAATTTTAAATCTTGACTAAACTCTTGAAGTTGCTCGTTTATTAAAAGATTATTAAAATAAGATATAGAAAAAGCTTTAAAATATTCAGCCTCTAAAGTTAAAGGATTTTGGTTAAACGTTATAATGAAGTCGTTTTTCTTTTTAAAAGGGTCTTTAACTTCATTTTTAGAGCTATTTTTTTTCTTTAAATTAATGGAATTAAAAAATATAGAAGAGTTATTGTTAGAAAATGTAGATGAGCTATTTGTTTTTTCAAAGAGAATTTTGTTTGAAACAGGTTTTTTTTCTCCCTTACTGCCTTTAGTTTTTTCTGCTATTTGCTTAGCATCTTTTTTTTCTTTTTTCTCTTTTTCTTCTTTTGAATTTTTATAAGAGGCTTGGGCTTTAACTTTATTATTTAAAGATTTAGGATTTTTTTTAAGAAAATCTTGCTTTACTTGAGTGTTTTGGCTTGCATTAGAGCGCCTTTTAGCTAAATTACTTTTAGCTAAACGGTGTTTATAAGTATTGATTAAAGCAAGAGAGTGCTTCTTGTTTTTAATCGATTTAGTGTTTTGATTTATATTTGTATTGTGAAGGTTGAAAATTTGAGTGTTAGTAGAGTTTTGAGCTTTATTTGTACTAGGGTTAAAATTTGAGTTCACAAACACAAAAAAACTTAATGCTAAAATAGGCAGGATATAAAGAATCTTTGTTTTAATCATAAAGCCCCCCCCCGAGCGATCTTTTGTTTTTAAAGGAGCATAATCTGTGCCAAAGCAGGGGCATTTTTTCTTAGCCAAGGTAACTGCTTTTAGAGTCAAAAAGATGAATATAGAAAGAAAAATTGTATTGTAATGAAACAAAACTAGTCTGTTAAACTTTTGGCCAGCTGTTATAAACTATTATAATTTTTAAGAATTATAATTAAGCTGGTGCTAACACTAGACTTAGTGATGCAAGCCAAATTATTGGCTAACAGCTTATATGAATCATCATTTATAATATTTACTAGGAATAATCTTATGGGGGTTTAATTGGAAAAGAAAATACTTAGTTTTGTTGTTGAAAGGAATAAAATCTTAGAGGAGATTATTCGTTTGAATGACTTAGCTATCTTAGAATTTAAACGTCTTGATGCAGTTGATATAAAGCATTTTTTTTTAACACGAAAGTATCTGATTGAAGCTTTAATAGAATCAGAGAATAAAATTATTACATACTCTATGATAGACTGGAAAACTTTTAACTTAGATATGAGTTATCGTAATGAGTACCTTACTTTAAGTAAAGAAAAAGATGATTATGTAATCACAATAATCAATCAGGATAAAAACTTAAGTATTTTAGTTGAAAAAGAGGTTTTAGAAAAAATCTCGTGAAGTTGTGCACGCCATATAAGAATCTTGTAAATGAAAGTGTTTTCTTTGAAAATACAAAAGAAAAGATAGCATTGTATGATTATGTTTTATTAGATAAAGATGAAGAAGCCTATAACTTTCTTAGGAGAACTAAAAAAGTTTTTTGGGGTGATATTAATACTTTAGGCTCTTTTAATATATTTAATTTCTTTTTTTCAAAGAATGAATCGTTTAAAAAGATTAAAGAGGTTTTGGAAGAAAATTTTAAAATAGATCAGATAGATCAAAATAAACTGGCAATGAGTGCAATAGATGATCAGATTCATGATACAGTAAAATTGACATCGTTATTAAAGGAAGAATCAAATGTTTATAAAAAAGAGTCTGTTAATGTTAAAGGGCTTGGTGAGTATGTTATACGTTTGTTGGGTGTAAATACTATTGAGCAGCTTGTTTATGAAACAGAAAATCTAAGGCTCTTAAAGCGCAAAGGTATAAAAGTATCATTAATTTATATTAATGCTGAGGAGGGATTCTTATGTACAAGAAACGCTGCTAGAAAAATTAATGGAATAAAGAATGTTACAAATTGGCTTACATTTATAAAAGACAGGAAAAATTTTGCAAACTTACTATCAAGGCCAGTTTTAAATTATTTTAAGATTTATTCAGAGTCCTTAGATACAGGAGATAATTTGTACGCTCTTTTTGAGTCTCAAGAAGAATTTTTTGAAAAAGATTATTTTTTAATGATGCTAAAAAAACTTCTCTTCACAAATTTTATTCGAGTTCTTCAAAGTGAGCGCCTATCTAAAAATTCATATTTTCTTTCACAAGCATTTCAACAAATTCAGAGCACTTCTCTTTTGATTAGTTCTGATTTTAAAATTCTTTTTTCAAACCATAGAGATAGTCTTAATTTAAAATGTTATAAATATATGTTTAATAAAGATGCTCCATGTAAGGGCTGCCCTATAGTAAACGAAAATCAAGAAGAATCTTTTGTTAGAGAAGTTATTTTATCAGACGAAGCATATGTAGTGCACTCTTCTAAGGTGAAGAGCTTGAGTAATAGTTTTTATCTTCATATTTATGAAACCGAAGATAATTCTAAAAAAAGAGAATCTATAAAAATTCAAAGAGGCAAGCTTCAAAGTTTAGGGCTTGTTACTCAAACTCTAACCCATGAACTTAATAATCCTTTAACTGGAATATTAGAACTTTCTTATGAAATGAGTCGTGATTTTAAAGGGAAAACAACTGAGGATTTATTAGAAATTTCATCTGCAGCAGGAAGGTGTCTTTCCATTATTGAGGATTTAAAGAAGTTCTCATCTAAAAAAATTAAATTCGTTAGAATAAATTTTTCAAAAGTTGTGAAAAGTTCATTGATTTTAACAAAGGTGTTGACGAGAAATACATCGATTTTTATGGATTTAGATGAAGATATTTGGATTTTTGGATCTAATACGCTTTTGAGTCAGTTAATTTTTAATGTTATTAAAAATTCTGTTGAGGCTATGAATGGAAAAGGTATTATTAGAATTTCTCTTAAAAAGAATGAATGTGAGGCTGTATTGTTATTTAAAGATACAGGGCCAGGAATTCCTGATGATATGAATAATGTGTCTTTATTTGGAACTAAGAATAAGGAAAAAGGTAGTGGGTTTGGTTTATTCTTAGTAAATGAGTTTGTAAAGTTGCATAAAGGAAATCTTTCTTTTGGAAGCTTGCAGGATAAGGGAGCTTACTTTAGTATTAATATTCCACTTATGTAAAATTGGAGAGTCTATAGTGAAAGCTTTAGTTGTAGAGGATGAGCCTGCAATTTCTAGAATTTTAATGAGAAAGTTAAAACAAATAGGATTTGAATGTGTAGCAACCAAGAGTATTATTGAAACTAAAGAAATTTTAAAGAATCAAAAAATAGATGTTGTTTTCTTAGATTATGTTTTAGTAGATGGAAGTTCAAAGGAACTGGCTCTTGAAGGGTATCTTAATGATGTTTCTCACCTTTATCTTATGTCGGCATTTATGGATGACCTTGAAAAAAAAGATTTTTCAAAATTTAATGTAACTTTTTTAAAAAAACCATTTAAAGATTTTGCTGCAATCTTATCTAAAGTGGAGAATTTGTTGTGAGAATTATTTCTGGAAAATGGGGTGGACGAAAGCTTATAAAGTTTATGTCAAATCAGATTCGTCCTACAACGGATAGAGTAAAGGAGACAATATTTAATATGATTGGGTCTGATATTGTAGGGGCTAGAGTATTAGATTTATTTACAGGTACGGGGAGTCTTAGTTTTGAAGCTATATCTAGAGGTGCTAAGGTGGTTTGGTCTGTTGATAGTGGAGATGACTCAAGGAAAATTTTTTTAAAAAATAAGACGCTCTTATCTGCAGGATTTGCATCTATATACAGATCACAAGATATTTTTTTATTTTTAACTAAAGTTAATGAGAGTTTTGATTATATTTTAATTGATCCACCTTTTACCCAAAAAATCGGTGCTAAAGTATTAAAAGCTTTGGCTGAATCAAAAGCTTTTAATCAAGGCTCTCAGGTTTTTATTGAATATGTTAAGGGTGAGGAGATTGTGGATGAATGCGGGAGTTTAATTGTAGAAAAGATGAAGAATTATGGAGATAAATCTTTATATACTTATGTAGTAAAAAACATATAAAGGAGGATTTATGAAAAGAGCGGTGTACCCTGGAAGTTTTGATCCGTTAACAAATGGTCATATTGATATAATAGAGCGTGCTCATAGATTTTTTGATAAATTATATATACTTGTGGCCCAACCATTTAATAAAAATTTAATATTTACAGTAAAAGAACGTGTTAAATTAATTCAAGAAACTGTAGCTAAGTTGGATCTTTTAGATAAAAATAAGGTTGATGTGATAGGATGGCCGGGTTTAACTATAGATTTTGTAAAAGAATATAAAGTAAACTGTATTGTGCGTGGAGCACGATCCTCTGTTGATTTTAGGGCAGAGCAGGCGTTGGCCAATGTAAATTATGAAATGTTTTCTGACTGTGAAACTTTATTGTTGTGTTGCAGGCCTCAATTTAGAGACTTATCGTCAAGGCTGGTTAAGGAAATTGCAATGTATAAAGGAAGTGTTTTAAAATTTGTTCCTGAGCATATTGAAGATGCACTGGTGTTGAAAATAAAAGAATTAAGAGGTGATAAAAAGTGAAGTTGTCAAAAAGATCTGATGAAATTAAGGATTCACCAACATTAGCACTGGCAACAAAAGCCATGGAACTTAAATCTAAAGGTGTTGATGTAGTGTCCTTGTCTGTGGGAGAGCCCGACTGGGAAACATTTGGAGTGTGTAAGGCCGCTGGTCTTAAAGCGATTACAGACGGTAGAACTAAGTATACTCCAGCCTCAGGCACAGCAGAACTTAAGAATGCTTTGGTTAATAAATTTTCAAAACGCTATGGACTTAAAGTTAGTAATAAAAATATAGTGATCACTCCAGGAGCTAAATATGCAATTCAAGAAGCCCTGTGGGGTTTATTGAATCCAGGGGATAAGGTTGGAATTTTTGTTCCTTTTTGGGCCAGCTACACAACAATGGTTAAAATTTCTAATGGAGTCTCAGAGTTGATTTCTTTAAATCCTGATCTTTCTCTTTCAAAAACTAATCTTAAAAAAGCTCTAGCCTCTGGAGTTAAGGTTTTATTGATAAATTCTCCGAATAATCCTTCGGGTAATATATTTGACAAAAAAGATTATGAAATTTTAGTAGACTGTTTAAAATCATATCCTGATGTTCAAATTATTTTAGACGATATTTATGCTGATCTTTATTGGGGCAAAGAAGGTGAGTGTCCCCATTTATTTGATGTAGAACCATCTTTTTTTAAAAGAACAGTGGTTATTAACGGAGCTTCAAAAGCTTACTCCATGACAGGCTGGCGAATTGGTTGGGCTATTGGCGGAACTGATATTATAGGAGTGATTTCAAAATATCAGAGTCAAACAACAGGCTGTCCAAATGCTATGGCACAAGTTGCCACAGAGGCGGGAGTAAGAGGGGCTCATGCGGATATAGCAAAATCCGTTGCAATACTTAAGACTCGTGCAAAAAAAGGCTATGATCTTTTGTTGTCCATTGATGGTGTAAGCTTGCAAAAACCTAAAGGAGCCTTTTATTTTTGGGTGAATATATTAGGTGTCTTAGAAAAGTTTAAAATGACAGATTCAGAATTTTGTAAGCTTCTTTTGGAGAAAAAAGCAGTTGTTGTTGTTCCTGGCTTTGAATTTGGTTGTCCAGGCTTTATAAGAATGAGTTTTGTTGTAAGTGAAGAGGTTTTTATAAAAGGTGTAGTAAGAATTAAAGAATTTATTAAAGAACTGGCCTAGGCGTAGGCTTTAAAGTGCTTCATAATTTATTTATGAGTAATTTAGCTAGTGAAACGATTAGCCAGCCTTTAAAGCAGGTTTTATTAGATTTTATAATTAGAGGCGATCAGGTCACCTTATTTTTAATTATATTTTTAATTATATTTTTAATTCAATTTGTGTTGGTTTTCATACTGTATAAACTTAATAAAAACTCTGCGGTTAAAATAATAGGCCTAGAAAGTTTGTTAGAGGCTACAGGGGATAGAGTCTCATCTATTAAAAAAGGAATAGATGTTGTGACATATCAAGATATTGTTGCTCGTTTAAAAAAAGGTGAAAAGGCATTTCAAATTGCACAGGAAGTAAATATAAATCTTAATGAACTTGAGGCTTTAGAAAAAGTGTTAAAAGCAATTAAGTAGCAGCTTACTTTGTTGAATTTTGTACAAAACTTCTTAAGTAAAACCTAACTAAGTGATTTTGATTTACAGGCTTTTTATCACTTACCCATCTAACCTCATTAAAAGCCCCCCATGTAGCTTCAAGAATTCCATTTGGAATACTTGGGGGGGTTGATTGGGGTGAGGTCGATGCTAAAAATGGTGAAGACATGTGGTGAAATGTAATTTGAATTTTTCCAGGGTGGAGCATATTAAAAACAAGTTTATAGCCGTTTCTAAAAATCATAAAATCAGCATGAGTTTTTGCAATTCCATAAATTTTAATGGTTCCATTTGAATTTCCTTTTAATTGATTAAAAATATCAGCGTTTTTTATAAATTCAGATTTTAAGTTTTTTAAAAACTCAATGGAAGAAGATAAAATAATGTGGTCCTTATTTATGATGGGAGAAAAATCAATAAGTCCTGATGTTTCCATTTGCTGCTCATTGCGAATGAGTTCTTGTATCCATTCGATATTTTGTTCTATCTTCATTAAATCCCCCAGTGTAGCAAACCATCTCTTAAATCATTTAATTATGTTACCCCAAAGTCAAGAAGGGTAAAGGTTTAATCAGCTAGATTGGTTTAAGTTAAAGCCTATAAAAAGTTCAGGTGGACCTGAGTAAATATCAGAGTTTAAAAATTTATATGCTCCAATTTGTAAGCTTATAGGAAGGTGATAAAAGAGTTTTCCTTCAAAAATGAGCTCGCCTCCAGCAGAATATAGCGGGATTGAGTGGTTGATAAGGCGCTTGTTTATAAAGCTAGCACCTTTTGCTGAGCCATAGTCGGCGGTAAGTGCACCAGTGATACGATTTAAAAAACAAGGCAAAAGTCCAGGTCCCCAATTGATACTTAAAATGGGTAAACGGTATTCAAAATGTGTAATGGCAAAGGAGTCAGTTGCAAAGAGCGCTCCTGTAGGAAGTCCTCTAAGTGCAAAGGATCCAGGTGAAGTGTATCTATAGGGTTGGTTTAAAGAATTTGATGAGAAAATAAATGGAAGAGTTTTATTATTTATCTTAAAATTAAATCCAAAGATTAAACGATGGGTTTTGATAAAAGGGGAAGCAGTAAAAAGCTTTAAGTTAAGGCTTGCTTGAGTGTAATTAAAGTATGTAGTTCCTGGAAGATAGTGTTTGAGCTCAAGATTTAAGTTGTAGCCTTTTCGGGGGGAAAGTTCTCTAGAGCGTAGAACAGAATTATTGTAAAAAAGGTTTAAAGATAAGCCAAGGCGGTTGATTTTTTCATTTGCTTTAAAATTTGTAAGGTTCCACAAAGTACTTAGAAATAAATCTAGTTTTTTTCCAAAACCACTTTTTAAGGTATAAGCAGTTCCAAGGGTAGCAAAAGTTGACTTTTTAAATAAATTTAAGGAAAGGGGTTTGTTAAATAAGCCTGCTGAAAATGAAATGGGTAACCTGAAGTGGTGAGAAGTGTAATTTATATTTGTGGAAGCTTTTTTGGTAATAGTATCAGTGGAAATGTTTAAAGAGTATGAGTTAAACTTAAGAGGGTCCTGGCTGCCAATATTTATGCTGTATAAGAACTCTTCAGAAAACCCATAGGGACTGACTAAAACATTGGGGATAATGTAGTGGGGATTAAGTTTAGAAAAAGATGAGTATAAAGAATGTTTTAGATCTGATTTTTTAATCAAAGTAGAGGGTTTGGATTGATTTAGAATTTTTATGGGTTTTTCATTGCTTTTTAGACTGTTTAAATCGCTAGATAAAATATGAGGCCCTTTGGATAAAATTCGAGATGAAAAAATATGATTGTCATCTTTAAAGTTTAAGGATGTTATGCCGGAGTGGACTTGTGTACTTTTATTAAGGTTAATGTTTTGTAGGTATTTTATTCCCTTAGACTCATGTAGGGCATAAAAAGTATCTTTATTTCTTTCAAGCCCAATAAGGTGATCTACTGAGAAAAGAGGGGTTTGATTTAATGTATTGATATTTATGGAGATTACGGTTTCTTTAGAATGGTTTTTCTTTAATGCAAATAAAATTGTTGAGTTATTTTTAATTCTTGGGAAAGAAAGACGTTTTTCTGCAGAGACTATAAAGATTTGTGTGGCTTTATTAAGTTTTGTTAAAACTCCAAAATAAAGGGATTGTGTGTTTATTTTAGCATCAATAAAGGCAATGCTTCCATTTTCAAAGATATCAAAGCTTTGAATATTTTGTTTTTTGCTTAAGCGAGTGATTTTTTTGGTTTTAAGGTTAAATGAAAAAAGGGAGTAAATTTGATGATCTTGATTTTGAAGATTAAGGCTTAAGTAGTAAATATTTTCCTTATGAACTTTAAAATCTAGGATATTGTGAGCTGTAAATAAGGTTTTAGGTTTGTTCTTTTTATTTTGAACAGTGAGTTCATCAAAAAGATAAGCATCTTTTTTGATAAAATAAAGACTGTTTGTTGTTTTATCCCATTTTGGAAGCCTTCCAATAAAAGTGTGTTTTAAAGAGGTTACTTTTTTGTTGGCTCCAAAAAGAAGTTTCCAGGAAGAGTAAAGATTTTTTCCGCTACTTTTCTTATAGCCTCCATTAATAAGGTATGGGAAACGGCCTGAAAATTTTTTGTGAGCTTTAGCAGCATCTTTAATATTTGAAAATGACTCCTGATTAAGCCAGCCTCCATAAACATAAGGAGTTAAGCCAAAGGGGTATACACCAGAAGAGCTCTCATTTGCAATGGAAATACTTAAACTTTTAAGTTCATCTTTTAAAGCTTTGTAAGAGGCAGTTCGAAGCCTGCCGCCGTTTGAAAGGTGTGTTTCAGTAAAAATGGCAAGGCCTTCTTGGTACCATGTGGGCATAAAGTACCCAGGGGAGATAGTGCTTCCAAAGATCCAACGAAGAGGTGTAAATAGGCCTTTTGTATTGTGAAAGGTTAAAATATGTGTATATTCATGAACTAAGAGTTCGTAGATCCAGTCTTTATACTGCCCGATAGCTAAGCTTGAATCTGGAATTACGGGTTGTAGGGTAATGACAGGGTAGGGGAAAAAGGTTGCGCTTCCATTTGAAAAGCCTTTTGTATGATCAATTATGATAAAGGTATTTTGGGGGTGTTTATTGGAAAATTTTTTTAAGGCAGTAAAGGCTTGCTCAGCTTTTTGAGCAATAAGTTTGCCATAAGTGGAATAGTTTTTATTTACGATTATGGTGAAGTGATCAGACTTAATTTTAGTCCAGTTATATTTATAAGGTAGAAGTGCGTTTGCTTTCATGGGAAAGCCTGCTAAAATAGTAAGCGATAAAGCTTTTAAAAAAAATGAATGGTGCAGTTTCATAGTGTTAAACTCCTATCATTTGACTTAAGCTGTGAAAAATTTAAAATTAAATCATTATAATATATAACGGGAGAAAAAGTATATGCGAAAAAAAATCTATTTAGCATTTTATGTAGTTTTGTTTTTAGGCTTAACAAATTGTGCTAGCAAAAAGAAAAACATTGAGGATAAAGGAATAGCCATTCTTCAACCTGATACAGGTTTAAAAGAAGGTGGACAGTTATTAGGTGGTATATCAAAGAACGGTAGTGTTATGGATACAACAGGCGTTGTAGATCCAGGTTTAAGCTTAACTGTTTCAGGCAGTGATACAGGCAAGTTTGAGGGTTTATATACAGTGAATTTTGCTTATGATAGAGCAAGCTTAAGCGATGAATCAAGAGCATTGCTTGCCAGTAATGTGGATTGGATTAAAGCTAACACGAGTAAGATTATTCAACTTGAAGGTCACTGCGATGAAAGAGGTTCTACGGAGTATAATCTTGCACTAGGTGATAGAAGAGCAAGAGCGGTAAAAGAATATTTAACATCTTTAGGAATTGATGCTAGCAGACTGATTGTTATTAGCTATGGCAAGGAAAAACTGTTGTCTGTGGGTGATTTTGAATCAGATCACTTTAAAAATAGAAGGGTAAACTTTTTACCTATTAACCAGTAAGAGATGAGTACAGGTCAATTTATAATTGAATTTAGGGGGGGGCTAAAAAAGGCCCTTTTCTTATATTTATTTTTAATAAGTGTTTTTTTAACAGCTTGTGCAGGGAGACCGCCGTTAATTGAGCAGGCAAAAGCTGTTGAGGCAGAAAAATATGCAAAAAAAAACTATGCAGCAAAATATTCAAGGGCGGACTATCATAAAGGGAGCGCTTATTTAAAAAAAGCACATGAATACTATAAAAAAAGGGTGTACTCAAAGGCTAAGCAAGCATATTACACAGCAAGGCTTTACTTTGAAAAATCTGAAATAAGAGCTCGTGTTTTTCAGATTAAAAAAGGAGGAGAGTTTTGAGAGTTTTGTTAATAATTTTAATCATACCTACTTTCTTTGGCTGTATGAATTTAAAAATTCGAAATGAAAAAAATAAAGTAAAAAAAGAATCAAAGGTGGTTTTACAACTTAGACAACAGATTGCAGATTTAGGAGCTAAGAGCCTAGAGTATGAAGAACAATTTAGAATAAGTAGCGGAAAGATTGAAGAGCTTGAAATTATTAATAGGCGTTTTCAAGAGAGCAACCAAAAAAGACTTGGTGAAGAAAATCAACAACTTCAAGCCTATAAAGACTCAGTGTCTGAGCTGGTTGTGGAAAAGAAAAAATTAGATACTGAAATCTTACTCCTTAAAGAGGAAAATAAAAAAGTAAAAACAGCGATTATAGCTGCAAGAAAAACTGCAAAAGATCATTTAAATGAGGGGGATAAGTACTTTGATGATAAAAAATGGTTTGAAGCAGCATCAGAATTCCAGTTATATCGTGACAAAGTTTCATCTAAAAAAAGTGAAGATTATGCGCTTATAACGTATAAGATAGGAGTTTGTTTTCAAGAGCTTGGTATGGAAAAAGAAGCTAAGACTTTTTATAAATCGGTCGTTTCAAATTATAAAAAATTTAAAGCTGCAAAATATGCAGAATACAGACTGGCTAATTTAAAATAGGCTTGAAAAATAGCAATAAATTTGTTCTAGGAATTGAAACCAGCTGTGATGATACCTGCGTTGCATTAGTTCAAGTTAATGGGCAGGTTATTGACCTTGATAAATGGACTAATGACGATGACCACATACCTTTTGGAGGTATTATTCCAGAAAGAGCCTCTAGGAATCATTTAAAGGTTTTAGTCCCCCTTATAGATAAAATTTTAAAAAAAAATAATTTAAGAGGTAAAGATTTAAAAGGCATTGCCGTAACCAATCGCCCAGGACTACAAGGCTCTTTAATCGTGGGGGTTGTAACAGCTCAAACATTAGGGTTAATATTTAAAATTCCAGTTATTGGAATAAATCATTTAGAAGGACATATACAATCACCATGGTTGGTGGATAAGGGAGAACAGGTAAAATTAGAGCCTTATCCACAAGTATCTTTAATTGTGAGCGGAGGGCATACACAGCTTATTTATAGTGAAAAATTTGGATCTTATAAAATTTTAGGAAAAACTAAGGATGATGCTGTTGGCGAAGCAATTGATAAGTTTGCAAATGTTATAGGTTTAGGTTTTCCTGGTGGACCTAAGATTGATAAGGCAGCACAAAAAGGAAAAGATAATTTTTATGTATTCCCTTCTCCCATGATAAAAGAACTAAACTATGATTTTAGTTTTTCCGGTTTAAAGGCTGCAGGTGTTAGATTAGTTAAAAAAATGAATTTTAAAGAAGAAGTTTTTTCACAAGAGGTCATTAACAATTTAGCAGCTTCATATTTAAAAAGCGCAGTGGATGTATTAATTTATAAACTTGAAAGATCTTTGCTCGAATATAAGCCTAAGGTTTTTACAATTGTTGGTGGAGTGAGTGCAAACTCAGTACTTAGAGGTAGAGCTACTCAGCTTGCAGATAAGCTTAAGATTTCATTAAAGATTCCAAAGCTTAAGTATTGTACTGATAATGGTGCAATGATTGCATTATCAGGAGCCAAAAGGTTAGAGTATAATTTTAAAATTGAAGAAAATCTTCAAGTATTTGCTCGGTCACAGCCAGAAGATTTTTTATGAAGATTAGTCAAGTAAAGGAGCTCTTAGAAGAACTTGATATAAAACCGTTAAAATCTTTAGGACAGAATTTTTTAGTGGATGAAGCTACTATACAAAAAATTTGTAGTTATAAGGATTTCAATAATTTTAATAAAATTATTGAAATAGGACCAGGCTTAGGAAGTTTGACAAATAAGTTTAAAGATTTTAAAGAAAAAGTTTTTTTAGTGGAACTTGATAAAACTCTTTCAAAGTATTGGATAAGTAAAGGCTACAATGTTTATTCTATAGATGCTTTAAAGTTTAATTGGAGGGGTGTTGGTATAAATGAAATTCTGATCTCTAACTTGCCGTATCAAATCTCGTCACGTTTATTGGTTGAGCTTTTTTGTATAGGATCTCCATTTAAAGAAATGATTTTAATGTTTCAAAAAGAGGTGGGAGATAGAATTAGTGCTCAACCGGGTGATAAAAAAAAATACGGATTTCTTTCAATTATTTGTCAACTTGGGTGGACGGTTAAAGCTGTCACTAAAGTTTCAAACAAATGTTTTTACCCTTCTCCAGAAATTGAAAGTATAGTATTGTCATTTTCTAAGAAGCCTTTAAAAGGGCTTAAGAATAAAAAGGATTTTGTGAATCATTTAAAATCACTTTTTGGAGCAAGAAGGAAAAAAATGAAAGGTGTTTTTAAAAAATATAAGGTAAAGTGGCCTAAGGAGTTAAAACATTATTTAGAAAAACGTCCTGATCAGATCAATGCTGATGAACACTTTATATTATATCAATTTATTGAGGTAAATAATGTCTAAGGAAAAAAAAAGAACCTCATCTTTCCTAATTCAAAATAAAAAAGCTAGGTATAATTATGAAATTATAGAAACTATTGAGGCCGGCATTAGTCTTAAAGGGAGTGAAGTTAAAACCTTAAGGCAGAAAAAAGGTGAGCTTTTAGAAGCTTTTTTTGTTTTTAAGGAAATGGAGTTGTATTTACAAAACGCACATATACCTGAGTACACAAATGGTGGATATGCAAACCATAAGCCTTTAAGACTTCGAAAGATTCTTTTGCATCGTAAAGAAATTAACCGAATATTTAGTCAGGTTAAGGAAAAAGGAATCAGCTTAGTTCCTATAAAAATGTATGTTAAATCAGGAAAAATTAAACTTCTTGTTGGTCTAGGTAAAGGTAAGAATAAAGGGGATAAAAGACAGGCTTCTCGTGAAAAAGATGATAGAAAACAAATGAGAAGAGTCTGTAAATTAAATCGCAGTTACACAATTTAATTTACAGACTCAAAAATACTGTGAAGGATCCGCCTTATACCCGTCTTTAAATTGTTTTCCACCTAATAACTCCGCCTAAAGCATCTGATCCATAAATAGCAGAGGCTTTACTTTTTAAAATAGAAGAAGATTCAATGGCGATTTGTGGTATCAAATTTAAATCTACCGCTCCATTTAAACCATTTGGTTAGAGTCTGACATTATTTAAAAAAACAAAAGCGTATTAGTTGATCCAATGCCTCTTATATTAATATTAGATGACCCTGCAGTTACTTCTCCTAAAGCTTCTCGCTTTGTTCCAAAAGCGCTTACTGTTAAATCCCTAAAGTAATCACCAACAGAATTATACGGGGAATTCTAAAAAACTCTCATCAACAGTAAGAGCTTCTTATTTAGGCTTTAAAAATTAAGTATCAGTCTTGAAGTCCCTCTTTAACAGCCTTAAAAGCGTTTACAATACCTTTACCATACTTATTGTCTAAATCACCGTCTATTTGCACCTTAATAACTGAAGACTTAATAATCTTCTTTACCTGCACTGCTGTAAGCTTTGGGTTTGTAGATCTTATCAAAGCAGCCACGCCTGAAACATGAGAAGCTGCCATAGATGTTCCAGACAAATAACCATAATCTGAAGCACTGACTTTAGCACTTAAAGTCACAACTGTTTCTTTAGAATTATCCTCGTTGCCCTTTAAAATTTCAACAATCCTTTCGCCTATAGATTTTTTAATCCCAACAGCAATTATATCCAAATCATTTTCTATGGTTCCTTCTAATTCACCATCAACATTATTAAATATAACCATAGCTGATGCATTTGCCTCCAACGCGGCTTGTGCCTTATCTGCAAACGAAATCTCACCTTTAGAAATCAAGGCAACCTTTCCGGTTAAATCAACATCTTTAAAATCCTCAGATTTTCCAAATCCAACATACTCAACAGGCAACCCTTGTACAACACCAACGTTAGATCCTTTTATTGAAGAAGAGTCTGTAAGTACCAAATAACTATCAATAGTAAAACCTATAGTCGATTCCCTCCCTGTTCCTAGTGGCAGTGAGGATAAAACATTTGTACCTGGAGCAACTACATCTAAATCAACGTGCCAGTTAGAAGAATCAGCAACATCTCTTTCTTCATCAATAGCTCCTACTGAGAGTACATGTGGGTACCTTGCTGGATATGAAATTTTATACCTTCCATTATTTCCAGATGCTGCAACAACAACAACATTTGCTTCTTCAGCTTTTTTATACACCTTTGCCTCTATAGCATTACCAAATGAACTAGATAAAGAAATATTTACGACGTCCATACCTTCGCCAATGGCCCAATCAATTCCTGCTATTATAGCAGTTTCTTCACAATACTTAAAAATACAAACCTTTCCCGAGTATAGTGAGGCTTGAGGTGCAACACCTACAACGCCTGTTCCAAAGCCATCAGCTAAAATAGTTCCAGCAACATGAGTTCCATGACCAGAATCATCAAAATATGGGTATGGAAGCTTCAAATTTATTTTGTTTCTGAAATTTATTTTGTTTATGGAATTTATTTTGTTTATGAAATTTTTTGAAACAAAACTTCTACCCTCAACAAACCTTGAAGCTATATTTGGATGATCCTTATCAATGCCCGAATCTAGAACAAGAACTTTAACACCTTGACCACCTCTAGAATGTGGCCATGCAGCGGGAGCATCTAATTCTAAAATCCCCCAAGGGTAATCTACTAATTTTTTATCAAAAGAATCTTTAACAACCTCAGGTAAAAAATAATTTCTTTGTGGAGCCCTAAACCTGTTAACACTTTCAACAAATTCAATATTTAAATCAGCTTTAAGCTTAAGTAAATCACTCTTTGAATTTACATCTACAATCATAAGTTCTAAATTTTTAAAAACTCTTACAGGAACAGTACTCACTCCCATGAAACTCATTTCTGCTGTGGCCTGTTTAAACGCACCGGGTTTAAAACCTACAACATACTCTTTAGCAAAAGCTAAAGGGCTTACTATTGTTAAAATAAGTGAAGCTATTACAATCTTCTTGATTAAAATCACTGTGTTTCTCCTCCTTGTTATTGGGTTACGTTAGTGTTTCCTTAATAAACTCTTAGCATTATATTAGTTTTTTTAAATATTTATATCGTTATAAAGCATTAGAGCAAGGCTTATGCCAGGCTTAATATGGCAATTTTTCATTTTAAAGCTTTTTGAGTATTTAAAAATTGTTATATCTAAAAACTAAGTGACAGTTTACAGCTGTAAAAACGCCCTCTTCTTAAAAGATCGGTTCTTATCTAAAATTGGGTAGCTGTATTTGAAACTGTTACCATTTTAGAAGAGAGCATAAACTCAATATTGTTTTAAAGTCTTTTTGCAATGTTGTGTTTTTCAGCTTTAAAGTCTAAGAACTCACTTTGTGGTCTATTAGAGCAGTTGCACTTTATTTGGCTAAATTTAATTCTTCACTCACATTCTTTAAGACTATAAGGCATGTCTTTAAGTTTGATTTTTCTGTAGTCATGAATTTTCTGAACCAAGGGTTTGCACTTGGAGTAGATTTGATCTTTATTAGGGTCTGGTTTAATTTCTACGACCATTCTGTCTTTAAAGACTTTAGCCAGTTCTTATAATAAAATTAGATTTTTCAAGATCGAACATGTGTTCAACAGCATCTTTTTAATTTATAAAAACTCTCCTAATAATAAGGAAAGCTTATATTTAGATCCTTGATATTGCCTAAGAATATAATTCTACTTTCACCATGTCAGGGCATTGGTCCTGGGTTTACATTCAATTTATGACAAGTACCCTTTTTATGGTGTGCCTAAACCCTGATCTTTTACGGAGAGGGCTTTTTTTCTGACAAAATTTGTCATTAATATAGAATTATTTACTAAAATTTTCTTAAGCAGGGCTTTTTTTATGGTCTGAGCCCAAAGTAGTAGGCTTGGTTTTTGTATTAGTAAAGAAAAGGAGCTATTATTATGAATAAGATAAGAAGTTTTGAAAAATTTAGTTTAAGCCTAACTGTACTGTTTTTGAGTTTTTTGAGTTTAACTGGGTGCTCAGGTCCTGGCTCTTCTGATGGAACAGCTAAAATCTATACGAATCCAACTCAGTGTAATAACCAAAACTTTCCTGTAGGCCTTCCTGGAAATATAGACTGTCCTTATTTAGGTGAATATGATCCAAATCGTGGTTATCAACCCTATGCTATTATCCATAAAAGTATTGGTATTGGCGTTGGTTTTTATATAGATTTTGGATGGCATTATAAGGATATGTGCCCTAAAGTTGGTCAGCTTCCTGTTTTTCAAAACGGAAGCTTTGATTATTGTTCAAGTGTAAACCCAACCTTTGCTCAAACTGATTTTCTTGGCTTTACACAGCCTAATACCGGAGAATGTACTGGAGAGCAGTACAATCCGGAGATTACAGGGTGTTTGCCTTCTTTAGAACCAACAGAGCTTTATTATTAGCAATAGCTTTTTTTTATACAGAGCTTCAATTTAAGACCTATCCCTGACGTAAATAAAGAGCTTATGTTAAGGTTTTTCCATCATATCAAGACTGGAGAAACCTGTGGGGCATAAATACTTTAAGATACCTGATAATGAATTTGAAACATTTAATTTTGCTCATTTAGACATTAAAGAGCTTGAAGCTGCAATTGTTAAAGGTATTAATGAGGCTAAAGAAAATATCAAAGCAATTGTTGCTAATACGAAGGCCCCTACTTTTAAAAACACACTGTTAGCCTTAGAAGCTGCCGATGAAAATCTTGAATCAGTTCTTTTAATTTTATTTTCTCTTTTTAGCGGGCATACAAACGATGACATTCAAAACGTAGTTGAAAAGTTTTCTTCAATTCTAGCTAATCATTCAAATGAAATTTTACTTAACCCGGGTCTTTTTAAAAGAGTTAAGGCAGTTTATGATAATGATTATAAGTCTAACAAATTAAATTTAGAACAAAAAATGCTTTTAAAAAAAAGTTATAAGGCTTTTATAAAAAATGGTGCAAATCTTAATGAAAAAGACAAAAAAAAACTTGTTAAAATAGACTCTAAACTTTCTATTTTATCTCCAAGATTTTCTAAAAATATTTTATCTGCTACAAATTCTTTTAAATGGAGTACTATAAATAAAAATGATCTTAAGGGGCTACCTGAATCAGCAGTAGAAGCAGCAAAAGATGAGGCCAAGAAAAAAAAACTTCCTCAAGGAACCTATGCTTTTTCATTGCAGTATCCAAGCTTAATCTCAATGATGAAGTACAATTTAAATAGAGAGATTAGAAAATTTTTTTATATTGCAAATGCAACAAAAGCTGTGGAAGGAAAGTTTTCAAATCAAGAAAATGTTTTAAAGATTGTGAAATTGCGCTATGAAAAAGCTAAACTTCTAGGCTTTAATAATTATGCAGAGTATGTTTTAGAGGATCGAATGGCTAAGAACTCTGTAAATGTTTATGAATTTTTACAGAATTTAAAAAAGTATAGCTTTGATAAAGCAAAAAAAGAAGTTAAAGAAGTTAAAGCTTTTGCTAATGAGGTAGACGGTCTTACAGAATTTAAGCCTTGGGATTTTGCGTATTATTCTGAAAAATTGAGACAAAAAAAATATAATATTAGTGATGAAGAAACAAAGCCTTACTTTTCTTTAGAAAAGGTTTTAGATGGGGCTTTTCTTCATGCAAAGAAGCTTTATGGTGTTACATTTAAAGAAACTTTTAATGTGTCTAAATACCATGAAGATGTTAGAACTTTTAAAGTACATAGTGGAGATGATTTTATTGGTATTTTTTATACAGATTTTTTCCCAAGAGAATCAAAGAGATCCGGTGCGTGGTGCACTAAATTTAGATCGCAAGGTCTTTTTAAAAATAAACTTAGACGCCCACACGTAAGTATTGTGTGTAACTTTACAAAACCTACTTTAAACAAACCTTCTTTACTCACGTACAATGAAGTTAGAACTTTGTTTCATGAGTTTGGCCATGCTTTACATGATCTTTTTTCACAGTGCACCTATAGATCTTTATCTGGAACAAGCGTTTACTGGGATTTTGTGGAGTTGCCGTCACAAATTATGGAAAATTGGACTTTAGAAGAGGAGTCTTTAAACCTGTTTGCTCACCATTACAAAACTAAAAAAGTTATACCTAAAGAGCTTATTAAAAAACTTAAAAATGCCCAAGCTTTTCAAACTGGTTATAGAAATGTTCGACAGCTTGTTTTTAGTTTACTTGATATGAAATGGCACACTGTTGATCCTGGTGAAATTACAAATATTTTTGATTTTGAATTTGAAGTAGAAAAAGATTTAAAACTTTTAGATAAAGTTGAAGGAACAAGCTTTTCATGTTCTTTTGGACATATTTTTTCTGGTGGATACTCAGCAGGTTATTATAGCTACAAATGGGCAGAGGTTTTAGATGCAGATGCTTTTGAATATTTTCAAGAAAAAGGGGTTTTTAATCCTGACGTAGCAAAAGCTTTTAAAAAATATGTTTTAGAACGAGGAGGCACTGAGCATCCTGAAAAGCTCTACATTAAGTTTCGTGGACGTAAGCCTTGTGTAAATGCTTTACTTAAAAGAGATCAACTTATTTAAATATTTATTTAACAAGGATCTAATATGAAATCTATTGCACTTGTATACCGAACAGACTCTTTAGAAGCATTTACCCTTTCAGAAGAACTCACAACCTATTTAAAAAGTAAGAAAATCAAATCTGTACATAGATTTTCTTCTTTTAAACTTACAGAGGGTTGTTTTTCTAAAGTTTCTCCTCCTCCTCAGACTGTTTTAGTTCTGGGTGGAGATGGGACTTACCTTGCTGCATCCAGAGCTCTTGTGAATTTAGATATTCCTTTAGTTGGTGTAAATTTAGGGTCCCTTGGATTTTTGACTGATAATAAGAGTGATGAAATCTATTCTCTTATGGATAAGGTTTTAAAAAATCAACTTAAGAGTTATAAACGTACTCTTTTAGAAGCCACTATCCTTTCTAAAGGAGAGCCTCTTAAAACTTATAAATGTTTAAACGACATTGTTATTGAAAGAGGCTTAAGGTCACAATTAGTCCGTATTAAAATATTTTCG
Organism: Bdellovibrionales bacterium; assembly: GCA_965205945.1. Lineage (GTDB taxonomy): Bacteria > Bdellovibrionota > Bdellovibrionia > Bdellovibrionales > UBA1609 > JALZUR01. Next base: position 374,059 of record CBDBIB010000001.1, on the reverse strand, counting down.
CAAAATCACTTAGTTTCAGATCTTAAAGCCGACGGTCTGATTGTCTCAACTGCAACAGGAAGTACAGCTTATAATCTTGCAGCAGGAGGGCCTATTTTATTCCCTAATACAAAGGCTTTTATTATAACACCTGTTTGTCCACATAGTTTAACTTCTCGTCCAATAGTGCTGCCTGACCATCATGAAATTAGACTACAACTTGCTAAAGGTGATCAAAATGCTCAATTAAATATTGATGGACAAAGCATACAGGATATTGATCCTGACTTTGAAGTTATACTTAAAAAATCAAACAAAAGCCTTCTTGTTTTAAAAGATCCATTTCACAATTATTTTGATCTTTTAAAAGAAAAACTTAAATTTGGAGAAAGGTCATAATGTTAACAGAATTAAGAGTAAAAAACTTTGCCCTTATTAAAGATTTAAGCGTTCATTTTGAATCGGGGTTAAATGTTATCACGGGAGAAACAGGGGCTGGGAAAACACTTATTCTTAAATCTCTTCACCTTCTTATGGGAGGAAAGGCAGGGTCTGATATTATTGGGGATTTTTCTACAGAAACACTTGTTGAAGGGTTATTTTCAATCTTAAATAGATCTGATCTTTATAAAAAACTACAAACTCTTAGTTATACGGGAAATGAAGAAGGTTTTTTACTTGTTAGAAGAATTATTAACGCAAAGGGTAAGTCTAAGACTTATATTAATGGCTCTCTTGCAACAGTATCTGATCTTAAAAAAATAGTAGCCCCCTTAGTTGAACTTTCAACAAAGTCAGAGCCTTTAGTTGAACTTACAAATCAGCATGATAACAAAAATCTACAAAACCCCTTTTATCAGAGAAATCTGTATGATATTTTTTGTAGAAATAAAGATCTACGTTTTAAAATTTCTAAATTTTATGCTCTTCAAAAAGAAAAAGAGCACCAACTAGATGTTATTAACCAATCTGATGCTGATCGTTTACAAAAAATTGACTTTTTAAACTTTCAACTTTCTGAGCTTGAGGAGTTTTCTCCACAGCTTAACGAGTATGAGGGGCTTAAAGAGAGCAAAAAAAAGCAATTTAAAATTGAAAAATTTAAAGAAGTTATTTTTTCTGGAGAAGATATTTTAAACAATAATGACAACTCAGTACTGTCTCAGCTCTACAGTCTTATGAGTGAAATTAGTAAAGTAAGTGATGACTTTACTCAACTTAAAGATGTGTCAAAATCTTTAGATGAGACTGTTCAAGTTATTGAAGCCGCGGCTTTAACCTTTCGGGGTTTTAGAAATGCTCAATTTGAAAGTCGTGATGAAATCTCTTTTGAAAAGATTAAAGATAGACTTAGGGTTTATGAACATCTATTTAGAAAATATAACACTGATGCTAAAGGGCTTACAAATATCTTTAATAACTTATCTGCTCAGCGATTAGATCTTGAACAAATTGATAAACATAGGTTAAGAACTCAAAATGAACTAAGTGAAATAAATAAAAATCTTTTTCCGTTATTAAAAAAATTAACAGAATCTAGAATTTCACATAAAAGTAGATTTGAAAAACTTGTGAACACGAATCTTAAAGATTTAAATATGAAAGATATTGTTTTTAAAATTAAATTGGAAAAAACCACCTCCATAGAGTGCGGAGAAGAGAGCATATCTTTTTGGTTGTCTCATTCAAGAAATGGAGCTCAAGAAAGATCCATTAAAAAAGCTGCCAGTGGTGGTGAGCTTAGTAGGTTATTGTTAGCTGTTAAAGGGGCACTTGAAAATCAAGAAGTTCCAAGAACATATCTTTTTGATGAGATTGATGCCGGTGTTAGTGGTCCAACGGCTGAAAAGATTGGAAGAAAACTTAGAGCACTTGCAGTAGGTCAACAAGTTATTACAATCACACATTTACCTCAGGTGGCAGCTCTTGGAGAACATCACTTCTTAATTGAGAAAACTTCAGGCACAAATGGTCATCAAACTAACTTAGTTTCGTTAAATAGTGAGGAACGAATTGCTGAGATTGCTAGACTTATATCTGGTGAGAGTATTACAAAGGCTGGTTTGACTCATGCAACTCAACTTATTCAACCTTAGGTAGGAATAAAAAATTACTTTTTAATGAAAATTTAAAATAAAGGTTAATCTATTTAGTAGTTTATGGGTTCATTATTAGTGTTGTGTAGGTGATGAAGTAAAAAACCATTATCTTCAAGGCCTGCAATTTCAGAGATTTCTTTGATGTAGCGCTCCCCAGTTTGTGGTTTTTTATTTAGAACTATAATGTAATGAAGGGATGTGCGAATGAGCCGCCTTACGGTTTTTAAAGACCAAGAACTTCCCATTTGAATAAGCATTTCAAGTCTATAAAGTGCATCTTCAGAGGTGTAAGCATGGAGAGTTGCACCGCTTCCTCTATGGCCTGTTGATAGCATAAGTAAAAAACTAGAGGCCTCCTCACCCCTCATTTCTCCCATTATGATCCTATCTGGTCTCATTCGAAGGCTGGCTTTAACAAGGTCATTTAAGGAAACATCTTTAATTTCTTCACTAGATGAAGTGTATGTTTTTAAATTACATGAAAACTCATTGATCAATGGAAGCTCAGGGGTGTCTTCAATACAAAGAACACGTTCACTTTTACAGTAGTTTGAAAGGAGTGCTTTAAGAAGGGTTGTTTTACCACATCCTGTAGGGCCCACGATTAAGAAATTTTCACGTTTAAGGTAGAACTTTTTTTTTAAAATATCAATGATGTTTTTATTAGTTGACCACTGTTTAGGGTGAAGTTTTCTAAAATCAGATTCATTTGCAAGGCGTCTTAGTTGTATAATGGGGTTGGTACTTACAATGGGAGCGTTGATGATCTGTACTCTAAAGTTTCTCCAAATTCCAGAGGCTATGGGGTGTTCGTAGTTGGGTGCTTTAGGGAGAGCTTGAATAATTTTATTGATAAGTTCATTTTTATAATCGCAAGGTTCCCACTTTGAGCTTATAAGTTCACCATTTTTTTCAATGATAAGATCGTCGTTATTCTGAATTATAATTTCTGTAATTAAGGGGTCTTTTAAAATAGGTTCAATCACTTTGAGAAATCCTTACCCAGAACTGCTTATTAGTATTGCTTTTATTTTTACTTCGAATTCCTAAAAGGCTTAAATTAAGGAATTTGTTTTTAGACATGTCTTGGTTATTTTGTCTAAATGTAAAGATATGTACCCATTGTTTTAATTTAAGAGTATTTGATTGTTCAAATTTTTCTATGTTAAATATATTGCTGTTTGCAGTTTGGTTAGTTTTATTGATTTTAAAGTTTGCTTTAATAAAATTATTTGTACTTTCTAAAATACTTAGCCGAATATTTGAAGTGGCCTTTTTCCATTCATTTTTTTGATTATTAAAAAGTCCGGAAGATTTTATAAGTATTTCTGCTCCAGATTCAAAAACTAAAGGCTCGTTGCTTTCTATTAAAGTGGTGAAAAAACTATGTCCTTTTGATTGGTTTTTTTTAGACTGAGCTTGTGTGCCTCCCATAATATCTCCAAATTGAACTTTAGGTCTTAAAGACCACAAAAGTTCAGACGGAATACCCAGGCCAAAAGTACTCCCAGATAAAGTGTTTTCATTTAAAAAAGCGAGCTCAATTTTAAAATTTTTTTTTAAAAATAGGCAGTTTCGTTCCTCATTTGAATAAGGGTTAGAATTAGAGTTTGTAAGTATAGCCACAGAAGTTAGTTTTTTTAAAGAACAGTGTTTTAAAAGAATAACAAATTCTTCAGGCCTGCTGTTACCAACAATTAAGAGTTTTTTATCTTTAATTTTCCATTGTAGAAATGGAGAGCTTTTAATAATAAAATTTGTATTTTTAAAGAAGGTAAGCTGTTTTTTACTTAATATAAGAACTCGTTTTGTTTTTGTATTTTCTTTAAAGGTTAAATCTCCGATTTTAAGCCCAATGATAAATGGATTTTTAGAGTTTATATGTGTGGAGATAAGTTTTTTTGATGAAAAATGATAGGATTTACTATGGTTTAATGAGTATTTGCTCCCTACCTGTATAGCTGTAAGAGCCCACGTCTTTGATATAAAAAGGTATAATAGTATTTTTATAAAACAGATCATCTAAAAATTAAAAGCAAAGTTGATGTAGATTTAAAAAGATTTAAGGTTACCTATGAGGATTGTTTTTCGGATAAATCCACAGAAACTTTAAAAATACTGTTGTTAGATTGAACATGCATTGGAAAACCAAGTTTACTAAGAATTAGTGAAGCTATGGACAGTCCTAAGCCTAATCCTTTTGTATGATTAAAGGCGTCTTCATTTATTTCAAAAGGTTTTATAATTAATTCTAAATTTAGAGGTTTTTTTATAGAATTTTGAATGATGAGGTAATGAGTTTTTTGCTTAATAGTCACATTAGAATTTTTAATTTTGTGAGTTTCTGCATTTTGAATTAATCTTTTTATGGCGTCACAAAAATAGATTTTATTTGTTTTAATAAAAGTTTCTATTAAACTTTGAATTCCTGTGGCCTGGCTTAATTTAAAGGTCTCTTGGGTATCGAGTAGATTTTCTTTTTGTACTTTTAAAAAATATAGTATTTCAGAAATTAGAGTTTCAAGTCTATTTGAGCCTAAAAGAGATTTTTTTAGATACAAAGATTGTTCTTTGTCTAGAGTACTTTTTTTTAAAAGCTCTAAATAAGAACGTTGAATTGTAAGAGGTGTTTTTAGTTCATGATTTACAAGAATCATGAATCTGTTTTTAAGCTCATCAAGACTTCGGATCTCTTTTTCAAGCTCAAAACGTCTTTGTGCTTCATTTAATGTTTGTAAGAGATCTAATTTTTCCCAAGGTTTTTTTATGAATCTGTAAATTTCGGCTTCATTTATTGCATGTATTGTAGACTCTAAATCTGCATAACCGGTGATTAAAATTCTTATAGGGTTAGGATTTATCTGCTTACAAGCATTTAGAAAATCAATGCCACTCATTTCAGGCATACGTTGATCACTGGCTAGTAATGATATTTCAGGGTGTTGTTCAAAAATATTTAAACCCTCTTCTCCACTTAAGGCTGTATATATTTTAAAGTTTTTTTTAAATATTCGTTGAAATACTTTTAAGTTTTCATTTTCATCGTCAATATAAAGTAAGCTTGGAGTCATGATAATACATATTAGCAGTAACTATAATGTCTTCAACTATAGCCATTAGTCGCGTTTTATTCCGGCTAAGTGGTTGGTGGTGTAAAGTTTTTAGATACTTTCTCCGATGTTGATATATGAGTTTAATAATTTTACAGGGAGGAGCTCTTTGAGAATTCTAACATTTATTTTGTCTTTGCTTATGATTGTGCCATCCTGGGCATCTCCTGGTTCAGGGTTGCCTGATAATTACTGTGCCTATAACGCCAGCCCGGCAAGGTTATATAAACCTCAATCTGTGATTAATATTGAGGTTAAATTAAAGCAAGCAAAAGATAAAAAAAGAAAATTAGAAAATAAAATAAAAAGAATTGATTGTGTAAGGTGTACAAAGAGCCTTAAATTTTTTGTAAGTGCGCTTGCAAGTGAGCAGTTTAATGATTACACAAATCATATGGCTGGTGGTGGAAGCTGCACCCCTAAGCTTACAAATATATCTATATATAATTATTGGGCTAATATAAATAATTGGGAAAGAATTAATAATCAAGGAAGAAATATAACTCAAGGAAGAACCATTGCAGGTGGAGATGGAAGATCTGGAAGCTCTGATGAACTTGTATCAGGGGATCCGGTAAGTAATTCTAATTCGGAGGTAAGGCCACCGAAACGTATTAAGCCAGCCCCAGACTTTGTTCCAAGTTGTCCTAAATATGCAGGCCCTAATGGTTCTATTCATGTTGACTTTTGTAAAATAGCAGAAGGAAAGAAAGATTCAAACGGATCGCTATACTTTGCTAAGGAGGATAGAAGGCTTTGTCGTAAGTGTCTTAGGGGATCCATTACTCACCCTAGTGGAAGGCATTCATTTTGCTTAAGTAGTAAGGCTTTGATTGCTGAGTTAGAAGATCAAATTGAAGATTTAGAGGATGAACTTGAAGAGGCTGTGGAAATTGCTTCTGATAACCAAGAAAAGGCAGTCTGTGCAGACTGTATGATTGATAATAGGTCGTGGTTTGAAAAGTATGGTCCAACACTACTTGCTGGTGGCATAACAGCTGCTGCAGGTTATTTTGCCATGCGAAGCGAGCGTGAATCATATAAGCATTATAAAAATGTTATTCATCCAGACAATAATAAAAAAGGTTATCCAACTCCAATGATGTCAGATAAAAGTGGTCTTACCTTTGCAACGGTGATGATTGGGGGGCTTCCAGTAATTTTAAATACTGCTATTGGAACGGGTGCATTTGGTTGTTCAGGAAGTTCTGTGTTTGGAGGTGGATTGGTTACTTCAGGCGTATTCTCTGGGCATCAAGTAGGGGGAGTGACAGGCTTGCCTTCTGTTTTAAATGGTGCTTTGGGCGGAAGAAGGGGTGGTGGTAGTGTTTCTGTTGGAGCAGGGGCGACAATAAATGGAGGTAATGGAGGCTATATACTTGGCCCAAATGGTCAGGCCATTTATAATGGAGGTCAAGGAGCTCCTTATCAGACTAGCATAAGTACTGCACAAATTAGGGCCCAAATAGCAGAAAGTCAGCGGCAACAAGCAGCCCTTCGGGTGCAGCAGCAACAACAATTACAAGCTCTTCAAGCTCAGCAAGCAGCATTGTCTCGTCAATATACATATGCTAGTTCGTATAATGCTTTAACTGAACAATACCGTGCTGGAGTTTCAGCTTTAGGCCCAGCACCGAATGTTTATGGGAGTGGAGGTTATATTTCCGGCGGAAGTACTTCAGGTGTACTTCCTCCACCAGGCTCTTCTGTTTTAACAGGTGGTATTAATATAGGTGTAGGTGCACATTTAAGCACTGGTGGGGCAGCAGGTGTTGGTGGGCCACCAATATATAGAGCAGTGCCTAACCCACATGTGCCTCCAAGGCAAAGAGCAGCACCTTCAGGTGCTGGTGTTAATAGGCTATAATTAAAGGTGAGGCGCCCCGTTTTTAAGATGAGAAAACTTTTCTGGCATAAAGGCTCTGTGAAGGGCCTTTATGTGTCGATATAGAGTGAGCTGTGTTAGAAGGGATCATGACGCGATCACCCTCCCTTAAAAGAACTCTATTTCTAACAATTTCTAAAATTAACTCTCCGGATACAATGATTCTTACCTCATCAAATGGAAATATACGGTCTTTGATTTTAGTATTTTCAGGTAGATCTTCTAAAAAGGCTTGAAGCCCTTCAAGTAGAAACATTTTTTTTATTTGATTTATATTTGGTATTACTGGAGCCTGCCATTTTTGAATTATCATTTTAAAACGCCTCTAACTTGCATGGATTCTAATTATTAATGAATTATTAATGAAAAGTCACAGACTTTACAAAATAAAAACACTTAATCTAAGAAATATCTCAGAATAAGTCGATGTAGAGGGAGAGAGGGTATATTGACTCACCATTAAACAGGACCTCATTCGAGGTTTTTAAAGGAAGGTTGCTTGTTTATAAATAGATTACGATATGTTTACTGTATGGGAAAAAAACAAGATACTTTTAAAGTAATTATCGATTTTTTAAATAATAAATCTGAATTAAAACTTAGTTTTTTAGGGGATGATGTACTCAAACTTACTCAAGGTGTTGATGGTAAAAGTTTAGAAATTAAAAGGTATGGTATAGAAGAGATTTTAGAAAGACATGACTCTACAGGTAAGCCTTTTTTACAAGTAAATTTCTTTTCTGGTTCAAAGATTTTGTTAACTGAATCATTAGTGGGTTTTAAGCCGGCTATGTTTGAAGGTGTTGATCCAAAGAGAGTACCAAACGTTGTTACGACACCTGATTTACTAAGCATAATAGAGGCTTTTTCTGAGTTTAATAAAGAAGAGGTTACTGAAATTAGGGCGTTAAGAAGAATGTATTTTGCAATACTTCATGGGGCTGAGGCAGTGGGATTTGATTTAACAAATGAGAAGCTTTGGCTTACTAAACTGCTCCCAGACTCGGCAGCGGCATAATATATTCCAAATTCTTTAAAATAGTCTTGACCTAAAATAGAATTTTAGGCAACTTGATTTTTTTATATTTTATTGGGGGTATAGCTCAGTTGGGAGAGCATCTGATTTGCATTCAGAAGGTCGCAGGTTCGATCCCTGTTACCTCCACCAATCAAAATGCTAGACTCCAAATCCGAAGGTCCATATCGGAGAAATAATTTACATTTTATACCAGAGACATGGTTTACACTTTTCCTAAATCAAAAGGATCGGCTATTGGTTCCACTCGTTTATTTTTATCATCAAAATATTTTAAACCATAATTTAAAAAACTAATTACCTATATTCCATCCTCCATTTCCTTAATTCCTACCTCTACCCCTATAAAAGCCCTTGATAAACTCACCTTTAAGCTTTTAGTACAAACTTTTCCACATTGAGTTACTCTAGTGGTTTCATCATGGAAGGGGTAGTATAAAGGCTCAGGCTTTTTGTACTCTTTTATAGACGGTCTATAAGATTAAATTTAAAATCAGCCTTGTTTTGATTGTAAAAAAGGTCTATTTTGTTCATCATTAAGGTGGCGTAGCAAAGAGGCTATGCGCCGGCCTGCAAAGCCGTTGACGCCGGTTCGAATCCGGCCGCCACCTCCAATTTAGTGAGTAGAAAAGGGACTACTCGGTTTAAAGAGCTATATTTCAGGGATAAGTACTTCGTCACCTGATTGAGTCATAATCTCATATCCAGTGTCTGTAATCAGTACTGTATGTTCAAACTGAGCTGATGGTGTTCCATCTTGTGTTAGGTAGTATTTGATTTTAGAATTTGGAATATCATATTTTTTAAAAGGCAGGGAATTCATATTCACCATAGGTTCAACGGTCACACACGTCCAAGGTTGAAACTTTTCACCTTTACCTTTTTTCCCATGAGATGGGACAAAGGGGTCTGTATGAAAAACTGTTCCAATTCCATGACCACCAATATCTTTTACAGCAACATAGCCATGTTTAGTGATATATTTACCTACTGCAAAACCTACGTCGCCAGTTCTTTTATCAGGGCCAAGCTCTAAAATACCTTTGTGCATAGCCTTATAAGCTGTGTACACTAGCTTTTTGTTTTCTTGACTTACTTTGCCAACATAAAATGTTGTAGATGTGTCGCCATGGTAACCGTTCACAATTGATGTGACATCAACGTTTATAATATCACCATCTTTAAGAACTGTTTCATCTGGAAGACCATGGCAGATGCAGCTATTTATCGATGTACAAACAGATTTTGGAAAGCCTTTATAGCCTAAAGGCGCAGGGATGGCTCCATTAGATAGTGTGTAGTCATGAACAAGTTGATTAATTTCATTAGTCGTTATTCCAGGCTTAATATAAGGCTTCACATATTTAAGTGTTTCAGCCGCAAGCTTGCCAGCCTTCTTCATGCCATTTATAAACGATAATTTTCCTATTTCCATAAACTATTTTCTATGGTTAGAAAGCTCTTTGGTCAATATTCAAATCTAAGAACCTTTTTAATTCGCGTAATAAATTGTTTTAAATAAAAAAAGCCCGCTTTGAGCAGGCTTTTTTTATTTAAGTTTTTAAAGAGTTTAAGATAAGTGCTTGGAGATAAGTTTTTGCATTTCAAACATACTTACTACAGGCTTACCAAAAACAGCTTTTAGTTTAGGGTCAGCAACAATATTTCGTTTGTTCTTAGGATCTTGAAGATTGAATTTCTTAATATATATCCAAAGCTGCTTGACTACTTCTGTTCTTGGTAAAGGTTTGTTTCCAAGTACTTCAGCAAGTTTACTACTTAAAGTTAAGGGCTTCATAAAAGCTGGGTTGGCCTTTCTTTTTGTTTTCTTTTTAGCTACTTTTTTTGTAGTTTTCCTCTTAGCTGTTTTTTTCTTAGTTTTCTTTTTAGCTACTTTTTTTGTAGTTTTCTTCCTAGCTACTTTTTTCTTAGTTTTTTTTCTAGCTACTTTTTTCTTAGTTTTTTTTCTAGCTACTTTTTTTGTAGTTTTCTTCCTAGCTACTTTTTTCTTAGCTGCTTTTCTTGTAGTTTTTTTCTTTGCTGCCATAGTAATCTTTCCTCCTTGTATTATTTAAAATTACGACATCTAAAATACTGGCAGCAAGAGTATAATTAAGCAAGTAGGAAATGCACCTTTTATTTTGTACTTTCCTTAATAAAATTAGTTGAGTTTTAGGTATTGAATTCTTTTAGGTTGAATTGTATCTACTCCTTTTCTGTTCTTATAGTCTTCCTCATATTCAGAGTAAGGGCCTGGAAAACATTTTACATAAGAACTTCCTTCAAAAGCCATAGTGTGAGTACAGATTCTATCCAGGAACCAGCGGTCATGGGAAATTACTACAGCACTACCTCCAAAAGCGAGTAATGCGCCCTCTAAAGCTCTTATTGTATTTACATCTAAATCATTTGTAGGCTCATCTAAAAGAATTAGATTTGCTCCTTGTGACAGCAGCATTGCAAGTTGAACTCTATTTCGTTCTCCTCCAGACAAAGCTTTAATTTTTTTTTGCTGGTCTCCTCCAGCAAAGTTAAATTTAGAAACATAAGCACGGGAATTCATTTCTTGATCACCCACCTGCATAACTTCATTCCCTTCTGAAATCTGCTCCCAAACAGTTTTTTTAGGATCTAAATCTTTTCTTGACTGGTCTATGTAAGCTATTTTAACAGTGCTACCAATTTTAAATTCACCAGAATCTGGAGCTTCAGCCCCTGCCATCATTTTAAATAACGTGGTTTTACCTGCACCATTTGGCCCTATAATTCCAATAATTGCTCCCCTTGGAACTTCAAAAGAAAAATCTGTAAACAAAATTTTTTTACTAAAAGCCTTTGAAATATTTTTAGCTTGAATAACTAATTCACCTAAACGAGGTCCAGGAGGAATATATATTTGAAGATCTTGAAGTTTTTCTTTACTCGGCTCTTTTAAAAGTTCTTCATATTGAGAGATTCTCGCTTTCGACTTTATATGGCGTCCTTTAGGAGTCATTTTCATCCATTCAAGCTCTTTTTCTAAAAGTTTTTGTTTGCGGCCTTCTCCTCTTTCTTCTTGTTGCAGTCTTTTATTTTTTTGTTCAAGCCATGAAGAGTAGTTTCCTTTCCAGGGAATTCCTTGACCTCGATCAAGTTCTAAAATCCATCCTGCAACGTTATCTAAGAAATATCTATCATGAGTGACAGCAATAACAGTGCCTGGAAACTTTGCTAAATAGTGCTCAAGCCAAGCTACAGACTCTGTATCTAAATGATTGGTGGGTTCATCAAGTAATAAAATATCTGGTTCAGATAATAAAAGCTTTGCTAAAGCCACACGTCTTTTTTCCCCTCCAGAAAGATTCTGAATACTTTCGTTTTCAAGAGGACATCTTAGGGCTTCCATTGCCATATTGATTTTCTGGTCAATTTCCCAGCCATCTTGAGCCTCAATCTTTTCTTGGATATCACCCTGTTTATTAGCAAGTTTATTTATCTGATCGTCTGAAATATTAGGATCACACATGTCCATACTAATCTTTTCAAATTCTTTAAGCAGAATTGAAAGCTCCCCTATTCCCTCTAAAATATTTTCTTTAACTGTTTTTTTAGGGTCTAACCTAGGTTCTTGTTCTAAGTAGCCAAGTTTAAAATCTTTAGAAGGAAAAGATTCACCTAAGAAATCCCCATCTTTTCCTGCTATAATATTTAGTAAAGAACTTTTTCCAGATCCATTTAACCCTAAAACACCAATCTTTGCTCCGTAAAAGTATGATAAGTAAATATTTTTTAAGACATACTTGTTAGGAGGATAAACTTTGCTTACATTTTTCATTGTGTATATGATTTTTTCAGTCATGAATGTTCTCCTATTTTAAATATATTATTTTTTTATGCAGCCGTTTAATTTAAACATTGTTAAAGAGTCCGTTATATGGGGATAGTTTTAAAATGTAAAACATTAGACATTTTAAAATTAATCTTAGTTTTTTTTGGTTTTTTAAAGAAAACTAAACTTCTTTTTTCCATAAAAGTGGAGTTAAGGCAAAGGTATATAAATTAGGTTTTTAAAGAGCACAGTGATTTTAATAATAACGCTTGAGAAAGTTGCTTGTCATTAAAGAGCTGTTAGCAGAAAATAAGAGATTTTTTAATACTTTATAGTTCTTGGTTATGCTTAAAAGGGCGCGTAAAAAATAAATATTTAAAGATTAAGTGCCATATTTTTATGTGTGTTTTAAAGAGCATATTTTTGTTAAGTAATTGTAGTAACTGTGTTTTTTTTGCTTTGTTTATCTTTAAAAAAATTATAAGAGAAAAAATATAGAAAAGTATTTTTTTTTAGACAGTCTCATTGACTTAAATTAAAACTGAGCATAGAACCACACCTTAGCTCGATGCAATCAGCTCTTTGAAAATTGAATAGTTTTTGGTTTTTTGGCTTTTAATTTAGTAGCTTAAGTGGATGTTTTAATGGCCATTTAACAGCTATTGGTTAGAACTAAAATTTTTTTGAAATTCGTTTTAATAATAAATGATATGATACAGATTTAAACTGAAGAGTTTGATTCTGGCTCAGAACAAACGCTGGCGGCGTGCCTAATACATGCAAGTCGAACGAAGAAATCTCTTCGGAGAGAGTAAGAGTGGCGCACGGGTGAGTAACGCGTGGATAATCTGCCCAGAAGTGGGGAATAACCTATCGAAAGGTAGGCTAATACCGCATAAGACCACAGAAGCTGCGGCTTTAGTGGTTAAAGATTTATCGCTTCTGGATGAGTCCGCGTAAGATTAGCTTGTTGGTGAGGTAATGGCTCACCAAGGCTCCGATCTTTAACTGGTTTGAGAGGATGATCAGTCACACTGGAACTGAGATACGGTCCAGACTCCTACGGGAGGCAGCAGTAGGGAATATTGCGCAATGGGGGAAACCCTGACGCAGCGACGCCGCGTGTGTGATGAAGGCTTTAGGGTCGTAAAGCACTGTCGTAAGGGAATAACACAATGAAGGTACCTTACAAGAAAGGACCGGCTAACTTCGTGCCAGCAGCCGCGGTAATACGAGGGGTCCTAGCGTTGTTCGGAATCATTGGGCGTAAAGCGGGTGTAGGCGGAAATGTAGGTCAGAAGTGAAAGTTCCGGGCTCAACCCGGGAAGTGCTTTTGAAACCCTATTTCTTGAGTGCAGAAGAGGAGAGTGGAATTCCAGGTGTAGTGGTGAAATACGTAGATATTTGGAGGAACATCGGTGGCGAAGGCGGCTCTCTGGTCTGTTACTGACGCTCAGACCCGAAAGCGTGGGGAGCAAACGGGATTAGATACCCCGGTAGTCCACGCTGTAAACGATGGACACTTGGTGTTGGAGGTATTGACCCCTTCAGTGCTGTAGCTAACGTGTTAAGTGTCCCGCCTGGGGAGTACGGTCGCAAGATTAAAACTCAAAGAAATTGACGGGGGCCCGCACAAGCGGTGGAGCATGTGGTTTAATTCGATGCAACGCGAAAAACCTTACCTAGGTTTGACATATACAGGAATTATTCAGAAATGAGTAAGCCTTCGGGTCTGTATACAGGTGCTGCATGGCTGTCGTCAGCTCGTGTCGTGAGATGTTGGGTTAAGTCCCGCAACGAGCGCAACCCCTATCTTTAGTTGCCAGCATTTAGTTGGGCACTCTAGAGAGACTGCCGACGTTAAGTCGGAGGAAGGTGGGGATGACGTCAAGTCCTCATGGCCCTTATACCTAGGGCTACACACGTGCTACAATGGTAGGTACAGAGGGTTGCTAACTTGCAAAAGCATGCTAATCTCTTAAAGCCTATCAAAGTTCGGATCGAAGTCTGCAACTCGACTTCGTGAAGTTGGAATCGCTAGTAATCGCGGATCAGAACGCCGCGGTGAATACGTTCCCGGGCCTTGTACACACCGCCCGTCACACCATGAAAGTTGGTTGTACCAGAAGCCGCTGAGCTAACTTCGGAGGCAAGCGTCCAAGGTATGATTGATGATTGGGGTGAAGTCGTAACAAGGTAGCCGTAGGGGAACCTGCGGCTGGATCACCTCCTTTCTAAGGATGATAAAATAAGAAACTTAGGTTTCTTCGTCTTAGGTCAATCCAAAAAACACAAAAACTATTCAACTTTGAGAGAGCAACTATTTGGGCCTGTAGCTCAGTTGGTTAGAGCACACGCTTGATAAGCGTGGGGTCGGAAGTTCAAGTCTTCCCAGGCCCACCAACTGAGAGACGAACTCAAAATGAGCTTTAAAAGCAAGTGCACCCTTTAGGGGTTAGTTCTTTGACAATTAGGTAAATTATTATATATCAGTTTAATTTTTTAAAAACACAGAGTAAAACATCATAATGTTTTTTCGAATTTCTAAATGAGTTAAACTGGGTGCTAAATAAGTATAGATACATTGAAAGTTATATTATAAACTATAATATTCAAAAAATATAAAGTAAGACATTTCAAAAGTTGCAACACTTGATTAATTCAAGTGATTCTTAACAGGCTTTAACATGAACGATTTAAAGTTATTAAGAGCTTGTGGTGGATGCCTTGGCACTGGAAAGCGATGAAGGACGTGGTAAGCTGCGATAAGCTTCGGATAGTGGCACACACACTATTACCCGGAGATCTCCGAATAGGGAAACCTACCCAAATATTGGGTATTTTAAAATGAATACATAGTTTTAAAAGGCAAACGAGGGGAAGTGAAACATCTTAAGTACCTTCAGGAAAAGAAATCAAACGAGATTTCCTTAGTAGCGGCGAGCGAACAGGAAATAGCCTAAACCTAGTCTATTTATTTGGACTAGGGGTCGTGGGACCTTAATGTGAGACTTAAGTTGTTAGTAGAATCTGTTGGAAAGCAGAACCAAAGAAGGTGATAGTCCTGTAAACGAAAACTACGAGAGCTCTAGAGGTATCCCGAGTACCACCGGACACGAGAAATCCGCTGGGAATCTAGGGGGACCACCCTCTAAGGCTAAATATTCTCCAGTGACCGATAGTGAACTAGTACCGTGAGGGAAAGGTGAAAAGAACCCCGGGAGGGGAGTGAAAAAGAATTTGAAACCGCAAGCTTACAAGCAGTGGGAGCACTATTTTAAATTGTGTGACCGCGTACCTTTTGCATAATGAGTCAGCGAGTTATCTTTACAGGCAAGATTAAGCTAAGAAGTGTAGTCGTAGCGAAAGCAAGTCTTAATAGGGCGTTAGTCTGTAGGGATAGACCCGAAACCCGGTGATCTATCCATGGCCAGGGTGAAGCGAAGGTAACACTTCGTGGAGGCCCGAACTATTGCGAGTTGAAAATCGCTTAGATGAGCTGTGGATGGGGGTGAAAGGCCAATCAAACTGGGTGATAGCTGGTTCTCCCCGAAATATATTTAGGTATAGCCTCGAGTAAAGTTTATCGCGGAGGTAGAGCACTGAATGGGCTAGGGGTCTTTACCAGATTACCAAACCTAATCAAACTCCGAATGCCGCAGATAATTACCTCGGGAGACAGACTGTGGGTGATAAGGTCCATAGTCAAAAGGGAAAGAGCCCAGATCGACATCTAAGGTCCCAAAATGTATGCTAAGTGGAAAACGCTGTGAAGCTACTGAGACAACCAGGAGGTTGGCTTAGAAGCAGCAATCCTTTAAAGAAAGCGTAATAGCTCACTGGTCTAGTGGCTTTGCGCGGAAGATTTAACGGGGCTCAAGCATACTACCGAAGATTCGACTTTAAGGATTTTTAATCCTTAAGGGGTAGGGGAGCGTTCTTATTGGGCTGAAGCTTGAGCGTGAGCACAAGTGGACTAATAAGAAGTGATCATGTTGACACAAGTAGCGTTTAAGGCAGGTGAAAAACCTGCCCGCCGAAAACTCAAGGGTTCCTGGGCTACGATAATCGTCCCAGGGTTAGTCAGGACCTAAGGCGAGGCCAAATGGCGTAGTCGATGGACATACGGTTAATATTCCGTAACTATTTTTTGCTTTAGCTAAGGAGTGACGAACTAGGTAGAGTCAGGTGCATAATTGGTTTGCATGGATGTATGTAGGTGGTAGCGTAGGCAAATCCTTGCTACTTAACACAGAGGTACATTGGAAGGGATTTATCCCGAACTGACTGGAGCCATGGTTCCAAGAAAAGCTTCGTAGTGTGGTAAAAGATACCTGTACCGTAAACCGACTCAGGTGAGTGGGATGAATATTCTAAGGCGATTGGGTTAAACCAAGTTAAGGAACTCGGCAACTTAACACCGTAACTTCGGGAGAAGGTGTGCCCTTGAGAGTAAAGCCCCTGCGGGTGGAGCTTTTAAGGGTCGCAGTGAAATGGGAGTAGCGACTGTTTATCAAAAACACAGGGCTGTGCAAAGTCTCAAGACGACGTATACAGCCTGACGCCTGCCCGGTGCTGGAAGGTTAAAAGGATTTGTTAGCCGCAAGGCGAAGCTGAGAATTGAAGCCCCAGTAAACGGCGGCCGTAACTATAACGGTCCTAAGGTAGCGAAATTCCTTGTCGGGTAAGTTCCGACCTGCACGAATGGCGTAACGACTTCTCCGGTGTCTCAACTTGGTGCCCAGCGAAACTGAACTGCCGGTGAAAATGCCGGCTACCCGCAGAAAGACGGAAAGACCCCGTGAACCTTTACTGCAACTTGGCAGCGGTTTTTGAGTCAGTATGTGTAGGATAGGTGGGAGCCTTTGAAGTTTGGACGCTAGTTCAGATGGAGGCATCCTTGAAATACCACCCTTACTGTCTTAGAAACCTAACCTGCGCCCGTTATCCGGGCGAGGGACACTGTCTGGTGGGCAGTTTGACTGGGGCGGTCGCCTCCTAAAAAGTAACGGAGGCGTGCGAAGGTTCCCTCAGCTTGATTGGAAACCAAGCGTCGAGTGCATTGGCATAAGGGAGCTTGACTGCAAGACCTACAAGTCGAGCAGGTGCGAAAGCAGGTCAAAGTGATCCGGTGGTCCCGCGTGGAAGGGCCATCGCTCAACGGATAAAAGGTACTCCGGGGATAACAGGCTGATACCCCCCAAGAGTTCACATCGACGGGGGTGTTTGGCACCTCGATGTCGGCTCATCTCATCCTGGGGCTGGAGCAGGTCCCAAGGGTTTGGCTGTTCGCCAATTAAAGAGGTACGCGAGCTGGGTTCAGAACGTCGTGAGACAGTTTGGTCCTCATCTTCTGTGGGCGTAGGAAAATTGAGCAGAGCTGTTCCTAGTACGAGAGGACCGGGATGGACAAACCTCTGGTGTTTCTGTTGTCGCGCCAGCGGCATTGCAGAGTAGCTATGTTTGGAAAGGATAACCGCTGAAAGCATCTAAGCGGGAAGCCAACTGCAAGATTAATTTTCCCTGGGGCTTAGGCCCCCTAAAGACTCCTTGGAGACTACAAGGTTGATAGGCTAGAGGTGTAAGTGCAGTAATGTACTTAGCTTACTAGTACTAATTAGTCGTGAGACTTTATTATTCAGATTTCTTTAATGTTTGGGCTTGTTAAGAATGACTTGAGTTAATTTTAACATATTTGTTGCAAATTTTTGAAAATAGTTCTTATTAAAAGCTTAGTTTAATTATAAAAGAAATTTTTTAAAATTATGAGATCTGTGTATTAAACTTATATATATTATTTACCTAATTATTTTTTGTTGGTGTCTATAGCAGTGGGGGTACACCTGAATCCATTCCGAACTCAGAAGTTAAGTCCATCAGCGGCGATGGTATTGCAGAGTAGTCTGTGAGAGAGTAGCACGATGCCAACCTTTTTTTTCAAGCCTAGTAAGGGAAACCCTTCTAGGCTTTTTTTATTTAATTTAAAATACTATCTGGAAGTATAATTGTTCTAGAATACTCCCAAAACATTTCTTTACTATGTTTATTTATTAAGTTGTATTGGACAATGAGCTTATCCGTGTTGTCTAGTTGAGAATGATGAGACATAAAGCTTACTTCTAATAAGTTATTTCCATTTTTATTTACTTTAAATGGCGCTTTAAGTTTATCAAAATGCCTATGAAGATTTTGATCTAATAGGAAAATACGAACCCTATTTAAGGAAACTATATTATTATGGAAGAGGTTTTTATTATACATTTTCTTAATATCCTCCTCCCATAAGAGCTGAAACAGGCTCTTTTTTTCTTGTTTAATTGCAAGGATAGATTTTTTTTTGCCGTTACTTGTTGAAATAAAATCACCATATTTTAATAAGAGTATTAAAGCTGTTAATGAGGATATAATTAGAAAAAAACCTAAGTATTTTTGATTTAAAGTGCCTTTATTCATGTACATTCATCGGATGAAAAAAATTCAGACTAAAGACAAAGTTCGGCCTTTGAATAAAATCTGCTCACCTTTAGAAAAATCTTCATGTATAAAGACTAATAAAAATAAACACTTAGGATTTTTAAATTTGGTATATTTCTTGGAATACTCCTAGCAGGGAGTTAATTATGATGTATTTAAATAAGATAATAAAAATAAAGCTAGCACTTATAGTCTTAAGTGGTCTTACTGCTTGTTCCGATACAGAATTTTCAAAAGTAGATATGTCTATTCAAGCATATACTGTAGATGTGGGGCAGGTTGATATTTTATTTGTGGTAGACAACTCAGGCTCAATGTCAGTAGAGCAAGAAAGAATGGCAGAAAGCTTTCCAAACTTTGTAGAAGGTTTAGAGCTTGCTGGCCTAGATTATAGAATAGGTATAATCACTACGGATGTTTCATCAGAAACAAGAAAACTTGTTAATAATGGTAAGCTTCAAAATGGTAATTTCTTACAGTTTTCAAACGGTGATTATTATTTAACACCAAAAACTAAAAATATAGAGAGTCAGTTTAGAAGTACAGTTAAAAGAAAGGAAACCTTAGATTGTGAAGAAAGTAATTATAATAAGGATCGTTGTCCTTCAGATGATGAAAGAGGTATTTATTCAGCTTTTTTAGCCGTGGATGGGAATAAAAGAAACTTTTTTAGAAAAAATGGTCATTTATCTATTATCTTTCTATCAGATGAAGATGTTAGAGGCCATGGAAACTCTTTAAGTCAGTATCCAAATAGAAGGCCTGAGGCTTTAGACTATCCAGAAAACTTATTTTCAGCTATTAGTACAAGATTAGGTAGAAATACAGACGTAAGTGTTCATGCAATTGTTACAGATACAGTGTCTTGTAGAGCTGCTCAAAGAGGACAAGGTGGAAATATAAATATTCGTGGAGTTATAGGCGAATTTTATATGGCTATGACAAATCCAAATAATGAATCTTTAATTAATAGTGCTTCTGGTGCAACAATAGGCTCTTATGCTGGGGGCCAGCTAGTTCCAGGCGTAATAGGCAGCATCTGCTCTAATAATTATACAAGTGAGTTAGGAAGTATTAAAGACATTTTATCTAAAACAAAATCTAGTGAAAGATTAAAATGTAAACTTATTGATGCAGAATCTTTGGATGTAAGGCTTGATAGTGATTATTCCTGGACTCTGTCTGAAAATCTAGATGAAATAATATTTAACCCAGCTTTACCACCAGGAAAATCATTTGCACTAAATTATGAGTGTCCTTAGGCGACTATGGCCTCATCTTCTAGATGGTATGAGTTAAGCATATACCCTTTTCCGTAAATATTAATAAGTGAGCCGGATAAAGAAGGGATTATTTTTTTTAATTTTGATATATGTGCGTCTATTGAACGATGTGAAATATTACTGTCTTCCCAAATGTGCTCTTGTAGCCATTCGCGAGACAAAAGCTCATCAGTTTTTGAAACAAAAGAAAGTAATAGTTTAAATTGAGTCGGAGTAACTTTGATTGCTTTACCTTCATAATGAACAAGGTAATCTTTTGGAAAAATCTCAATCTCACCAAGTTTAATCCGTGCTCTTGAGTCACTTCTGCTTTTTGGATTTTCTCTTTGCTCCACTTGATTTGTTCTTTCTAAACGTTTTTTTAAGGCAAAACAAGAGAGTATTAGCTGTTGAGGATGAGCTGTTCGGCGTATAAACATATCGCTATGATTTTTAAATGCAGTCTCTATATTAGTTCTGGTATCATTTCCTATGCTGATGATGCCAAGACCATAACCAAAGGACTTTCTTAAAGAGTATATAGAATTAGAAATGGGAGATTCAATATCTAAAAGAACAAGTTTTATACCAGCTTCCCTTATTAGAAAGAAAGCAACTTGTTCAGAATTTGCTCTTTGAATGTTAAAGTGTGCCTCTAATTCAAGAGTGTGTTCACTAAGAAAGTGGTTGTTATACGAAATAATTAAAATTTTGACTTTATCATCCCACATCATAAACTCTATCGACATGAATTAAAAATATATTAAGCTTAAGTCATAAATGAGACAATTTTCCGAATTGACTCGTTATTAATGATACTAAAAGGCTTTAATGTGAGATAAAAATATTGTTGAAATCTATGGTTTTCAGGCCAGCTAACCTGTTATTACGGCATTAAGAGGTTTTAGAGTATTTTATTGGTGAGATACTTGGGCTAAAACCTGGTTCATATATGAAATACTAAAGAAGTAGACAGATATTTAATTACAAGTTTTGCTCATGTATTTAGTTTTTGTGGAGCTAAATGGAGTGCAGGTTTTAAAAGAGAATGAAGTTCGGGCCTTAAGTAAAGAAAAAATACGATTTCTAAAAAAAATCTTTACCAAAGATTTTTGGAAAGTAAATTTTAAAACAATTTTGAAGAGAAGGGTTTAATGAAAGGCAGAGCCTAGTTCAACTTATTTAAACTTAAATTTTTTATGCTATTCTTCTTTGAGGTCTAATTTGTGTTTTGTTTCTAAAATAGTAAGGTTAGTCTGTCATGCTAAATTTTTCAACAATTAGCAATTTATCTAAAATAAATCAGGAAGGTAGCTTAATATGTTTAAACCTTTTACTATGTCTTTGGTGTTGTTTATTTATGGTTTAATACGAGAAAAGAAGATCGTGTATGGTGCAGATATATAAAGAAATTAAAAGACATTATGAGAACAATTTTGGTCAAAGGACTTTAGTTGTGAGCACAGAGGCTGAAAGCCTTCAGGTAAAAGAAATTTTCTTTAGTCTAGGGGCTAGGATTGTATCAGATCGAGATGTGGTAACCTTAGACTACCTTTTGACTCAAAAACTTACTCAAGATGAAGGGTTAAAAATTGTTGATGATTTTCTTTATCCGTACACCCTTAAAGGCACAGAAGATGTAAAAGGCGTATTAGATCATATTAAGTGGGTGAAAAATTTTCCAGACCCTTTTGTTGAGAATGAGGTTTTTGATGTTTTAAAGGAGTATTTTTTTGAAAATAATGAGTTTAATTATGTGACCAAGCTTGATTTGACTTTTAAATCTGTAGAAGCTGCTTTTCAAAGAAAAATCATACCTAGAAGCTTTATTAAACTTGGTTTAAATAAACTTTTAAAGTCTAATAAATACATTTTCTTAGAATCTTTATTATTAGATTTACCAATAGGATTTCAGGAGCAGTTTACTGGAGGCACTTTAAGGTTTCAAAAAAAAATTGTTCAATGGCAAAAACAAATTGAGTTATATAAAACTTTAAAAGAGAACGAAGTTGAATTTGAGTTTTCAAATTTTTCTTCACAAATTGAAGAGGTAAGGTTTGTTTTAAATAACATCAGTCAAGGCCCTAAAGAGAATCAAAATCTCTTCTTATACCCAAGAAACCAAGGGTATGAAAATTTATTTTTTATCTATCAAAGGGAGTTTTTTAAAGAACAGGTGTTTTTTTATTCTAAAAGAGAGCGATCTTTTATAAAAAATTGCATACAAAAATTAAAAAATAAAATTGAAACAATAGAAACTAGTTATGGATATAACTTTAAAAGTAAAAACATAATAAATATATCTAAGAAAGAAGATGCTAAGATTTCATATGAGGAAATGCTAAGGTTTTTTAAAGGTCGATTCACAGAGTATGATTTAAATTTATTATCGCCAATAGCAAATCAAATAGGGTTTAAGTGCTTAATACCTATATCTAGTTGGGTGGAGATATTAAGCGAAATTGAAAATAGAGAAAAAAGTAAGTTTAAAAAAATATTTACAAAGCTTCCTATTCAAGATTATACATATTGCTCAGTCCAAGAAGTAGAGAAAATGTATATTTTAGGTTGGAATGACTCGTTGTTTAAAAGAAATGGCGAAAAGCTTTTTACCAATACGATTTTATTAGGTTTAGAAAGAGATTTAGGACTGGATTTTGTAAGTTTAAATTATAATTATGTTAGAGAACTTATGAAAAATTCAATGATATTAGATTCAAATGTTTTAAAACATATTTTATATTCTGAAAAAATGGCAATTGGAAGCTCTGTAAAGCCTGGAGTTTTTAAGATGCTTTATGATGAAGATAAGAAGGAGTTGAGTACGGATCGAAAAAAAGGAATAAAAAAAGAATTTAACGTTAATCGAAATAGACTTGAGTATTTTGACAATAAAATATCAGCCTCTAGTCTTCAAAGATATGATGAATGTTCGTATAAATTTTATCTAGAAAAGGTCTTGGGTTTAAATTTTGAATCTGATGAAGATTATTTTTTATCTCCAAAAGAAGAGGGTTTATTCATTCATAAGGCACTTGAAGAAGTTAATAATAAGAATCTTACGAAAAATAAATTTAGAGAATTACTTAAAGGAATGATTTATACAGAAAAAGAGGAACTTAACTATTTTAGAAGAGCATCATTAGATTTTTTTGTTAAGCATTTATGGAAAATTATTGAATCAGAAAATAAATATATTAAGGAGCAAGGAGTTAAGAAAATTGAATCTGAAAAGTTTTTTTCTTTTTTTGTGAATCTTAAAGAAAAAACTTTTATGAAAAACAGTGGTGATTATAATATAGTTGGAGTTATTGATAGAATAGATGTTTTTAACAAGAATGAAATATTTTTATATGACTATAAGAGAGCAGGCACGGGGTCAGTTTCCCTAGCTAGATATTCAGGATCTAAACCCTCACCACAGTTATTTTTGTATTGTATAGCTGTAGATAAAGGTTTTATGGGTGAATTCAAAGATTTTTTAGGGTTTCAATATATCAATGTAAAAGCTTATAAAAGAGTAAAAGGTTTTGTTGATAAAGAAAACGGGCAAAATTTTGCCAAAGAAGTGCCGCAAGGCTCTGCTGTAACAGTAGAAAAATATGAAGAAAAATTAGAGATATTCTTAGTTAAATTTTGGAAAACTTTAGAAAATATATCAAATAACGTATTTAATGAAAAACCAAACCAAGCTTATTCAAAGGTTTGTGTAAATTGTAATTGGATCGGAATTTGTAAAAAATCGGAAACATTTTAATGAATAAGATTGTAAGAGCTACAGCGGGTGCAGGAAAAACTACGGGGTTATTAAATTCCGTTTATAATGTGTATAAAGATTTTTTTAAGAAAGAAGGGCGTCGGCCTAAAGTTCTTCTTTCAACGTTTACCATTAAAGCAGCAAATGAACTCTCAGAAAGACTTATTTTAAAAGCTATTGAATTAAATGATGAAGATTTTTTAGAGTATGTTTCGTCTAGTTTTTTAGAGGTGGGAACTTTGCATTCCATTTTTTTAAAGGTTTTAGACCAAATAAATGATGGAGAAATAACTGGTGAGCAAAAGTATTTTTCTGAATCTCATCGTAATAAGGTGGAAAGGGGAATATTTCATGATTTAATTATAGAAGAGGGCGCTCAGAATTTTTTTATAGAAGCTCGAACAGAGAATGATGTTTTAAAAGCTTTCACACATATTTATAGAAATTCTAATACTGATCCTAAGGTGTTAACTTTTGAATATTTAAAATCTTTTGTGCAAGATAGAGTTAGAAAACTTGTTTTAGGTTCTGATGATAAAAAGGCACATGTTTTATGTGATCAAGGAGGATCCACTTTACTTAAGTATATAAAAGGTTTAGATTTTAAAGAGCAAAAGAAATTTAAAGAGTTAAAGAATATTCTTATTGATGAAGCAAATACAGAAGAGTTTTTAAAGAGTTATTCTAAACGACATAAACTATATCAAAGGTTATATACTAAATGGAATCAGCGCCTAACACTATATATTAAAGATAACCATATAAGCAGTATATTTGATACTGAAGTACAGGTATTGAATAAATTAATTGAGAAAAAGTTTGATGAAAAAATATGGGATTTTTCCTTTTTTGATGAATATCAAGATACAAGTCCAATGCAGGAAAAAATTATTAATATACTGTCGCAAAAATCTAGAAATTATTTTGTTGGAGACCCGTTTCAGAGTATCTATTTTTTTAGAGGAGCTAGGAAAGAGATTTTTTTAAAAGAATTTACTAAAATAAAGGAATCTGGAGGGCAGAGTGAATATATGCTTAATAACTATAGATCAGCTCCTGAAATAGTAGAATTTGCAAATAAGCTTACTAAATTTATGCTCCCAGATTTTGTTGAAATGAAACCTATTATAGAGAACGTAAAAGGCAGTGTTAAAGTAGTGCACTTTAAAGAGGGCGTTATTCGTGATGAGTTTTTATACGTAATAAAAGAATTAAAAGGCATTGATTTAGAGAAAGAATCAGTTGCAATTTTATCTAAAGAATCTAAAAGCCTTTTAGATTGTAGTAAAGAACTTAGGAAAGCAAAAGTTGAATATAAATTTTCCTTTTCAAAAGGCTTTGAATCCTCATTAGAAATTATTGAATTGATAAGTTTTTTAAGTTTCTTATTAGACCCTGATAATGATGAAAATATATTGATTTTACTTATGTCGTTTTGGTGCAAGATTTCTGACTTGGAGATACAAACAGGAATGAAGAAAATAAAAAATGGAGAAGCTAAGTCATTATGGGATATTTTTTCTGAAAAAGAAGGGGTTTTAAATTTAAAAAAGCTTTTTAAAATATCTAAAAAACTACCTTATTCAGTAGTTCTTTTAGAGTTCATAGGTTCATCAGGGTTTTTAGATTTTTCTGAGAATTTGGATCCTACTAAAGGTAGGGAATTTAATATTTTAAAGTTAGTCTCAGCATTAGAGGAAGAGGAGAAAAAAAATAATTTTAATTTACAAGGATTTATTGATGATATTTTAAGAGGATCTTATCGATTTGAAAGTGAAGAGATAAAACCAAGTAGTGGTTGTTTCCTCATGACTATTCATGGGTCAAAAGGCCTTCAATTTGATCATGTGTATGTTATAGGTTTGAATAAATCAAACTCTTTTAAACCCAATCCGTATTATTTTAATTTAGAAGAAAACCTATTTAGTTTAAAAGATTATTCTGTGAATGAAAACCAAATGATCTTTCCCATGGCAGTTACAGATTTAGCTTTGAGTGAGAAAATTGAAATGTTGGCTGAAAATAAAAGGCTTTTTTATGTAGCTATGACAAGAGCAAAAAAAACATTGTCATTAATTGGGTCAAAAAAAATTTCAAAAGTATCTACGGCCCCATCTTGGCTTAGTTTAACCTTAGATTTTTTAATCAAAACTAAACAAGAAAAAGATTTTTTTAGTGAACTAGAGCCCTTTAAAACTCCTAAGGAGAGTAGATTTATAGGAAAAAATCATGAGGGTTTTTTTTTGTGGGAGGGATTTAGTCAGTTTTTAGATAAGAAAAAAAAAGGAATTACAAAAAAAAATGAAAGTGAATTTGGAAATTATAAAGGTGATGTGGCGCGCTTTTTAAAACTTTCCTTTGCCATATCAGAAGGAGTTTTTTTCCATGAGATGATGGAAAGAGTTCAAAATCTAGAAGAGGCAGAAGGGGAAGTGAAAGCTTCTTTTAAAGAAAATGAAGAAAAACATTTAAAAGCTGTAAGATATCTTTTTGAGCAAAAAAGCTTTCCTTTTAGTCAAATTCTATTAACAGGAGAAAGAGAGTGGGGCTTTGATTATAATGGAGAATTTAAAGTCTCTGGTAAAATTGATTTGTGGTCTAAAATTGATGATGAGGTTTGGATCGTTGATTATAAAACAGGAAGCTCTAAACAGGTGGAGAAGGGCTTTTCTCAATTAAAGGAGTATAAGGATATGTTGGCTGAATATTTTAAAAGCTTTAATAATTTAAAGTATAACCTTGTATTAACATTTCCCTATGAAAAGAAAACATTGTTAAAAATAGGGGTCTAATTAGTATGTAAGGTAAAATGTTTGATTGATAAAAAAGTGCTTATTAATTTTAAAGGCTTTTAAGCATTTGGATCCATTTTATTTTTTTTATAAATTTAAGATGATCACGACTTTACCTTTTTATAGTTATCTGTACAATCTTAAGTTTTTAAACAGTAGATTTTAGATATTTTTAAATTTCTTAACAATATAAGTAGACGTTGGAGAATAAAACAATATCATGTAATATACTTTTATGACATACTTAATTACAGGTGGCGGATCAGGTGGCCATATTTATCCAGCTTTAGCCGTGGCAGATGAAATTAAACGTAAAGATTCAAAAGCTAGAGTTGTTTTAGTTGGTTCAAAAAGAGGTATGGAGCGCAAGATTTTTTCTCAAACAAAGTATAAAGTACATTTTTTACCCGTAGGGCAACTGCACTCTTTAGCAGGGAGAATAAAGCAAATTATATCTTTGTTTTTCTTACCGATCTGTTTTATTCAATCTTTTTTTCTGCTTATAAGGTATCGACCTAAGGCTGTTTTAGGAGTTGGTGGCTATGCTTCAGGTCCTTTAGGGGCTGTGGCGTGTATTTTAAAAATCCCTACATATATTTGGGAGGCTAATACAGTTCCTGGCATTACGAATAAAATTTTAGGCAAACTTAATACAACACCACTTTTAGTCTTTCCTGAAGCTGTAAAGTTTTTTAAAAAGAATAAATCTATTATAACAGGTCTTCCTATAAGAATAGAGCTTCAGACAGAGCTAGAAACTTTAAAAAAAGAACCTAAATCAAGTAAGATTACAGTTCTTTTCGTTGGGGGGAGCCTAGGGGCAAAAGTTTTTAATGATGTGTTGCCAGAGTTTATTAAAAAATTCGGAGATAAACTTAAAGATTTTAACTTTATCCATCAAACGGGTTTTAAAAATTATGAGTCTACTTTAGCTAAATATCCAATGAGTCACGATGTCAAAGTTTTATCTTACTTAGACCCTATAAAAACCTATTATGAGTCAGCAGATCTTGTAATTTGTCGATCAGGAGCCTCAACAGTGGTTGAGCTTTCAGTGATGGGAAAACCTAGTATTTTAGTGCCTCTTTCTAATTCTTCAGATAATCATCAGAAAAAGAATGCTGAAAGTATGGTTAAAAAAGGTGCAGCAATTATGATTGAAGAAGCACAGTTTAGTATAGAGACTTTATATCTAGAGCTCTTATCCATAAAGCAAAATCCTACTAAGTTTTCAAATTTAGGAGATAATTGTAAATCATCTTTTTCCTTAGGGGCGAGGGAGAAAATTGCAGATATTATGCTAAAAACGTCAACTAAAAGAGAGCCTCATGCCTGAAAATAGAATTACACAATCAAAAGTTCATTTAATTGGTATTGGTGGCATAGGGATGTCTGGGATTGCAGAGATTTTGATTAACCGAGGAGCAAGGGTTTCAGGAAGTGACATTCAGTCCTCAGAAAGAACTCAATACTTAAAAGATCAGGGTGTACGTATTTATATGGGACATGATTCAGCTAATGTTAAAGATGCTGATGTAATTGTTTATTCTAGTGCAATACGCGCTGATAATCTTGAGATACTTTATGCAAGAATTAAAAATATTCCAACTATTTCACGAGCAGAAGCTTTATCTGAGTTGATGCGTTCTAAAAGAGGTGTGGCCATAGCAGGAACACATGGAAAAACAACTACTACAAGTATGGTTGCCCAAATTTTTGAATCTGCATCCAAAAGTCCAACGGTTGTTTTAGGTGGTATTGTTTCAAGATTTGGTTCAACTGCCAAATCAGGAACAGGGGAGTGGTTTATTGTAGAAGCTGATGAAAGTGATGGTTCTTTTGAAAAGCTTTCTCCTGAACTTTCTGTGATTACTAATATAGATAATGATCATATTGAGCACTATGGATCTTTTAAAAATTTAAAAGATGCTTTTTTAAAGTTTGCCGATCGTATTCCTTTTTATGGGTCAGTTGTTTACTGTGGTGATGATGAGGACTGCGTAAGTTTATTTAAAGGTTTTAAGAAAAAAGAAATTTCTTATGGTTTTGGTAAAAAAAATGATTTTTCAATTAAAAGTTTAGGAAGACAGGGCTACCAAGTCTTTAGAGGGGATGAGGTTTTAGGTGTATTTAATCCGCCACTTCCTGGAAATCATAATGCACTAAACTCTTTAGCTGCAATAGTAATAGGTTTAAGGGCAGGAATTTTATTTAAAGACATTAAAATTGGAATGGAGGTTTTTTCAGGAGTAAAAAGGCGTTTTGAATTTAAAGCAAATTTTAAGGAGGAAGATGTTGTGGTTATTGATGACTATGCTCATCATCCAACAGAAATTGTTGCAACACTATCAACTTGCAAGGAAAAATTTCTTGCAAGTCGTATTAGGTGTATTTTTCAACCACATAGATATTCAAGGCTTCAAACATGTTGGGATCAATTTAAGAATGCTTTTGATATGGCTGATGAAGTTTACTTATTAAATGTTTATTCTGCAGGTGAAAGTCCTATTCGTGGTTTTGAGTTAAAAGATTTAAAAGATCAAATTACAAATAGAAAAATTAATTTTGTAACGGTTGGATTTAAAGAGCTTTCAACACAAATTATTAAAACTTCAAGACAAGGAGATGTTATTATAAGTCTCGGCGCTGGAGATGTTTATAAAGTTACAGATTTAATAGTTAAAGACTTTAAAGCGGTAAGGCTAGAAGAATAAAATGGATTTTAAAATTCAAGAAAAAGTAACTATGGCTAATTACACTTCATGGAAAGTAGGGGGTCTTGCTGAATATTTTTGTTTGCCAGAATCAAAAAAAGATCTTGTTAAAGCTTTAGAATGGGCATTTATTAAAAAACAACCGGTTACTTATATTGGTGGTGGATCAAATATTTTAGTTAGCGACAAAGGTGTTAAAGGTTTAGTTGTCTGTCTTAAAAAGTTATCAACAATTCAAGATTGTTCTGATGAGAAAAATTTTAGAATTAGATGTGAGGCCGGCGTGTTAAAAATAAGAGCGATGAGAAAGTTTTTAAAAGCTAAGCTGGCTCCAGCTTTGTTTTTATCAGGTCTTCCAGGAGATGTTGCTGGAGGTGTAGTGATGAATGCAGGAGTTGGAGAGAACGTAAAACCTAAGGAGTTTGTTGAAATTGTTGAAAGTTTTAAGGTTTTAAAAAAAAAGAGGCTTGGATTTAAAGAGCAAGAGTTTAAAAATTCAGATATTGAGTGGGGCTATAGGAAAAGTCTAGGCTGGGGGCCGGGGGTGATTACTGAGGTGACCTTATCTTGGCCGTTTGAAAATAGAGAGCCAGAAATAAAAGAAATGGTTAAAAAAGCTCAAGAACTGCGTTCTTTAAAGCAGCCTTTAGGAGAGCTTAGTTGCGGGTCTGTATTTAAAAATCCTTTTAACAATATTAATAATATAGAACAGCGAGGGGCGGGCTATTTAATAGAAAAAGCTGGTTTAAAGGGCTATCAATATGGTGGAGCTCAGATTTCTAGAAAGCATGCTAATTTTATTGTAAATAAAGGAAGTGCTTCAGCTTTAGATATACACTGTGCTATTTCTATAGCTCAAGAAAAAGTAGAGCATGAATTTAGTATTAAATTAGAGACAGAAGTTTGTTATATAGGCGATTGGGAGGGTTTGGTATGATAGCGGTAATCCAAGGCGGCCATGAGTCTGAGGCTAAAGTGAGTAGAATGACATCTCAAGCTTTTCAAAAGGCTTTAGACAAATTAGGATACAAATATAAGGTTATTGAGTATAATGAAGGGTTTTGTCATAATTTAGAAACATTAAAACCTGATATTTGCTTACTTGCTCTTCACGGGACCTACTCAGAAGATGGTGTGATTCAAGGGTTATTAGAGCGCATGAGAATTCCTTATACAGGAAGTGGTGTTCAGGCTTCAAAGCTTTGTTTTAATAAAGAGGACTCACTGAAAAAAGCAGCTTATTTAGGGGTCCCTGTCTTACCACGGTTTGTATGTAAAAAAGGAGATATTTTAGGTGAGAAAAAACGCTTAAAGATATCTTTATGGAGTAGTGGATTTGTTGTGAAACCATGTGAATCAGGCTCTAGCCGCGGGATTTCTTTATGTGATAAACTTTCTCAGCTTAAAGGTGCTTTAAAGAAATCTTTTAAGTGGAGTGATACAGCTCTTATTGAAAAAAGGCTTATAGGTCGAGAAATTACAGTTGCAGTTTTTCAAAACAAGGCTTTTGAGCTTATAGAGATAAGACCAAAGACTGGTTTTTATAACATGGAAAATAAGTATTTAAAAGGTGCAACAGACTATCTTATCCCAGCCCCTGTTAGTGAAGAGCTTAAAAAAACTTGTCAAAAATATGCTCTTCAAATCTATAAAGAATTTAACTTAAGAATTTATGGGAGAGTCGATTTTTTAATAACAAATAATGAAAGCGAATGTTTTTTCATTGAAGTAAATACGTTACCCGGTTGTACACAAACATCACTTTTTCCAAAAGCTTTGGCAGAAAAAGGCATCGCTTTTACTCACCTTGTTAAAACATTAATTAAAACAGCAGCGTTAGAAAGTTGAATATATTCTTAGAAGTTTGTATAGTATAAATATGAATCAGAGAAAGTTTTTTGCTATAATTGTTTTTGCTTTTTTTATGGGAGCTCTTTATTTTTTTAAAATAAGTAATCACGTTATAAAGGCTAAGCCTAGAATTTTTATTGCAAAAAATGAAGCTTATAGTTTATACGCAAAGGAAGACTTGTTGAAAATGACTGAAAGCCTTTTTAAAAAGGCTTTTGAAGAGAACGAAGACTTTTTAACAGCTCCTTTTATAGATAAAGCTGTTCGGACAAAATCTTTAATTGGACCTGATCAAATAACAGTATATCTTCAGCAACCTGTGCTAGCTTTTTTTACTCGCGGTATTTATAAGCTTGTAGATAAAAATGGAGAGATCTTTTCAGAAGTTCCTCAATATAAAATTCCGGATCTACCGATTATTAGTGGAGCTAAATTCGAAGCAAAAAAAAATAGATTAAAAGCTGTAAGAGTTTTTTTAAAATTTGAGAAAAAAGGGTTTTTATCTCAAGCTACTCTTTCAGAAATACTTATTGATGAGGATCTGGTTTTTATTTTTTCAGGCATAAAAGGACGGATTTTTATTGGAGAAAGCGGTGTGCTAGTACAGCTAGACAGATTATCAAAAGTGATTAAATACTTACGATTTCATGGTCTTGAAGCTGAAATTTTAGATGCAAGATTCAAGGACCGAGTCGTGGTTTCTTTGAACAAAAGCTCTAAGTTAAAAAAAGATTCTTAAAAAAAAGAGTTGTCACTTTGCCATGCAGTTCCTAATCTAAAGGGGTAAGCTTTTTGATTTATAACCAGAGCTAAAGAGTAGCGATGTAGCTAATTTTAGTACCCTGGATATTGATCTAGACTCTATATTAAATATAAAGTTAGACTTACTAAGTTAAGCTGGCTTTTATTTTAAGAGATATCCTTACGTATTTTATAAATAAGGGGAGGGGCCTTGGAAACAATAAAAATAAATAGCAAGTCAATTATATGTGCATTAGATATTGGCTCAGTAAAAGTTTCTCTTCTTGTTGCTGAGGCGAGCGCTGATGGAATAAAGGTTATTGGAAAAGGTGTTGTAAAGCACAACGGTGTTAAGCAGGGCGCAATTATTAATATTGATCAAGTAATAGAAGCTATTAAAAAAGTAAGAAGAGAGGCTGAGCTTAGTTCTGGTCATGATCTTAGAGACATTTACGTAAGCATTGGCGGTTTGAATATTAAGTCTTTTGATTCAAGGGGCCTTGCTGCTGTTGAAACTAGTGAGGTTAGTCAAAAAGACATTGAAAATGCACTTAAAACAGCTCGTGCGGTCATGCTTCCTGGTGATAGAGAGATTATTCATACTATTCCAAAAGAATATATTTTAGATGGACAAGCTGAGATTACAAATCCCCTTGGAATGAAAGGTGTTAGGCTTGAAGCGAATGTTCATTTAATAGCGGGTAGTCATACATTATTTCCTAATATTATAAAGTGTGTTGAGGCCTCAGGTTTAAGGATTAAAGAGTTCGTTCTTCAGCAATATGCATCTTCAAAAGCTGTTTTAAGTGATGAGGAAAAGGAATTAGGTGTTTGTTTAGTTGAAATTGGTGGTGGAACGTCAGAATGGATTGTTTATAAGCAAAGCATTGTTCTTGCAACAGGTGCTATTGCTGTAGGTGGGATCAACTTTACAAATGATTTAGCAATATGTTTAAAAACAGCTCCTGCCAATGCAGAAAGAATTAAAATTGAATATGGTCAGTGTTTTTTTGAGTCTTTAGAGGATGAGTTTATTAAAGTGGAAGAAATTGGAAATCGTGGGAGCTGTTCTTTTTCTAAAAAAACTTTAGCTCAAATTATTGGTCCAAGAGCCAAGGAAACTTTAGAGTTGATTATTAAAGATATTAAGGCCTGTGGTTTTGGCAATGAACTTCCCGCAGGCATTGTTCTTACAGGTGGCGGAAGCAAATTAAGGGGCTTAGTTCAAGCAGGATCTGATTTAAATGTTTTATTACGAGTTGCAGAGCCTTATCTCCCAACTAATACAAATGAGACTATTGATGGTGCAGATTATTCTTGCGCTGTAGGTCTTTTAAAGCATGCTTATTCTAAATTAAATATTAGAGGAAAAAAGGTGCAAGGAGTCTTTTCTACAGGAAAGCAGGCCTTAAGTGTTGAGGAATCTTTTAAAAATTTTGGAAAGCAGTTTAAAGATTTTATAGGTTTATAATATAAATATATATAGTTAGGTTTAAAAGTTTTAGATGAAGAATAAGGGGAAAATACATGATTAAACTTCAAGATGAAAAGCTAATAGGTGCAAGTATTAAGGTTATTGGTGTTGGTGGTGGTGGGTCTAATGCTGTACAAACAATGATTGAAAATGGTTTATCTGGTGTTGAATTCATAGTGGCAAATACGGATTTACAAGCACTCAACGCTAATAAAGCCGAGGGTAAAATTAGACTTGGATCTGAACTCACAAAGGGTTTAGGGGCTGGAGCTAATCCTGAAATTGGAAAAAAATCTGCAGTAGAATCTTATAATACAATTGTTGATTATCTTAAGGGTGCTGATATGGTTTTTGTAACTGCTGGAATGGGTGGTGGAACAGGTACTGGTGGAGCTCCCATTGTCGCTAAAATTGCTAAAGAGCTTGGAGCTTTAACCATTGGTGTAGTGACTAAGCCTTTTGTCTTTGAAGGAAAAAAAAGAACAAAGCATGCTGACTTAGGTCTTGAAGAGTTAAAAGATAGTGTTGATACACTAATTGTGATCCCAAATCAGAAGCTTTTATGTATTTCAAATGAAAGAACATCATTATTAGATACCTTTAAAAGGGCTGATGAAGTTTTGTACCAAGCTGTAAAGGGGATTTCTGATTTAATTAATATTAGAGGTTTAATTAACCTAGATTTTGCTGATATTAAAACTGTTATGTCTGCTCAAGGTATGGCAATTATGGGCTCAGGAGTAGGTTCAGGAGAGCATAGAGCAGTAGAGGCGGCTTCAGCAGCAGTTTCTTCCCCACTGTTAGAAAATATTTCAATAGATGGAGCTACCGGAATTATAATTAATGTAACTGGCGGTCCTGATTTAACATTATGGGAGGTGAATGAAGCCTCTACTCTTATAACAGACGCTGCTGATGAGGATGCTGAAATTATTTTTGGAGCAGTCATTGATGAATCTATGGGCGATGAAGCTCGTGTTACAGTTATTGCAACAGGTTTTGGTGGAGAAAAAAAAATTATATTACCTCAAGCACAAACTGTTCAAATAGGAGCTGGACAACCGACTGGAGAAGAGCCAGTACTAAAACAACCTGACTATGTTTTATATACTAATTCTTCACTACAAACGCCTGTTGTAAAGGCTTCACCTGTAAAGACAGCTCCAACAAAACAGTCACAGCCTGAAGAAATAATAACTTCAGAGACAATAAAGGTGAGCCAAATAGAGCCAGCAACTGCTCAACAGGAAGAAATAACTGAGGATATTTTACCCAGTAATCAAGAAGAAGTATCTAAAGAAAAAGTATATCCAAGAGAGTCTTTACTAGCAAAAGCTAGGGTGTACCGCTTAGAGCAAGAGGCTAAAAGACTTCGAGCTCAGTGCGATCTTGAAGAAAAACAAATGGAAATGAATATGAAAGATCCAAAAGAAATTGGAAAACAAATGTCTGAAGATGTATTGATTCATAATCCTCAGATTAATGAAGATGATGGTTCTTTAGAAATTCCAACATTTTTAAGAGATAAAAAAACTCCAGACATTGAGATCTAGAATTGTTCATCTTTGTTTCTGATACTCATTTAAACAAGTCCCAGTCTAAAAGGTACGGGGCTTTTTTGCGCCTGCTAGATGAAGTAAATGAAGATGAATCTATTAAAGAACTTTTTTTAGTTGGAGATATTTTTGACCTTTGGCTTGGTGATAGAGACATATTTGTAAAAATGCATAAATCTGTTTTAGAAAAAATTGCTACCGTGGCAAAAAAGAAAAAAGTTCACTACTTTGAAGGGAATCATGATTTTCAGTTAGGAAGATTATGGGCTAAAATGGGTGTAACTGTTTACCCAGGGGAATATGAATTTATATTAAAAGGCCAAAAGGTTTTAGTCAGTCATGGGGATCTTTTAGATCAAGAAAATACAGCTTATTTAAGGATGAGATGGTTTTTGAGAACTTCCTTTGCAAGGTTTTTGATTAAAATTCTTCCAGAGAATTTTCTTTTAAAGATAGGATCTTTTTTAAGTACAACGGACGTAAAAAAAACACCTACAAAAAAAGAAAGGGCTAATTTTTTACAAAATTGGGCAAAGTGGACAAAGGCACTTTATGAGAGAAGGCCTTATGATATTTTTATATGTGGTCATTATCATTTTAATGCAGATACGGTTTTAGTGGGAAATCGAGCAAGAGCTGTCAACCTAGGGACTTGGCTTAATGATGATTTTAGTGTTTTTGAGCTTTAATTAAGAGTTTTTTAAAGAAAGTAGAAGTAAATTAGGTGAGAGTAGCTAGAGTTTTAAATTTTTATTAAAAGTCTTTTGCTTAAAATGTTTTTTCATTAGTAAGCTAACAAAGCTTTAGTAGAAAAATAAGAGGCTATTTTATATCAGTCATTTTAAAAAACTTATATAAACCTATGATTTAATAATTTTTAAACCTAGTTCAATAAGCTGGTCAATAGCCACCTTTGAGGGCGCAGAAGACATGGGACATATTCCTTTTGCAGTTTTTGGAAATGCAATAACATCTCTAATAGTATCTACTCCAGCTAGATGCATAACAAGTCTGTCAAACCCCCAAGCAATACCACCATGAGGAGGTGTTCCGTACTTAAGAGCGTCTATAAAGAATCCAAATTTAGATTTCACCTCCTCTTTGGTTAGGCCTAAAACTTTAAAAATTTCTTTTTGAAGCTGTGGCTGATAAACTCTTAAACTCCCGCCTGCTATTTCACTACCATTACAAACAAAATCATAAGCTTTTGATTTCATATCACCTAGAATTAAATTTAAATCATCTCTACCTTTAATGAGGAGCTTTTTATGCTCGTCTAAAGGCTCTGTAAATGGATGATGAATTGAGTACCAACGTTGATCATTTGAATCATATTCAAAAAGCGGAAACTCATTAACCCATAAAAATTTATCTACAGACTCATCAATTAAATTAAAAGTTTTAGCAAGTTCTAATCGTAAAAATCCTAGAGCTTCACAAGAGGTTTTCCAAGTGTCAGATACTAAAAATAAAACCCCTGTGTGATCATCATCCTTAAAGGCTTTTAAAAACATTTTTTCAATTAAACCTTGTCCTAAAAATTTTAAAATTGGTGATTGATAGTTTTTTTCACCGTTATTCTTAATCCAAGTTAAACCTTTTGCTCCACGTGATTGAATAAGCTTAGTCCATTTATCTATCTGGCTCCTTGATGGAAGTTCATTTTTTAAGGCTAGAGCCTTAATTTTTCCACCATGATCGGTTATTGAGTTAAATAATTTAAATTCACAGTCTTTTAAAGTTTCAGTAAGATCTTGAATTTCCATTTTAATACGTAAATCAGGCTTATCAGAGCCAAATCTATTCATAGCCTCATGATAAGAAAAAACTGGAACATCGCTAAGCTCTTGGTTTTTAAACTTCTTCCAAAGCTTTGCAGCTAAGTTTTGTGTTAATTTTCTTATAGCTTTTTCATCAATAAAAGACATTTCAATATCAATTTGTGTGAATTCAGGCTGACGATCTGCTCTTAAATCTTCATCTCTAAAGCATCTTGCAATTTGAAAATATTTATCAGCTCCAGCAATCATTAAAAGCTGTTTTAAAGTTTGTGGACTTTGTGGGAGAGCATAAAACTCCCCCAGATTTAGACGAGATGAAACCAAAAAATCTCTCGCCCCTTCAGGAGTACTTTTATACAAAATTGGTGTTTCAAATTCATAAAACCCCTGTTCTGATAGATAGTTTCTAGAAATTTGCATCACTTCATGACGAAGTTTTAAAAGAGCCATCTTCTCGTTATTTCTAAGTTCTAAGTATCTGTATTTTTGACAAATTGCATCTCCAACTTTACTTAAATTTCCAATTACAAAGGGTGGTGTTTGAGCTTTAGATAAAACTATTAATTCTAAGGCTTCAATTTCGATTTCTCCTGTAGATATCGTTTTATTAATCATCCCTTCTGGCCTTAAATTTACTTTACCCTTAATGGCCAAAACAAACTCTGATCTTAAATCTTTAGCCAGAGGTATTTTAGATGAATCTAATACAACCTGAACAAGACCTTCACGATCTCGAAGGTCAATAAAAACAAGACTTCCATGATCACGTCTAGTATCACACCAGCCTGTAACCCATATTTCTTTGCCTATATATTCAGCATTAATTAGACCGCAGTATTGGTCCCGTTTCCAGCCTTGTTTTTCCGTCATGTTGGCTCCTTTACAAAATACTTCTAGAGTATAGTATGCCTAAAGTTAAAATAAAAAAAACTTTTTCTGTCCAAGCTGAAGCACTTTTTGTTGCTGTGCAAGACACCTTAACCCATGATAAAGAACTTAAAGCCTTTGAGCCTAATTTTAAAATTTATGATCAAAATATTGATCTAGATAAAATCTTTGTGAAGCTTTCAGGTTCAAGAATTCAAGGGCATTTTTTAATAACTCCTGTTAAAAAGGGTTGTACTATTGATATTGAGTTAAAACTTGCTTTTATGTTAACACCTTTTAAAAGGCTTATTCAGAGAAAAATTGAAGAAAAGTTAGAGTTGATCAGCTAATAAGCATGACAAAGAAAAAAACTTCTCTCAATCAAGTTCCAGTAAAGCCTTTAGCTATTGCCTCTGCAGCTTTATTAAAATATGACCCGTTACAAGCATACCTTGAAGAGATTAAAAACTACCCTCTCCTTACTAAAGAAGAAGAAAAAAAACTTGCTGTAAAGTATTATGAAACAAAGGATAAAAAAACGGCGCAAAAACTTGTTACCTCAAATTTGCGCTTTGTTGTTAAAATAGCCAATGAATATTCAAAATTTGGAGCTAAACTTATAGATCTTATTCAAGAAGGAAATATAGGCCTTATGCACGCTGTTCGAGAGTTTAACCCTCATAAAGATGTAAAGCTTATAACTTATGCTGTTTGGTGGATTAGAGGTCATATCCAAGAGTATCTTATGAAGCAACATTCAATGGTTAAAATTGGCACTACTAACGCTCAAAAAAGACTTTTTTATAAACTGGATAAAGAAAAACAAAAAATGTTGCAAGAAGGTTTAGAGCCCAGTGTTAAACTCTTAAGCTCTCGCCTTGGAGTAACCGAAAAAGATGTAGTCACCATGGAGGACCGCCTTGGCTCCCTTGATATTAGTCTTGATCAAAACTTAGGAAATCAAAATTCAAGCACTTTGCTTAATTTACAAAAAGATCCTTATAGTGAAGTTGTTGTGGATCGTATTGATTTAAAAGAAAACTTAAAACTTCTTCATAACGCACTATCTAAATTAAAAGGATCTTTAACAAAACGAGAGGAGCTTCTTCTTAAGGAGCGGATATTAAGCGATACTCCAAAGACATTAAATGAAATTGGTGAATCTTTAGGGGTTACTCGAGAAGCAATAAGGCAATCTGAGGATCGTCTTATTAAAAAAATTAAAGAAGTATTTAACACTTAAACTATTTAGGCAGTATCATAGGTGAATTGACTTTAATCATTGTCTTAAGTCCTTTGTTGAGTACTGGTAAATTCTTGTATAAGTACCAAGGGATAGATTCTTTTAGACTTACTTTTTTATGCAAATTTTTAGATTTTTTTATTTTTGTAATTGAAGCCGGCCTTCTACTATCTTTGTTGTTTTTATAAGCTGTAAGTTTGTAATTATACAATTTATTTAGTTTATTATAAGTAAATTTAATTTCATACATTTTTAAAGTATGGGTACTTGAACTATTTGCAAGTAAAAACCTATGTTTTTTTAAAGAAGAATCAAGCATCACTAAACTTTCTATTTTTGACAGAGCCTTTGGTAGATCAAATTTATATGTAGCTTGCTTTAAAATTTTATTTTTAACGATTTTATATCCAAATATTTTTAACTTATTCTTTTTTTCTTTAGAAACAATAGTCCAAATATATTTCTGATTATTTTGATTAGAACTGTAACTTATAGATGAAATGATGCCACCTTCAAGCTCTTGTTTTTGACACTTAAGTATATGTGCTTTATAAAATCCATTAATTGCAAGCTTTGCATTTTTTTTATCAAAAATGCAGAAAGCTTTTTTTAAAGGAATTACAAATTTTGACTCATTATCAAAAAGAGAAACAGTTTGAATTTTACCCAAATAACCCCTATACTCTGACCCCATTAATTCATAGACTTTTAAAACCTTTCCAGTTTTTACATCAGCTTGTATAATACGACTTGAAAGTTTAGTTTTTTTGTGATGCATACTTATATAAGCGGTATTTTGATCTGTTATATGCACCCCTTGAGGGCTAAAGTCTTTTTGAATGTAAGGAAATCTTATACAATTATTAACCTTATTATCTGCATAAGAATTATATACCTCTTCATTAGCCCTGCTGTTTTTTATAATTTCTATACAAGCAAAAGATTGAATAGATATAAAAAATATCAAAAATACTAAAGCACGCATAAAGCTCTCCTTAAATAGACGTTTCTTTAAAAAGTTACTTTAAACTTATTTCGGCTTAGACTTGAGTCTACTTAACAGTACTATTAAATTCTTAATTTTGAACGTATTGATTCAATACTAAGGATATTAAAATGTTCTAAATTAAGACGTAATGACTTACAAAAAAGGTTTGATGTTTTTTAAGGTAATATATAGAGAATTAAGATAGATTTTTTATATTTTAAAAACTTTAAACTAAAATTTGGTAGAAAAATAAAAAATTAAGCTGAATACTTTTTGTAAAGAACATTAAATTCATTACTTAGATTATTGATCTGTATATCACTTAAGGCTTTTTCTTTTATTTTTTTCTCATATTTAGCACCAAGCTCACTAAATTCTGGAAAACCATAAGATGCACCACTGCCCTTAAGTTGATGAAAAAAACACTCTAAACGAGTGAAATCTTTATTTTTTAAAAGAACTTTTAATTCTTTAATTTTAACAGCTAAATCATTAATATACTGAGTTTTCATTTCCTTTATTAGATCATCAAAATTCATTTTAAAACCTTATGCAGCATCACGTTTTTCGTTAAAATCAATTGTTACCTTATCTTGTCTCCAATCAGGGAGAGTAAAATAAAAAGAGCTTCCTTTACCTATTTGTGAATGAACATTGAGTGTACCATTATGCTCTTCAATTAC
Organism: Bdellovibrionales bacterium; assembly: GCA_965205945.1. Lineage (GTDB taxonomy): Bacteria > Bdellovibrionota > Bdellovibrionia > Bdellovibrionales > UBA1609 > JALZUR01. The sequence goes on along the minus strand of CBDBIB010000001.1, from coordinate 333,959 downwards.
AGCTTTTGCAATAGCTAGTCCGAGTCCAGTGCCTTTAACTATTGGGTTTGCAGGGCATGAGGCTTGTCTAAATTTTTCAAAAATAAGCTTTTGGTCATCAGGAGAAATTCCATCACCCTCATCTTTTACTTCGACTCTTAAATAATTACTTTTATCAATGGTCACTGAAACAATTACAGTTCCGTTTTCAGGAGAGTATTTTACAGCATTTGAGACAAGGTTTGTTATCACTTGTTGAACTTTATCTTTGTCTATATTGACTATTTTACATTGACCTGATGTATAGGTTAAAGAAACATTTGCTGTTTTAGATATTCCCTCAAGGCTATATAAAGTGGTTTCAATGATTTTATCAATAGAAATCCAATCCTTTTTTAAAGGAAATTTTCTGGCCTCAATTTTTGCAAGATCTAATAAATCATTAATTAAACGGATAAGTCTATCAGTTTCATTTTCTGCAATTTTAAAAAGATTTTTAGAATTTTTAGAAGAAAGTGTGTCTACACCAGTACGTAGTAAAGAAAGAGAACCTTTTATAGAAGTTAAAGGAGTTTTTAATTCGTGACTTGCAATGTTTAAGAAATCACTTTTTGCAGAATCAAGTGCTTTTAAATCCTCAATATTATTTAAAACTCTTTGTGCAAGAGAGTGAAAGTTTAATTCAAGTTCTCCAACTTCATTTTTTTTAGGAACTCTAAATTGATAAGTGTACCTGTTGTTTAAGAAATCAACCATTCGGTTGCTTAACATTTTTAAAGGCTTAAGTGTGGATTTTAATACTAATTTTGTGACTAAGAAAAATGATAGACATAAAATAATAATAAAAATAAAGGCTAAAGATCGTATATGGCTTTCATAAACAGTAAGATTATTTTGTAAATATTTAATATAGTTATTCTCTTGTTTTCTAAACATTGAAATTTTAGAGTTTAAAAGCCTGCGATTTTTTTTCTTATATGCGTTTACAATGTTTATAACAGAATTGTTTCTATACTCAGGTTCAAGTTTATTAACATAACCTTCTAGATTTTTTTCAAGTACAGGAAGAAATCTGGAGTTTGCAACCCCTCTAATAAGGCCTTCAAATTTAGAAGACTGCCTTAATTGTGCATTAATTTTTTGTAAATTCGTATAAGAACTAAACCCAAGATATCCAATACTTAAAACACTTCCAAAACAGAGAAAAACAACTGAAAAAAACTTTGTTCGTATAGTCATATATTCTCACTTAGTATTGTCTCAATTTCTATACAAAGAGTAGAGGGATTAAAAGGTTTTGGAATAAAACCAGAGCCAAGGGATTTAAAAAGATTAATGTCTGTTGATTGTGACTTTGCGCTTAGAAAAATAATAGGCGTTTTAAAACCTTGAGAAAGTAGTATTTTACAAACTTTTAGACCATTTATTTTAGGCATCATCTCATCAAGTAAAATTACATCATAGGTGTTTTCTTTTACAAGGTTATAAGCTTTTTCACCATCACCTGCATGAGTAACACTGTGTTTTCCAAAAGTTTCAAGAGCCATAATCGCAATCATGGCTATATTATGGTCATCTTCTGCTAAAAGTATATTCAATTTTAAACCCCTTTATTATACAAAACCTATCGGATAAAACAGTGGTTTTTAATGAGTAAAATAAATAAGACTTTTGTCAGTTTATGTGGGTATAATTTTTTTATGAAAGAAATAAATACAGAGTTTACACAGATAATGGGCTGTAAGTATCCAATCATAGCGGCACCTATGTTTTTAGTTTCTAATATTGAAATGGTTATAGAGACTACTTTAGCGGGGGGAATAGGAACTTTTCCAGCGCTGAATTGCCGGACCTCAGAGGAGTTAGACCAATGGATTGTCAAAATTAAAGACAGAGTGGGTTCTTTACCCTTTGGCATAAATTTAATTTTACACAGGTCAAACACAAGACTTAAAGCCGATATAAAAGTTATCTTTAAGCACAAGGTTGCGTTAATAATTTCTTCTTTAGGAAACCCTCAAGATTTATTATTAAAAGCAAGGTCTTTAGGGATCAAGGTTATCTGTGATGTTATTAACACAAAACATGCAAGAAAGGCTGTGAACGCTGGTGCTGACGGTTTAATTGTTGTGAGCACAGGTGCTGGAGGACATGCAGGCACGCTATCGCCATTTTGCTCACTACCATTTTTTAAAAAAATGTTTCCCAAAACTTTAATTATAGCTACTGGTGGAATTTCTAGTGGTGAACAGTTAGCAGCATCACTGGTATTAGGCGCATCGGCTGTGAGTGTTGGTACAAGGTTTATTGCAAGTAATGAGGCAAAAGTTGATCAGGGCTATAAAGACTCAATAGTGAACTCTGGTCCTGAAGACATTTTTATGTCAAAAGCATTATCTGGAGTAAACGCTTCAATTTTAAAAACTAAAGAGTCTCAAAAATTTTATGAATGGGACAATTCTTTAAAAGGAAAAATCTCTCAATACGTTTTATATCAATTTATGAAAAGGGGGTTGAAAATTAAAAAAAAATACTCATGGAATAATGTTTGGAGCGCTGGGCAGTCAGTAGGTGAGGTTAAAGAAATTCTTACATGCAAGGAAATTATTAATAAATTTATTACAGAATTTGAAGAGGTAAAAACTAGGCTGAAGCTTCTTTAACGAGCTGAGTTAATTCGCCCTCTTGATACATCTCCATTAGGATGTCAGAACCTCCAATAAGTTTTCCTTTTACATACAGTTGAGGAATTGTTGGCCAATTGCCATAAATTTTAATTCCATCACGAATCTCTTGATCTTCTAAGATGTTTACAGAATGAAAATCTGCTTTAATTTCATTTAATAGTGCTACGGCTCGTTGAGAAAAACCACATTGTGGAAAAGCCGGTGTGCCTTTTATAAATAGGCAAATTGGTTTTTGGTTTAATATAGATTCAATTCTTTCTTTTACTTTAGCAGGTAGGTCCATTATTAAAGTCCTTTTCGTAGTTATTTAATATATTTAATAGTTAATGCATGAATTTCACCAGAAGTAAGCTCTTTTTTAAAAAGAGCCATAATGGCTTGATGTTGCTTTAGGCGAGACATTTTTAAAAGATCTGGTGTTGATAGCCTTAGTTCAAAATTATTACCAGTTCCGGTGATATCGATGACAGTGGCTGTACATTCTGAAAATACATTTGTAAGTCTATTTTCAAGGTCTAAAGAGTCCACTTGTATTCTCCTTAAGTTAAAATAAATTAATTATGAATAAAACCAAAATAGATTAATCTGTAAACAAATAGTCTTAAAACTTGCCTTTGCTGCTGCGCAGTGTTAAATGGGGTTTATGTGGTATAAGCCGGCTTCTAAAAAATACCTTTCTCAAGAGCGAGTTAAGGCAAGAGCTTTAAAGAAAACTCAGTGGTGGCTCGATATGGTAAACGTTGGTACCTGTTATTATTGCGAGGAAAAATTTGGAAGAAAAGACTTAACAATGGATCACAAAATACCTATTGCAAGAGGTGGAAAATCAACAAAATCAAACATTGTAATTGCGTGTAAAGCTTGCAATTTTTTAAAGCAATCTAGAACCCCTTTAGATATGGCCTTGGAAAAATAAAATAGATATAGGTATACTACCTTTGCCCTAAGATTTTCTTAAATTAATGGGTTTGAGTAAGGGAGTCTTAGTTGTCTAAAATTACATCAAGTAGTACAGCAGAATATTTTGCAAAAAATTTGCAACAGGTGGGGTTTTCATCACAAACTAAGGCTGTTTTAACTACTTTAAAAGAATCCGTAGACAATTCTTTAGATGCTTGTGAAGAAAATGGAATTTTACCTGAGCTAAAGGTAGAAATTAAAAAAATAGGAAAAGGTGGGGGGAAAAACACAGATTTAATTCGTGTTTATATAGAAGACAATGGACCTGGTTTAAGGTCAGAGGATGTGCCACGTGTTTTTGGAGAGTATTTAGCATCATCAAAGTTTGGTAGAGGACAGTGTTCTAGGGGGCAGCAAGGTATTGGTATATCTGCAGCAACTACATGGGCACAACTAACAAACGCGGCTGGGGTGACTGTAATTAGTAAAACAGCAACCATGAAAAAAGCTGTAAAGCTTAAGGTAGATGTAGATATTAAGGCAAATAGAGGCGTCATTAAGGAAAAAAAAACTATAGATTGGACTAAAAAGCATGGTATCGCCGTTGAATTTAAAATTGATGGGCGCCTTCAATTAAATGGGGATGGGGGTCTTTTAACTTACTTAGAGGGAACGGCTTTAGTAAACCCACATTTAACACTAAATTATAAAGTTCATGATCAAGAATGGGTTTTAATAAAGAGGGTGTCTGATTTTGTGCCTAAAGTTCCACCACCAACTCTACCTCACCCTCATACTATGAAGTTGGGAGAGTTTATGACTCATACTTTGTTATATGGGAATATTACTTTAGAAAAGTATTTAAAAACTGCCTTTTCTAGAGTTACAGATACAGCATTAAAAGAGTTCTTAAAGCATGGCCTTAAAAAAACATGGCTTAAACAGGGTTTAAATAAAATTAAAGATATTGAGTATAAAGCCATCTTTCAAGCTGTTCAAAAAGCTTCACTCCAAAGCCCATCTACAAAATCAGTTTTAACAGTAGGTGAAGAAGGTTTAGCAAAAAGTATTTCAAAACTTGGAGAAGTAGATTTTTTCTCTGTTGTGACTAGAAAACCAAGAATTTGTGATTTTAAGCCTGTTGTTATTGAAGTTGCTATTGCTAGGTTTTTAAATAGAGGGAAAGAAGAGGATTCTATTCAACTTTTAAGGTTTGCAAACAGAGTTCCCTTACAATTTGATAAAGCCTCTTGTGCAATTACAAAATCTGCAGAATCTATAAATTGGAAATCATATGGGTTGGTGCAGTCAAAAAATAGTCTTCCTAAGGGGCCGTATGTTTTTGCAATTTCTGTTACATCACCATTTATTAAATTTAAAAATGCATCAAAGGAAACCATTGACTCATCAGATGAATTGATTGAAGAAATCAGGCTTGCGCTTATGCAGACAGGGCAAAAGCTTTCACGTCATATAAAACGTGAGTTTAAAGCTGTAGATTTGGAGAGAAAAAAGAAACATATTGCTAAATTTGGACCTATTTTGGTTCAAAGATTGGCAAATATTACAAGAGCAAGTGAGGTTAGAAAAAAAAGAGCTTCTAAAGGATTGGCTAAGATCTTAGGCCAAGATACTGAATCTGCTGAAGAAGAATTACAGCAGGCTGAAGATCGCTTGGGTCAGCTTAAGGTTAAACAGAAAAAAAGAACTCAAAATAGTGAAGATATGGGATCAACAAAGAAAGTAGCTAAAAAGAAAACAAGAAAGGTTAAGAAATAATGGCTGCAAAAACTAGAAAATCTAAAACAGGTATTGAAATTACTAAAAAAGCTCAACAGCTTTGTCAAAAGATGCTGCAAGATTTAGAGATGGCAAAAAGACCAATTCTTCATGCTGTTAAATGTTCTTTAGACAATGCTAAGTATGATCCTAAGGTTGGGTATTTAACCCCTGGAGATAAGGTTGTTAGATCTGAGTTAAATGTTTCTTCAGTTCAAAAGCTAGCCAGAACAGTTTTTTTATTAGAAATCCTTTTAACTAATGTTCAAACAGGAGCTGTGAATACAAAAAGAGAGCTTTATTATATGGCCAAAGGTTTGGTTAAGTCTAATTTAGATCTAAAACCCATTGATTTTGATGATCAACCAGAATCCGATGCCATTATTGATTTTATCACTGATATGCTTGAGGCTTATAGAGAAGAGATGAACTGTTTTGCTAATGATCGTGGAGGTCAGACATACTCACAACAACTTGAAGTGACAGAGACTTTACCAGATGGAACAAAAGCTGTTATTAATCTTAACTCCCTAGGAACAACACCGTTTCAACCTAAGAATAAACCACAATCTTTAATATTAAAAGCAAAATCAAAAATTGACTTTTGTTTAGTCGTGGAATCAGAGGGTACAGCAAATACATTAGTTTCAAATGGTTTTACTAAGCGAAACAAATGTGTTCTTTTAGGAGCTCAAGGAGTTCCTTCAAATGGTGTAAGAGGATGGTGTAAACTTATTCAAGATCAATTAAAAATTCCTATATATTTTTTTGGAGACTTAGATGCATATACAATGCAAAATATTTTTAGAACACTTAAAGCTGGATCCGCAGCAAGTTTGGTTAGAAATTCTGATTTTTCTGCCCCCAAAGTTAGGTTTTTAGGTGTACTTCCAGAAGATATTAAAAAATACGATCTTCATTATTATGAAGTAAAAGATAAAGATGCCTCTGAATTAAGAGCTCTTAAAAAAGCTAAGGATGTTTTAGCAAATGATCCATTTTTTCAAGATAAGAAGAATCAAAAACTTGCTGGTATTTTAAAATTTTTAATTAAGAATAAAGTACGTTGTGAGCAGCAGTCTTTATTTTCAGTAAATCCAAAGGATCCACTGATGCCTGAAAAAATTATTTTAGAGAAAATTAAAAATAAATCATATATTTAGTTTTTTTAAATTTCTAGTTAAACTTATTCTAATTAAGGGTTTAATTAATATAGAATAAAATTTAATATTTTTGATTTAATATTTAATAAGTTACGATAAATTTTATAAAATCTGTGGAAAGCTTTGTATAAAGCTGCAGTAATAAAGACCTATTCTTCACAAAGGTAAACATCTGTGGTCACTTTGTCACCATCAACAGTGTAGACTTCAAGTGAATCAGGCTTAAGTTTAACCTTATCTTGTTGTGCTAATTTATAAAGCTTGGGGTAGATTTTTATTCCACTTAGTGAAGGAGAACCTTTGAATGTTCCCTTATAGCAAATTTTTTCTTTAGATTTGAGTCCAAAAAATTTTTCTTCAACGCCTTTTATTAGCTGAGGAAGTTTTTTTGTCTCTGTTTTATAAAAAGCGCAGCCAACATGACTTAAAAGTTTATTATGGTCAATTATTTTAGAATCACTTAGAAAGTGACCAAAGGTTTTTTTACAAGGAAATTGTAAGTTTTTAAAAATTTTTTCAACTTTTTGGATTTTTTCAACAATCTGGTGATAAGGGCCTGTGTTTTTAATATAGAACATATGTAGCTGTGGAGGTTTAGTTTTCATAACCTTTACGGATTTATAGGCTCCTGTTTTAAAAAACAAAATGATTAAGATTGAAAAAATTAAAAGTAAAAAAGTTCCAAAGATTTTTTTTACTATATTAGAGATCTCTCCAGTTTGTAGTGGTTCCATCATTTAATTTAAGGCTTCCGTTCGCGAGTAGGGTTTTAATTTTATTTTTGGGGTATTTTTTAAGAGCAAGTTTTAGTTCATTAAGGGTAGCTTTAGAAATTTTAGAATCTTGTGCTGTAATTGCAGCTTGAGAAGATAATAAAATAAGGTGAGATAAAAATTGTGTCCATTGAGTTTTTTTAATTTCATGGTTTTTTATAGAATTTAAAATAGAATTTGAATTGTCCACGCAAGGGTGAGAAAAAACATTGAGTCCTAAGCCTAGAATAAGGTGATGTTGATCGCCTTTTGAAACAGATTCAAGTAGGAGACCACCAACTTTAGAGTCATTGATATAGATATCATTAGGTGCTTTTATGTTAAAGTTTGCATCAAATGTTTCATTTAAGGACTTATAAACAGCCCAGCCAAAACAGGGAGCGGCAATAGGCTGAGGAGGAGTCTTAATTTTAAATACAAAAGAGCATAAGAGTCCAGTACCCTTCTTAGGTGAAGCCCATGTGTTTCCTCTACGGCCTCTTCCTGCTGTTTGTTCATTTGTAAAGATTAGGTATGGGCTTTGGTTAAATGATATTAGATTTTCCTTAGCATAATTATTAGTGCTATTAATGGACGCTAAGACGATATGTTTAAAATTTTCTTGCTTTGCCCAAAGGCCTGAGGTTTCTGTGATATTAAACATTTAAGGCTTCCTTTTTATTGAATTTATACCCCATGTTGGCGTTTGATTATTATTTTATTATGAATAAGATTATTATCTTTGCCAATGTTTTTATTCTTTTAAACATATAGTTTACATCGGGGTTGCTGTACATGAAGCCACTGGCTTTGTGATTTAAATTTTAAAGAGTAAAGGGGCATGAAAATTTGTTCAAAATCTTACATTTAATAGCAGCTTCATTAAACTGACTCTTAAACTCCTTCAAACTTAAAGCTCCTCTAAAAATGCTCTTAAAACGATATATGGCTGTTTTAGAAATTGATCTTCTTAAGTAACCAGACTCTAATCTCCACAGTTTCAGTTTTAAATGGTTTTTTAAAAGTAAGTAGGGTTAGACAAGGTATTTCGTTTATTTTCTTAGGGTAAGTTTTTATCAAAGACAGATCAAACTTTTTTAATAGAGTTAAATGCTAAGCTTCTATAGCGTAACAAATGGCCCGCTGTGCAGGAATCGAACCTGCAACCCCTGGTTTCGAAGACCAGTACTCTATCCAGTTGAGCTAACAGCGGTAATTAGCTTAGCCTTTATGGCGAGCTGTAACTAATGTATGAATGTTACCTCGTATTGTGAAATCTGCAACAACTTCTATAAATTTAGGATCTAAAAGTTTTATTAAATCCTCTAAAATTAAGTTTGTTACGTCTTCATGAAAAATCTTTTTATCACGAAATTGATTAATATAAAGTTTTAAAGATTTAAGTTCTACACACTTTTTTTTTGGAATGTATAAAATATGAATTGTTGCAAAATCAGGAAACCCTGATCTAGGGCAAATGCATGTAAATTCAGGGCATGTGAATTCAATTTCATAATCTCTATGAGAATTACGATTATCAAAAGCTTCTAATTTGTTGTTTTCTATGGCAACTTCACCGTATAATTTTTCTAACATGGTTATGGGTCTACCATATTTTAAAGATCTGTCACTATAAGAAATTGTTTATATTTATTTTTTAAAAATTAAGGCTTGTAGTTACTTAAAAAATATTTAAAAATAAGTTATGAGATTAATAATTATTTTATCCTTTACCCTTATATTTGCGACCTGCACATCAAAGAAAAAATCTTATTGTGATCTTGTTCAAAAGCCTGTTTTTGCAGAAGAAGCTTTAAAAACACCTGCTTTAAATAGTAATCCTGAATAGGCACTAGACTCATCTTATAGCTTAAATTAATTAGATTCTTTTTAAGCGTGCATATTTAGCTACAAATTTTTTAACTGAACGGTCAGAAAATACAATTTTAACCTTCATAAGTTCTCCAAAGCCTTCGATTTCTAAAACTGACCCTGTACCAAAAATAGGGTGTCGTACTTTATTTCCTTTTTTAAGGCCAGTGTCGTTCTCATCAAAGAACTCATTATCAAAATTGCTGTCATGGTCAGGTAAAGGGTCGTTACTAACAGTTTGTTTAAGGTCATAAAAGTTATTATATTTTAAAGACTGTGACTTATTGCTAAAAGTATTTGGTAAGAAGAGTAGTTTTTTATCTACATAATCATCAGGAATTTCATTGATAAATCGGCTTTGTTGATAGAACTGTTCTTGACCCCAAACTTTTCTGGATTTAGCAAATGAGAGGTGAAGCTTTTTTTTTGTTCGTGTCATCCCAACATACATTAAGCGTCGCTCTTCTTCAACAGCCATAAGGTCTTGATTTATTTCGTCACCGTGAACGCAAGGGAGTAGACCCTCTTCAAGGCCAACAATAAATACATTTTCAAACTCTAAGCCTTTTGAAACATGCAGGGTCATTAATGTTACTTGAGGAACATTAAAATCAGCACCATCTAGATCGGATATAAGAGCAGTTTCTTCTAAAAATTGAAGAAGAGTAGCCTCATCTCCTCGTTCTTTTTCAAAATGTGAAAGAGCATTATCTAACTCTTCAAGGTTATCAATTCTTGCATCAGCTTCAGAGTTATTTTCAGCTTTTAAATTTAAAACATATTTAGTTAAATATAAAATTTCTCTATAAACATGGGTGGCTGTTTTATCTTTTATTTCAATCAAAGTTTCTAATATTTTTAAAAAATTTAAAACTTTTTTCTTTGGACCGGGTTTTAGTAAAGGTGTTGTTTTTAAAGCCTGTAAGGTAGAAAAGAGATTTATATTGTTTTGCTTTGCATATTCAATAAGAGTTTGAATTGTTTTTTTGCCAATACCTCTGGCCGGAATATTTATAATTCTAAGCAACGAAATTTCATCATTTGGATTTATAGCAAGCTTCATAAAAGCAAGCATATCCTTAATTTCTTTTCTTTCATAAAAGCGTAGACCTCCAAGAATTTTATAAGAAATTAAAAGCATACGAAGTTGTTCCTCTAAAACTCTTGATTGAGAGTTAAGTCTATAAAATATTGCAATATCACTAGGGTTTGTCCCTTCAAAGATTAATTTTTCAATTTTTTTTGCAACAATTTTAGCTTCATCGTAATCATTTAAAGCTTGATTTATTTGAATTTTACTACCATGGGGATTTTTAGTTGTAAGAATTTTTTTATTTCTAAGGGTGTTATTTTGGATAACAGCATTAGAAGCATCAACAATATTTTTCGTTGAGCGATAATTTGTTTCTAGTTTTATCTTATGAGCGGTAAAGTCTTTTTCCATGAGTTGAATATTGTTAATATCTGCTCCTCGCCATGAGTAAATAGACTGATCCTCATCACCAACGGCAAAAATATTATTTTTATCTCCAGCAAGAAGTCTGATCAATTTATATTGAAGAGCATTTGTGTCTTGATACTCATCTACTAGAATATGTTTAAACTGGTCTTGATAAGGTTTTAAAACATCCGGATAAGAAAGCAAAAGGTCATAAGTTTTAAAAAGAAGGTCTGAAAAATCTAGAGCCTTTGATTCAAAAAGTTTTTTCTCATATAAAGCGTAGATTTCTTGAAATTTTATAATCCAAAAAGTTTCTAGTTTTTTGGTTTCATGACAATAAATACATTGTCCTTTCGCGTTTGATATAGCTTCTCGAATTGTTTTAGGATTTATAGATTGATCATTAATATTAAGCTCTTTTAAAATATTTTTAATAGTTTTAATCTGATCGTCGCCATCATAGATTGTAAAGGAGGTAGGATAATTAAGTAGATGTATATGTTCACGCAAAATTTTTGCACCCATTGAATGAAATGTAGAGATCCACATTTTAGGAGGAGGGGGGAAACCTAGGTTAAAAAGAAGTTTGATGATGCGGTCTTTCATTTCATGAGAAGCTTTGTTTGTAAAGGTCACAGCTAAAAACTCTATTGGGGAAATAAAACCTTTAGCAAGAAGGTGTGTGATTCTTCTGGTTAATACACGAGTTTTTCCAGATCCTGCACCAGCAAGCACAATGAGTGCAGGCTTTGTAGAGAGGACGGCTTTTTTTTGAGAGGGATTTAATCCCTTAGTAAGATCATCTAAAGTCATTCTAACCTATTAACAAAATTTTTAAAAGATAGCTACTGATTACTCTAAGAAAATTTATAACTGACTGAGTCTTTGGCAGTTTTATATTTTTAAAGCGGGCATTTTAAGTCTTAAGTTGTAGGCTTTAGTAAAAATCGCTTAACTCTGACACTTCTGACTAGAACACCTCTAACGTTATTGATATGAGCTTTATGTTTTATGGTGCAGTTTCTTTTGATCAAGACATCGGTTTATGGGATGTTTTTGATGTTACCTCTTGCTATAGTTTTTCAAGTAGAACTTTAGCCTCTTAGACTTTTGCTGAAAAAACCTAATTTTACAAATTGTAACCCTAATTAGATTTTGCTGAAAAAGTTTTGACTGCAGAGTTCATAATTTTACTGTTAAGGTTTAGAAATGACTTTAGGTTACTTAAGACAAATATTACTATTTGAAGCTAACATATTAATAGCAGATTTTTTTTTAAGACAAAGATTTGAGTTCGAAGACTCTTAAGAAGATTGCTCACTCTATTGAATTTTAAGGATTTTGTGGGCATGTATAAGTCTGGCGATCGTCCTTGGATATGCCGTCTGAGTTCTTTTTTTGTAACCTTATTTTAATATCTTGAATCTTTTAACAGATAGAGAGGCAGGTTTTAATATTCGTTACCACCTTGATTAAAAGATCCTATTGGGTTTGGAGTTTTTTTAGACTATGAGGGCTTTTAGCATTCTTTTTTATTGTGATTTTAAGATCATTTGTTAAATCGTGAAAAATCAAGTATGGCCTTTGACTTAGCTGCTGGTCATTTAGTGAGTAAGGGTTTAATTAAGAAATCATTAAAATAAAGAATAGATTTAAGCATATATTATTCATCATGTTTAGGAGTTCTCTTGTTTAGAGCTCCTTTATGAAATGTTACGTTTATTTTGTTTGGATTTAGAGGTGCATTGAATGAATTTATTTTTTAAAGTAAAAGCTTAAAATTCTTTAAGAGTCTATTTTTAAAGGGTTTAAGATAAATTAGTCTATGGTCGTATTAAAGTAGAGTCCTGTCAAAAAGAAAAACAAAGTGTGGAGCTTAAAGAAGAAAAACTGACAGTAAAAAAGTCACGTTTTTATATAAGAAATAGTTATTTAAAGGATAAAAGGCCTGTGAAAACTTAAATAATTTATTGGCATTAAGCTTGCTTTATAAAGTGCATGAATATGTTAAAAAATTTTATTTTTATATTTTTTTTAATCATAGGAGTTTCATGTAATCAAAAAAAAGAAGGACAAAAAATTTCTTTCACTCATGAAATTTTACCAGTTGAAGTTATTAAACCCGAACCCTTTATAGTTAAAATTCAAGATAAAGAGAGTTCTAAAATAATGTCGTTAAGTTTAAAGTACTCAGGAGCAAATGGTTTAAAGAAAAGTTTGGCAGGACAGAAAGAGGCTGTTCAAAATCTAGTAATATCTGTTTTATCTGACTATGATCTTAAACAGCTTAATACAGAAAAAGGTAAGAGGAGATTTCAAAAAAATATTTTAACGTCTTTAAATGAGTTTATTGCTGAAAATAAGTTTATTAAAGTTAACCTTTTAAAGATAGAGGAGATTTAATATGTTTTTTATGTATGCAGTTTTAGGTACATCTATTGTGTTATTTTTAGGTTTATTTTTAGCTTTTTTTAAACAAAAAGAAATTAAAATAAATGTTGTTTCTCGTGAGCAGGCAGAGGATAAAGAATTTTTTGCTCTTAGAATTGAATCAGATGAATTCTTGTTTCTTAAAGATAAAAAGGATGTAAAATTTATTCAATCTCTTGGCCTTGATGATGTGGATGATTATAAGATGATGATTTTATCAAAAGAAAGAAAAGAAGATAAGGACAGGTTGTTTATGCCAGAGAACGAGAAAAAAATATCTTAAAACAGATTTGCAACAGTTGATTAACTTTTAGACGATTTAGAGTTTTAAAGGAAAATCTAGATTTTAAAGGGGTTTATGAGGTGAGCGTATTTTTTTATTATAAAAAGAAGTGCATATTTTTTTTAAAATTAATTTAGTTTGATATTATTAATATGAAGTGGGGAAAATATATGTCAGAAATGTCTTTAATAAAGAGATTAAAAATAAAGAATGGTGGAACTTTAACATTAGCACAAAAAAATATAATTATAGCCGAGTATGCACCGCTTATTAAGTTTATAGCTCAAAAGATTTCAATGAGACTTCCTGCAAATATTGAATTAGATGATTTAATTTCTAGTGGTGTAATTGGTCTAATGGATGCAATAGATAAATATGATCAAACTAGAGATAATAAATTTAAAACTTATGCAGAGTTTAGAATTAGAGGTTCAATTCTTGATGAGCTTAGGGCACAAGATTGGGTTCCTAGGTCAATAAGAGATAAGGCGAAAGCTTTAGATAGAGCCGCTTATAAACTAGAGTCTCAGTTAGGCAGAAGTCCTGAGGATTATGAAGTTGCTGATTATATGAAGATTACCATAGAGGAATATCACAGCCTTGTGAATCAGGCAAAGCCAGCAAGTATCTTATCTATTGATGAACAAGCAAGCTTTTCTGCAGTAGATAAAAAATCATTACTTAGTATTGTGGATAGTTTTAAGGAGCAAAATCCGTATTTTCAAATAAGCTCTAAAAAAATAAAAAAAATGATTGCTAAGTGTATTGAAGAGCTTCCAGAAAGACAACGGTTAGTACTCTCACTTTATTATTATGAAGATTTAAATTTAAAAGGAATTGGTAGAGTTTTAAAAGTTACAGAGAGTCGTGTTTCACAGTTGCATGCTCAAGCAGTTATGAAGCTTAAGGCTAAATTGTCACAAATTTATGAGAATGAGGAGCTTTTAGCGAGTTAGACTTGCTGGATAAAAATTGTAGTGATTTAAGAGCCAGTACTATGGACAACTTTTGTTTTATTAATGTAGAAGATGGTGTTTATTATTTTTCTTAAATTAACCTTTAGCACTTAGCTTTTGGAAAATATTTTTTTAATTATTTTTATTTAGAATCTAGCAGACTTTTTTTTGCAACTTTTTTGGACAGTTTTATTTCTTCCTTGAAATTTTGTTTTATTAAATTAACTTATATTAGATTGTTTTAAACAGTTTTTTAATATTTTTTAAAATCTAAAGATTTTTAAAAAATAACGTATTGTTTAAGGTTTTTCATAGATATTATATAGTCACATTTAGGTCATCCCCTTGCTCACTTTAAAAAGTAGATGGTAGAATGCTATGTATGTTGCATCCTTTTAATTTCCTATTTAAAGAGCAAGTTATAACTAAAGATCTCTTTGCTATTGAACACTATGCAAGAGATTGGAGTAAACAATTTCTTATAAACACTTCCGGCGTTCTTTTCCCAAAAACTACAAAGGAGGTTAGTTTAATTATTAAAGCCTGTAATCAAAACAATCTTAAACTTGTTCCTAGCGGAGGAAGAACAGGCTTAAGTGGTGGAGCTGTGGCCTCACAAGGTGAATGGATTTTATCTTTAGAGAAAATGGACAAAATTATTGAAATCTCTCCTATTGATTCTTCAATTATAGTAGAAGCTGGAGTGGTTACAAAAACTCTCCAAGAGGAGGCTTTAAAAAATAATTTATACTTTCCAGTAGAATTTGCCTCAACAGGATCAAGCCAGCTTGGTGGTAATGTTGCTACTAATGCTGGAGGGGTTCATGTTCTTAAATATGGAAATATTCGTGAATGGATCACAGGTCTTACTATTGTTACGGGTACAGGTGAAATTTTAAAACTTAATCAAGGGCTTTTAAAGAATAATGCAGGTTATGATTTTCGACATCTTTTCATAGGTTCTGAGGGAACTTTAGGAGTGATCACTGAAGTTGAAGTTCGACTTTCTTTAAAACCCTTTGAAAAACAAGTTATCTTATTAGGGGTTGAGTCGTTAAATAAAATTCTAGATTGCTTTTTTTATTCAAAAAAGAAATTACCTCTAAGGGCTTTTGAAATGTTTACAAGCCTTGCTTTAAAAAAAGTTTTAAAAGCTCACAAGCTGCTCAAACCATTACAAACTGATTGCCCTTACTACGTACTAATAGAGGTAGAGCTAAGCAAAAGCTTTAATGAAGATAAACTTACTCAGGCCTTAGAACATTATTTTGAACAAGAGTGGGCTGTGGATGGAACACTCAGTTCTAATTCAACTCAATATAAAAACCTTTGGAAGTACCGGGAACTTATTTCTGAATCTTTAGCGCCATTTACTCCATATAAAAATGATATATCTGTTAAAATATCAAAAATACCAAATTTTATTACAGTAATTTATGACACCGTTATGAAACAACATACTGATATTGAAGTTGTTATTTTTGGACATATTGGAGATGGTAATCTTCATATTAACGCATTAAAATCAGAAGATATGCCTATGAATGAGTTTATTAAAAAGTGTAAAAATGTGGATAAAATCCTTTTCAGTGAAATTCAAAAAATAGGAGGAAGTATCTCAGCTGAACATGGTGTTGGGCTTTTAAAGAAACCGTATCTTAAATTCTCAAGATCTTTAGAAGAGATTCGCCTTATGAAAGAAATTAAGAAAGTTTTTGATCCTAATAATATTTTAAATCCAGGAAAGGTTTTTTAAATAAAGACGTTTAATTTAAATAATTTCGTATAACCTTAACACTATCTTGCAAGCCTTCTTAATGTTGCCTGAAGAATTCCACCGTTTTGGTAATTAGAAACATCATCAGCCGTGTCCAACCTGCTAGAAGTAGTGATGATTTTACTATCGTTATTTAAATAGGTGATTTTTACTTTAATATCTTGTCGTGGCTTTAATGATTCAAGGTTTAGAATTGAAATTTTTTCATCTCCTTTAAGATCCAGGCTTTTCCTTGAATCAGTGCCTTTAAACTGAAGCGGTAAAACACCCATTCCAGCTAAATTTGATCTATGAATTCTTTCAAAGCTTTCTGCAATAACAGCTTTTACACCTAAAAGGTCAGTTCCCTTTGCAGCCCAATCACGGGAAGACCCTGTTCCATACTCTTTTCCTGCAATGATCATTAAGTCTTTTCCTGCCTCTATGTATTTCATTGCAGCATTGTAAATTGGCATAGATTCGCCAGTGGGAATATATTTTGTGAATCCACCTTCAATATCTGGAACCATTTCATTTTTAATTCTAATATTAGCAAAAGTCCCTCTCATCATCACATTGTGATTGCCTCTACGCGAACCATAGGAATTAAAATCTTTTTTTTGAATACCTTTGCTAGTAAGCAGTGCTCCAGCTGGGCTATCAGCCTTAATCACCCCAGCAGGAGAAATATGATCAGTTGTAACTGAATCCCCTAAAAGAGCTAATAGTGAAGCTTCTTTTATATCCTTACCCTTTGGAATCTCCATTGTCAGATCTTTAAAAAATGGAGGGTTGGCAATATAAGTACTAGATTTTTTCCATTTGTAAGTTTCTTCTTGAGATATTTGGATATTTTTCCAAGCAGAGTTTCCTTTAAAAACTTTAGAGTATTTATCTTTAAATATTGCAGGAGTGATAACTTTTAAAATCACGTCGTTAATCTCCTTATTTGCTGGCCAAATATCAGCTAGGTATACATCATTGCCATCTTTACCTTTACCTAAGGAGTCTTTATTCACGTCAACAAGCATTGATCCAGCAATTGCATATACTACAACTAAAGGAGGAGAAGCTAAATAGTTTGCTTTTACATGGGGGCTAATACGCCCTTCAAAGTTCCTATTTCCAGAAAGAACAGACGTAACTACTAAGTCTTTATCTTTAATGGCTTTTTGTATATTATCGGCTAAAGGACCTGAGTTTCCAATACATGTTGTACAACCATAGCCAACAACGTTAAAACCTAAGGTATCTAAGTCTTTTTGAATACCTGCTTTAAGCAGGTATTCTGATACTACCTGTGACCCTGGTGCTAAAGATGTTTTAACCCAGGGTTTTACAGTTAAACCTTTTGCCACCGCCTTTTGAGCAAGAAGTCCTGCCCCAATCATTACATAAGGGTTTGAGGTATTTGTACAGCTTGTGATTGCTGCAATTACAACATCACCGTTATTAATACAATAGTTTGTGTTAGAAACTGGGACTGATAAGTTTTCTGCTGATTTAAAAGTTGTAGCAAGTTCATGTTTAAAAGATGATTTAGCTTTATTTAATAAAACTCTATCTTGTGGTCGCTTTGGACCTGCTAAAGAAGGAACAACGTCTGCCATGTTTAGTTCTAATGTATGAGTAAAAGAAAGCTGTGTATCGTCTCTCCAAAGACCTTGAATTTTAGCGTATTTTTCTACTCTTTGTACTAAATCCTCATCTCTTGCAGTTAATCTTAGATAGTTTAAGGTCTCATCATCTATTGGAAAAAATCCACAAGTAGCACCGTACTCTGGAGCCATATTAGATAGAGTTGCTCTATTAGCAAGGCTTAAATTATCTAAGCCATTACCAAAAAACTCTACAAATTTTCCAACCACACCGTAAGCTCTAAGCATTTGGGTCACTGTTAATACTAAATCTGTTGCCGTAGCACCCTTTGGTAATTCTCCTATAAGTTTAAAACCTATAACTTCTGGAATCATAATAGCAATTGGCTGTCCAAGCATTGCAGCCTCTGCCTCAATTCCACCAACACCCCAACCAAGAACAGATAGACCATTAACCATTGTTGTATGTGAATCTGTGCCAACAAGAGTGTCAGGGAAAAGTGTGTCTTCTTCTTTTAATTTACGTGCTGTCACTACATCTGCTAAAAACTCAATATTTACTTGATGACAAATGCCCATTCCTGGAGGAACCACCCTAAAATTAGAAAATGCTGTTTGTCCCCACTTTAAAAATTCATAACGTTCAGTGTTTCTTTCAAACTCTAGGCTAACATTTTTATTTAATGAGCTTGCATTTCCGGAAAAATCTGCTGACACAGAGTGATCTATAACAAGATCTACTGGGATTTGTGGGTTTATAACTGAAGCTGGAGCTCCTAACTTTTTAATACCATCTCTCATTGCTGCAAGGTCAACAATAGCAGGAACTCCTGTAAAATCTTGCATAAGAACACGTGCAGGAAAGTATGGAATTTCTTTAGTTGAAGTCTTTGTATGTCCCCACGAAGCTAGGTCTTTTATATTCTCATCGCTAACACTAGAATGATTTTGATATCTTAATAGCATTTCTAATAAAACTTTTAATGATCGTGGTAATTTTAAAATATCCCCAAATTTTGACGTTTCTAAAAGATCAAAATACGTCCAAGTTTTACCGTTAACTTTCATGCTTTTTTTAGCACCTGCAAACTTATTCATACCTTAGCTCCCATTTAATTTTTTGTTATAGTATTCTTATAACCTGTTTTTATTTAACATATTATTTTTTTAAAAGTTATTGTTTTCCTCAACCTTAACTGCCACACTTTATTAAATACTTAATAACCCTAGATTGAAGCTTTAAGAGCATCTTTTATATTAGTATATTTAAACTTAAAATCTTTTTGTTTAAGATTTCGAGGTTCAACCCTATGAGAATCTAATAGAATTTGAGATCTTTCACCATAAAGTATTTTAAGAACAACGGCTGGTACTGCAGGTAACAAAACAGACTTACCTATAGCTTTTGCCATTTCATCTGTAAATTCTTTATTTCTTATGGGGGTTGGCGTTACAGCATTATAAACACCTTTGTAATCATAGTTAGTTAAAGCTTTTGTGAATATTTTTACTAAGTCGTCTATATGAATCCAACTCATATATTGATTTCCTTTTCCTAAAACTGCGCCTCTTTTTTGCTTAAAAAGAGGGCTCATTTTTCCCATGGCTGGAGAGCTGTAGCCAATAACCATACCAATTCTAAAATATGCTTTTCTACAACTTAATAATGAGGTTGAATCTTCCCAAGAAAAACACAGTTGAGATAAAAACCCAGTCCCAGCTTCAAAATCTTCATTTAAGATTTTATCTCCAGAACTTGGATAATACCCTGTGGCTGAGGCTTGTAAAAAAACCTGTAAGTTTTCATAATCAAGAGCTCTTAAAATTTTATGTGTAAATGCAATTCTAGAGCTTTTAAGAATTCTTTTGTATTTAGTGCTCCATCTTTTATTTGCAACAGAAGCTCCAGCTAAATGAATAACTGCTTCTATGCCTTTTTCAAAGGAAAGCTCTTTTAGTTCTATTAGTTTAGTTTTAAAATTTATTTGTTGATTTTTATTTCTAGTTAAGGAGATCACTTCATGACCAAGCTCTACTAGCTTTCTTCCAATATGGCCACCTATATAGCCGGTGGCACCTGTTAATAAAACTTTCATATTAAAAATTCTATGTCTTGTTTTTAAAAAAAGCCATCTTTAATTGTAGATAAAACAACTGCCTTTAAGGAGTTGTTTAAAAGATTACCAGCATATGCATTTGACTACACTAACCGGGTATTTTAAACATATCAGTCTTAAAGTATTCTAAAAACCTATGAGAATTTGATCAAATTTTTAAAGATGATGACGCTTGCTTAGCTTTTCTTAAGGAGCAGCGTTGGGGTAAAGGCTTTAAATGCCAGGCCTGTGGCAACAACACATACTGGTTAATTTCAACTAGACTTTGCAAATGTAAAACTTGTCTTTTTGCAAATTCAGTCAAAGTTGGTTCTATTTTTGAGTCCTCAAAACTTCCGATTAAAACATGGTTCTATGCAATCTGGTGGATCACTGCACAAAAAAACTGGAGTAAGCGCACTAAGCCTCCAAAGAATTCTGGGTCTAGGAAGTTATGGAGCAGCCTGGCTACTTCTACATAAAATTCGAAACGCTATGGTCCATGGGGACCGGAGTCTTTTGCGTGGAGAGGTTGAAGTTGATGAAGCTTTTATTGGTGGCTTTAGGTTTAAAAAGCGCGGTAGAGGAGCCGTATAAATGTAAAGATTCGTGCTGGCATTAGCTACCAGTGGCTTAATTGTGATTGCTTTGTTTAAGTACTCAATCTTAAAAGAGTTTTGATCTCCAATGACAACACTTGTAGGGCGATCGGGTACTTGAATAATCGTAGCTATTCCTAATGCTGTTCTTGCTTTAGTAATTTGATCTTTTTTTGTTGAAATATGGCGCACGTCTGCCTTTGCTGTGGGTAAAGCCACAACATAAAAGCAGAGTGCACCTATAATTAATAGGTGCATATACACTCCTTATTTAAAAATTGTTATTTTACGAGATTAGCTAAGTATTTTTTTTAGATTTTTGAGTTGCTCTTCTTTTTTTTGAAGGCTCATTTTTTCAATATTTAGTAGCTTCCACTTAATAGCTGGTAAGTCTTTAATATTATCGTGTTGAAATAGTTCCCATTTAGGAGATCTTTGAAAGAAAGAGATTAGAAAATCTTTATCTGTTTTGGTTATTTTTTTGTTAATCTTTAAAATGAGTTGTTCTCGTATATCTTCAAAATCTTTGTAGGTAAAAGAAAGAGAGGACATACCTTCAAATTCAGATTCTAGAACTGTTTCCATGGATTGTTTTGTGGGGTTTAATATTTCGTTTGGTGGTCTGCCATGAGATAATAGATAGGTCAAAAAACCGTTCTTGATAGGGGTAGTTATCCCTTCATTCTCAAGTAAAAGCTTTACATCAAATAAATCTCTTGGATGTTGCCTATTTAGTGCAGCAGCTATTTTTCCGCCATATAGATCTGGCAAGCTTACAACTTGTATATCCATCTCCATTTCAAATTCATCAACTGCTTTTGATACAAGCGATCTTGTATTTGTCTCAAGCAATACTCCTCGTATGACAGGGCTTGCTTCAACTTTAACTTGAATCCCATTTTTTTCGATGAATAATTTTATATCATTTTCTTGATTTTTCCTTGAGCTAGAAAAAACCTTAATAGGTTTTAAGTGATCTTCAATATCAGCTTGAATTCGATATAATGCTTGCTCTATTATTTTTAGGGCTTCGTCTCGCGATTCGTCACCTAAGTAGGTAAGATCTATATCTACGCTCAATCTTGGAAAATTTCTAACAAATAAATTAATGGCAGTACCGCCCTTAAGGGCAAAGCAAGTCTCTTTGGCAACATAGGGAAGGACTTGAAGGAGAAGTTTTACTCGTTGATTTAAAATCAACTTTCTTCATAATTTAATTCCTTTGGTACCGTAATAAGATACTTTGAATCGAAAACCCCATCTTTGAAGACATGGCGTTTACCTGTTCCTAGACTAATTTTCTTGAGGTCAATTTTTTTAAACCAGGGATGATTTATTTTTTCAGCTAAATGTAGAAAAAGTCTTTTTACTTTTATTGAACTACAGCTTTCTAATAAATTTTGGAGGATTGAACTTCTAAGTGTTGGTAGATTTTCAAGAAGATCAAGGGCTTCTGAGTAGGAGTATAGTTTTGGTAGTTCATCTAAATACTCAAGAAAAGCTCGTTCTGGTGATGATAAAATAACAAAAAATCTTCCATGTTCTAAAGTCGTGTAGCCCCAATTCTTTTCATTGAATTGATCTTTTTTAAATAACTTTTTAACTTTGTACTCCAAAGAAACATCTTCATTGTAGTTTTGAGCCCAAAAAGGCAAGAGTTCTTTCTTATTACCTATGACAAATTTTTTTTTTTGGTCAAACGCTATATATTGTGATTTTCCTAAAAGTTGTAAAGCAGATTTTCCACTCACATGAACAGCAAGCTTCAGCTCTTGCTGGACGCAGGAGAGCACGCTTACCCAGTTCACAGAATCTCCGTACTTTTTGTAAGCCCCTTTTCCAATAGGCTCTATCCATTGGCCTTTTTTATATTTTTGGATGAGGGCATTACTATAGCCATGGCTCTTTAGCCATCCAGTGGTTTTAATTTGTCCATCGTACCAATTTGAGAAAAGTAAGTTTAATTTGTTCTTTTTATCTATACTCATAGTATAGTTATAGCGAATTTATTAAACTTTATCAAGAAATTAGTTTATATAATTCTCTATAACTATACCTAAGGTATGTTTACTTAGATTTAGTTAAACTACGGTTGATGCCGTGTAAATATTTAGAATTATTAATTTTTTTGGTGCTGTTGAGCTTTTAAGCCTTCAATGGAAGTCACTCTATCTCCAGAGATACTGGCAACCCTACGGTTTAGGTCAATTTTAAACTCTGTGGGAAAGGCTCTCTGTATAGCCTTTTTGTTATTACTAAAAACTATGATTCTTTTTAAAGCTTTGTTGAAAGCTCTACTAGCTTTCTTCCAATATAGCCACCTATATAGTCGGTGGCACCCGTTAATAAAACTTTCATATTAAAAATTCTATGTCTTGTTTTTAAAAAAAGCCATCTTTAATTGTAGATAAAACAACTGCCTTTAATGAGTTGTTTAAAAGATTAATATTTAATTAAAAGTTAGTTACTTTAGTTTTAGCCTAAAAAATGATTCTAAATGTTCTGTCTGTGGAAACATATCAAAAGGCTTTGCCTTTAAAAGCTTATATTTTGCACTTAATAGCCTTAAATCTCTAGCTGCTGAAGATAAATCACAGCTTATATAAAAGATATTTTCTACATTTAAGACTAATAGTACTTTAACAACATCCTTTACCATTCCTTTTCTAGGAGGATCCACTAAAATTAAATCAGCCTTTCTAGCCGTTTTTAGATACTTAGAAACGTCGGTTGCGATAAATTCTAGATTTTTTAATACATTTTTTTCTTTAGCAGTCTGCACAGAAGCTTTATTAAGCTCTACAGCTGTAACTTTTGAATCTGGAAATTTTTCTGCAAAAGGAAAAGAAAAATTTCCAGAACCACAATATAAATCTTGAATATACTTAAGTCTGTCTATACTTTGAGCTTCAACTAAAATATATTTAATAAGAGCTTTATTTAAATCAGTATTCACCTGACTAAATAAAGTTTGTCCAATGCTTAAAGATTTTTCACTTTGAACCACTTGTCCACAGTGGTTAACAGCCATTTCAACTCTTCTTTTACAATTTTGCTTTTTAAGCTTTGGAAATTTAGCTGTTATACGCTCATCTGCAACCAAACAATTATCAATACAAATAAGCTTATGGCTTCCTTTTTTATAAAATCCAAGGCGGTTGCCTTCTTGATGAATCTGTATTCTGTTCCTATATCCAAATACCTTTGGAGTCCCTTTAATGGGCTCAATCTTTAAGTCTTTAATACCTTTCTGATTTTTAAATACCGATTTAACTGTAAAGTTTAAGAATCCTTCTTTTTGACGATGCTGCTCAGATATTTTAAGCATTTGCAGGCTGCAGCCACCACATTCTTCAAAAACGGGGCAGGCTGGGGTTATACGCGATTTAGAAGGTTTTTTAAGTTTGATCATCTTAGCTTCGATAAAGTTTTTTTGAACTTTTGTAACTTTAACCTTAACAAGATCCCCAGGAGCTGTGTTGGGGATAAAAACCACTAAACCTTCATGCTTAGCCACGCCTCTACCCCCATTAGCTGAAACCCTTAAGACTTCAGTATCAAATTCATCACCGATCATAAAGGCTGGCATTACTATATTTTTCATATAAAAAAACTTATAATAGTTTTTCCATAGCTTAAAGCTTTGTCTTGAGTTTGACCTTAGAGTTAAAAATGTTACACCTTTTTTATGTGGTCATTAAAACTATCAAAAGAGTCTTTTAAATTTTCAGGTGCCCATTTTACTACTTTTTCATCAAATTCTGCTGAAATGCTTCATGGACACAATTATTACGTATCTATAAGCCTTGATGGCTGTAAGCGCCTTTCTCATGGTCTTATTGTAGATCTAAATGAGCCTAAAACTAAGATCAAACAGCTACTCTCCTTAATTGATGAAAAAGTTCTCATTGCTGAAGAAAATCCTTATACAAAGATTATTAAGACTTGTGATAAGGTTGAAGTCTACTTTGATCAAAAAATTTACTCATTCCCACAAGTGGACTGTGCTTTTTTGCCCATTGAAAACATCACCATTGAAGCTCTTGCTAGTTTTATTTCAGGAAAACTTAAGAAAGCATTTTTAGTATATCCAATTAATAGTTACACAGTGGAGGTTTCAGAATCTCGTGGACAGTCTTGTTCTTATACCGAGGTATTAAAATGATTTTGTCATTTCGTTATTGTTTTGAAGCTGCTCATAGGTTTATCAACACTAATACTAAGTGTTCTACCCCTCATGGTCATTCTTGGTGGGTTACGCTTTCTTTAAGCCACAAAGCTTCGGTAATCAATTTAGAAAAAAACTTTACTCAAGATTTTAAAATTCTAAAATATTATTGGAAAAGGTTTGTTGATGAAGAGCTTGATCATTTCTTTTTTTTAAATTCAAAAGATCCTTTAATTAAAGCTTTAAATATTATTGATCCTAACTTAAGAATTAAAGAAACTCCTGGAGATCCAACAACTGAAGTACTTGCTTCTTTGTTATTTAAAAAAGCTGAAAATCTTTTTAAAAATAATACTTTTATAATTGTAGATTCTATTTTAATACAAGAGACTTCTACGAATTCTGTAAAAGTCTATAAAAAAGATGTGGATCATTTTTTAAAAAGACTTAATATCACTTCTTTTAAAAACTGGTGGTCTTAAAGGCCGTTAAATCTTTTTTATGTTAGGGACGAATTAGATTTTTTAAAGCAGCGCTATTTTTTTCTAGCTTTACAATATTATTTAAATGTATTTAAAAGTGAAGTAAAGAATCTTGTTTAAACTTAAGGTGTTACTTTTGCAGGGGACTCTTTGTAAGTACTTTAGTATTTTATAAACATAGATTTGTAAATGATTATGTTTTTTGTGAGTGATTTAAAAGTAGAGTTTTAACTTGAGTTTGATTTTAAAGAGTTTTTTAAAAACTATTTCTTAAAGTCATTTGGTGAGAAAATTAATTTTAATACTGATAACAAGACTGTTACATATATAGATTCAGCTATTGGGAAAGAAAATCTAGATGTTGTAGTTGTTATAAAATATCTTGAATCTAAAGGTTTATTAAAATCAGAAACAATTTAAAGCTTTTAGGCTAGGCAAAGAGCTTAACTGTGCATTTAAATAGCATATGATGCTATTTAAGTAGACACGAAAGATCATTTATTCTTTAATACGGTATGGAGAATACAAATTCATTCGTTCAATTTTTATCATGGAGTGCAATTTTTCTTCTTTCAATAAGTTACTGGTTTCAAATTTGGAAAATTCATGTGCATAAAGAAGTACGTGATTTATCTATGGTTTATCATGTGCTGCTTGCTGTAGGTTTTAGTATATTAGCATATACAGCATATATTGAAGGTTCTGTAATTTTTATTATAAAACAAATAATGACTACCATTCCTGTTTTAATCATTATTGGGCAAATTATCATTCATAAAGAAGACCATTGGCATGATGCTAAAGACCCGCTTTGTAGTAGATGTAAGCAAGAGCTTGAGCTTGACTGGAACAACTGTGCTTACTGTGGTTTAGCTAGAGGTGGTTAGCCTTATTTTCTAAGGATCTAAACCAACCAAGCAAAAATGTTATAGAAAGTAAAGAACTTCCACCGTAGCTTAAAAAAGGTAAGGGTAAACCTTTAGTTGGAACTAGGCCTACATTTACACAAGCATTAATAAAAAAGCAGAAAAAAAACAGCCCCCCTAAATAGTAGCTTAAAAGTAAAAACTTAAAGTTGTTCTCTTGATTTTTTGCAATTTTAAATAGTATAAAAACAATTCCCATAAAAAACATTAAAAGAAAAAACACTCCTAAAAAACCCATCTCTTCTGCAAAAATAGCAAGTGTAAAATCAGTGTGCGCCTCAGGCAAAAAAAAGAATTTTGCCTGACTCATACCAATTCCTTCACCAAACAAACCACCTTTTTTAAAAGCCACAAAACTTTGAATGGCTTGAAAACCTTTTCCCTGAGGATCTTTCCATGGGTTTAAGAATGTTAAAAATCTATCTATTCGATAAGATTCTTGTGTTAAAAAAAAAGTAAGCCCTCCTCCTGTAAGAGCTCCTAAAATCAAAAATGGCTTAATGCTTCTAATCCATAAAAACACCACTATTAATGCTCCAAGTATAAGTAAAAATACACTTCCAAAATCTGGTTGTTTTAAAAATAACCCTATAGATACAAATAAAATTATAAAAAATGGCCACCAAATACTCATGTCTTCATATTTTTCTTTAAATGAGAAAAGCCAAAAAATAAAAAAACCAAATCCTACTTTATAAAACTCTCCCGGTTCTAGACGAAAACCGTTTGACAGATTAATCCAGCGTGTTGCTCCACCAATAGTGACACCTATGCCAGGAATATGGGTTAATATTAAAAGGAGTAAGGATGAAACAAAAAGTACTCCTCCTAAAAGGGCATATTTTTGAGGAGAAATTTTACCTGCAATAAAAAATATTAGTCCAGCAAATATAGCGAATACAGTTTGTTTTTGAATAAAAAAATATGGGTTACCAAATTTTTCTGCTGCATAAATTGCACTTGATGAATAAACTTGAAGCAGTCCAATCATAAGTAAAAGATAGTATAACCATGTTAGCTTTGATGCTTGAATAATTTTAATTTTCTTGTGCTGTTTATTCTTACTTATCATATAAGAATAGACTAGCACCTGTGGTGATTAGACGGCAGAACCAGCTAGACGTTGGTCCGCCTGCAAAAAGATTCATTTGTAAGATGGTATTAAAAATAAGGCTTATATTTTATTTTGTTAAAGAAGTATTTAATGTAATTAGTATTACTTTATTAGAAAGCTTAATCATTTAAGGTGATATAAAAAAAGTAATTTTACTAAATAATGATGTTTGACTTTAAAAATTATCAAAATCTATCTTTACTTTTTTAGATTTAATTCGAGCCTGGCAGGAGAGCACTAACCCTTCAGCGATGTCTTCATCTGATATAAAAAAGTCTTTAGGCATTGTAACAAGCCCTTCTAAAACCTTACATTGACAAGCAATGCAAGTTCCTTCCATACAAGAGTAAGGAGGTGACTCTCCTTTTCTTAAAAAAGCCTCTAAAATTGTTTCATCTTCACTGGGTTGAACAAAAATAACCTCACCGTCTAACACAGCTTCACAAACTCCACCAGCTTCTTCAGATTTTGTATTTATATTACCAATGTAAATGGGCTCATTTTTTTTTTTAATGGGCATATCAGGAGTAGTTGTGTTTGATGTTTTAAAACTTTCTTTTCTAATTTGTGAAAAGCTATAACCCTTTGTTCCTAAGAAAAACTCGATTGTTGACATAAACCCTTCAGGACCACAAAGATAAAATATTGGCATATCAATAGAGGTAGACCATTTGTAGAAGCAGTCTTTCATTATATTTTGATCACATCTTGAAAAAAAGTAGACCTCTTTTATTTTAGGCTTTTCTTTTGTAAAAGCTAGAAATAAATTAAAAAACAAAGCTTTATTATACTCTAATAATTCTTTTAAAAACATTGTAGATTCAACAGTTTGATTCCAATAAAATAAAGAAACCTGCTCTTTAGGTTTAACCTTTTTTAAAAATTTAATAATGGAAAGTATCGGCACAATGCCGCTTCCAGCAGCAAACATTACGTGATGTTTTTTATTCTCAGACTCTTTATAAAAATGACCTGCTGGAGGGACAACTTTTAAAGTGTCTCCTTTTAATATTTCATCGATAAGATATGTCGACATTTTCCCGCTAGGAACTTTCTTAACTGAAATTTCAAGAGTTTCGCTATCAGGACCTGATGATAGGGAATAACTTCTATGAACTTTTTCCCCTTTAATAGTGGCTGTAACACCTATAAATTGCCCTGCCTTAGCCTTAAACTTATCTTTAAATTCAGTGGGCACTAACAGTTTTAATGTTATAGCGTTTAAAGCTCTTACTTTCTTTTCAACAACTTTTAAATCAAATTCTTGTCTCATCAATATTACCTTTAATAAGTTTCAATGATTTTAGCAGAGCCTAACATAAAAACCTCATTATTTCTTCTACTAACCTTTAATAAACCACCAGGCATTTTTAAGTTGAGCCTGTCTACACCTATAACTTGAGCAACTGATAAAGCACCAGATCCACAAGCTAAAGTAAAATCTTCAACTCCTCTTTCAAAGGTCACACAGTCAACAGGCTCCGTACTAGGCTTGTAAAATGTAAGGTTGTATGTTTGAGCCCCACCCAAATCCATCTCTCTAACCCTTTGACAAAAACCTCTCATATCTTTTTTATCTCTAATTCCAAAAAGGCTTTGGTCAAAAACTAAATGTAAAACTCCAGATAAAACACAAGGAATATTATGATTATCAACTTTAATTACGGTTTTTAATTCCGGGACTGGCATCTGTGCCTCTACTAAAGTCTGACTTTTAACATTTATTCTTAGATTGCCAACATTTGTTTTTAAGTAAAAACTGCCACAACCAGATATTTGATTATAGCAAACACCCACCGCTCTTAGTGCATTTCCACAAAAATCTACATTACTTCCATCATTATTATAAAAGTTAAAAGTCAGTTGTGTTTTATCAACTCTTTTTGAGACAATAAAGCCATCGGGTCTTAACTTTTTTTTATTGGCTATTTTAAGCAGATCTATAAAATTTAGTTTATTAGACATAGTAAAAAAGAACTTATTTCCAGCCCCTTCTGTGTAAAAAATTTGATCAATCATACATAAAATGAACTACCATTATACTCTAAACTGTCAACTAAAGTGCTTTAAACACCTCTGTACGGCATTTTAAAGATGGCATAAATTGTGAACAACCCTATTTAGGGAAAAGGGGATATTATGAAATATTTTATACCATTATTACTAATTTCATTAAGTTTGTTTATTACAGCTTGTGATAACAGTTCTTATTCTAGTGGAAAAGATATTACAACACGTCCACATTCATCAGATAATGTAAAACCTTGGCGCTCAGGCAATTTAAATAATCAAGGCAATCCTCAATATATTTCAAATCATTGCTCTAACATTAGTAATCAGAAACATACGTTTTATGGATATATGAAAAATGTTATTAATAGGGGCAGTTATAAGGACCTTATAGAGTCTCAGACTGACTGTAGGTCGTATAGTGGTTGGGTTAGGTATGCTAATGCAAACGCTACTTATGAGCAATATCAATACGAAAGGTATGATGGAACTGCAAACTGCACATGGTGGAGTCAACAACCTATGGGCATTACGGTTAGTTTTTTTAAGGGCTATAATAAGACTGCCACCATTGCAATTGATGCAACCGCTAATGGATGGGCTTATGCAGGAGGGCAAGGCTTTCCTGTTAGAAGAATGATTTTTAATGGACGCATAGATTGTACACAAAAGGACCTAACTATCGATTCTTATACGCCACAAGGCTGGTTAACAATTACTGTTGAAAAAGAGCATGGAAATAAACATACTCCTAGTATGCGTGCAAATATTAGCTTTAATGATGTTGATTTAGGCAAGCAGCAGTTAATTAGAAAGTAACATATAAATAAAAAAAATAAGAAAGTGTTTTTAGGGGTTGACCACCACTCTTTTCCAGATTCCAATTGTAGGTGTTTATAATTTAAATCATAACCATTAAGGGGGATACAATGGAAAGCTTAAACAAAGCACAATTAGTCGAGAAAATAGCTAAAGAGTTACACACTACTAAGGCTGAAACTGAAAGGTTTTTGGATTGTTTCGTGGGGACTGTTCAAAAAAATGTTAAGAAAGCCACTGATATTAAATTAGTAGGGTTTGGAACTTTTACAAAAACTAAAAGAAAAGCTAGAATGGGACGCAACCCACAAACTGGAGCTGCAATAAAAATTCCAGCTGCTTGGGTTCCTAAATTTAGAGCAGGCTCTGATTTTAAGAAAAGTGTAAGATAAGTAGTTTTTTAAGAATTAGAAGGTAAAAACCAGCTGTTTGCTGGTTTTTTTAGTTTAAACCCTAGTTTACAAAACTTAGATCACTGCAAATCTTTATTTTTTCTGGCCAATAGACTTTCTTAAGGTTAAAGTTTCACTATTGTGTTAAATCTTTTTAAAATATTCTTTATAGTTTTTCTGTGCTCTGCCTGTGTACAGCTTTCTTTAGGCCAAAAAAAAATAGAATCATATAAAAAAGTAAGATACTCTAAACCAAGCCCCGGCTTTTTAGAAACTACAGAGTTTAGCGCTGATTCAGCATGGATTAATGAAGAAACTGGATCTATTATTTCTTATAAATCAGAATGTACATCAAATTCACAAAGCACTGAACTTTTTTTACAAAAAATTACAAATGAATTCTACCCTGTTAAGGTATTTGCAGTATCAACCTTTAAATATAATTTAAGAAAGGCTCTTAGGCAAAAAATTCAAACTGA
The DNA here is from genome assembly GCA_965205945.1 of Bdellovibrionales bacterium. Lineage (GTDB taxonomy): Bacteria > Bdellovibrionota > Bdellovibrionia > Bdellovibrionales > UBA1609 > JALZUR01. The sequence continues at coordinate 303,278 of CBDBIB010000001.1, read as the reverse complement.
AATTGAGGGTATTCTTACATCGTTTGATCTTATTGTATTAGAAAAATACGGATGTTTTTTTTTAATATCTCATTCAGGAGTTTCAACAACCTTTCTTAAAACTAAAGATATATTCGAACGGTTCTTAACCTCATTTAAAATTAAGCGCTAATGGATATTCCATGTTAAAAAATCTGGTCGCAGGAGTTGCTTATTTTTTTGATATTTTGGGTGAATGCTTTTATCTTTTTAAAGAGGCTTTAAAAAAAATAATCCAAGGTAAAACTCCTTCTTATTTAATATTTGAGCAGATTAAAGAAATAGGGGTCAACTCTATTCCTTTAATTGCAATCACAGCACTTAGTTCAGGTTTTGTAATGACTTTGCAGTTTGGCCTAGGTTTAGAGCGTTTTGGTGGGAAGCCTTACGTTCCAAAATTAATGTCACTAGCTATTTTTATGGAAATAAGCCCTGTGTTTACAGCTTTAATGTGTGCAGCAAGAGTTGGTGCTGGTATTGCTTCTGAAGTTGGTTCAATGAAAGTAACTCAACAAATAGATGCTATAAAAGCTTTAGGCTGTTCTCCCATTGAAGAAATTGTTGCTCCAAGGCTCATAGCATGCTTAGTGGCTTTTCCAATTCTTACACTGATCACTAGTTTCTTAGCTCTTGCAGCATCAGCTTTGATAGGTCACACTGAACTTGCTTTAGACCCTTATTTCTTTTATCAAAAAATTGTTACAACTGTAAGCCTAAGAGAATTTAGCTCTGGCTTTTTAAAATCGTATATTTTTGCGATTTGTGTTTGTATTCCTGCTTGTTACTACGGCTTTTGTGTAAGAGAAGGAACAAAAGGGGTGGGAAAAGCCACTACTTTTGCTGTTGTTGCAGGTTCAATACTTATTTTTATTTTTGATTATTTTATAACTAAACTATACTGGATGTTTGAAGCATGGCGCCAATTTTAGAGATTAAAAATTTCCATAAAAATTTTGGAAGTAAATCGGTTCATCAAGGAACTACTTTTAGCCTTAAAAAGGGTGAGTGCCTTGGTTTACTTGGAGGATCTGGCACTGGAAAATCTGTTGTTTTAAGAGCTCTTATTGGTTTAGAGAGCCCTGATAAGGGAGAGATTACTTATAAAAAACAGGTGCTCTCAAATTTATCTGAAGAAGAGTGGTTTAACATTAGAAAAGAAATTGCTTACGTTTTTCAAAATGGTGCTCTTTTTGATTCTCTTTCTGTTTATGAAAACTTAGCTTTTCCTTTAAGAAGGCATTTAAATCTTAATAAAACAGAAATTACAAATAGAATTCAAAAAATACTTAGTGATCTTGATCTTTCTCATACAGAGGAACTTTTTCCAGCAGAACTTTCAGGTGGTATGCAAAAACGTGTGGGTCTTGCAAGGTCTTTAATGCTTGAGCCTGAAGTTGTTTTATTTGATGAACCCACTGCCGGTTTAGACCCTAAAAACACGCTCATAATTCAAGACACTATTATAAAATTAAAGAGATTAGGTTATACCTCTATTTTTGTAACACATGATATGCCTTCAGCTCTTAGAATTTGTGATCGTATTTTGCTCTTAAGAAATAAAAAAATAGAAATTGAGGCAACATCTAAAGAATTAAAAAACAACAATCACCCTATTATCAAATTTATGACAGGAGATTCAAACTAATGAAAAAAAAATCAAACTATATACAAACAGGTGTTTTTATAAGTTTCGGGATTTTACTTTTTGGAATAATTTTTTATTCTTTAAGTAGTGATGAAAACATGTTTTCTAATCGAAGTCGCATTTATTCTTACTTTAATGATACTCAAGGATTAATGTTTGGAAGCATGGTTTCATTCTTAGGAATCACTGTGGGAAATGTTAAAGCTATAGAATATGATGATAATAAAAAAGCATTAAGGGTAAGTTATTCTATTAAAAACTCATACCTTCCTTTTATTAAACAAGATTCTGTGGCTCAATTAAGAACACAAGGAGCTTTGGGGGATCGTTTTATTTTTCTTTCAGGAGGCTCCTTTAAAAGTACTTCAATCAAGCATGGAGAAGAACTTTTAACAAAACCTCATAATGATATTCTTTCTAAAGTTCAAGAAAAAGTTGATAATATTCCAAATTTTTCTGGAATTTTTAAAAAATTTGAAGAACTCATTACTTTCTTAAATTCAGAGGAGGGGGTAAAAGAAAATGCTAAAGAGCTAAAATCTACCTTAAAAGAACTTCATACAATCTTTGTCTCTATTAATTCAGGAAACTATGCTCAAAAATCCTTAAAACAATTAAATTCAATTCTTACAAAAATTAATCTTGGCCAGGGAGCTTTAGGAAAACTTATTTCTGATCCAAGTCTTTATAATAAAATGAGTAGTTTTTTAGGAAAAAGTGAGAGTACTTCAAGTTATTTAAAATCATTGGGTAGAAAATCTATAGAAAAAACTGAGGAGAAATAAGATTAATCTTATAAAAAGGTGTTTAAAATCAGGATTAAAAAAAAATGTATCCATTCAGCAAGTTTTTAGTCTTTTTCGTAAAAAAGCTCACTCATCACCGAAAATGGAGAGTAGCCACGTTTTCTTTTTGTTAACAAGTAACCTCTTGCTCTGCAAAAATACCTGGCACCAGCCATGGATTTAAAACAACCACTGATTTTTTGATGAACCTTTAGCATACGGATATCTCGCTCGGCTTGATTATTGGTAAATGGAACATTCTTCTTGCGCATAAAGTGTAAGACTGTTCCTTCGAACTTATCAAGCCTATCGAGTAAATTTCTTTCCTTAGTTTGTTTTACTTTTTTATTTCCTGATCCTCTCGCCCGAACTATTATTGGACACTCATTTTGCCCTACCCGTATGATTTTCCTGTAAGCTATAATCCGCCTCCTTTGATCTTCTTCAGATAGTACGCCCCCGGCTTCAGTCGTTAAATCATTAGTTTTGTTTAAAAAACTTTTCATGGATTTAGCCCACTTATGCCCCTTAAAATCAATCACCCACTGAAGCTCTCTTAAGTGATGGGCGTTGCACAGTGAGTGCTCTTTAGTCATCCCAAAATAGGGCTTCCAATGATCGTGATAAAGGACACCATTAAATTCTTTCAAAATATCCATCTCACTCATTGCTTCTTGACCACGCTTTTCGTGTGGGAAAAAATAAGTCGTCTTCGGAGTGCAAAGAACATGCATCCAATGGTTTTTTTCACCAATCTGTATTCCTGTCTCATCAGCATTGACCACACCTGCTGACTTTAATGTTTGTTTGATTTCCTCTTCAAAGTACTCAAACCGCTCATAGGCTTCTTGGTTAAAATTGCAAATCGTGCCCTGGCTAATCTTAAGACCAAAACAGTTCTCAAACATCTCTTGAACTCTATTGTATGGTAACAACTGATACTGAGATAAATATGTTGATAAGGCCTTTACTGTTGAACCGTATTGTACTGCTTTTTTAATATGTTTTGGAAAGTCCGCTACATAACGAGTACCATCTTTATCAACAAGAACCTCTGCCTGGTACTCTGTGACTACAAAATCTAAAACCACATCTATGACTTGTCTGGACTCAAAACCATCAGCTTTTAATTTTGCTCCCTGAGGCAGAGTTCTACGATCAAGACTCAGCTCAACAACCTCATCCACCCTATCTTCTGAAAATTTCTCAAGAGTTTTCCCCTCATGCCCTTCTTGACCACCAACCGATTTATTCGATTTTTTCTTCTTCTTACCTGGAACAGTTATTTTTGTTCGTCTTTGTTTTTTGTCACTTGATGGTGGAAGGCTACTGTTGCTGCTATTAAGGGTTAATCTTTGTAAAAACAGTTGAACAATCATTACCAACAAATTGACTGAAGTTTTTAGCGAAAGACTGTCATAGGATTTTATTTTAATAATTATTTTGCGTAAGTAAGCGTAACTTTGTGATTAACTTTAAAAAAATCATTTGTTTTTTTTTAATAGTTTTATTTGATCTATCTTATTGCATTAATAAATTTTTTAGCCTTTAAACTGTAGTCTTTTTTTTCTTTAGGCTTATGGCTGAAGCTTAAACGCTCTATCACTTTAAAACCTAGAAATTTATTGATTCGTTCTTTTATAAAATCTTGAGAAAATCTGCAATAATACTGAGCTTCTGATGATTTTGCAGTAATATAGAGAGTAGTTTTAAAAAGTTTTCTAGGAAAAGTTTCAGAGGCTAGGTCTTTTCCAACAATCTTTTGCCAATTTTGCTCTAATTTAAGTCTTTGGTATTCATCTGCAAATGAACCTTTGCTCTTTTGAAATACACTTTGTAAAACATCAAGGGCTGCTTCTAGTGATGAGTTTCTTTTAGTATTTTTTTTCATGAGATTCATAATGTAGCCTAAGCAGTAAATATAAGAAAGGTTTTACATATTATTGGTGGCGATTCATGGTAGATGTGCACATTAATTGGTCTAAACTAATATAAAAGTAAATTTTTATAAAATAAGGGTTAATATTAAAATCTCAATACTTGCATGTAAAACTAACAAATCTTGTGTTTTTAAGCTTATTTAAAAGTTAAACAGGTTATTCTGCGTAAGGTCATGTTAACTTATAAATAACAATAAGTATAAAGTAAAAGGTTTAAGCATATGAAGCTACCTCTTTGGTATTTTTTCTTAAGAGTTAAATAAATATATGAGAATAAAAACTTTTTGCCTTAAACTTTAGTTATGGTGTTATAAAAAATTGTTGGTATTTAAAATATTAATTTCCATGAAGTTTTAAGGTGTGTAGCCTATCCTAAATTAAGAGTATGTTTTAATATGAGATCAAGGGCTCTTTAAAAGATCATTCTACAGTCACTGATTTTGCTAAATTTCTAGGTTGGTCAACATTATTCCCTAAAGCTTTGGAGACATGATAAGAAAGAAGCTGTATTGGGATAGTCTCTAGAATTGGATTAGTGATTTCATTTCCTTTAGGAAGTGAAAGATATTGCTCACTAAGCCTTTTAAGCACCTGGTCATTGCCGGTTCCAATACTTACAATGTATCCACCTCGAGCTTTAGCCTCTTCTAAATTACTTATAGTTTTTGTATAAAATCTATCTTTAGGGCAAATCATAAGAACTAACATATTCTTATCAATCAATGCTAAGGGGCCATGCTTCATTTCACCTGCGGCATAGCCTTCAGCGTGAATATAAGCGAGTTCTTTCATTTTTAAAGCGCCTTCAAGAGCAATAGCATAATGAGCGCCTCGTCCCATATACAAAAATCCTTTAAAGTTTTTAAATAAAAATGAGGTCTTTTTAAAAAACTTATTATAGATTAATACAGATTCCATTTTTGAAGAAAGTTCTAATAAAGCATCAACATTTTCTCTTTCAAGGGCTTTACTTAAGTGGTTTTTAGATTTTCCCATATAAAGAGCAAGAAGCCCTAAAACACCCATACTACTTGTAAAGGCCTTTGTAGAGGCTACGCCAATTTCAATTCCAGAATTCATATACAAATTAAAATCAGCTTCACGATCAATTGTTGAAAATTTTGTATTACAAAGACTTAAAACTTTTACGCCGTTTTCTTTTGTAATCCTTAGTGCTGCTAGTGTGTCCGCGGTTTCGCCACTTTGAGAAATTACAATCACCAAAGAGTTTTTAGGGAAATTTAACTCCCTATACCTAAACTCACTAGCAATATCTAATTCCACTGGAATTTTAGTATATTTTTCAAAAATATACTTTGAGTAAAGGCCTGCGTAGTAACTTGTGCCACAAGCCACCACAAAAATTCGTTTAATTGTGCTTAAATAATCAAGAGTTAAACCACTTAGTGGGTCTAGTATAATCTTTTTTTTCTCTAAATCTATATGAGGGGTAATTGCACTTTTTAAAGATTTTGGCTGCTCAAAAATCTCTTTAAGCATGAAATGCTCATATCCATTTTTTTTTGCAATATCTGCTGTCCACTTAACTACAATCCATTCCTGCTTAAGTTGCAAGCCTTTATGGTTTATAAGACTTATATCCATTCCCTTAACAACAGCCACATCGCCATCATTTAAGTACATAATGTTTAACGTATGAGGTATAATAGCTAAAGCATCACTTGCAAATATAATTTCTTTTTCACCTTGACCAATTAAAAGAGGGGGACCTTCTTTAAAACCTATCATTGTATGGGGTTCTAATTCTGAAAGTACTAAGATGGCATAGGCTCCTTTAAGTTTAGGTTTTACCTTTAATACGGCTTCTTCTAGATTTCTTCCTAATCTTATTTCTTTAGAAATTAAATGTGCTACAAGTTCACTATCAGTATCAGAACCTAAAATAACTCCTTGAGTTAAAAGCTCTTCTCTTAACTCAAGGTAGTTTTCAATAATACCGTTATGAACAAGACTTATTTTTTGAGCTGTATGTGGGTGAGCATTTTTTTCAGTAGCTTTTCCATGAGTAGCCCATCTTGTATGCCCAATTCCTAGGTTTCCTTTAAACCTGTAGTTTAAAAGCTTATCCTCTAAAACCGCTAATTTACCTGCAGCTCTAATTCGTTCTATGCCCTTACCATTAAAAATAGACACACCCGCACTATCATAGCCTCGATATTCTAAGGCCTTAAGTCCTTTTAAAAGAACAGTCTTAACTTCTTTATTTCCTAAGTACCCTACTATTCCACACATAAGAACCTATTATGATTTTAACTCGCGTTAGGTCAAGGTGTGCATTACTTGTGGTTAAAATACTACAATATTTATCTTATAATAATTTTATGGAATCTGATTTCTATTTACTTAAAGATACGCGTATTAACTTAAATTTAGATCTTAAATTTCATATTCTTAAAAGTAAAACTAAACCTATCTCTTCTAAAGTGATTCTTGCAGCCCTAACTCTTGAAAATTTCATATTCTTACAACAAATAGAAAAAAATATTTTAAGTAATTGTGTCTTTATTTATTTAAAAACTTTTATTGAAAATAATTTTATTGATTTAAACTTATGGGCTCCTATTTTTAATAATTTTTTACCCTCTAATATCATCAATATAAATGAGCTTAAGGACTTACATCTTAGTCATGCAATTCATACATTAAGGGAGCGAGAGCACAATGTTAGTCTAAGAAAATTAATCGTTGAAGATAAAACTTTTTTTTACCAGAAAAAAAAGGAGAAATTAGAAAAATTATTAGATTTGAAAAAAAAATTACTCCGTAATAAAAAAAGAATTGAATTCTTGCATTTAAATGAAACACTAAATCTTGATTGCCTTGAATCTATTTTTAATTCTAAAAGTATTGGTGAAATAGAAGGTAAAATCAGTGTAATTTTAAGGAAACATTTTCATATAGATTGGGTGCGTATATTACTCTTGCCATCTGATATTTTAACAGAGCTTTCTACAATAAAAATTCAAAATCAATTTGAAATAAAAGTGTTTGGTTTAGATTACGATTCTAAAACACAAGGAAAAGTTATTTTTGCTTTTCAAAAAGGAAATGGTATTAAAAAGAGAACTATTCCCTTACTTCAAAAAATATCCGATGCTCTCTCCCTAAGATTAAAGCAAATGATCACAGAAAATAAAATCCAACATTCTAATTTACAATGGGAGAGTACTTTTAAGGCTCTGCCGTTTAAAGCTGCACTTATTAACAAAAGTTTTAGAGTTTTAGAGTACGGTGGAAAATTTAATACCAAGAAAATAAAAAACAATAAAGGCTCTCTTTGTTATGAAAAGTTTTTTGACCGTAGTAAGCCTTGTGAAGGTTGTAAACTTGGGGAAAATTTTTTAGTGGATCAAAAGAATGATTCTTTAGAGGTAAATTCAAAAAAATTTTTTGATCCTGTTAATGATGATCACTACTATTTAAATTTCTATCGTGATTTTGAAATCTCTACTCTTGGTGAATCTAGTAAAGCGACTAAAACAAAGTTGGAAGAGTTTGGAGTTATTTCAGGAAGTATTGCTCATGAACTTAATAACCCTTTAGGTGGAATAAAAATTCTTTTAGAACTTTTAAAAGACGATAAGAATCTGTCTTCATCTGATGAAAAACAAGATATTAAAGTTCTTATAGAATCTACGAATAAGTGTATCAATATTGTAAACGAGCTTTTAAATTTTATTAGTGTAAAACGTTTAGACTCACAACTTGAATCTCAGACTCTATTAAAGTATTTTAAACAGCTTAAGGTTTTCACACAAGCTTATCTTTTATCTGAAGGTATTGTTCTTGAAATTATTCAAGGATCTTATTTAAATCAAAAGATTTTATCTCCTGATTCAGCATTGTCTATTAAACTCTTAGAAGCCGTGGCTCACCTTAATAAAAAATTAAATAGATCTAGTTTGAGAAACACTCAAACTATCTACTTGTATGCAAACCTTTCGAAAAAAAATCTTTTAAAAATCATATTAAGCTCAAAAAAACCCTCAAAAGTAAGTTCTGAAAACTTAAAAAATAAATTTCAACCTAGATCTATTGCAATAATCCTTGTACACAGCTTATTTGAAGAATTCACAAATTCAGAACAAGAACAAACATTAACGTTAAAGTTCTCTACAGAAGTCAAGCTCAATGGGACCCATGTCTAAATTTAGAGGCCTAAAAATTGACAGTTTTAGAATAAACGCTAAAATTATATAAATTGATCGATACCTATATTCATAGGTTTTTAAGAGGAAGATAATGAAAAATAAAAAGCATGTATTACTAGTTGAAGATGAATCTTCTATTCGCTCAGTGCTTTTTAGAAAATTAACAGTTAAAGGCTATCATGTTGTAACCTCTGACCTCTTTGAAGAAGCAAAATCTTTTATCTTAAGTTCATTACAAATTGATTTAGCTATTATTGATTTAAAACTTCCTGATGGAAACGGATTAGATCTTATGTCCCTTATTCAAAGCTCTAATCCACAAGCTGAAATAATTATATTAACCAGTTTTGGAACCATTGAACTTGCAGTAAATGCCTCTAAAAAAGGAGCTTTTCATTTTATAACAAAACCTTTTGAACTTAATCCTTTTTTAAATCTTGTAGATCGTGCATTAACACATAAAGCTTTAATTGCTGAAAATAAAATTTTAAAATCACACCTTAAAGTAAATAACAAACAGCCTCCTATTATTGGTAAAAGCCTAGAGATTACAAGTCTTATTAAACTTGCTAAAAGAGTTTCTGATTCTGACTCAACAGTGCTAATTACCGGTGAGAGTGGAACGGGAAAAGAGCTTATTGCAAGAATGATTCATGAAAACTCTTTAAGAGTCTCAGGATCTTTCGTTGCTGTAAACTGTGGGGCTTTATCAGAAAGTCTTTTAGAGTCTGAGCTTTTTGGCCATAAAAAAGGAAGCTTTACAGGGGCCGTAGATGATAGAAAAGGACGTTTTTGCATAGCTGAAAATGGAACTCTTTTTTTAGATGAAGTTGGCGATATGAGCCCTCGACTTCAAGTAAAACTTCTTAGAGTCTTACAGGAAAAGATTTATGAACCTGTTGGTGGTGAAGAACATATTTCAACAAATGCTCGTATACTTGCTGCTACCCATGAAAATCTTGAAAAGCTTGTTCATTCAGGGGAGTTTAGAGAAGACCTTTACTATCGTTTAAATGTTATTCCTCTTACTATGCCTGCTTTAAGAGAACGAAAATCCGATATTCCTTTATTAGTTGATTACTTTATTAACAAATATAATGTTGAGAAAAAAAGAAATATTAAGGGTATTTCAAAAGATGCTTTTACATACTTAATGACTCATAATTGGCCAGGAAACATTAGAGAGCTTGAAAATCTCATTGAACGCATGACTATTATTAAGTCTGTTGGAACAATTGAAGTTAAAGATATTCCAAAGCAATATCTTAAAAACAAACATATAAACCAATCTAAAACCATTTATTTTCCTGAAGGCGGTGTGGACTTTAATTCAATGATTAATGAGTTTGAGAATCAAATTATTATACAAGCGTTAGAAAGAACTAGCTGGAATAAAAATCAGGCCGCATTACTACTTCGACTTAACAGAACTACCTTACTTGAGAAAATTAAAAAAAAAGGTCTTACAAAACCCAAAAAAGACGATACAAATCTTCACTTTGATCTGTAGTTTTTAAAGGCCTTTGATAATAGCACTCCTTATATCTTGGGTAGTTTCTTACATACGTTAATAAATAAGGCTTTAGTTTATTTTATTTAAGGTAGCTAGTCCCAGGGCTTGGAATAAGAGCTCACCCACTTTTTTTACAGTGTGTCTAAACCTTGATCTTTTACGGAGAGGACTAATCCTATGCCAGTTTTTACTCATTATATAAAACCTAGGCAATCTAAAGGTGTCTTAAAATGGAGCAAAATAGATATAAAGCGTAATAAAAACAGTAATTTATATGGTGAGGCTTGAACTGGCATTAAGCTTGCTTTGACCTTAAGTATGAATAAGGCAACTTATAAAACTATATTTATAATATCAATAATATTTTTTTTTGCTTCTGGCTGCTCTTTATTTTTAAGTCCAGAGCCTGAATTATCATGTGGTTTTGTTCAGAATAAGGACTCACAAAGAGTGTCCTGGAAGGCAGATCTTCCACTTAAATTTAGGGTTCATAAAGATGTGCCTAAAAAAGCTTATACGTCACTGCTAAGAGCAGCAGCTCAATGGAACAAGGTTTCAACTAAGAATGTTATTCAAATTGCTAATACACCACCCTCTAAAGAAAATCCTAAGAGCGGTTACTCAGATGAAATTCCCACGATTTATTGGCTTAATACATGGGAATCTGATCGTTCTTTTGAGCAGGCTAGAACAACAATCATTTGGGCTGGAGATAAGATTAGAGATGCTGATATTAAGATTAATGCAAAAAATTTTAAATTTAGTTATGAAGGTGAAGAATTTGACGATAATAAGGTAGATTTTGTTTCCTTAATGGTTCATGAAATGGGGCATGCTTTAGGCTTTGCCCATTCAGATGAGACAGAATCAGTAATGTATCCACGTTTACCTAGGGGATATGATAGAAGAGGGGTTCAGGCCTTATCTGATTTAAAGTCTTATAGCTGTGAATATGGTCAAGGTATTGTAAAATTAGTTGCCTTAGCCGATGCACTAGATGGAGGAGAGCCTGGTCCTGAGGAAGTTCTAACGCAAGTAGAAGAAGAGGATGAGCTTGAGGTTCTAATAAAGACTTTTTCTATATGACAATGATTTAAGAGGATTTAATTTTATTTTTCTTGGGTTGCAAAGCATAAAAGGTTTAAATGGTAACGAAATGAGTAGAATAGAGGAAACATTAAAAAAAGAATTAGAAAAAGTTGACTCAGGCAAAATGTCTTTGGATATGCCTGCTCGGTCTGTTCAAGGTTCAAGAGAAGAAATTAAAGATATAAAAAAGCTTTCAGCCATACAAGAGTTGTCTTCTAAGATCGATATTTGTTTAAAAAATCAGCATCAAATTCGATTTATTACAAAAGAAATTTCTGAAATTATAAAAAAGTCATACTAGGGGCTGTTTACGTCTTTACCCTAAAGAGATAGGTTTTAATTTAATAATCCTTATGAAGTTAGTAGTTTTTAATGAGATATGGTAGAGCACTTTTTTAAAGTGTTTTCTAAAATATTAAAATAAGCCTTAATTAAGAGTTCTTTATCCAGTGCGGGCAAGTTACGCAAAAATTCTTTTTTAGCGGGAAGTGTTTTTTGCTTCACAAATTCTAAAAAAATCTCTTGAACTTGGGCTCTGTTTTCATATTTAAACTCAGAAATTCCATTTAAGGGCTTTCCTAATGCATGTTTGATATCTTGCTTATCAAAAGCAAAATGAAACCCCTTTAAAGAATGGCTTAATAGGTGCTCAACAGCATTTAAATTTTCTTCAATCTGTTTCAAAGTGTTCTCCAACATCCTGTCAAAAAAATCGTAAATATTACTATGAATAGATACTTTTTAAAAACATATGAGCAAATTCATTTGCTCTCTTATATTTCATTTGAATTTCATGTTATGATCAAGGGAAATATATTGAAGGTCTAGGTGGATAAATCATCTTACTAAGATAGGCTAATGAAAATGGAGCTGTGATCTTGAAAAATACTGAGAAAGAAAACAAAACGGATGAAGAAGGTATAGATATTATTACTGATGCAGCTGATGAGCTGGTCATTGATTCAGGTAGAAATTGGAAGTTTAAATCCGAAGATGAATTGTATGATTTTTTTAAAAAAGATATTCAGTTTTTAGAAAAATATTTTAAAAAATACATTGATATGGCCTTAAAGTCTAAAAAACAAACTCTTAAACTTACATTAGATTATCCAGATGAAGTTTGGGAAAGAACAGATTTGTTTAAGGAGGGGAGATCGTTACATATTTTTATAAAAAAGTTTGAAAAAACTATAGAGGTAGCTCTTTGTCATTTATTTGAGCTTGAGCCTGTGTTCATTTATTCTCATGTTACTATTCCCATAGATGCAGATTTAAAAGAACTTCAGTTTGAATATTTAGTTAGAAACTCTAATATGAAAGAGATATTTAAAGGAGCTTTGGATGGAGACTCTTTGTATGAAGGTGATGAACTTGCAACAGGTTTGTATAAAGCTATGCTTGTTTTAAGATCTAAGAGTGATTTTAAAGAAGAAGAGTTTATAGATTTTATAAAGGTTAGAGAAGAAACAATAGAAGACGCAGATGAGATCTGGCGATCTATGGATTCTTATGGGAATTTTTTAGTACATTTTATTAAAGAGTATGAGTCTGAGAACTCAAAAGATAATTTTTATTATATTGCTACAACTATTGAAGATAAAATGTCAGATAGTAATGTTTTATTATTTTCATTTCCAACAAGAGATAAAATTCTATTAGATAGATTTCGTGCAGGTGAAAATCTGCAGGCAGATGAAGTGACTCAAGAAGGTAGCCATTGATGAAAGCGTACTTATTAATTACTTTTTTTGTATTTTGCTCTTCATGTTCAACACTACCTTTAGAAAAAAGTAATGATGTACGGCCTGAAAATATAGAGCTTTCCTTGATTATGGGGAATCGTAATATTGATAAATATAAAACAAGTTCTCGTATTAAAGTTTATGCCTTAGGGAAAGAAAAAAGTTCAAAGCTTATAGAGAAAAAACTTGAATTTTCAGAATTTAGTCTAAATAGAAAGACTCTTTTTGTAGGAGATAATGGGCAGGTGCAGTTTAATTATTGGGTTACTGAACTTCAGGGTGATATAGATTTAACTGCTATGGGGTTTCCTTTACAGGGAAAAATTTTAACCAAGATTATTAATAAAAAAGCTGAAGTTTTAGATGTTAAGGGTTTTCCTAAAGAGACTGTGTTTTACCTTCCTAAAATTGTTTTACCAAAAACTGCAGTAAAACCTGGAGACACCTGGGTTTATAAGGGGAGGTGGAGAAATCTTAAAACAGGCTGGCCCTTTAAAGTGGATTTAAAATTAAAACTAAAATCATGGTTTTTTTGTGGTGGACTTAAATGTGCTTATATTGTTTATACCGGTCAGGTAAGTTTACCTGAAGATAGCCCTTTAAAAAAAGCTATTTTAAAAAGTAAAATTAAAGGGGAATTTGTTTATGCTCCCATAGGACATCAGTTTATTTGGTCGTATTCTAATTCCGTAGAAACTTTTTTAAGTAAGAGTAAAAGAATTGAAGTAAAATCTTGCATGGCATCTTTTCAGGTTTCTCCAAATAAAGAAACTAAGGTTTTTTCAAGTAAATTTAAGCAGTTTTGCAACTAAATAACAAGTTATGTGAGAGTTAGTACTTATTTTTTCCTTATTGGATTAAATGTGTTTAAATTAATACAATGAAAAAATATTGATGAATATAAATTTTATTTTAAATTATAGAATAAATTTTTAATACATGTATTTAAATAAGATAATCTTGTTAATTAAACGTAACTATTTTGCAACATTTTTATGTTACAAAGAAATTTACACTTAAGCACCATAGTTAAAATCAGCAGGTCAAATCAAAAATAATGTGGTTTTAAGCAGAAATAGTAACATAATCCTCCTTATCGGCATATTTTGTAAAAGCACAGATTTTAAATGAAAATAAAAATGTAGAATTAGAGCTAAAAAACTATTTAATTTCCTCTAATTATTAAGCTTTTCATCCGAAATATACAATATGTATAGAGTATATGACTTATTAAAAAATTTCATAGAAATAAGTGTGAAAGCTTTAACTTTCTTCACAATTTTACTATTAACTCCCCATTCTCTAGCCACCCCAAGTTCTTTTGTTTTTCAAGGCCAAATTGTAAAACCCAATGGAGACGCTTTAGAAGAAAATAATGTCAGCTTTCTTGTTCAAGTTTTATCCTCCATGGATCATTGTCTTCTTTACGAAGAAAGTTTTAATCTTAATATGATAGGATCAAAGGGAGTTTTTAACTTAAACGTTGGGTCTGGAATAAACACAGGAAATGGAGGCTTAACAAATTTATCTAAAGCTTTAGACAATTCTTTTTTAAACAATAAAAGTCTTAGTTGTGCCTTTGGGTCTTCATACACTCCAACCTTAAACGATACAAGAAGGCTTAGAGTAACTTTTGATCATGGCAGCGGCCCTCTTACTTTAACAAATGACCATATAATTCACAGTGTGCCCTATGCTCAGTATGCCGGCAAACTTGGTGGAAAAGCTGTTAATGATTTTATTCAAGTAAGTCGTGGTGTTACTCAAAGCAATTTAGAGACCGTGTTTGATAATGATGCCAATCAAAGGGAGCTTATGGCTTTAATTAATGGCAGTTCTAATCAATACTCCCCATTAAGCATCAGTGGAGCTAGCTTTTTACCTAGTTTTTCAAGCTCTCATCCACCACCTAATTCTCAGGCAGGAGATATTTGGTATAACTCTACAAATAATCAAATCATGTACTACAATGGATCAGCAGCCACTGTTGTTGGTAAAGGTAGTGGAACTGTAACCAGTATTACAGCAGGAAGCGGCTTAAGTGGTGGAACCATTACAAACAGTGGCACAATTTTAATTGCACCAGGGGGTGTTTTAAACAGTCATCTTGCAAGCGGTATTCATGCAAATAAAATCACAAGTGGAATTCTACCAAGCTCAGTGGTTCCCACAGGAACTGACAATACAAAACTTCCTCTTACAGGAGGGGTTTTATTAGGTGACCTTAACTTTAATAATAATCAGATTCTAAACACAAGTCATATTATGCAAAACCCAGGAAGTACCATGACCTTAGGTTCTTATACGAATTTAGAAGAAGTTAGTCTTTTAGGATCTATGAACATGAGCAATGCTGGGGCTACTTGGTACAATAGTGACTCTGGAGCGCTTAAGTATTGGAATGGTGTTAGCTTAGAAGTTTTAAGCACCTTAAGTAGTGCATCAAGTGTTTTAGTCAATGCTCCTTTAACCTCTTCAGGTGGTAGCAACCCAACAATAAGCATCAACCTTGGTAGGGGTTTATACAACAACAGTGGAAACATAGATTTAGATTTAGATTCTTCTGGGGGTTTAGAGTTTAATATAAATAAATTAAAAGTAAAAGTAGGAAGTGGTTTAAAAATTACGCCAAGGGGTTTAGAAGCAGATATAGGAAGTGGTTTAGGACAGCTCATGCAAGTGGACACTCTTCCTGTGTGTACTAGTGGGGAAAAGATTCAACGAAACCCTGGTGCTATAATAAGCTATTCTTGCGTGGCTGATATTGATACAGACACAGACACAAGTCTTTTAGGAAGCCAGGCTCAAGGGGATCTTACAGGAACCTACCCAAACCCTAGTCTTATACCAACGGGTGTAACCCAAGGGACGTACCCAAAAGTTAGAGTTGATGTTAAAGGAAGAGTGGTTGAGGGTTTAAGTTTATTAAAATCTGATATACCAGATTTAAATGGAGAAAAGATCACTTCAGGAATCATTAGCACAGCTAGATTAGATGTTGGCACAGGGAGCAATCAGCTTATTAAGCTTGATAGCTCTTTAAGACTGCCTGCTGTTGATGGAAGTCGGCTTATAAACTTACCAAGCAGTGCTGATAATATGGGAGATGGTATAGCTCGATTAAATATAAATCTTAACCAAAATTATTTAAGTGGAGACGGTGATAATGAGGGAATTATTATTGATGCTAGTGGAAGGGTTGGAGTTGGTAAGGCTAGTCCTGAGGCTTTATTAGACGTTGCTGGAACAGCAAGAATAACACAAATTTGTGATGAAAGAGGAGCAAATTGTAAGGATGTGTCTGAAGGTTGGAGTTTAGCAAGTCTAGCGGCAAACACGGTGACCTACACTCCATTTGGAAACATTCAGGCTACAGATGTAGAAGGTGCACTTAATGAACTTGAATCTAGAAAAGCTCCAATAACTAGAACTATTAGAACGGCTTTAAACAGTGGATTAAGTGGAGGTGGAGATTTATCAACTAATAGAAGTTTAAGTGTAGACATTAACGGAACTACAGAAAAAACTACGGCTGATTCTTTAGACAGTGTTTTAATGTATGATGTTTCTCAAAGTGGTCTTAAAAAAATAACACATTCAAACTTTTTAAACGGTTATTTAAAAGCTTCTTTAGGCACAAGTCGAGGCAACGCAATGGATGCTGGTGGGGTGCCTAGTTGTGAAAGCAATGAAAAACTTCAAATGAGTAATGGCCCTATTTATTCCTGGTCATGTGAAGTTGATCAAAACACAAGTCTTTTAGGAAGCCAGGCTCAAGGGGATCTTACAGGAACCTACCCAAACCCTAGTCTTACACCAACGGGTGTAACCCAAGGGACGTACCCAAAAGTTAGAGTTGATGTTAAAGGAAGAGTGGTTGAGGGTTTAAGTTTATTAAAATCTGATATACCAGATTTAAATGGAGAAAAGATCACTTCAGGAACCATTAGCACAGCTAGATTAGATGTTGGCACAGGGAGTAATCAGCTTATTAAGCTTGATAGCTCTTTAAGACTGCCTGCTGTTGATGGAAGTCGGCTTATAAACTTACCAAGCAGTGCTGATAATATGGGAGATGGTATAGCTCGATTAAATATAAATCTTAACCAAAATTATTTAAGTGGAGACGGTGATAATGAGGGAATTATTATTGATGCTAATGGAAGGGTTGGAGTTGGTAAGGCTAGTCCTGAGGCTTTATTAGACGTTGCTGGAACAGCAAGAATAACACAAATTTGTGATGAAAGAGGAGCAAATTGTAAGGATGTGTCTGAAGGTTGGAGTTTAGCAAGTCTGGCGGCAAACACGGTGACCTACACTCCATTTGGAAACATTCAGGCTACAGATGTAGAAGGTGCACTTAATGAACTTGAATCTAGAAAAGCTCCAATAACTAGAACTATTACAACGGCTTTAAACAGTGGATTAAGTGGAGGTGGAGATTTATCGACTGATAGAAGTTTAAGTGTAGACATTAACAAAACTACAGAAAAAACTACGGCTGATTCTTTAGACAGTGTTTTAATATATGATGTTTCTCAAAGTAGTCTTAAAAAAATAACACATTCAAACTTTTTAAACGGTTATTTAAAAGCCTCTTTAGGAAAAAATGCAGGCAACGCAATGGATGCTGGTGGAGTGCCTAGTTGTGAAACTAATGAAAAACTTCAAATGAGTAATGGCCCTATTTATTCCTGGTCATGTGAAGTTGATCAAAACACAAGTCTTTTAGGAAGCCAGGCTCAAGGGGATCTTACAGGAACCTACCCAAACCCTAGTCTTACACCAACGGGTGTAACCCAAGGGGCGTACCCAAAAGTTAGAGTTGATGTTAAAGGAAGAGTGGTTGAGGGTTTAAGTTTATTAAAATCTGATATACCAGATTTAAATGGAGAAAAGATCACTTCAGGAACCATTAGCACAGCTAGATTAGATGTTGGCACAGGGAGCAATCAGCTTATTAAGCTTGATAGCTCTTTAAGACTGCCTGCTGTTGATGGAAGTCGGCTTATAAACTTACCAAGTAGTGCTGATAATATGGGAGATAGCGTAGCTCGATTAAATATAAATCTTAACCAAAATTATTTAAGTGGAGACGGTGATAATGAGGGAATTATTATTGATGCTAGTGGAAGGGTTGGAGTTGGTAAGGCTAGTCCTGAGGCTTTATTAGACGTTGCTGGAACAGCAAGAATAACACAAATTTGTGATGAAAGAGGAGCAAATTGTAAGGATGTGTCTGAAGGTTGGAGTTTAGCAAGTCTAGCGGCAAACACAGTGACCTACACTCCATTTGGAAACATTCAGGCTACAGATGTAGAAGGTGCACTTAATGAACTTGAATCTAGAAAAGCTCCAATAACTAGAACTATTAGAACGGCTTTAAACAGTGGATTAAGTGGAGGCGGAGATTTATCAACTGATAGAAGTTTAAGTGTAGACATTAACAAAACTACAGAAAAAACTACGGCTGATTCTTTAGACAGTGTTTTAATGTATGATGTTTCTCAAAGTGGTCTTAAAAAAATAACACATTCAAACTTTTTAAACGGTTATTTAAAAGCCTCTTTAGGAAAAAGTCGAGGCAACGCAATGGATGCTGGTGGAGTGCCTAGTTGTGAAAGCAATGAAAAACTTCAAATGAGTAATGGCCCTATTTATTCCTGGTCATGTGAAGTTGATCAAAACACAAGTCTTTTAGGAAGCCAGGCTCAAGGGGATCTTACAGGAACCTACCCAAACCCTAGTCTTATACCAACGGGTGTAACCCAAGGGGCGTACCCAAAAGTTAGAGTTGATGTTAAAGGAAGAGTGGTTGATGTTTTAAGTTTATTAAAATCTGATATACCAGATTTAAATGGAGAAAAGATCACTTCAGGAACCATTAGCACAGCTAGATTAGATGTTGGCACAGGGAGCAATCAGCTTATTAAGCTTGATAGCTCTTTAAGACTGCCTGCTGTTGATGGAAGTCGGCTTATAAACTTACCAAGCAGTGCTGATAATATGGGAGATGGCAGGGCTCGATTAAATATAAATCTTAACCAAAATTATTTAAGTGGAGACGGTGATAATGAAGGAATCACTATTAACAATAATGGTGATGTTTCTGTCTCTGGAAGCATTTCTACTCCAGGATCTATTAGTACATCTACTATTACATTTTTAAAAAAAGTTGGAACAGTTACAACCTCTTGTGACAGTTTAATTGAGGGTACTTTAAGGTATAATTCTTTAGGAAAAAAAATGGAGCTTTGCGATGGGACAGTGTGGACAAATATTTTGAGTAGATGAGGTGTGATCTATACTTTGGCTCCTTCTCTTTCTTAACTAGGGAGGCTCTGCATGTTTAGGTGGTGTGAGTTATTTTGGCCTTAGCCCCGGTGTGGTGCTACCAATGTTTTAATTAATACAGATTCAAATTATGGCTCAGCTAATATGGGTGTAATTGCCACCAGGACTCAAAGGGATTATGACGTAGCAGTAAGGTATTGGCAGAAGCTTGTTTAGGGTGGCTATGATGAATTGTTACCTAACTATTATAAACTTAATTTAATGTATACAAACCGCTTTGTTATTCCAGGTTGACTGATAATTATTGATTGTCTAAGGAGACTAGCTCTCAGGGTGCATGGGCTCAGGTTTTAGGCATTGGCAGCCAGGTTGCAAACTTTAAGTTGTAGCCTTGGATTGTTTGTTGCGTCTATCTCATTAAGCTTTCTTTTTGATAAAAAGCCAATATAAGTTGCTTTATGGCAGAGTTTGATTTGATAACCTTGTTTCTCAAATTTAGACAACTTCTTCTGTTAGGCTTGAAAATTGTGGTTTTGTGTAAAAATTAAATATTTCTCCAGTATCAGATGCCATTAACACTACTCTAAAATTCTTCTCATCGGCATTTAATTCTATGCGCATTATTTTCTCCATTTGGATGATCTTTATTTTTTTAATTAGATCATTCTTATAATCTAATTAAGGTGAATAGTCCTATTTTTAGAAATTCGGTGCTTATCCATGCCTATATGAAACTAAAATAAATGTTTTGACAAAAATTGGCACTTCATTTGCTACATAATTTATGTTTTAAGTAATTTAAAGGGGGAAATCAAAATGAAGGCTACTACACTGTCAAAAAGGTTAACATCTTCTATAAATATTGTTCATTTTTTATTTGCATCGGTGCTTATATTCATTTGCAATATATCATTTGCTCAGAACACCTTATCACAGACAACTGGTCAAATAAGCGATCGACAATATAATCTAAATAGATGCGATGGCTTAAATCGTAATGAAAACCAAGCGCGTACAGATCTTATTAAAGCGTGTACTAAAGCTGGGTTAGGGATGGTTGAGCAAACCTGTTCTGATCGTTTAGATGTTTGTTCTAAAAAAGATTCTAAAAAATATTCTTACTGTCTTAATAATGCAACATCAACAGATGAATTAAAAATGGCTGAGGAAAAAGTTGATAGAATTAGAGATCGTATGAATAATCTGCAAATAGATTATGAAGAGCTTACTCAGAAATCTCTTGGTATTGCTCGTGGTAAACTAGAGGCTCATTCAAAGCTTGAAAAAACATTAGCAGAAATTTCTTCTGCTCGAACAAGTGCTTTACAAGTTGAAATTAATAAGATGGAAGTGATTACTAACAACATAGCTCAAAAGTACGATGAGCTTGATTTACTTCAATTAGGTTTAAGAAAATTCGTTTTAGAAAATGAAATGAAGTGTCGTGAAAGTGCTGAGAAAATAAGGTCAGAATATATTACAACAGTAAGCATAAATAAGCAAAAAAGATATTTAACGCACGCACAACTTATAAGCCGTACAGGTTTAAGTATTAATGATGCTGGCACTCTTAAATACAATCGATACCTTAGGAATTGTACAGCTTTATACACAAAAAATGGAGATAGAACAGGCTTTGGGTCACAGTACAGTTTTGAACAACGTATTATTAAGAGTAAAAGGTCTATTATCAAGAGAGAATTAACTAGATTTAAACAACAGCGAGCTAAAGTTAAAGCTGAAAAAATTAAAACTTTAGGAAGTCTAAATGTTTTACAAGCTCAAGCTGTTAGTGAATATTTAAGAGCTTTAAAAAATATTGAAAACGAATCTCTTGCTGCTAGCTCTAAAGGGTCTTTTATTCAATCAAATATTTTAAGTACTCAAATAGAGCTAGAAGCTGCTAAAAGAAAGGCTGGAGTAGAGTCTAACCGCGCTATAATTCATACCGCTTCAAATCTGAGGGACTCATCAGCGCCTAGTATAACAGTGGCTTCTAAGTCTAAAATTGATGCTTTTAATGAAGCAAATGCGCTACGTATTCAACTTAAAGATGCTAAAAGAAATAACAGTGGTTGCAATTCAATTATACAGCAGTTTAAAAGTGTTTCTAGTTCTATTAATAAAAACTAATGATTTTTAACTAAAAAACTATACACCGCCCCTTCTTAAACAGTAGTATCTTATTTAAGGGGTTTTTATGGGTAAAATTCTACTCAAGTGTTTTTTAGGATTTTGTGTTCTCTGTGTGGTTATTGGCGGAGTCTTAGTTTTTGGTGCTTATTTTTGGTTTTCAAAAGGACTACCTGACGTTGCAAAGCTTGATGAGTATAACCCAAATGAAGTTACTAAAGTTTTAGACCGCAATGAAAAACAAGTTGGTGAATTTTTTAATATTGAAAGAAGAACTCTTGTTTCTGAGGAGAATATTCCTAATCATTTAGAGCAAGCTTTCATATCAGCTGAAGATTCTAATTTTTATTCACATAATGGAATTAACTATCAAGCTATTCTTCGAGCTGCTATTAAAAACTTTTTTGCAGGAAAAACTGTACAGGGTGGATCCACTATAACCCAGCAGGTGGTAAAACAAATTTTTTTAACTGACGAACGTTCTTATGAAAGAAAAATTAAGGAAGCTATCTTAGCTAAAAGACTGGAACTTAAATATTCAAAAGATAAGATTCTAAATCTATATTTAAACCATATTTATTTAGGCGAGGGTGCCTACGGTGTTGGAATGGCAGCTCAAACTTATTTTAACAAAAATGTGGATGAGATTACCATAAAGGAAGCTGCTCTTCTTGCTGGTCTTACAAGCCGTCCTTCAAAAAATTCTCCTCTTAAAAATCCAAAGGCCGCTAAAAGACGGCAACACTACGTTCTTTTTAGAATGGCTGAGGAGGGATATATTTCTAAAGAGGATGCTAAAAGTGCAGTAAATGAAAACCTAACTGTTTACATTAAACAAAAAGTTAAAGCCATAGCACCATATTTTGTTGAAGTAGTAAGACAGGTTCTCTCTGATGAAATTGGCGATGAAGCCCTCTTACAAGATGGGCTCATTATTAAAACCTCCTTAGATTTAGAAAAACAACAGGCTGCACAAGATGCGATTAAAAAAGGACTTCATGAACTAGATAAACGGCAAGGTTTTAGAGGAGCAAAAACAAACTATAACACCATTGATGAGGTTAAAGCTTTTTTAAGTAAATCTAGGGATGCTTTTATTCAAAATTTTTATAAAAAAATTGAAATTGACTTAGAGGGTGAAATTATTGGTCCCATAAAAGAGCCTTTAAACTTAACTGTTTTTAATATTAATTTAGAAGACAATAAAGCTAGCTTAAAACCTAATCTTCCTTCTTATATTAGAAAAAATGATATTATTGATGCCATTGTGACTAAGGTTTCAGATAAAGAGGGCCTTACTTTTGTACGTTTTGGAGAGCACAGAGGCGTTATAATTTTTGATTCTATGAAGTGGGCAAGAAAACCGGATAGCGAAGTTCATTGGAAATATGCTTTTTTAAAAAAACCTTCCCACGCACTTAAAGTCGGTGATGTTATACAAGTGAAAATTATATCTGATAAAATTAAAGATTCAAAAATTTTAAAAACAAAAATTGTAGATCATATAGGCTCTCACGCTCTGGTGGAACTTGAACAAGAGCCCATTGTTCAAGGGGCTTTATTGTCTTTTGATCAAAAAACTAGCGAAATTATCACCATGGTTGGGGGTTATGATTTTGAAAAGAGTAAGTACAATAGAACCTATCAGGCTTTAAGGCAAACAGGCTCTGCGTTTAAACCTATTATCTATGCTTCAGCTTTAGATTATGGGTTTACTCCTGTTACTGAAATTTTAGACATTCCACGAGTATTTGAAGAGGAGCTTCCTCCAGAGGCGGGAAGTGATGACGTTCTTATTAAAAAGTATAAACCTTCTAATCATTCTGGATATTTTAGTGGAGATGTTATTTTTAGGGATGCGCTAGTTCGATCATTAAATGCTCCTACAATTGAAGTTATCACTAAAATATCTGTGCCCTGGGCTTTAAACTATGCTCGTCGCCTTGGAGCTTTTTCTCCATTAAATAGTGATCTTACTGCAGCCCTTGGATCAAGTGGTTTAACCCTTTATGAAATGACAAAGATTTATTCACATTTTGGTCGTTTAGGAAAAGAAATTTCACCAATACTTATTCACTCTGTTAAAGATCAAAACGGCAATACGCTCTTAGAGGACTATAGGTTTGATAAACGTTTTAAAGAAAAAATTAAAGCTTCTAAAGAAATATTTGAGAAAGTCACTTTTCAGGAAATGAAATTTGGAGATCAAAGAAAAGTCTTTCCAGAAAACACCTCTACACAATTGATCACACCTCAAACAGCATATATTATAACAAATATTCTTTCCGATGTTATTTATGGTTCAAAAGGAACCGCAGCTAAGGCAAGAGTTTTAAGGCGTCCTGTAGCAGGTAAGACTGGAACTACCAATGCTTATTATGATGCTTGGTTTATAGGATACACACCACAAATTGTAACTGGTGTTTGGATTGGATTTGATAATGAGCGAGGTTTAGGTAAGGGTGAGGTTGGGGGGAGAGCTGCTCTCCCAGTTTGGATTGATTATATGTTAAAAGCACATAAAAATCTTCCAAAAGAAGATTTTAGAGTTCCTTTAGGAATTGTTTTTTCAAATATTGATGAGGACACGGGAAAACTTGCAGGGGCTAAAACAGAGCGTGTTGCAAGGCAAGCCTTTCGTGAAAACTTTGAACCTTCTAAAGAAAGCAGTACTCATACTGAGGTAGATGCAAAAGATTTGTTTATGGAAGATTTAGATGAGTAAAAATGAAGAACATTATTCTTAAAGGTATTAAGCAGAATAATTTAAAAAACATAGATTTTAAAATTCCTATAGGTTCTTTTGTCGTCATTTGCGGTCCAAGCGGGTCAGGAAAAAGCTCACTAGCCTTTCAAACTCTTTTTGCTGAAGGTCAACGACGTTATTTAGAAAGTCTTTCAAATTATGCAAAACAGTTTGTTGGACAGGCAAAAAAACCATTGCTTAATTCAGCTCAAAATATTCCTCCTGCAATTGCTCTTGAACAACGCAACTCTATTAGATCGTCAAGATCTACAGTTGGAACTCATACTGATATATATGATTATATTCGAATTTTTTTTTCAAAGGTAGGAAAACCGTTTTGCCCGAATCATAATATTGAAATGAGAAAATTTGATGCTTCAAACTCAACAACTCAAGTTTTAAATCAGCTCAAAGATAAGCAAATTTACATAACCTGCTTAATTAAGCGGTCAAAAATTTTAGAACTCACCAAACTTAAAAATAAACTGCTTAAACTCGGTTTTTATAAAGTACTTCAGGTAGATTATAATCATGTTGTAGTTAAAACTTTAAATCTTGAATTTGATTCTTTTTGTACATGTAAGGATCATTATCATATTATTATAGATAGATTAAGCGTAAATAAAGATTCTAAATTGCGTATTTTTGATGGTCTTTCTCAAGCTTTTCAGCTTTCTAAAGATTTATTTGGTCTTAAAGAAGCCTCTGTTATTTCAACTAAAAAAGATGTTTTAGTGTTTAAGGATATCCTTTCGTGTAGTCAATGCAATGAAGTTTTTTGGGATCTTAGTCCCTCTCTTTTTTCTTTTAATAATGCTGCAGGGGCTTGTCCTGAATGTAGAGGTTTTGGGAATCAGCTTTGCTTGGATGAAAAAAAAATTATTCCCAATGAGTCCTTAAGTATTCAAGATGGCGCTATAGTTCCATATAATATGCCCTCAGCAGTTAAACAACGTTCACAACTTTTAGAATTTTGTAAATCTAGAAATATTAATTTAAACACTCCATGGAAGAATCTTTCAAAGAGTGAGAAAAACTTAGTCTGGAGAGGGCAGAAAAAAAGGCCTTGTATTCAAGGTTTTTTTGATTATCTTGAAACTAAAACATACAAAATGCATGTTAGAGTGTTTTTAAGTCGTTTTAAAAGCTCAAGTACATGCACCTATTGCAGTGGCTTTAGACTTAATCCAAAGATCAATCAAGTTAAAATCAACAATAAAAGTATTGGTGCTGTTTGTAACCTATCAATAATAGATTTTTTAAATTGGTTGGAGAATTTAAAACTTAACAACAATACACGAATACAAACAAAAGAGTTGTTTAAAGAAATTATAAATCGTATATCTTTTTTAAACAATATTGGGTTAAGTTACTTAACGCTTTTAAGAGAAACTAAAACTTTATCAGGAGGAGAATTTCAACGTTTAAACATTTCTAATCAACTAGGCTCTGAATTATCAGACACTTTATATGTTTTAGATGAGCCCACTATTGGACTTCATCCAAGAGACAACACTAAACTCATCAAACTTCTTAAAAAACTACACAACAATAAGAATACATTAGTTGTAGTCGAGCATGACAAAGAGGTTATTAAAGCTGGTCAGTATATTTTTGAAATTGGCCCTGAAAGTGGGAAAAATGGAGGGGAAATCATTTTTTCTGGCACACGCGCAAGGTTTTTAAAAAGTAAAAAATCTTTGACATCTTCTTATTTAAGTGGCGATAAAAAAACTTTTTCTTTAAAAAAAAGGTTAAAAGACATTTCGCCTTTTATTTGTATATCGGGATGCCATGGTCATAATTTAAAAAATATTTGTTTAAAACTACCCATTGAAAAAATGATCTGTATTACTGGCGTAAGCGGGTCTGGAAAATCAAGTCTTATTACACAAACTCTTTACCCTGCAGTGTTAAAAATTTTTTTAAAAGAGCACCAACCAGACTCATTACCATATAAAAAACTAACCCTTCCAAGCGTATGTAAATCTATTGATTTTGTGGATCAAAGGCGTGTTTCTAAATCCAAAAGATCTTTTGTTGCTACCTATCTTAAAGTTTTTGATTTGGTTAGAAAAATTTTATCTAATACTGCGCAATCTAGAATTTTAGGGTATACACCTGGCACATTTAGTTTAAACACTGATGGGGGTCGATGTCCTAGCTGTAAGGGTTTAGGAGTTAACCAAATCGAAATGCTTTTTATGGATGATATATGCCTACCTTGTGATTTATGCTCGGGTTTAAAATACACGCCTGATGTTTTAAAAATACAGTATAATGGTAAGAATGTGTGTGAAATATTAGAACTTACATGCTCAGAGGCGCTGAGTTTTTTTTCAACAGAAAAAAGTTTGATTAAGCCGTTAAAAATCTTAGAAGAGTTGGGTCTTGGCTATTTACGGTTTGGACAGTCCTTAGATACTTTAAGTGGAGGAGAGAGTCAGAGGCTTAAGCTTTCTAAGTACCTACTTTCCTCTGATCTAAACGGGCGTATTTTAATTTTTGATGAACCCTCTACGGGTCTTCATTTTAAAGAAATTAAACTCTTGTTAAAAGTTTTTGATAAACTAACATCTGGGGGAGCTTCTTTGATCATTATTGAGCACAATCTTGATATTATAGCTAGTAGTGACTGGGTCATAGATATAGGCCCTGAAGCAGGTTTTAGAGGAGGAAATATTACCAGTTTTGGACATCCCCTAGACATTTGTAAGACTAAGACTTATACCGGTAAGTATTTAAAAGAACATATTAATATTAAAAAAAGGACCTCTGTAGTTTGAACTCCATTCTAAGCATGTTTGCAGATTTAAAAAAACATAAAAAAATTATGTTCTTAATTATTTTATGTGGTGCTCTTTCAAGTGCTTTTAAAGCTAGTGCTACAGGTTTAATCCAAGTTCTTGGAAATTTGATATTTAAAACCTCAAGCGCTCCTATTAAAGACTTACCTGATTTAAGCATATTTGCTCTGCACACTAAATACAACTGGGATCCGTTATATTTTTCAGTTTCGCTCTTATGTCTTTCTTTTATTATTGCAAATATATTTAGATATATTTTTATGTATAATATCCGTACCTTAGCAGAGACTAAGGCTGTTAACACCAGAGAGCAGCTCATGGCTCATTACCTTTCTTTAGACACAAAATTTAAAAATTCTTTGAGTGATGGCTCTGGTGGACTTATTAGTAGAATTTTAAATGATGTTATGATTTATCAAGAGGGCATTAAAAAACTTGCTGATTTATTAAAGGAGCCTTTTTTAATACTTTTCTCCATTGCTTGGCTTTTTATAATTAACTGGAAGGTGGCTTTTTTCTTACTAATTGCTCTTCCACCTATTTTAATTGTTATAAAACGTCTTGCAAAAAGTCTTAGAAAACATAGCCTTCAAAGCCAGGAAACCATGGAAACTGTTACAATGACTCTAAAAGAGGGACTAGATGGTGCACGAATTATTCATTCTTTTAACCTTGAAAAAAACATTCTTAAAAAATTTAGTGCTCTGACTCAAAAGTATTTACATACTATAAAAAAAATTATTACTCGTGAAGAACTATCAGGTCCTATTACAGAGTCTTTTTCATCTATTGTTTTTTGCGGATCCTTTATATTAGTTGCATACCTTGTTGATAGTGAGGGTTTAAATTTTGGAGATTTTTTAGGGATTTCTGCAGCTGTTGGATTCTTAACTGATGCTTCAAAAAAAACACAGACTGCGTTTATTCGTATTCAACAAGCTTTAGTGGCAAAAGTTCGTATTCAAAAGATTATTAGCCAACATGAGAATACAAAATATTTTATGGGTTTAAAAGATTTCCCAGATTTTTTAAACTCTATTGAATTTAAAAATTTAAATATTTCCATTGGGTCAAAAAATATTTTGAAAAGTATTAACTTTAAAACTTTTTCCAAAAAAACTATCGCTCTTGTTGGACCAAGTGGCGCTGGAAAATCTACTCTTTTAAATTGTATAGACAGTTACATAACTCCAAGCTCTGGAACTATACTTTTTAACGATACTCCAATATCTGAAATAAATAGTATTTCTCTAAGAGATCATATTTCATTAGTTTCACAAGATCCGTTTTTATTTAACACTAGTGTTTTTAAAAATCTTAAATATGCAAAAAATAATCTTACAGAAGAGGAGGCTATTAAAGCCTTAAAGCTTTCAAATGCTCATTTTATTTTAAACCTTCCAAACAGTATACATACACAAGTAGGTGAGGCAGGCTCTCGTTTTTCAGGGGGCGAGCGCCAACGTATTAGTATTGCTAGAGCGCTTATTAAAAATGCTCCTATTTTACTACTTGATGAAGCCACAAGCGCTCTTGATACACAAAGTGAAAAAGAGGTCCAAAAAGGACTCGATTCTTTAAAAGAAGGGCGCACTTGCTTTGTTATAGCTCATAGACTTTCTACCGTGAAGAATGCTGATATTATTCTTGTTTTAAAGGATGGCCAAATAATTGAATCTGGAACACACTTAAAACTCCTTAATAATAAAAAGCTTTATAGTTGTTTATATGGTATTAGATCTTAGGCTTGAAAGTGTCTAGACTTTTTACAAATCCATAAAGTTTTTAAAAAATTTAACGATAAAGCCTCTATATATAAATATAATGGAGGAATTTTGTAATGATAAAATGGGATGAGTTTGAACACATACATGTAATTAAAAAACTAAAGAGTATTATTGGTTCTTGGTGGAATGTTGATATTTTTTTTACAAATGAATCTGGAAATCCAATTTCTTCTGATTTTAAAAAAATTACGTCATATAATCCTATTACTCCAAGTCTTTTTCAAAATGAAAGTCTAACTCATTCTTTTAAAGAGGTCGTTTTAAAGTGTATTGATGATTTAAAGCTAACTGACAGTAAATATAGTGCTAAAAAATGGGAGACCATTGGGTTTGATCTTATTGTTTTTCCAATTATTATAGAAAATGATTTTATGGGAACTGTTGTTGCTTTTGGGTTTTTAAAAGATAATGCTAAGGAATCTCTTGTTCAGATTAGAGAAAAACTAGGTGCTTTAAATTTTTCTAATGAAATGATTCAAGATTCAGTGTCTAAAGTTACTTATGTTAATAATCAAGAGCGTGAACATTTTATTGAACTAGTTGAACTTGTTGGCCAAGAAATCATTACTCTTCATTTAGAAATTACTAGTCGTGAAAATAGGATTAAGGAGCTAAATAAAGAACTTGGTAATCGCTATAATTATGATGCAATGATTGGTAAATCTAAACCTATGCAACAACTTTATAATCTTTTAGATAAGATTAAGCAGTCTGAGGCAACTGTATTGATTAGTGGAAGTAACGGAACAGGTAAGGAGCTTATTGCGAAGTCTATTCATTACAATTCACCAAGAAAAAATGGACCCTTAATCACTCAAAACTGCTCTGCATTTAATGACAATTTGCTAGAATCTGAGTTTTTTGGTCATGCAAAAGGTTCTTTCACAGGAGCTGTGAAAGATAAAAAGGGTCTTTTTGAAATGGCACATAAAGGAACTTTTTTCTTAGATGAAATTGGAGACACTTCTGTACAAATGCAGGTGAAGCTTTTGCGTGTATTACAAGAAGGAACTTTTACTCCTGTGGGAGCTACTGTAGAAAAAAAAGTAAATGTAAGAATTCTTGCTGCAACAAACAAAGATCTTAAAAAAATGGTTGAAGATGGAACTTTTAGAGAAGATTTATATTATAGATTAAACGTCATTAATATTAAAGTTCCTTCATTAAAAGATCGAAAAGAAGATATTCCATTATTAACAGAAAATTTTATGAATGAAGTTAATAAAAAAGATGGTGGTAAAAAAATTATTACAAAAAGTGCTCTAGAAAAGCTTTACGACTATACTTGGCCAGGTAACGTTCGTGAACTTAAAAATGAAGTTGAGAGATTAGTTGTTTTAAGTGGGGCTGAGCAAAAAATTACACATAATATGCTTTCTGGAAAAATACTAGAATCTGGAAACAACCCTAATATACAAGGAGCTCGTATTCATGGAAAACTAAAGGATGCCTTACAAGATTTGGAAAGAAAAATGATTTATGAAGGGCTTAGAAGAACTGGATGGAATAAATCTAGGCTTGCAAAAGAACTTGGCATAAGCAGAGCTGGTTTAATTATGAAAGTAGATAAGTATCAGCTTGAAAAAAGAAAAATTGCTAAATAACGATAATTTTTAAAAGATATGTAATAGTGTCATTACAGAGGGAAACTGACGGTTTAATTATAAAGTGACTTTGTCGGTATCGGTGCGTTATAAAAAATCATAAAATTTAATTTTAAGCCACCTCTTTTTGCCTAGTTTTCTCAGTCTTCATAATTCTTAGAGCTATGGTTTGCATTTTATGTCTTTGCCAAATAAGTCTTACACCAGATGCGCTAATGTCAGTCTTATAAGCCTCATTTAACTGTAGGGCTACTTGCTGTTGACCAAGGTGTGGGTTTTTTAGAGAAAACTCTATACTGTAGCTTCCAAGTCTTTGTTAGCCTTATTTTTATGGTAATGATTTTTATTAAAAGTTCGCTTCAACGCCTCAGGTCCTTTTTCTTTAAGAATTTTTCTATTTTTATGAATAGTTTGCCTTGAAACACCAGTAATCCTAGAGGCCTCAGAGACGCTCTGTAGAGAATCGGCTAATTCCAATACATCTCTAGTTCTTTTGGATTTCAAGGTCAAGCATAGAGAGCCTAGTGGGTTCTACAACCTCTGAAATAGACAACTCTTTATGAGAAAAATAGGCCTTAAACTTCCCAGCTACTTCTGTACGAATTTCAATTTCTTGCCTAGCAATGGAATGCTTTAATTTAGAGTTGATTAAGTAAAATTTATTACCATAGCTAAATGTGTGATCAGAACTGATTTTTCGATATTCTTTAGTAAGAAAAATATTATCTAAATTTTTATTGAGTGGAACTGGTAAATATTCAGAGGTTAAATTTTCAGGCTAAACCATGATAGATTTTGTCCAATACTGAGGAATGAATTCATTTTTTAAATACTTATTAGCTTCATCCATAGTTGTTATTTTATTTATCCTAAGCTCCGGAACAAGCCGATCCTGGAAAGTGTCAAAAGACCTTTCAATTCGTCCTTTTCCTTCTGGAGAATTAGCAAAAACAATTTCAATACCTAACTCACCACAAGCTCTTTGCACTTTTAGAAAAATGACATCTTTTAGGCCCACCAAAAATACCAGCACGATCAACATATAAGGCCTTAAAAACGCCTCTTTTTTTAATAAGATCTTTTAAAACTTTCATACAGCTCAGTATCGTTTCAGAATTAAAAAACTCAGCATGAACTTCACTATTAGCATCATCAATAATGGCTATTAAACACGACTTTGAATGGCCAAACCAGCGGTGAAGACTTCCATCCATCTGCAATAAAAGCCCTGGAGACTCCATACGATTTCTTTTTTTACGCGCCTTAGGTCTTCTTTTTTTTGCTTTTTTCACATGGTGAATTTCGTGAGCCTAACATCTTAAAGTCTCTCTATTAACCTGAATATTTTTATCTTCAACAAGTTTTTCACTAAGGTGAGTTAAGTTAAAATCGTAATATTTCTTTTTAATTAACTGCTGAACCTTAACTTTCAACTTATCAGAAGTTTTATTAACTGGAGAGCAGTTTTTATTTTTATGAATAGCAAACTGTATTCCAATTTTATTATATTTTTGAAGATACCTCTCTATAGTTCTCCTGGATTTATTCAAAAGTTTTACAGCATCACAAATTTTAATTTTTCCCTCTGAAACCTTAGAAATAATATCAATTTTTAATTGATTTTTGAGTATTCATTACCATCATCCTTTGCACCTCCATTTAGTAGTCAAGAAAGAATACTAGATGATTAATGATACGGCATGACCGTCAGTTTCCCTTTGTAGTTATAATACGACAGAATCGCTTGGTGTTAATATTAGATCCTGAATAAGCCCGAATTCGGGTTATCTTACAACAGATTTGTAGAAATTAGGAAATCTTTAAACACCTCATTTTTTTGTTTTTCTACATCCGCTTATACAATCAAATCTTTGCATTGAAATATTCGTTATAGAGACTCTTAGCCTCATTGTTATTTATAA
Organism: Bdellovibrionales bacterium; assembly: GCA_965205945.1. Lineage (GTDB taxonomy): Bacteria > Bdellovibrionota > Bdellovibrionia > Bdellovibrionales > UBA1609 > JALZUR01. The sequence goes on along the minus strand of CBDBIB010000001.1, from coordinate 271,081 downwards.
TAATAAAATTAATTGCCATAAAACCTTTAGTGAGCTTGTTAAAAAAGGGTACTGTCTTACATAAAGCAGATCTCTTAAAGTAAGCTCTTCTATTCATCAAAAAAAAATAAATTAATAACCAGGGCTACAACGTGTAAAATTAGGTTTTTCAGCACGAGTCCAAGAAGTTAAAGTTCGGCCTGAAAAACTGCCGCAATCGAGAACGTTAGAAACATTCCATGAACTGATGTCTTGATCAAAAGAAGCTGCATTATTAAACATCTTATACATACTAGTAACCTTAGAAGTGTCCCAGTTAGAGGTGTCAGGGTTAGCTAAATCTGCATTATTAAACATAGAGCTCATACTAGTAACCTTAGAAGTGTCCCAGTCAGAGGTGTCAGGGTTAGCTAAAGCTGCATTAGAAAACATCTTATACATACTAGTAACCTTAGAAGTGTCCCAGTTAGAGGTGTCAGGGTTAGCTAAAGCTGCATTAGAAAACATCTTATACATACTAGTAACCTTAGAAGTGTCCCAGTTAGAGGTGTCAGGGTTAGCTAAATCTGCATCAGAAAACATCCAGCTCATATTAGTAACCTTAGAAGTGTCCCAGTTAGAGGTGTCAGGGTTAGCTAAATCTGCATTAAAAAACATCCAGCTCATACTAGTAACCTTAGAAGTGTCCCAGTTAGAGGTGTCAGGGTTAGCTAAAGCTGTATTAGAAAACATAAAGCCCATACTAGTAACCTTAGAAGTGTCCCAGTCAGAGGTGTCAGGGTTAGCTAAAGCTGTATTAGAAAACATAAAGCCCATACTAGTAACCTTAGAAGTGTCCCAGTCAGAGGTGTCAGGGTTAGCTAAAGCTGCATTATTAAACATAGAGCTCATACTAGTAACCTTAGAAGTGTCCCAGTCAGAGGTGTCAGGGTTAGCTAAAGCTGCATAAGAAAACATCCCGTTCATATTAGTAACCTTAGAAGTGTCCCAGTTAGAGGTGTCAGGGTTAGCTAAAGCTGTATTAGAAAACATAGAGCTCATACTAGTAACCTTAGAAGTGTCCCAGTCAGAGGTGTCAGGGTTAGCTAAATCTGCATCATAAAACATCAAGCCCATATCAGTAACCTTAGAAGTGTCCCAGTCAGAGGTGTCAGGGTTAGCTAAAGCTGCACTATTAAACATAGAGCTCATACTAGTAACCTTAGAAGTGTCCCAGTTAGAGGTGTCAGGGTTAGCTAAATCTGCATTATAAAACATAGACCTCATATCAGTAACCTTAGAAGTGTCCCAGTCAGAGGTGTCAGGGTTAGCTAAATCTGCATCATAAAACATCAAGCCCATATCAGTAACCTTAGAAGTGTCCCAGTCAGAGGTGTCAGGGTTAGCTAAAGCTGCATTATTAAACATAGAGCTCATACTAGTAACCTTAGAAGTGTCCCAGTCAGAGGTGTCAGGGTTAGCTAAAGCTGCATAAGAAAACATAGAGTTCATACTAGTAACATGTCTAGTTGAGCCACCATTAACAAGAGTTAAGTTATCTGCTTTATAAAACATATAACTAAAACTTTCCCACCCTGTGTCTCCTAATTCTGTAACCTCAATTATTTGCTCGCTATCACGAAAGTTAAGATATGGGCAGCGCCCAGTGATTTTAACTATATAAGTCCCTGAAGATGAATAAGTATGATTTTTATCTAAATCACTTGATGAAGTAACAACTCCCGAGGTTCCATCCCCCCAATGAACCATAAAGTTATATGTATAAGAAGAACTTAAACTAAGATTTAAATTTAAATCACTACCATAAATACTAAATTTAGCTGTAAAAGGGGTTCCTAAATTTTGTATTTCAGTGCTTAAACTAACTACATCAGACAGGTTTCCGGCTGCATCTTGTGCAACACCAGAGGCGATTGTAATTTGAATATTTCCGGTTTCATCACTGCAGTCTGAAATCCTAATACTTGGATTAATAGTTGTTCCATTTGTTACTAAAACTGTGCAACCTGTAGTAGCTCCAGTAAGGCTGACATTGCTCTTTTCTAGGTTTATACTACTAAAGTCTTGGCTTACAGTTATGGGAAAGTCTATAGAATTTGAACTGCTTATTATATGGCTTCCAATACTGACAATAGGGGGTTTAGTATCTTTTATTAGATTTAAAACACCTGAAGTTTTAGAATTTCCAGCAATGTTTGTGATACTAGCAGTTAGTGAAAGTGGACCATCACTTAGGCTTGAAAAATCAATATCACCACTAAAGCTTTTATTAGAACAAGTAATAAAGCTTGTACCATGTGAAAATGTGATAAGCTCACCATTTTCAGAACATGTTCCTAAAACCCTAAAAGCACTTTCGTTATTAAGGTTAATGTAAGTTTCATTTACAGGGTTTGTTATGTCAATTGTTGGAATTAAACTGTTTAAATCGATTCCTTTAGAATGCACACTCTCAATAAGAATGTTTGAATTTAAAACAGAGCTATATTTATAAAATATTTTTAAACGAGTATTAATGATCTCCTTTTTTTCAGGTGTATAGGTTATCTTTACAGAACACTTATTAAGTTTTTTTAAGATCTCTGTGCAAGTACCTAATTCTAATTTAAAAGGGGAGGAGTTTTGAGTGTTAAGCATTTTAACAGGCATAAGTTTAAAGCTTCCAGGTTCAACACTTAGATTTGTAAGGTTTCTTATTTCGTAATCAAGACTTTTACTCTCTCCAATAATAACTTCACCAAAGTCAAGAGTCATATTCCCTTTTAAAATTAACACGTTATTAATAGAAGAAAACTCTACGTTACTTTCCTGATTGCAACCAACTAAACCTATTATAAATAAGCATTGTATAACCTTACTCATACCTAGCCTTTCGGCATAATTTACCGAAAACTTTTATAAATTTTAAACTTTAAATTGTATTATTGTGAGACCAAATTAGCTCATCATTACGACACTAAGAAGTTGTATAGCGTTTTATTAAGGTTTGACTTGGTTTAAAATCTAGATCCTATATGAGACTGTCACAAAAGCGAGTACAAATTTTTCCAACGCAGCTTAAGCGGACTTAAAATCGAACAGTCTTAGTAGACATTCAACACAGCTTTTTTCAAACGCTATATTTACAATTTAATTTACAGGCTCTCAAAACCGGGTTTTGAAGACTCTTTTTTTATAAACTTCCTCTAAAAACTTAAATTAGACAAACCTATCCTGATGACCCATTTTAAGCTTTAAACTGCAGCCTCCATCAAAGCCTGGAACTCTACTTTTTCAATACCTCTGTAACGGCAATGCCTATTTACTTTTGAAAAAGTGCTTTTAAATGTAAGCGCCCTAAAACCCTGACTTTTACCCACAAATAGGTCTAGGTTTTATAATTTTAAAATCAAAATAATATTAAACTCCAAATTGATTTTAAGAATTGGAGTTTTTGTAAATATTAAAAATGAATTTAAAAATGCTCAACTTGGTGATAAACGACTTAACCACAGACTTGAATACCTTGCTGAGGCTTTGAGTAAAAATAATGGTGAGTCTATCTCTTTTTCATGCCAAGATTGGAAATCTTCTAAGGCGGCTTATAGATTCTTTGATAATGACAACTTTCAGGCTGAAGAAATTCTCAAACCTCACATAAAACAAACGCTCAACAGAATGAATGCTCTAGATGAAAATGATATGTCTTTAATTTTACATGACTTAAGTGAAATAACTTTCTCAAAAAATAAAGTCTTTTAAGGCAACGCAGGATACTTAGGGTCCTACATAGATCATCGAAATGGTAAAGAGTACGATACACCAGGTTTAATGATACATTCATCTCTTGCTCTATTAAGTAAAACGGGAGTTCCTTTAGGTTTAGTGAATCAAAAAATGTGGTCTCGTGATTCTAAAAACAGAAGAAAAATAAGAAAAGCTGGAAAGAACTTTACCAGAGTCCCTGTTCAAGAAAAAGAAAGTTTTAGTTGGATTGAGGGGGGTGAACTTAGTTGTTGCTGAATTTCAAGCTGAAAAGCAAGTGCACATTTGTGACCGAGGTGCGGGGATATGTATGAGTTATTTTTTAATTGTATTAGTTTTGGTACAAACTTTTTAATTCGTGGAGTTCATGATAGGTGTACATCAAAGAAGAAAATAAAGATTTATGATAATATCCCGAAAACAGCTCCTGTAGGCAGTTACAATCTCAATCTGCCTAAGACTCATAAAAGAGAGGCAAGAACTGCGAAAGTAAAGATTCGCTTCTATAAAGTTACAGTCCTGCCTTCTCCACATAGGAGTAAAGATTATCCCCCCGTTGAGGTCTATGTTGTATCTGCAAAAGAAGATGGCCCTAAGCGAGAGGATCAAGTTGATTAGAAACTCTTAACAAATATCCCAATAACAAATTTTGAAGAGGCTATAGAGAAAGTGAACTGGTATAAACTTCGTTGGAATATAAAAGTGTATTTTAAGGCGTTAAAATCAGGTTTTAGTGTAGAGAAAAGTCGTTTAAGGAGTTTAGAGAGGATCAAAAAGTATGTAGCGTTTAGGAGTGTTTTAGCTTGGCGAATATTTTGGATTTCAAGGATTTCTAGAGTTGATTGCGAAGTAAATGCAGATCACTGTTTTACAAAAGAGGAACAAGTTTTGTTATCAAAATTAGAAGAGCAGTCAGGCAGGTTATTAGGAGCAAATGATAGCTTGGCAAAATTTGTAAAATCGTTTGCAAGACTAGGAGGTTATTTAGCAAGGAACTCTGGCCCACCTCCAGGCCAACAAGTTCTGTGGAGGGCGATGATAAAATTTAATGATATTAAAACAGGTAATAACTTATGATTTGTGGGTAAAAGTCAGGGTTTTAGGGCGCTTACTTTACATCACTAAAGCCTAGGTGATAATTTAAAAAGCTAGGACTTTCTCATTCTTAGTTAATATTTTATAAGGTGTTTTATTTTTAAAAAATTTTCTTAAGTGAATTCGTTTAAAATTATTAAAAATTATTCTAGATTTTTATAGTTTAATTAGAGTAAGTAGTTTTATGCTTATTTATAGATGAATCTTTCAGGCCTTTCTTTTGAAAAAAATCTTATATTCTTAAAAGAAATTTCCACAGAATTATTCACATCATCGGTATAGTTTAGTTGAATTAACGTTCTTTTTTTTAAATTAATTTTCATTACTATTTCTAAAATATTAGGGAATTTTCCTTTTGGATCTATTTTAATTTTAGCTTTTTTCTTTGAAACAGAAATATATTTTACTCCAAGTTTTGACCAAATAGTTGTATTTGAAAAAATAGAATCAAAAATATTTGGTACGGCGTCTTTTACATTTCCTGTGGTTACATTTTTACCACTAATATGCCAAAATTTTTCGTGACCTTTGATGAAAATACTTTTGTTTTCTCCGGTCATCTCTAATCTAATTTTCTTTTTAGAGTATTCTAGAGTTCCTTTTGTTTTCTCAACAGTGCTTAAAAGCATTGATTTAGAAAGTTTATTAAAACTACACTTCATATACTTAGCTTGATTGTAAGTAAGGATCATACTCTGTAAGAGTTTTTGAGCTGAATCATGAGTTTTCACAGGTTCTTTTGCAAATAAAAACATTGGAATAAAAAATATTTTAAAAAACATTCCTTTCTTCTCCCTTAATTAATGATTTGTAAAAAAGTGTCACTATCATTTCAGGTAGGTTCTCTATTTCAGATTTTATTCTGCCATAAGTTGCACCTGTAACAAAGACATCATCTATAAAAACCCATTGGTAGTCTAGTCGTATTTTTTTCTTAAAATTTTTCTTCACTTTTAGTCGATTTATTCGAGTTTTTTTCTTCTGAGCTTCGAAGGTCTCGTCTATCTCTAAAATACTTTTTAAGTTTAAAAGTTTTTTTAAACTTAAAGCTAATTCTTTAGCATGATTTAAAGTTTTTTGAGAAGATGATTTAGGCACAAAAGCTACTCTAGATCCAATAAAACTTATTTGAGAGGGGAATAAATACGTCCATTCTTTAAATTTATCAACTTTTTGATGTTTTAAAAAACAAACTAATTTCCTGCAAAAAAAATCAGTCTCTAAATTCCATTCAAATAAATAGTAGTGAGGAACTTTTTCCTCATATCTTAAAAAATAAGCTTTCTTACGAGATCCTATCTTATTCTCACAATACCCACAGATCATATTTTTTCTAAATTTTATAACATCACAAATTATACAAAAAAACTTACGCATATATTTAGTTTGCAAACTAGAATGTGTGCTTATTTTCTACTGATTATGATAAGGGTGTCCGGCAATTAATGAGAATAACCGATAAACCTGTTCGGATAAAACAATAGTGGCCACCTTAGAGTTAAGAGTGAATTCAGAAAGTTTAACTTTTAAATTGGCTCTATTTTTTATTTTATCACTAACCCCGTAAGGACCACCAATTAAAAAGATTAGTTTTTCAACGCCTTGATTATTCTGAAGATATTCTAATTTCTGACTCAATTCTAGTGTTTGAAAAGAGCTGCCCTTCTTATCTAAAACAATAAGAAAGTCTTTGTTTGAAATTTTCTTTAAAATCCTTGCCCCTTCTTTTTCTATTTTATATTTAGGAGATCCATTTTTTTCAGTTTTAAATTCTTTTAATACACATGAAGTAAATCGGTTTGTCATAAAAACGTATCGTTCAACAGTTTTAAAGATTATTTCTAGGTTTTTAAATTCAGGACACAGTATTTCTATATTCATTTATAATTTTGGATATGAACTCCAAAGTTCTTCTATTTTATACTCATACCTTAAATATTCATGAAATAAATGAACCATCACAGAACCGTAATCAATAGCAATCCAGTTGGCCTCGTCTTGACCATCAACAGCCATTGGTCTAACTCCAAGCGTATCTCTAACAAGATCAATCACTTGATTAGCAAGACTTGTATTAGCCCTTTTACTTTGAGTTGATGTGATAATAGAGAAGTCTGTTATTTGATTATCATTTGATAAATCAAAACCTAATATATTTATACCACCATTTTTTTTTAATACTCCTATGATTTTTTGAGTTAAATGGCGAGAGTCGTAATCAACGCCTTCTTCCATTGTATAAAGGTTTTTTTTATTAATATAGGTTTCTACTTGAATAGGGACATATTTATGAATAGACTGATTGAGCCTCACTTTTTTTCTAATATCAGAAGAACTCATATCGTGATCTTTAAGCCGGATAAAATTAATTTGACCACCATGCTTTAAAATTGCTGTATAGCCATCAAAGTCATCCACTTTTTTTCTCAAGCCTTCAGGAAATTCCTCTTTAGACAACGGAAAGAAATATCCAGGGCGAGATGTTACAATAATATTTACAAGTTTGATAATTTTATTAAAATCCTTCCATGAATCAAAAGTGTTAAACTGATCAAGGCCAATAATAAGATAAAATAAATCGTCAGGATTTTCATTCTTCAGTGTTGTAAGTGTATCTATAGAATAGCTAGTTCCACCTTTTTGAATTTCATAAGCCTCAACACTTACCTCATCTAAGTAATCTGCAAGTCCTAACTTTACTAACTCTAGCCTTTCTTCAGCTGTAGGTTTTTTAATGATTTCTTTACCCGGACTTTGAAAAGCTGGAATAACCCTTATTTTATTAAGCTTCATTTTTTCTTTTACATTTAAAATACTATTGATATGTCCAAAATGGATAGGACTAAACACTCCACCAAAAACCCCTATTTTATTTGCCATGATGGTTTACTTCTTCTTTAATCAAATTATCTTTTAAAACTTCTATATTTTCATGTGATGCAGATGAAATTACCATTGCTTTAATGCCATGATTATAAAATTCATCTACTGCTTGTTCTTGTAGGTTGTTAGGACAAATATCTGCCTTAGTTAAAAGAACCTTTTCCTTTAACTTATATATTTTTTTTTCATTTTCTTTCATATGTCGGTTTTGATAATTTTTAAGTTCCTTGCAAATAGCAAGATATCTCTTATAAGGACTTTCTTCTTCATTAGGGTCTAAAGAAATCAAGTGTAGAATTTGACTGGTTCTTTCAGCATGCCTTAAGAACCTGTATCCTAACCCTACACCATCTGAAGCTCCTTTAATTAAGCCTGGCAGATCTGCAATAACTAACTCTGTCTGCTTATGCTCCATTACTCCTAGTTGAGGGTTTAAAGTAGTAAATGGATATGGTGCAATTTTTGGACGAGCTTTTGATAAAACTGAGATTAGTGTTGATTTACCTGCATTGGGAAATCCCACTAGTCCTATATCAGCTAAAAGTTTTAACTCTAAAGTAACCTCCATTGATTCGCCTAAAATCCCACCTTGTGCATACTCTGGCGCTTGCAATCTTGCGCTTTTAAAGTGCCAATTTCCAAGGCCACCCTTACCACCTTTTAATAATAAATACATTTCCTCATCTACTACATCAAGAATAAGTTTTTTAGTTTCTTTATTTCTAATTTGAGTTCCTAAAGGAACCGGTAAGACTGTGTTTGCTCCAGCTTTTCCATAACACTTAGCTCCAAGTCCAGGCATGCCATTTTTAGCAAAATAATTTTTCTTATATTTATAGTCTAAGAGTGTATGCTTATACCGATCCCCCACAATATAGACATTTCCTCCTTTACCTCCATCTCCACCATCAGGACCTCCACGTGGGACTTTGGCTTCTCTACGAAAACTTACACAGCCAGAGCCTCCATTACCTGAAGCAATTTTAATCTGAATCTTATCTATAAATAACGGTATTGAGGGGCTCATATATTAATTCTCTAATTTATTTAAATAGCCTAGAACAGATATGGTGGCACAAATTCCATGGTCATATCTGTTTTTTTAAAAAGGTTGGATTATTAGGTTGTGCCATTTTGTAAAGAATAAACGCTTACTTTAAATCTTTTTTTATCCATTCTTTCAAATTTAACCTTTCCATGGATTTTTGCAAAAATTGTAAAATCTTTACCTACTCCAACATTATTTCCTGGGTGAACTTTTGTTCCACGTTGCCTGATAATGATAGTTCCAGGCAAAACATTTTCTCCACCAAACCTTTTCACACCAAGCCTTTTACTTTTGCTATCTCTTCCGTTTTTTGAACTGCCCGCAGCTTTTTTTGATGCCATAACTAAACCCTTATATTTAAATATTTAAGCTAAACAACTAAACCTTAGTAGTATAAATTTTAGCTTCTTTTTCTGCCTTACTAACATCATTGTTAGGAGATTGAATACTTTTAATAAAAAGCTCTGTAAAATCTTGTCTATGACCTTGAAGCTTTCGATAGCCTTGCCTTCTTTTCTTTTTAAGAACCATGATTTTTGAATATCTTGCTTGTTTAGTCACAACTGCTATTACAGATGCCTTGTTCACTAATGGTGTTCCAATAAATGTTTTATCTCCACCAACTAATAAAACCTTATTAATATTGATTTCAGATCCAACGTTTTGACTAAGTTTTTCAACTTTTAATGAGTCACCAGCTTTAACACGATATTGTTTTCCACCTGATTTTAAAATGGCATACATAGACTTCCTCCCATGATGCTTGTTTGTGCCATGAGCCTAGATACTTGTCAATTTAACTGCAATTCTATATTCGAGGTTTTTTAAAGGGTTTTTTAAAAAAACCTTGAATATAGTGGTTTTATAAAATAAATTACTTAATAAAATTGATAGGTTGCGCTCACCCCTGTAAGCCATGGAGTATGCTGATAAGACTTACCATCAACAAAATATGCATTCTCGTCTTGAGAAGATGTTTGATAAGACACATAAGCTAAACCAACCCATTTTCTTGTAGGACTTATAAAAGAAAAACTTGTAGACAATTCATGTTGATATTTGCATATTTTATCCCCAAAACCAGTAGAAGAATTGCAATAGTTTGCGCTTAAACTAAAATGAAGCTTTCTATGCTTAATTACATATTTTCTTACCTTAAAGCGCATCCCATAGCGTCCCACAATGGGATCTACTCGAGGATAAAATTTGAAGATAAGGTTTTGAATATTAAAATCTGTATTAAGTGCTTGCCCATCACTGCCGCCAAAACTATCTAAATTCAAACTTGATGCTCCCGCATCTACAGTTTGTTCTAAAAACCAAATCTTTGTCTTCTCGTTAAGCGAGAGCTTCTTTTTTTTATATGGCTCAGTTATACGGTCTCTAAGGCTATATAAAATAGGTTTTCTAATTTCTCTCCAAAATGCAGATTTTAAGCTTTTATTATTTTCAGCTATTTGAAACCCCATGTCTCTTAAAGCTCTTGCTATACGAATTCTTCTCTTTACAACAAGCTTACTCACATTAGTATCAGGCCCCCACCCCAGACCTTGAAGTAAATCCTTAGATTTATAATTCAAGGCATTGATTTTATCTTCTTGCTGTGTACTAGTGATTATAATTTCAGGGGCAAATAGGCGAGAGTTTCTTTCTTGCTGATATAAATATCCTTCATAATAATTGGGACTTAAAATACATAAGCTCCCACAGGTACTTCTCTCTCCTATGGAGTAAGCATCATCACGATAAAATCCACCACCATCTTCATAGGCAAAAGTCTGGAAAGCAAAGCTTAGTAAGATGAGAGGAATTATAGTTCTAGTATACGCCATTATACTTATAATCGGTTTTTCTTATTTAGTCTTAATATTAAATTTAAAAAATGCCTTTAATTATGGAAAGATGTGTATTGATCTGAAATTAATGATACTAAGGTGTTTTACTTATAGGCGTAATAGCTCACAAAAAGGCTAACTTTTAAAGGCTTGATATTTTTTAGGAAATCACTAAAGAACTCATAAATATCTTGCCCTAGATTAATTGCGAGCCAAATAATATCACAAAGGGGGTTAAAATAAGATTACATAGCAAAAAAACAATACCTTATGGCCTCTACTTTAACTTCATTCTGTTTTTTTTCTATTATTTGTTGTTTGAATATACCAAGTGGTCTTTCTATTAATTTACTTAGGGCTTCTTCATATTTCTCTTCAAGCAAGTCTTTTTCCGCAAAAAGAGTTTTTGATGTAGTTTCTAAGATAGAATCAGATTTAAAGTCGTAGTATACCAACTTTCGTTCTTTTCCTTCCCACGGTTTAGTTAATGAGCGAGTGACATAATGACAGTTCATTATGGACTTGCTCAAAGAAATAGGACACTTTTTCCTATGCGAGGTTGTGTTTAATTGCATACCCTTTAGGGCTTTGATAACCAAGAGAAGAATGCCTTCTTTTCTTGTTATACCAAACTTCAATATATTCAAATACTAACGATCTTAATTCTCTTTCTCCAGTATAGTTTTTTCTATATAAAAATTCTTTTTTTTAAACTTGAAAACCAACTTTCAGTATGTGCATTATCATAGCAATTCCCTTTTCTACTCATACTTGGTCTTATCTTTTTGTTTTTTAAAAACTGTCTATAAGCATCACTAGCGTATTGAGACCCACGATTTGAATGAAAAATCACTTCAGCACTTGGGCCAACTTTTTTTATGGCCATTTTAAGTGCTTTTAACACCAATCTTGTCTCTAAGCTTTTACCTATACTCCAACCAACAACTTTACGGTTAAATAAATCAATTACTACGGCTAAGTATAAAAAGTTTCTCCCTGTCCCTTGCCTTAAATATGTTATGTCGCCGGCTAGAATTCTTCCAGGATCTTTTGGCAAAGACTCTTCTTTTTCAACCTTAAACAGTCTTGGTGCTATGTTATACTTATGCTTTGAATCTGTTGTCTTAACCTTAAAAACCTTCTTGTGTCTAGCATCTAAGCCTATTTCAACCATATACTTAGCCACTGTGTTCTCACTTATCCAAATGCCCTTATTTTTTAACTCCTCATAAATACGTGGTGAACCATAAGTTTTATACGATGATTCAAAAATGCTCTTAATTCTTTCCTTTATTTTTGTTTTCCTTTGAAACGATTTTGAGCTTTTTTTATTATTTAAATAATAAAAAGTACTCTTACTTACTCCAAAAAAAATGCATAAAAAAATAGACGGGAATTGTTAAACTTAGCTCTTTCATGATTTTGACTTTTTGATCTAATCTGAGGAGAAAATCGCTGTGCTTTTTTTTAACACTGTATTAATTTCCTGCATCCAGCCAAGCTCTTTTTTTAAACGCTTATTTTCTTTCTCAAGCTCTCTATATGACTTCTTATTTTCCTCTTTTAATAAGCTTTCAGGAGTTGGATTTAGCTTTTTTCTCCAATTTCTAATACTGGTTTCAGTAGTTCCTAGATCTCTTGATGCCTGGCTGTTTCCAACTCTATTTGCCAATTCAACAGCTTCTTCTTTAAATTCTTCTGAAAAAGTATTGTACTTTTTTCTAGACTCTGTAGCCTCTTTCTTCTTCATGCCTTTTTACCTCTCCTTTTAAGTTTAGTTCGCACTTAGAAAAGTGTCCAGTATTTTGGGGAGGTCTATTATGCTACTTCGCCTTTGACAGATTCAACACTCATTTTAATCTTTAAGTGAAATGCTTTTTGCAAATACTTGTCGATTGACTCAGTTGAGAATTTCTTTCTTTTCTTAACGAAGTCTGACACATATTGGATTGATATTTCTGCTTTATCAGCAAAGGGTTGTAGCCCCATTGCAATAATTGTTTCACGCAAAGCTTCATCAATACTCATCTCTTCATCATTGATAAGAGTCATTATATACGCTTGAGAAAATTCTACGTTTTCAAACTTGGTTGCGATCAACTCGTTAAAGTCTTTATGTCTATTTGCCATAATTCCTCCAAAGCTCCTTAGCTTTATCTATGTCACGACTTTGAGTTTTTTTATCTCCACCTACGAGGAGAATAATTAACTCATTCCCATCTTCAGCAAAATACACTCTATAAGCCTGGGCCGTGTGTTATTTTTATTTCAAAAACACCGTCTTTAAGTGCTTTTATGGATTTCTTAGCTCCGCCTTTTGCTACTCTGTGAACAAACCTAGATACAATTGCTTGTGAAACACTGTCTAATTTGTTCAGCCAGTCTTCAAAAGGGGAACTTCCATTTTCTGTTACAAAATAAATAATCTTTTTAATAATCACTCCATGACTCCTTTATAAACTACACTGATTGCGGTAGTTTGTCAAGATGTACCACTAAGTACCTATAATTAGAGAGAAAATGTGACACTTCCTCTCTATGGTTTATTACATTTCCACTAGGCACTTGTGGCAACCTGAAGCCTTGAGTTTTCCGCAATGAGGCCTGCAAGCTGTCTAATATAAAGCATTTCTTTCCACTTACTTTCAGAGATTTTGCCTTTTTTCTTTTCCCAAAGATGCCTTAATCTTCTGTCTTCATGCTCTTAAGTAATAGATTTAAGTTTCAAACTTTCTATATCCTCTGGTGTTATTTTTTCTAACAAGTGGGAGACCAATATATCCATCGTCTACAGTTTTTTCATTAGTAAAATTTTAGAAAATAGAGTTTTAAAGGTGGTCTGTAATTCAGCACGACCGTTACGACTCTTACGACTTTCACGACTGAAATCGTGAAATGACGTTAAATAATGTGAAATAAAATGAAATGACTAAAACGCGAAGAAGCCCATAAACATAGGTAAAACATTGATTTTGTTGTTTTTCTTATAGGCAGTGACTATACATATGCAGATGCTGTTCTTAGTTATTTTTTTAAGACAGAGGTGTTGTTGAACTAAAGTCTGGAGATTAAAATTCATGAATTCATTTTTGACTCTGATTACTCAGAGTTTTTGTTGCATATTTTTCTAAAAAATAAATTCTCATGTGGGTGTTTTCATCAGCTAGCTGAGGTTAGAGATTAAATTTAAAGAAAAAACCTAGAGGTTAAATAATTTACTTTAGGCTTAATAGCTCATTATTTGAGTTATATTTTAAAATGAGTCAACATGCCTTTGATAATGAGGCGTTTACAATTAATACGTCACATGATTTTTTTGATAAAGATCATACAACCCCTTTAAAACTAGCTCTGGCATATAAACCTGAAAAAGCTTTTCATCTTTAAAAAGCTGGCCAACACCACCTGTTCCAATTACTATTGGAGCTTCTGTTTTAAATTTATCTAAAGTAATTTGTTTTATGAGTTCTTTAACTCCACCAAGTGTAGACCAATAAAGTCCACTTTGGATACTTTCAACTGTAGTTGTACCACAAACTTTAATAGGTTTTTTAATTTCAACTGAGGGAAGTCTGGCTGTTTTACTTTCAAGAGCAGAAATCATAATTTTTGCTCCTCCTAAAATTGCACCACCTAGATAATCTCCTTTTTTTGAAACTGCATCAAGTGTTGTAGCTGTTCCAAAATCAACTATTAAAATATTTTTATTTGGGTATAAGTTTTTTGCAGCAACTGAATTTGCGATTCTATCTGCTCCTACTTCAAGTGGGTTTGAATATTTTATTCTTAAGCCTGTTTTTAACCCAGGCTGTACAAACATCACTTTTTCTGTAAAATACTTTATACACGCACTCTTTAAACTGTAATCCATATGAGGAACCACAGAACAAACTGCAATATTAGATATTTTTTCAGTATTAATATTATTTTCACGAAGAACGGTTCTTAAGAAAACCCCGATCTCATCTGAAGAAAGTCCTGTTGATGTATTCTGTCTAAATTGAAATTTAAGATCTTGCCTTATATATACTCCACCATGTATTTGTGTATTTCCTACATCTAAGCACATCAACATATTAAAGGCCTTTTATTGTCAGTATATTTTGAATCATCTGTATTTTGGTTTCACCCGAGTAGCTAAAAGTTTTAGCATCTCTTGGCCAAATTGAATACTCATGTTTATTCAAATTTATATTTTTTAATTCATTTAGGATAATAAAATCAGATTTACTATTTTGAAATTGAGTATTAATTTTTTTAATTATTTCTTTAGAGCTTTGATTGTGAGTTAATTTAAAGCTTATAAGTTTAGAGTTCTTATTTTTAGACCATTTTTTCAATGAATTTAGTATTTTAGGAGCTTTTTTAAATTCAATAACAAAATCATCTAATGAAGAAATTTTCTTATCTTGCTTTTTAATAGGTAAAAAATCACTTATAGCTGCTGCGTGAATAATTAAATCAAAAACTTTAGACTCTAAAAGGTTTTTTAATTCTTTAGTTAAGTCACTTAAATTTAAAAAGGGAATCAGTCGTATTCCTTCTAAATCTAGAGCATTTTTTAAAGCTTGTTTTGAGGCCACCACGGTCACCTCATAATGTTTCTTAAGGGCTTTTGCTATTTCAAGTCCAGTTTCCCCTGAAGAAAAATTAGTGATTTGTCTGACGCCATCAATATCCTCAGTTGTACCACCAAGTGTTATCAAAGCTTTTTTATTTTTTATATCAAACTTAAGTATTTCATTTAAAATAAAGCTTGGTTCATTAAGTCTGCCGACACCGTTATGACTACAGGCCATAGAACCTGACTTAGGTTTAAAGACCCTTACATTATCAAAACTTTTAAGTTTTTCCACAGATTGTTGAACAGTTTTTGTTTCCCACATTCGAGGGTTCATTGCTGGAAAAATTAAGTATGGGCATGTTTTTTTTCTGGCTAAAAAAAGTGTTGTGATCACATTTGAACCTACGCCATTTGAAATAACATTGAGTGTTTGTGCTGTAGCCGGTGCTAACACTATAAGGTCAGCCCAATCATTTAAATATATATGATCCAACCGTTGTCCTGGGGTAAAGTCATCGCAAAAAACTTTATTCCCACTTAAGCCTTCCCACGTTGAGGTGCCAACAAATTTTAAACTACTTAGAGTAGTTGCAACTTTAACTTTGTGACCTTGTTTTACAAGTTTAGAAACAACTAAACAGATTTTAAATACTGAGATTGAACCACTTATTTTTATTAGAATTTTCATGTGTTAACCTTTACTGGCTTATTATCTATAAGCCGGACGCCCTCTACATAGTGGGCTATTAGGGTTCTTCCCCATTCAGATCCATAGTATTCAAGCTTAAGTTTTGATCCAGTTTCTTTTAAAAAATCTTTCTTAGAGTTTGTTTTTAAAAAAGCTGTAGCTATTTGTCTAGCTTGAAGAAGGCCATTTTCTGATAACTTATAGTTTCTTGACGACAATGCTAATCCTGAGGAGTCTCTTAAAATAGGAACACTAATGATATTAACATTTATAAAGTATTCTTGTACCATTTTTTTAATAATCTTAAGTTGTTGATAATCTTTCTCTCCAAAATAAGCTTTGCTTGGGGAGATTATATTTAAAAGTTTCATTATTATCTGTAAAACACCATCAAAGTGATTAGGCCTATGAAGGCCTTCAAAATTTTTTGTCAAAAATTTCTCTGATATTTTTACAGTTTCTTTGTTATAATATATTTGAGATAATTTAGGAATAAAAACATAATCAACCCCTAGGTTTTCACAATAGGATAAATCCTCATCTGTTCTCCTAGGATAAGTTTTAAAATCCTTAGTATTGTTAAATTGTGTTGGGTTTACAAATATACTTACACAAGTTTTATCATTTTCTTGTTTAGATTTATTTATTAATGCTCTATGACCCTCATGTAGGGCACCCATTGTAGCAACAAAGCCTAAATATTTTTTAGGAATTTTATTTTGTGCATCAAAAACAGATTTTATAATTTTCATAAAAATGTATTCTCTTCTTTTGGAAATTTTGCCTCACTCACTTCAAGACAGTATTGATTTACAGCAGATATTGTTTTTTCCATAAAATTTTCAAATTGTTTTACAAATTTTAGATTCATATCACTTAACCCTAACAAATCCTGCAATACTAGGATTTGACCATTAGTATTTAAACCTGCTCCAATCCCAATTGTTGGAATTTTAAGCTTTTTGGTTAAAGTGCTTGCAATTTTAGAAGGGACACATTCTAAAACTATTGAATAACAACCTAATTCTTCTAGCTTTTTTGCATCAAAAATTATTTTCTTTTCACCCTCAGGATTTCTTCCTTGAACCTTAAACCCTCCAAATTTATTTATAAATTGAGGAGTTAAACCTACATGTCCCATAACAGGAACTCCTGTATTTATGAGGGATTTTATTTTATTTTCAATACCATCAACACCTTCAATTTTAACAGCGTTAGCACCGGCACTCATGATCTTTTGAATATCTTTGATAAAAGCGGTTTGACTCTTTTGAGCGGTTAAGAAAGGAATATCAGCAACGATTAGACCACTATAAGAAGATTTTACTGCTCTTACATGATTAGCAATCATCTCAACTGTAGCACCTATTGTAGATTTTTCACCGTATACGACCATGGCTACGGAATCTCCAACTAATATAGAGTCAATGTTTGTTTTTTCTAAGGCTTTGGCAAAAAAAGCATCATAACAGGTTACCATGCTAAGAAATTTTATATTTTTAGAGCTTTTAAACTGGGGGACGTTCATCTTGGTATATTGTTATAAGGTTTTTAAAAATTTTATTTAATTCTTTTAAAGTACTATTTCTAGATTTTGTCACTTCTTTTTCTTGTTGTTTTCTCTCACCACGGGTCCAAGGGCCCGAAAAACTGTCTTCTTCATAAAGAAGTTCTGTATTAAGAGACTGTATAGTGATTTTTTTTAATATTTCTTTTGGCATGCCAGTTTCTTTTTGAAAAGAATTACCTAATTGATTCATTAAAAGCTGTAATGAATTTGCTGTTACTGATAAGTAGGTGTGGTATTTTTTCTTATTTTTCGGGTTTATAAATTGGTTTTTCTTAAAAAAAATTGTTAAGATTTTATCTAAACCCCTATCAGTCACAAAATCTATATTGTTAAAGTTATATATGCCTTTTTTAGAAAAACTTTGAATAGGGTGAATACCTATTGCATTAGGATGAAAATAAAAGCCTGAAAAGTGGATAATTTTAATTTCTTTAGGAATTTTATTAATATAATCTGATATTTTTGAATCTGGGACACTTAAAAAAACATATTTAATTTTTTGGTTTTTAATTAATTTTTTAAATTGATTTTTTTGGGTACATAAATGAATAGGATTTTGAAAAAAACTATTTAAATGTTTGTACAAATGAACGCCTAAGCGTCCAAATCCAATTTGTAGGATAGATGAGCTTTTAAGCTCTTTTAAGGAGTTTGTAGTCATAAGTACCTGCCTTTTAAGATCAAGTCTTTAAATAAAACTTGCTCCTTTTTCAAAAAATTGCAAGGTTTATAATTATGAATAAGTTTAAAATGCCTTTTAAAAGCTTTTTAAAAGAGCTATGGGCTCCTGTCTTAATTATTTTTTTAGGATTTATGCTTTCTATGGCCTTTGTTTTTAAAACATTAAAAGGTTATAAACAGCCTCGTCCCTTACTTATTAAACCAAGCTCAGTGAACACCCCTGAAGAAATCACTGAAGCGATCTATAAGGCTCTTTTCCCACTCAAGAAAAGGAGTTTTGGTGTTAAGATTCAAGAAATAGACAATGATAAAATTTCTTTTAAAGTAGTTCACTCTCTTATAAAAAAGTTTCCACCTTCTAAAAATGAATTTAAATTTAATAGCTATAAGGTTTCTATATTAGAAAAGCATGACATTAAAAAAACAGATTGTAGAAATACAGCTTTATTTAATTTAAAAAGAAGGCCTGAAAGAATATGGAAAAAAAAAATATACTTTACGATTTGCAAAGAAGAAAAAAAGATTTTCAGTCTTTTTTATACAGCAAAGTAACTAAAATTTAATCATGTGCCATTTTTCTAATATGAGATCTAAAATACATTCGTGGCGATTCTGCTAACAGATCTGTAATACTTGCCATGTAAATATCTGAGTACCCCTCAACTTGATGTGCAAACTGACTTTCTTCAACTCCAGATCTCATAATAGGGCCCCAGTGCTTATTATAGATTTGAGATCTTGCATTGATTAATGGTACAAGTTTTTTATCTAGAGATAAAATTTGTTCTAATATTTTTTTTTCTTCCTTAGATCTATCTACTTCTTCTTCTAAACGCTCACCAACAAGCTCATTTAAAAAGCATTCTAATTCTAATTTTTGATTCATTAAAACTCTTATCTCATTTGTAACAGCTAGCGCTTTTTGATTTTGCTTTATTTCTTCACCTAATTCTTCAATAACAAGGGCGGTTCTCCAACCACAGTTTTTCTTTAACATTAAGATATCACCATAAACATGATCTCCAACGTATAAAATATTATTATCCATGATCTTTAGTTGTTTTGATAAAAGCTTTGCTGATCCACCTTGATATATACCTGGAACAATAGTTTTATCCCAATTCTCCATTTTCCCATTTTTAGGATTAACCTTTAATAAGGGAGAGTTTGTGTAGAAAAATCTAGGTTTCATGCAAAGTGTAAACGTATGCTCAAAGAGATCTCGCCATGTGCCGGTTTTTATAAATGGATCCAGTGCAAATTTTAAAATTTTATTTGTATACGCATAATCAGAATTTGTAGCTATAAAAAACTTTATGCCGTGTTTTTTAAATTTTTCAATACCTCTAACAACAGCCTCTGTTCTTTTAATATATTTTTCTGGATTTTTTGTAACTTCATTTTTAATAGAGCCATCTCTATGTGATTCGTCTAAAACTGAAGTAAGCTCCTCGGCTAGCTCTAAGAAATTTGGGAAGTTTAAACTTGGATTTTTAGCTTTTAATTCAACAATCTGTGAAAACAAACAGGCATGAGAAATTGAAAAATTAGTGTCCACACAATCAAAATTAGAGTCACTTAAATCTATAAACTTTGTTCCAAATTGTTTTTTTTGAGCTTGAAAATCAATTTTAGAAAGTCCATGATAAGCCGTTTTAACCATTCCATATCTACTTACTTTAAAGATATTTCCGGAAGCCTTATCAATGACAAGACCTCGGATTGCTCGATCATAATCAAAGTTAAACTTAGAAATCTCTTTTGAATAACCTCTTTGTATTAACTTGGTTTTCATACTTTTATAAGAAAGTTTTTCAAAATCTTTGCTATGATACTGAACTAACGTATGATCCATATCTAGACCAATATTACTTATTTTCTTTAAATTTAGTGTCTTATTACAAAATATCATTTTTACCCTCTAAGGCTACTATAATAAACTCTCTAAATTACTACAATCTTTTAGTTTTTTTAAATATCAATAGTGTCAAATTGAGATCGTTAATATTAAAGCTAAATATTGACCCTTATGTGACCGATAGCCTAGGTATGGGGAATTTTTTAAAAAAGGATGAAAAAATGGAGCGTAGATCTAATCAAAGAAAATATATTCAGCATTTAGATGTGGAACGAATTGTTAATAATGAGACTTTAAAAAAAATTTGCAATAAGGCTCAAATCGTAGACACATCGATTAACGGTTTCTTGTTACTAATAGCTCGTAAAGACTTATTAACAAATGATTTAAAAGGTAATCTTACTCTAGACGTCTTAAAGGGAATGTCTATCTCTCTTTATATGCACCAAATGGAGTTAGAACTTGATGGAGTTATTAGTCTTACACGGCATAAAGGAAAAGGTATGTTTGAAGTGTTAGTAAATTTTTCTTCAGACACTCCAAGATATTGGAGGGAGTGTTTAATTGATTTATTGCCTCAGGCCGGAGAATTAGATTAATTTTATTAACAAATAATATGTATTATTAAAGATCTTTAAATAACAGTTTTTCTTCTAGTTCATCAGCCCATGCAAGCCTATAATCTAAAGGTAAAAACCATGAAATAGCTTTTAATAAAGCAATCTGTTCTTTTTCTTCTAGTTTTTTAAGCTCAGGAAAATACCATAATAGTTCATATGCGGCTTTAGCGCCTCCACTGACTAGAGTAAGTTGAGCTTTAGTAATTTTATTTATATTTAAAAAAATTCGGATATTCTTTCTCACTTCTTTTGGTAAAAAGCTTTTAGAAATTTCGTGCACATAGGTGTCACTAGACTCTTTTAAATCCGGTGATACTGTATTTATAAAAGTACCTTTATATAAAAAATTCCAAACCATGCCGTAATTAAACACAAAATCTGGAGTTTTCTTGTCTTGTAAGTTTAGTACAAGGCCTATACCAAATTTAAAACACCATTTAAAAAAATCATTTTTATTAATTTTAATTCCTAGTTTAGATGAAATATGCATATAAGAAAATCCATCAGGTCCTTGAAAGGGCTGATTTTTAACTAAAAAAATAGGAGAATCCGCAACCGCCTTAAAAAGGCTTTCCTCCCATTTTACACCTCTTTTTAAAGCCGGTACTTTGCATAGAGTGTTTAAGTTTTGCATATCTTTTTATTTATTGGCTAACGATTTTTTTAGCAAGTTTATAAATATATAAGTTTTTTTTTATAAATAAAGATTTATTTGATTTTAGGCGTAAAAAGCTTATATAAGAGCAATTTAAGAGGTTTTAGCTTATAAATGGGGACTATTTTTAATAGTTTAATATTTAGTTTAGATAAAATGACCTCTTATTTACCCTATTTTTTTTAAAGAGGGCTTTAAGAAGGGGTATAAAACACTTTGTCTAAATATATAAAAACTGTTGAAAAACCTGACGATATGAGGTGTTTTCTTGCTTTTTAGGCTGGCATTTATTTTGCTTTATATACTATGTGAGTTTAAGGGGATTTTTATGAAAAAAATTATAGTGATGATGATAATATTAGGGCTTTTAAGTGGCTGGACAGTTCTTGCTAAAGAGGTGGAGTTAGGTCAAAAAATTGAGTTAATGCTAGATGAATTAAACAATAATAAAATTAGTCTAAGAGTTGAAAAATTAATTTTAGCAAATATTTATAAAGCGTACTACGATTCAAAAATTCAAAATCAAGAGCTTCAAGAAAGAATAGATAATGCAATTATGAGACTTTTTTATACTTTAAATGAAAAAGAAAAGACTTTCTTTAGTAGAGAATTGGCTGCAAAAAATTAAGTATTCTTGTTTACGTTAAAGGTATATAAGCACTTTAGATTGGAGAAGTCTATGGTGCTTTTTAATTTATGGATTAATTTATGAAAAAGGTGTAAAGTAATATCATGGCAGAAATGAGCAAAGTAGCAATTTTTACTAGTGGTGGGGATGCTCCTGGAATGAATGCAGCTATTCGAGCTGTAACTAGAACAGCAATTGACCAAGGACATAAAGTTTTAGGTTTTTTTGAGGGTTATCAAGGGCTTATAGAATCCGAGTTTAAACTTTTAGACTTAAGGTCTGTTGCAAATATTATTCATAGAGGAGGAACAATACTAAAAACCTCTCGGTGTAAAGAGTTTAAAAATGAAGAGGGACGGGCTAAGGCATTTAATACTTTAAAAAGAGAAAATATTAAATATTTAGTTGGTTTAGGGGGGGATGGGACCTTTATGGGGCTTAAAACTTTTAAGGCAGAGTACCCTGAGATACAGGTAATAGGTGTGCCTTGTACAATAGACAATGATTATGAGTATTCAGAAAATACAATTGGTTACGCTACATCTATAGAAACAGCTGTTGAGGCCATTGACCGCATAAGAGATACGGCAGGTTCTCATCAACGAACTTTTGTTGTGGAGGTTATGGGGAGAAAATCACCTAAACTTGCTTATGAAGTTGCGATCTCTGCGGGTGCAGAATGTGTTGTGGATTTATCAAAGAGGTTTTCTTTAGATACAGCTTTAAGTAAAGTTAAGGAGAGTATCCAGAAAGGAAAACTTTCAAGTTTGATTATTGCGTTGGAAAAAGAGGGGAAAGAATCCTTTGCGGCAAGAACGATTAAAAATAGAATTGTTAAAGATATTAAAATAGACTGTAAGAGTGTTGTTTTAGGTCATATTCAAAGAGGGGGAAAGCCACTGGCCCAAGATCGATCGTTAGCTTCTAAAATGGGCTATTATGGGGCAATACAAATTGGTAAATCTTCAGGTATTGTTGTACAGGATAAAGGGGTTGTAACTTTTAAAAGGTTTTTTGAATTGAGTAAAGTAAATGTATTAAACGATGAGAGTGCAGTTATTTTAAGAACACTTGCAAATTAATGTGATTAAAAAGCTATTTTCCATATTATTGATAACATGGCCTTTTCAAGGGGCAGCAGACTGTAATTTTTTATCTAAAAATGAGCTTAAAAACTACAATTATATAATTGTTCCAGGGATATTTAATGAGATTATTCCCTTTTATATGACAGAGTATAGAAGATATTTGTTAAACTCTGGTGTTCCTAAGGAGCAAATTTTAAGGGTTAATAGTACTACAAGAGAAACCTTTGAGAAAGGGGCTTTAAAAATAAAGGATAAAATCTTAGCTTTAGATAAGAAAAAGGCAGTTATTTTTTTTGCCCATAGCAAAGGGGCTTTAGAAACTTTATATTTCCTTATAGAAAATAATATCAAACTTAAAAAAGCTTTTTTAATTCAAGGAGCTTTAGATGGTTCCTCTTTGTATAAAACGATTATTTTAGGAGAGAGGAGAGGGTTTTTATTTGGCTTAGCAAGAGTGATTGGTTCTTTGCCATATGTAAGAATGTATTTAGAATCATTTAACTTTAATCATGTAAGAGAAAAATTAAAAGGAGTAGTGAAACAAAAAAATCTTTTAAACAAGATTGTGTTTATTCAGAGTGAGGAGGAGAGTATAAATCTTTCATTTAAGTTTAAGTTTTTAGGAAATTTTTATAAAAAGATTTATGGTAGACCTGGGGATGGGGTTTTATTACTATCAGACCAGATTCCTTTTGCAGTTAAAGATGAGAGTAATATCTGTAGGTTTTTTTATAAGGCGGATCATGGGGATCTTGTAACGGCAGCTCCTTGGCAAAAACAGCGTATAAATAAAATTAAATTATTTTTAAATGAGATTTTACTTGGATCCAAAAGAGATTAAAAGAGAACCGGATTCAATATTGACTCCTTCTGCTATATGAATTCTATCAATAATAGAATCCTCAGAGGCTTTTATTTCATTTTCCATTTTCATGGCTTCCATTATTATTAGGGGATCTCCGGCTTTAACCTTGTCTCCAGGTTTAACAAAGATTTTTACAATCTTGCCAGGCATTCCAGCTTTTAAGTTTTCCTGTCCACCTAAAGATCTCCCACCCACTAAACTGTCTCTTAAAATACGTTCGTCATCTAGGATAGATACATTTCTGTGTGATCCTCTTACATATATATTATAGTCGGTTCCTTGAGCTCTGACATCTATAATATATGAAGAGTTATTATAGATTAAACTTACTGAGTCGTTTTTTATTTGATAGTTTTCTTTTAAGAGAATTATCTCTTTCCACTTATTAGAGGAGTCTTTTTTTAAGGCTATATGCCACTCTTTACGAGTTTCCTTAACAGTTACTTCATAGGGTGTTTTGTTTACTTTTGCTTTAAAAAACATGGTTACCTCTTTAAAATTTCTTGACGAATTATTTGTCTCCATCTTCCCATGGATGAAGTGTTTTCAACCTTTTTTTCTTTATTTTCCTGATAAGCTGTAAGGGCGGCGCTAATTAGGAAAATCTCATCATTTACATATTTAAAAAAAGTTTTCTTATCTGTTGTGATAAGTTCTTTATCTATAAACTGTGTTGTATAAGATCCATTTAGAAATTTAGGATGATCAATAATATTTTTATGTAAAACAGTATTGGTTTTAATCCCAGTTACGGCGAATTCTACTAGAGCTCTTTTGAGTCTTGCAATGCAAGAATTACGGTCTTCCCCCCATACAATAAGTTTTGCAAGCATTGGATCATAATAAATAGGAACTTCATAGCCTGCATACATATAGCCATCAAATCTTACAAAAGGCCCTTGGGGCACTCTACAACTTATTATTTTCCCAGCACTTGGTAAGAAGGTTTTTGGATCCTCAGCATTTATTCTAAGCTCTATAGAATGACCGTTTAAAAGAATATCTTTTTGTTTAAAGCTTAGAGTCTTACCGAAAGCTACTTTAATCTGTTCTTTTACAAGATCTATTCCTGTAATAGCTTCTGTTACAGGGTGCTCAACCTGGAGTCTTGTGTTCATTTCCATAAAAAAGAAATCTTTAGTAGTGTTGTCAAAAATAAATTCTATTGTGCCAGCGCCTTGATAATTAATAGATTTTGCAGCTTTTACAGCCACTGCACCCATTTTTTTTCTAATATCATTAGAAATAGAAATACTTGGAGCTTCTTCTATAATTTTTTGATGCCTTCTTTGAAGGGAGCATTCTCTTTCAAAAAGATGAACCACATTACCATGAGAGTCTCCAAATATTTGAATTTCAATGTGCTTTGGATTTTGAATAAACCTTTCCATAAATACAGTGTCATTGCTAAAATAGTTCCTGCCTTCAGACTGTGCGGCTTTAAAGCTACGCTCTAACTCCTCATCTTTTGTAACAACACGAATTCCTTTTCCACCGCCACCAGCAGAAGCTTTAATCATTAATGGGTAGCCGATTACTTTGGCCCATTTTTTAGCTTCTTTAAAAGAGGTGACCTCTCCCTCACTTCCAGGAACAATGGGAACATTAACTTTTCTCATAAGCTTACGAGCAGCAAGTTTATCCCCCATTTGTTCAATATTTTTTTGTGTAGCACCAATAAAGATTAAACCAGCATCTGTTACAGCTTTTGCAAAAGCACTAGATTCACTTAAAAACCCATAGCCAGGATGAATAGCCTCAGCCTTAGCGGCTTTAGCGACTTGAATAATTTTATCAATTTTTAAATATGAATCCTTGCTTGGTGCAGGGCCGATTTCATAAGCCTCATCAGCTAAAAGAACATGAAGGCTTGTTCTATCTACCGCACTGTAAATACATACCGTTTCAACACCCATCTCACGAGCAGCACGATTAATACGCAATGCGATCTCGCCTCTGTTTGCAACTAATATTTTTTTAAACACTGTCTATCTCCCCTATGAATTTGTGCTATTTTCTCCCTCTTAATCAATCCTTTTTCTTTTCATTTACTGTGGGTACTATACTTTCTTGCTATTTATTTTTATTCCTGTATAAAACATTTTAAACTTTTTTTTCGTTAGTTTTTAACAATTTAAGTTTGAGCTTTTAAGCTAGCTAGTCAACTTCAACTTTGTTTAGAGGGCTTTTTCATAAAATCTTTTATAGTGGACAATTACCATGTTTTTTGTGTGGTAAGTTTGATCGTTTATTTTGAAGCATCTCAATGGAATCAATAATTCTTTTTCTTGTCATAGAGGGCTCGATTACTTCATCAATATATCCAAGTTCTGCTGCCACATAAGGGTTGTTAAACTTTTCCTCATAGTCGGTTATAATCTGTGCTTTTGCGGTTTCTGGGTCATCAGCCTCTAGAATATCTCGTCTAAAAATAATGTTAACAGCACCCTCGGCCCCCATAACAGCAATCTCTGCTCCAGGATATGCAAGATTTATATCTGCACCAATATGTTTTGAAGCCATTACAATGTAGGCTCCACCATAAGCTTTTCTGGTGATAATAGTGATTTTTGGAACAGTAGCTTCAGCGTAGGCATAGACAAGTTTTGCTCCGTGTGTAATAATACCGTTCCACTCCTGCTCTGCTCCGGGTAAGAATCCTGGAACATCAACAAAATTTACTAAAGGTATATTAAAGGCATCACAAAATCTAATGAATCTTGCAGCTTTTCTACTAGCGTTAATGTTTAAACAACCAGCTAAAACTTGTGGCTGGTTTGCAATGATACCAACAGAGTGACCATTAAATCTTGCAAAACCAACAACAATATTTTCAGCAAAGTGTTGGTGAATCTCAAAAAAATAGTTGTCATCAATAACTTTTTTAATAAGAGTTTTAATGTCATAGGGTTTTTTTGAGCTTATTGGAATAAGTTCGTTAATACTTTGATTTGTATGAGTGCGAAGGTTATCAGTTTTTAGTTTTGGTGGATCATCAAGATTATTACTAGGAATAAAACTTAAAAGCTCACGAATTAATAGTAATAAATGTTTGTCATTTTCTGCAGCAAAATGTGCCACTCCAGATTTTTTATTGTGAGTTTCAGCGCCACCAAGCTCTTCTTTTGTAACTTCTTCGTGAGTTACAGTTTTAATAACGTCGGGTCCTGTTACAAACATATAGCTTGTGTTTTTTACCATAAACGTAAAGTCAGTCAGGGAGGGGCTATAAACGGCTCCTCCAGCAGAAGGTCCCATGATTGCAGAGATTTGTGGGATTAAACCAGAGTAGCGAGTGTTTCTAAAAAAGATATCGCCATATCCACCAAGGGCCTCAACACCTTCTTGAATACGAGCGCCACCTGAATCTGAAATTCCAATAATAGGTGCTCCATTTTCTGCTGCTAAATCCATAATTTTTATGATTTTATTAGCAGTGGTACGAGACATACTTCCGCCTAAAATTGTAAAATCTTGACTAAAGATGTAAACAAGTCTTCCATTTATACGACCGTATCCAGTGACAACACCATCACCACTAAGTTTATTTTTTTCCATTCCAAAATTAGCGCAGCGATGAGTGACAAAGCGGTCAAGTTCAACAAAAGAGGCAGGGTCTAAAAGAACACCAAGGCGCTCTCGTGCTGTTAAGCGCTCACCAATTTTGTGTTTTAAATTTTTTTCTTCTCCACCTCCCATAAGCGCAGCTTGGTTTTTTGTATCTAACTTTTCAAGTTGTTGTTCATGAGTGAGTTCCATATTTTCTCCAATTTAAATAATTTTTTTAAAAGTTTTAATTACGGTTTATTGCGTCCATATAATCTTGGAAAGGGGATAGATTCGCGCACATGATGAATTCCTGTAATCCATGAAACACAACGCTCAAGACCCATGCCAAAGCCAGAGTGTGGAACTGAGCCATATTTTCTAAGATCTAAGTACCAGTTAAAATCTGTAGGGTCTAGGTTGTGCTCTTTGATTTTGGCTAAAAGGCGGTCATAAGAATCTTCCCTTTGTCCACCGCCAATAAGTTCTCCATAGCCTTCTGTTGCTAATAAATCGCAACTTAAACTCTCTTTTGAATCATTAGGGTCTTCTTTCATATAAAAAGCTTTGATTTTAGAAGGGTAATTATAAACAAAGACAGGCTTATTAAAGTGTGAACTTATTATGGTTTCATCAAGAGCGCCAAAATCATCTCCAGTTTTAAAATTAGGATTTTCTTTTAATATGATTTTGCAAGCCTCTTTATAGTGAAGTCGTGGAAACTCTCCTTTTATATTCGTAAGGCCTCTTATGTCTCTTTTTAAAACCTCTAACTCAAAAGCACAATTTTTAAGAGTAGATTGTACAATATGATTTACAAATTCTTCAGCCAGCTCCATGTTGTCATTTAAATCATTAAAGGCAACTTCAGGTTCAATCATCCAAAACTCTAGAAGATGACGCCGAGTTTTAGATTTTTCAGCCCTAAATGTTGGGCCAAAGCAATAAACCTTACCATGTGCCATTGCCGTTGCTTCATTATAAAGTTGGCCACTTTGTGATAAATAAGCGTTTCCATCAAAATACTCTGTTTTAAATAAAGTAGAGGTTCCCTCACAGGCATTTGGAGTTAAAAGGGGTGTGTCACAAAGCGTGAAATTTCTTATGTCAAAGAATTCACGAGAAGCTCGAATAATTTCGCTTCTTATACGCATAATAGAATGTTGTTTTTTTGAGCGAAGCCAAAGATGTCTGTGATTCATTAAAAAATCAGTGCCGTGTTCTTTTGGAGTGATGGGGTAGTTGTGTGCTTTAGATAAAATTTCAAAGCGGCTTGCTGAAAGTTCAAAGCCACCAGGGCTTCTTGGTTCTTTTTTAACTTCACCCCAAACACGAATGGCGGATTCTTGTGTTAAATCTCCAAATTTTTCTAAAGAACTGTCCTCACATTCGCCTTTAAAATAGATGCATTGGCAAAGACCTGTTCCATCTCTTAAGACTAAAAATTTAATTTTTTTACTAGAGGCGCGAATATTATAAACCCAGCCGTTTAAACAAACTTTATCACCAACGTGCTTATTTAAATTAGAAATGTAAACTCTATTTTTCATAAACTTCTTCTCCGTGTAATATAAGTTATAAAAGGAGCAACCTTACCTGTAGGTTAGGGCTGAATTCAATTAAAAAATTATTAAATATGCTAGTTATTACCGTGCCTTAAGCTGAAGAAAAGCATGCTTTAAATCAGGGATTTTTTTAACAGTGTTAGATTTTTTTAAAGCGTTTAAAAGAGCCTTAGGAGGGGCTGTAGGAAAGGCACTTTTTAAAAGGGCAAGTCCTCCAGTTATAAAAGGGGTGGCAACGCTTGTGCCGGATACGCCAGGAGGGGGAGTAAGAAAAGCACGGGGCATTGCGGCAATAACATTGCTGCCTAAGGCAAAGAAATCTACGTCTTCTCCATAATTGCTGTCTTCTTGCTTAGAAAAATCAGAATTTAAAGCTCCTACTGAAATAACGAGTGAAAATGGAAATGAGGCAGGGAAAATAGGCTTTTGATTTAAATTAATATTTTGGTTCCCTGCAGAAGTGACAAAAATGATGTTCTTATCAGTAGCTTTTTTTATTTTTTTTCTAATAAACTTAGAACATATATTTCCAGCCCAGCTAGCATTAATTAAATCCACTTTCTTAGCTATAGCATATTCTATGGAATTGATTACTGAGTTTGAACTACCTAATACTTGAGTTGTATTAAAAGGTTTTAATGCTGTAAGGGGTATAATCTTAGCCTGTGGAGCCATACTGAACTGAAAATTGTCCGTATGGTCGGCGGCAATGATACTGCCAACAATAGTTCCGTGGGCTGCAAGGTCCTTAGTTAAAGGTTTATTGTTTATAAAATCCCAACCAATTTTATTATTTATAAAACCACTTTGATCTTCATCTGTTCTAAGTTTTAAGGGGCGTTCTTGTACTGAATTTTTTAAAAGAGGGTGTGAAATATCATAGCCTGAATCAATAAGCGCAATGGTTACGCCTTTTCCATAAAAGCCTTGGTTCCAAAGGTATGGAGCGTTTAGCATATGAGGCCCTAAATTTATATCAGCTATTAATTTTTTTATTGGCAGAAAAGTTGTTGCAGAGGTTTTAACTTTAAAGTTTAGATCAATATCTAAAATTTTTAAATTTTTCTTTTCTAAAAAGGCTATATTCTCTTTAGATAAAATTTTATTAAAAAAATCTTTTTTTGAAGAGGCTAAAATAACCTCATAAGTCCCATTTGAATATTCAACAAGGAATTGCCCATGGATTTTTGCCTCTAAGCATTTTTTGTTATAGTTTTCTATGCTTAAAGGTTGTTTTTTGTCACAGGCCACAAAGAGGATTAATGTTGATAAAAATAAGAGTAGTTTAGTCACAGACTTATCTTTAATATAAGATAAAGTATTAGGCAATATTAGATTTATAAAAAATGACTCATCTTGTTTTTTTAACTTAAAATTAGGGAGTTGCTTTTTATAAAGCTGCAAGGGGGAGTCATCTTATTTAAGATTTTATAAAAGTTTTAAACCGATTTATTACAATAACTTTTAATCAAATTTAGAAAAAAAACATTAACTTAAATTACAAGTAGAGTTTTACCAACATTGAGCATTTTACTCTTTAAAAAAAGGAGCCAAATCAGGGGAAAGAGTAAGGAAAAAAGGTTTTTTATTTTAAAATTGTATTATTTAAAATAAGATATTTTTTTTGATTTACACCATGCTTTAAATAGCAGTGTAGTTATTTATATAAATAAAGATAAGTACTTTTCATACCCATTTTCTTTAAGTTTTTCTTTAGGAATAAACTTTAAGGCAGCTGAGTTGATACAGTAGCGAAGTCCTTTAGGTTTTGGTCCATCGTTAAATACATGACCTAGATGAGAGTCTCCAAATTTAGATCTAATTTCTATTCTCGTTGTAAATAAAGAAGAGTCTTTTTTTTCTACTATATATTTAGAATCAAGAGGTTTTATAAAAGAAGGCCATCCTGTTCCAGATTTATACTTATCTTTAGAGCTAAAAAGAGGCTCTCCAGAAACTATATCTACATAAATTCCGTCCTCGTTATGATTCCAATATTTATTTTTAAATGCAGGTTCAGTACCGTCTTCTTGAGTAACATAGAATTGAAGTTTTGAAAGTTTAGATTTGATTTTGTTTAAGGCAGGCTTTTTGTACACTAAAGATGGAGGGGTTGAGTTTATATTTTTCCATATATTTTTTAAAAATTGATCTCGCCCTGAATTGTAGCGGTAGTATTTGTATTTTATAGGGTTTTTCTTATAGTAGTCTTGGTGGTATTTTTCTGCACTATAAAAAGGCTGGGCCTTAAGGATTTGTGTTACAATAGGTTTTTTAAAAATCTTTTTTAAAGAAAGCTCTGCTTTAAGGTTTGTTGCAAGGTTTTTTTGCTCAAGGCTGTGATAATAAATTGCTGAAGTGTACTGCTGCCCCTTGTCAACAAACTGTCCGTTTGGATCTGTAGGATCAATATTTCTCCAAAAAATCTCTAAGAGCTGTTTGTAAGTTATAAGCTTTGGATCAAAGGTAATCTGTACAACTTCTTTGTGTTTTGTTTTTCCTAAAGAAACTTGCTTATAGGTTGGATTTTTAATAAGGCCACCGCTGTACCCTGAGACTACAGATTTAACACCGTTTAGTTTTTCAAAGGGAGGTTCCATGCACCAAAAGCACCCACCAGCAAAGGTGGCTTTTTTTAAAGCATAGCTTTGATTAGGGTAGAATAGGGTTATTATTAGAGTAATTGTAAATAGATTAAAGGCTTTAGTCATATAAAAATTCCTTTTAATAAGAGAGTTGTTGTAAGTGTATTAAAAAAACTATTATTTTGACAAGGAGTTTTAGATGTTAAGTTTTTTTTTAAAGTGGAGAACTGATTTTTTACTAAAGTAGATTTGCAGTAGTTTTTTAAAACACAGTTTTTATATTTGAGGTTAAATTCTTTTTTTGGGTAGAAAGGTTAAAAAAGTACATTAAACAAATAACCCAAAAACTTAGAGCAATAGTAAGGTGACCTAATTGTAGTGTAAGCGGAGCTAGTAGTATTAAATTTAAAAGTCCTATAAGTAATGTTGATAAGCTTAGACTAATTAAAGTAAGACCAAATTTTTTTTTAGAGTCAGTAAACCAAATTATAGTAGCTGTAAGTAAGAACGCAAAAAGAGGGTGAAGACTTCGCACTTTAATTAACCAGTGGCTATTAGGGTTAAAATCCATTGCAAGACCCTTTAATAAATTGTCTTCTGGATAGAGTGTGTTGCCTAAAGCAGCTAAAGCGCCAGATGAACCTGTGATGAAAAAGAGTAAAAAAATAGGGCCCCAAATTTTAAGGCAAATTAAATGTTGAAATTGTATTTTTTTTTCATTAAAGAATATGACACCAGCGTTGCATGCTATTAGGAAAAGAGTGTTTGTTAGATGTAAAATCATAAAAAAAGCTCTTGATCCTGACGAGTTTTCACCCACAAGTTCAGACAAAACTAGTTTAGCGCCAATAAGAGCTTCTACTATTGTAAAAAAAAGAACTCCAGTAGCAAAAAGCTTTGCTTTTTTACTAAAGTGTGTGGATGTTATTGTTAAAATGCTTAATAAAAATACAAATATACCATATAGTCCAGATGAGGCTCTATGTGTATACTCAATCATAGTCTTAGTTGAAACTTGATTTAATAAATAGTCACCGTGGCAAGAAGGCCAGTGGGAGCCACACCCATCGCCAGATCCAGAGGCTCTGACAAAAGCCCCCCATATAATAACAAAAAAAGTGTATATTAAAAGGAGTTTCCAGCCGGTTTTCATAGAGCAAATATGGTGCAATACGGTCTTGGTTTCAAGTTTTTATTGTGTAATTAGATGTATAGGGGGTAGAATTTGTCGTGTTAAATATTTAATTAAAAAGGAAAAGGAAAGGATGAATATGAAAAATCTATTTTTGATGATTGCTGTGTTATCATTTTTTGCAACAACTGCTTGCTTTAAAGGTAAAATAGGTGCGGACCCTAAAACAGATGAAGAAAAAACAATTTATACACTAGGTCAGATGGACTCTAGAAGACTTCAGAATTTTGATTTTAGTGGCCATGAATTTCAGGTTTGGGCAAAAGGTGTTAGGGATGGTCTTGATGGAAAAGTTGATAAAGTTGATATGCAAGCCTTTTCAAAAGAGATCTCTAAGCTTGGTGATAATAGGTCTAAAAGACTTGCTGCTGTAGAGTCTAAAGCTTCAGAGAGCTACCTTGCTAAAATGAAAA
Organism: Bdellovibrionales bacterium; assembly: GCA_965205945.1. Classification (GTDB taxonomy): domain Bacteria; phylum Bdellovibrionota; class Bdellovibrionia; order Bdellovibrionales; family UBA1609; genus JALZUR01. The sequence continues at coordinate 237,979 of CBDBIB010000001.1, read as the reverse complement.
CTGAAGCTGGTGCTGTAGCTCTTGAATCTGGTGTGATATATATAGAAACTAAAGCTGGTAAAGGAGCAAATCCTGCTGCTGATGCAATGGTGAAGGTTCATTATCATGGTACTTTAAGAGATGGTTCTGTTTTTGACTCTTCTGTGGATAGAGGCAGCCCTGCAACATTTCCATTAAATAGAGTGATTCCTTGTTGGACTGAAACTGTTCAGAAAATGAAAGTTGGTGGAAAAGCTAAAGTTATTTGCCCATCTAAAACTGCTTATGGTGATAGAGGGGCTCCTCCTAAAATTAAACCAGGTGCTGTGTTAACATTTGATGTTGAGCTTTTAGAAATAGTTTCTAAGAAAGATAGTAAGAAAAAATAACTCAAAAATGAGTTAATAGGTGATTTTTAAGTTTAGAAAAACTTAAAAACCCTAGGTATGTGCCTAGGGTTTTTTTATGTCTATAGAACATAAAATATAGCAGTAGGTAAGGTAGTATTTTGTGTAGTACTTTAAAAAACTTTTTTTTTTAAGTATTGTATATTCAGTTTATTTTTTAAAAATAGAGTAGGGTTTTTTTTAAAGTGGTTATAAGGGGCCTATGGATATAGTGTAGAGTATTTCCAGTTGCCGTTAGCGCCAAGGGTAAAAGTGTCTCTTTTGTGCCAGCGGTGATCGCCATTTTCCCAGAATTCAAAGTACTCAGGGTTTATAATAAACCCTCCCCAATTTTTAGGGCGTATGATATTTTTAGGGTTTTTTAAGTGAAACTCCTTAATTAAAGTTTTATAGTTAAAGCCTTCTTCTAGCTCAGAGCTTTGCTGTGACAGTGCAGCATTTAGGTTGCTGCTATATTCACGAGAAGCCCAATATTCATTAGAAATTTCATTAGAGGTTTTACTTACAATGCCTTTAATGCGAACTTGTTTTTTTGACAATTTCCAATAAAAAAGCATGTGTGCATTAGGGTTTTCTAAGAGTTCTTTAGCTTTTTGAGAATTGTAGTTTGTAAAAAAAACAAAGCCTTGTGGAAGAATTTTTTTTAAAAGAACAATCCTTGCTGAGGGAACTGCATTAGCTGAAGCTGTGGCAAGAGTGAATCCTTCAGGGTAGGAGTGTTCTGTTTTTTTTGCTTTTTTAAACCAGTTCTCAAATAGTTTATATGGTTTTGAGTTTATCATAAGTAAGGCTTTATCCCAGAACTATGATCAGTGGTATCGATAACTGTAGTTATAAAATCAAATTTTTCTAAAAGAGACTTTTCAACTCCTTCTTTTAAAGTTATCGCAGCCATGCCGCAGCCTTGGCAGCCACCCTCCATTTTTAAATAAACACTTTTGTTCTTTAGTTTGATAAAAGAAATCTTACCGCCATGGCTGGCAACTTGAGGGTTCACTTCTTCAGCTAAGAATTCGATGATTAAGCGTTCTTCTTTAGAGTAATCAGCAGGGTTATATTCTTTAACATTGTTTATTTCTGGTTCAGGGTTTTCCTCAAAAAAAGAAGATTCATTTAAACTAAAGTGTTCACTAATAAGCTCTTTAAGGGGTTCTGCAATAATGTTAAAATCAACCCAATCCTGTCGTTTAATTAAAATTTGTTTGGCAAAAACAGTAACCTCTTCAACCCAAGGAAAACCAAAGATTTTAGATGCTATGGGCGATAGGGAGGCTTGAGCGCTAGAGGAGTAAGTTTTTGTTCTATTTGAGATTTCTTGGTCTAGATTAAATCCAATCCAAAGACTCTTAGTGTCTGTAGTTTTTACTCCGTTATTATCAGTTATTTTCCATTCAACATTCATTATTTTACTCCTACATGACTGTATAACTAGGTCCACTGCCGCCTTCACGAGGCTTCCACCTTGGCCCAAGAATATCAGTTGCTTTACAATCTACGCAATTTGGGGATTTAACAACTAGGTTATCATTATCTAACTCATAAACGCCAGCGGGGCAAAGGTGTGCGTAAAACTTAGCCCATTCTTTAGAGATTCCTTTCTTAACAGTTAAGTGGTTTGGAAGGTCATCTCTAGTTTTGTTTGCAGACTGAAATACTGCATCTACTTTTTGTAAATCAATTTTTTCTTTTAGAGTGTTTTGAAAAATCTTTGGCTCTTTAGAGTCTTCGTATTTATGAGGCTTTCCTCCTGGGTAAAGGCCGGAGGTTAAAGTCATAAGAGTCGCTTTAAATCCGCCAATAAAAAATCCGCTTTTAAAAGCTTGCCTTATATTTCTAACTTTATATAAATCATGATAGACTATAGATTGTTTTAACTTTTCATCATATTTTTTTAATGAAACGTTGTATTCTTTTTCTTTTAAAGATTTAAAAATCGTTTCAGCAGCTTTAATTCCACTACTCATTGCATAATGAATACCTTTTAGTGCGGGGACATTAACCATTCCGACACAATCTCCAGCAAGTAAAATTCCATTGCCAGAAAAAGATTTTGGAAAAGAGTGGTAGCCACCTTCAGGGATAGTTTTAGCCCCCCATTGTAAGAGCTCTCCTTTGTTTAAAATATTTTTAAAAAGAGGGTGTTTTTTTAATCGTTGAAGTTCATAATGCACATCAAGGTCAGATTCTTTATAATCAAGTCCAGCCACAAGACCGAAAGAAACCATATCATCTCCCATAGGGTAGAGCCATGAGCCTCCAAATGTAGAGTTTTTTAAAGGCCAGCCTAGGGTATGAATTACTTTGTTTAAAGGGTTTTTAACCTTCCAAACCTCCTTAACTCCAAGAGCATAAATTTGAGGAGCTGTGTTTAAGTTAGCCCACTTTAAATAAGATTGTGTTAAGGGTCCCCGTGTACCTTCAGTTAAAACAGTTATTTTAGCTGTAATATCAGTTCCTTTTACATATGAGGAACCTTGTGAGCCATTCTTATTCAAGCCTGTAGGAGTAGTTCTTGCTCCAATGACTTTTCCATTTTGTATTAAAAGTGAGTCAGCAGGAAAGCTTGTAAAAATATTTACTCCTAAGTCTTCAGCTTTTTCCCCCATCCATCTAACGACTTCACATAAACTTGTAGAGTAGTTTCCATGATTTTGCATAGTAGGGGGCGTAGGGATTCTAATCTTTTTATTTTTTGTCAGAATGTAGACAGACTCGCTCTTAATTTTATTTTTAAAAGGAAAGTCTTTTTCGTTAACTTCAGGAAAAAGTTCTTTTAAAGGTGCGGGGTTTATAACTGCACCAGAAAGAATATGCCCTCCAAGAGATTCTGATTTTTCTAAAACTCCGATTTCAATATCTTTAAGGTCAGGGTCATTTTTAACAAGTTGAGCAAGTTTAATTGCGCCGGCTAAGCCAGCAGGGCCAGCACCAACAAAAAGCACATTCATTAAAACACTCTCATCACTTAACGTAGGATTTTCTAAAATAAAATTATGCGTTTTTTTAAGATCAAGTTGTTTTTCAATGGGTTTAAAAGTCTGAGTCATTTACCCCTCCCTTTGTATCTACATACAGTTAAAGTAATTTATGTATTAAGCTTGGTTTTGTCTAGTAGATCGATCCAATGCTTAGGTAAAGGGGCTTTTATAGAAATAAATTCTTTGGTTTCAGGGTGAACAAAGCTTAAAGTTTTAGCATGAAGAAAGAGCTTAGTTGCCTTCTCGCCTTTATAAAAGATATCTCCTAGGATAGGGTATCCATTTTCACTTAAATGAACGCGGATTTGGTGACTTCGTCCTGTTTGTGGAGAGACTTTAAAAAGGCTGTAGTTTTCTTTTTGGTTAAGTTTTTTAAAGTGTGTTTCTGAAAATTTTGCGCTATTATAGCCTTTAGGAAAAGAACCAAATTTAAATTTATGTTGGTCATCAGGTTTTTTGCCAATATATGAGGTGACAATCTCTGGAATTTTTTGGTTGTTTTTGGTTTTAGATATAGCCCAGTAATGTTTTCGAATTTTCTTTTTTTCAAATAAAAATTGAATACCTTTATTAATAGAGCTTTTCTTAGACATGAGTAAGGCGCCAGAAGTGTCGGTATCTATTCTATGTAATAAAAAGAGTTGAGGGCTTTTAAATGTTTTTTTGTTTCTTAAGTGGCAAATAACAGCACTATAGGCATGGTCTTGTAATGGTTTTAAAGAAGATTGGCTTGGAATCCCAGAAGGTTTATTGATTACAATAAGCCATCGATCTTCAAATAAAATATCTTTTTTAGTAATTTTCCAGCTAGGATGGTCTATGTAGAGTTGTATTTTTCCCTTCTTAAAAATTTTAAAAGGAAGAAAACTCACAGGTTTATTTTCAAAATAAACCCTGTGTTCACGTATAGACTTAATAATATCAGCTTTTAAAAGAGGAATATTATTTTTTTTAAAGTAAGCAAGTATAGCTTCACCAAGTTCAGTATTTACAGCAATAGGAATTTCTAAAAAAAACATAAGTTATTTTTTACAGATATTATCTTGTAAGAGGGCTTTAAACGAAGAGTCGACACCGGGATAGGTTTTTCCTGTTTTAGAGATGTATGTAGGAAGGATGGAAATCTTAAGAGTTAAAAAAGTTTGAATGTTAGTGTTATACCAAACAGGAATTTTTTTATTAAGCAAAGGTTGTAGTTTTTTATTTAACCCTTTTTTTGTTCCTGTTGCAAAGATAGCAAAAGGAGCTGCTAAGGATACACAATTGCGGTTTAATTTTTTAATGAGATCTGTGCAGTTTGAGCAATCTTCATCAACTAAAAGACTGGTTTTGATTAAAGTCTTGTTAAGATCCTTTATTATCTTATTATCTGTAAAAGCTGTAAAGTAAATAGGGGGTTTAGGAAAAGATAAAAAGGTGTAAAAAAGTATAGAAAAAAGCAAAGAACCTCCTATATTTGTAATAAAAAGAGTCTAGCATAAAATTTAGACGTAGAAAACTTTAATTAAAATAAACAAAGCTTTTAAGAAAGTTTTAGTAAGAAATAAAGTTGTAAACAAAACAGAATGCTTTAAGTAAAATATTCAAAATAAATCAAAGAAGAGTGTTAAAATTTATATAGAATGGTATTTTAATCTTAAAAACAAGACTAGGAGGTTACTTTTTTATGGGATATTTTTTAATAGTCTGTTTATTTTTAGGATTGATCTCTTGCTCAAAGAACTCAGATGTTACAAAGATTAAAATAGGAGCAGTTTCTAAAGGGAACTCTATAAATGAGCAAAGCGTAGATGAGGTGTTAACTTTAAATGGGGCAACAGCTTCTCAAATAGTGCTTTCGAATAACCTTAGAGTAACATTGATCTCTTCGCCAACAAGTAAGAAGGCTGCAGCATCAGTGGCTATAAAGGTTGGTCATGAAGACAACCCAATAGAATCTCAAGGTTTAGCCCATTACCTTGAACATATGCTTTTTTTAGGAACCAAAGAGTTTCCAATTGTTGGAAGCTATAAGAAGTTTTTAAGTGAAAATAACGGTAAATCTAATGCCTATACATCTACAAACCATACTAATTATTTTTTAGAAGTTAGACCTGATAAATTTAATGAAGCAATCCATAGGTTATCAAGATTTTTTGTAAGTCCAAAATTTTACTCTGAAAATATAGAGCAAGAAAAAGAAGCTGTTCATAATGAATTTAATTTTAGATTTGAAACTTTTAAACCATTTCGAGTATTTAACGCATTTAAAAAAGAAGGGTCAAATGGACGGTTATTTTTTATAGGAAACAAAGAATCGCTAGCAAAAGTAACAGTTCAGGAAACAAGAGCGTTTTTTAAAGAACATTATTATACAGAAGCCATGCATGTGATTCTTGCCGGGCCACAAACTTTAAAAGAACTTAAATTTCTTGTTAAAAAGTATTTTTTAGATCTTAAGAGTAACCCTAGAAAAGCTCTTAATAAATACGATAAATTTTTAGATCTAGATTTTAATGAATTGCCTGCAAAAGTTAATTTAAAACCTCAGGGTGCTAAGAAAATGTTAAGTGTTTTTATCCCAGTTTTAAAGCCAAAAAAGATCAATCCAAATTTGATTAGTATGATGGGTTCTTTAATTGGAGATGAAGGTAAAGAGTCACTAATGGCCTTCTTAAAGGGAAAAGGGCTTGTTAGAAATAGTAAAGGTGCTTTGAGTGGAGGAATAAATGCTTCAACAGCATGGATTACTTTGGAGTTGACAGATAAGGGTGTAAAAGAACAGAAAAAAGTATTAAGTTATATAAAAGGTTATTTAGAATTTTTAAAGAAAGAAGGTCTTCTAGAGTATTTAAATGGTGAGCTTGCACAATTAAATAAAGTTTCTAAAATTAGTAAATCTTTTTATGAAATAAAAGGAAAAACACTGCAAGATTTAAATCGTGAGTATATGAAGGGAGAGACTTTTCCTCAGACTATGTACGAATTATTTTTTAAAGAACCCCTGGTTGATGTTACAAATGAAGAATATATAAATTTTTTAGACAGCCTTAGTTGGGATAAGGTGTTGGTTATATTTATGCATCCTGAAAATGAAGAGATAGCTTACAAGCATGAATATTTAGAGAATATTAAAATTGGAGGTCTTAAAATTCAAGATATTAGTGGGCAAAGAGTGGTTACAGATTCATTATATAAATTTGCATATTCTGTAGAGACTTTAAGTGTAAATAAAATTAAACCTAGGGGAAGGTTTAAACTTAAGAAGAAGAATATATATATTCCTGAAAAATTTGATCTTTATATTAAAAATCAGCCTCCAATATATACAAAGAACACAAAAGATTGGGGGAGTATTTTTTATAGCTCTTTGGTTGCAACAAATCTTCCTAAAGCTTATGTAGACCTATCACTTTTTAGTGATCAAATTGATCTTACTTTAAAAGAAGATGTGATTTCTTTATATATTTTAAAAGAGCTTTTAACATGGCAAACCACAGACACAACGTATGATATGGTTTTAGCTGATTTCCAAATGTCTTTTTTGATTAATACGTTAAATGGTGCTTTAGATATATCTTTTTATGGTTGGTCGGATACTTTTATTAAAGCTTTTAGTCACATGGTTGGCTTTACAAATATAACTCCTTTAGTTCAAGATTTTGAATCTGTTAAAGAGTTATATAGGCAAAATATTGAGCTTGAAGAGGCTGGGGAGGTAAGTAGTATTGGTGTAAGGCAGATGAGGGCACAAATTGAATATGCAAGACTTTCTTATGAGGATATAAGAATAGCCTTGGATAACGTGAATTATACAAAATTTATGAACTTTGTGCATAGGTTTAAATCAGGTCTTCATATAAGAGGAGCGCTGTCAGGAAATATTAAAACTAACTATGTAGATGACTTAGTTTTAAAGATTCAAAAACAATGGAGTCCAACCTGGTCTGTGTCTAAGAATTGGTCGAAGCTTTATAAAACTGACTCTATAATGGGATCTAAAAATTTAGAAGGCAGGCTTCCTCTTTTTGAAACTAGCATTGTAGGAAATCATCCATATGAGGTTTTTTATTATGGTTATTGGAATTTTGGGCAAGCTTTTGATGAAAAAGAAAAATTAATTTCAAAAATTCTTGGAGATTGGCTTGCTCCTGATTATTATACTGAACTGCGAACTAATCGTGGTCTTGCATATAGTTTGGGTGCCTGGGGTTTTGAGCATATGGATAATATAGGTGTAGCTGTGTATTTACAATCATCTACTTACACAGTTGATCAAGTTGAGGCTCAAGTTGATGAATATTTACAAACATGGGCTAAAGAAATTTTACCAAATAAAACACAAGAGCTTTTAGAAAGAACAAAAGCCAGCTATCTTTTACAGAGGAAAGCTCCATTTGAAGCTAAAGCTATACATACAAGATATGTACGTTTTGTAAATCTTGGTTACGAATCTATTGATGAAGATGAAAAAGTGCTAGCTCCTTTGTCAGAGATCACATTAGAAGAAGTGATTTCTTATGGTAAAAAAAATCTTTTAAACAAAAAAAAAGTAGGATCGTTTGTTAAAGTTTCAAGAAAACTAGACTAGTTATTTAAGCTCCTAAATTATTTTTTTATATAGATTTTTTTATGTGTGCCTGATAGATTTGACTTATCTAGAAGCTTAAAAATACAAGCTCCTAATTTTTTAGGTTAAATATTTAAAATAGAGGTTTATAATGAAGTATAAAAAATTAGTTTATACAAATAAAATTTTGTCTTTAATTAAGAGTGAAATAGAATCGCCAAGAGTTAAAATCAAGTATTCGGGTATTAATTATAAAGATGCCCTTGGGGTTACAGGTAGAAGCCCTATTTTTAAAATAGATCCAATTGTTCCAGGGATTGATTTTTCAGGCTTTGCTTTAAAAGGAAAGTATAAAGGACAAACTGTTATTGCACAGGGTTGTGGGTTTGGTGAAACCTTTGATGGGGGCTACACTCAATTATCTTCTTGTGCAGATGAGTGTTTAATGCCATTGCCAGAAGGCTTAAATTTAAAAGAGGCTATGGTTTTAGGAACGGCTGGATTTACTGCTGCTCTTGCGATTCATCAAATGTTAGAAAAGGGACTGTTACCAGATATGGGGCCTGTTTTGGTTTCTGGTGCTACGGGTGGAGTAGGAGGGTTTGCTATTCAGATTTTAGATAAACTAGGGTTTGAAGTGACGGCTTTAACTCATAGAATGGAGCATGAGGATTACTTGTTAAGCCTTGGTGTTAAAAAAGTGATCTCATTTAAGGAGGAGGTGCAGTTTAAAAGTCTAAAGCCTCTTAAAAAAGCAAGATGGGCAGGGGTAATTGACAACTTAGGAGGAGAGTTTTTAGAAAAGGTTCTTTCTCAGGTGGCTCCTTGGGGCTCGGTATCTTCCATAGGCTTAGTTAAAGGCTCTAACTTTAACGCAAGTGTGATGCCTTTTATTTTAAGAGGAGTAAGTATTTTAGGTGTGAGCTCTACTCACTGCCCAATGTCTTTGCGAAAAAATATATGGAGTAAACTTTCTTCAGATTGGAAGCCTTTAAAGATAATAGAACTTATTCACCAAGAGGTTGGATTAGAAGAAGTACTAGACTCTTCTCATAAAATTTTAGATCATAAGGCTGTAACGGGACGTTTTTTAATAAATCTAGAAAATGAGGTTTTAGCTTGAATCAAATGATTACTTTAGAGCTTATTGGTGAAATTCCATCTTATATTGGAGTGTGCATTCAAACTTTAATAGCTTTAGCTTTGGGTGGATTAGTTGGTTACGACCGAGAAAAAAAATCTAAAGCAGCAGGTTTAAAAACTCATATGTTGATTTGTTTAGGTTCTAGTATTTTTACTTCAATGGGGATTTTATCTACGGTTCTTTACGGGGGTATAAGCGATCCAAATCGTATTGCCGCGCAAATTGTTAGTGGTATTGGTTTTTTAGGTGCGGGTGCAATTATTAGAGGAAAAGAACATGTCACAGGTTTAACATCGGCTGCAACAATTTGGTTGGTTGCTGCCATAGGGTATACTGTTGGAATAGGTTTTCCTTTTACAGCAGCAGGCTTTACAATAATAGTTCTTATTGTTCTTACAATTATTAGTCCGGTTTATCAGTATGTTTTTGATAAAGAAGAAGAGAAATATTACCAGTTTGAAGTTTTATCAAAAGGATCTATAAAAAGAGCTCTTTTAGCTGTAGTTTTAAATGAAGAAGTTGAAGTTGATAAAATTTTTGAAGAGACTGTAGATGACAAAAAAGGAATATATATTTCAAGTATATTTTTAAAAGCAAGTCATAAACAGATGGAGCTTATTTGCCACGAAGCAGATGGACTTATACAGGTACAAAAAGCGACGTATCATCTTGTAGTAGGAAGTATTAATAAGGCAATTAAATCTTATAAAGAATAATTTTTTTATAAAAGGGGGCCCTTAGCTCAGCTGGGAGAGCGCCGCGCTGGCAGTGCGGAGGCCAGCGGTTCGATCCCGCTAGGGTCCACCATTTTTCGGGCAATGATTCTAGCAAACTTTTTGAAATTAACTTAACTATTTGAAATAATTCTTAAATGGTTTCAATGAGTTAGCTAGAGTTACTTCCCTCGTTTATTTCTCAACCTTTCGCAAGATTTCTGTCGTTTGCTAACTTTGGCTAAGTATTTGGCTAAGTCAGTAGCACAGGCATTTTTCAATAGTTTCGTAGCATCTTCTTCAGTTCAACCATGTGATTTTTAACAAGAATTTCTGTCGCATTACGCTGGCACAAATCGCTATTTGGCAACCAGCAAAGTGCTGGCACTGATGAGGCAAAAGGTTTTACACAAGGAGGAAAAAGTGCAAAACGAAAACAAGATTGAGGGCTTAGCCCTAAAGAAGTTGAGAGAATTAAAATTTCTAAATAGAAAAGAAGCTGGCACTCTTTTAGACGTTAGCTTCAAGACCGTTGAGAAATTTGAAAACGGTAGAACAACACTAAATAGAAGTAATATAGACGAAATTCTTCGTGCCTATGGATTCACTTATGAAGACTTTTGCTTTTGTCGTGACGGAAAGATTGACCAAGTGAAGATAAAGCATGGTCATAAAAAAGCTAAGGTAATTGAACAAAATAACCTTAGAAGAAGTTACAAAAAAGTAATCACTAAGGAAGCAAAAGTCTTAGGGGTTTTGCGAAGTTTAAAAGGTCTTACTCAATATAAGGCAAGTCACTTGTGCGGATACCACAAAACGGCAATTGGTCACATTGAGAATGGTCGTATTGAAATACCCAAAAAGAGGATTCATTACATAGTTGATTGCTATGGATTCACTATGGACGACTTTAATCATCACATGGAATCAGATGTTTTTGTCACAGAAATTCAAGACGATTGTATCAATATAATTAAAGGTCTTGGTGAAGAAAAACTTAAAGCTGTTTACCCACTACTATCAACATTTAAAAACTAATATCTTTTAAGGAGATCAAATATGAAAACAAATACAGACAATTCAAAAAAGAAAAATGATGACTACACTTCTATTAGAGTTAAGGGAAACACTAAGAATGATGTTAATAAATTTCTGGATAAAATTAACAAAACTGAAGACTGTGGAAAGATCACCTTTGATGCTCTTATCAGATATTTCCTAGAAAATGTAACTCAAGAAGATATTGACCAGCTTCAAAAAAGAGCAATTACTTGGGCACACGAAGATAAGAGATTGAAACGTCTTTGGGAGAAAAAGAAAGGCAAAGTCTCAGAAAATAAATGGAAAGAAATGCTCTACATTGGACAACTGGCAGAGTTCATTGCTGAAAATTCAAGACTTCAAGTTGCTTCAAATGCCTAGTATGAAGATAACAACCAATCAGGGGGGAATGTCACAATTTCCCCCTGATACTAGGTGTTTAGAGGTATGTCTTGACAAACTACGCCAAATAGCGTAGTTTATACAAAGGAATTAGGATGATTGATAAAAAAGTTATTTATTATGCAACAGAGAATGGAGGCTCACCTTTTAAGGATTGGTTAAAGAAGCTTGATAATTTGAGCAGAGCTATTGTTGTTCGGTTTATTCAAAGAGTCGCAACAGGTGGAGCTAAAAAGTCCATCAAGGCCTTAAAAGATGGAATTTTTGAAATAAAAATAACTCACGGCCCAGGTTATAGAGTTTATTTCGCTGAGGATGGTGATGAGATCATTATACTTTTAGTTGGTGGCGATAAGAAAACTCAAAGCCGTGACATTGAAAAAGCAAAAGAATACTGGAGGAATTATGGCAAATAGACATAAAGACTTTAACGAATTAGTGGCCCAAGAATTTGAAGATTTAGGCTTTTCTCAAGCTTACATTACTAATTTGATTAATAATGAAGGGCTTTCTCTTGAGGAAGCATTAAGAGAATCAATTAAATCAATGGGACTTCAAGCTTTTGCTGAAAAAGCTGAAATCTCTATTTCTTATGTTTCTGACTTTGTTAATAAACGTCGCAATTGGAGCACTGATAATCTTGTTAAATATATTGAGCAAGTATTTGGATTGAAAATTAAGATGATTGTTGAATCAAACAAAAGTGACGTTGCTTAAGGTGAAACATGGCCCTATTATTTGATGAAGTGCTTTTCTACACAACAAGGTTTAAAACCCAAATTACTTGTGGTGCGGAAAACGATCAAACGAGAGATTTATTTGCATCTGGTATTTGGATAGCTTCACCAAAAGGAAAAACTCTTTTTTACGTCACTAATAGACACCTTGTTGACTACTCTTTCGATAGTAACGGCTGGAAGCATACTGGGGCTAATTCTATTTCATTAGTAGATATTGAATTGAGAAAATATCTTGGAGGCAAAGCACAGGGTGAAACAAAATTTTTTAATCTTGTAACATCACAGAATCAAATTTTTTATCCTAGTGATGGCTCTGATCTTGCTGTGATAGCGGTAAGTACGGAGCAAGATGAATTTAAAAGTGCCGTTAGAGAGAATTATGTTCCAAAATGTATGTCTCTCGAATCTTTTTTAGCTGGAGAAAGTTACTTTACTGGTAAGTTGAAAATCATAGATTCTGTCTCCTTTATCGGTTATCCAAAAACCGGGGGGTCGAGTGAGAAGTGGTGTGGGATCAATTTTCTTTTTGGAATTTCGCATTTTCTTTTCATTTTTTTTCTTAGAATTTACCCAACTAATAAGTCCACCAATGGCTGAGCCAATTAAAAGACCCTTCATGGTCGATTCATTTCTTGAGCTTTTAGAGCCATGCGTGTGACCTACTACGGCACCAACGCCAGCACCTGTAACAATACTTTTTTCCATTGTGGAACAAGCCGTGGTTAATGCAAACACTATGGTTAATAAAAAAATATTTATTTTCATAAAAATACCTCTTTTGTTTTGATTAAATGTTCTTTCTTGTAAAGAGTGGCTTTATAAAAGTTTATGAATGGACATTTTGGAGCTTGAAAACAATAAGAGTCTAAGATGAGTGATATAGGACAAGGGAAATAAATATATTGGAAGCAAAGTGTAGTATTGGGCCTCCCCAAAAATACTGGACAGTTTTCTAAGTGCGAACTAAACCTAAAAGGAGAGGTAAAAAGGCATGGAGAAGAAGAAAGAGGCTACAGAGTCTAAAAAAAAGTACAATACTTTTTCAGAAGAATTTAAAGAAGAAGCTGTTGAATTGGCAAAGAGAGTTGGAAACAGCCAGGCATCAAGAGATCTAGGAACTACTGAAACCAGCATTAGAAATTGGAGAAAAAAGCTAAATCTAAAACTCCTGAAAGCTTATTAAAAGAGGAAAATAAGAAGTCATATAGAGAGCTTGAGAAAGAAAATAAGCGTTTAAAAAAAGAGCTTGGCTGGATGCAAGAAATTAATACAGTGTTAAAAAAAAGCACAGCGATTTTCTCCTCAGATCAGATCAAAAAGTCAAAATCATGAAAGAGCTAAGTTTAACAATTCCCGTCTATTTTTTATGCATTTTTTTTGGAGTAAGTAAGAGTACTTTTTATTATTTAAATAATAAAAAAAGCTCAAAGTCGTTTCAAAGGAAAACAAAAATAAAGGAAAGAATTAAGAGCATTTTTGAATCATCGTATAAAACTTATGGTTCACCACGTATTTATGAGGAGTTAAAAGATAAAGAGATTTTCGTGAGTGAGAATACAGTTGCAAAATACATGAAGGAGTTGGGCTTAGATGCCCGTCATAAGAAGACTTTTAAAGTTTTAACGACTGACTCCAATCATAAGTTTAAAGTGGTACCAAGGCTTTTTAAAGTTGAAGAAGAGCACTCCTTACCAACAGGGCCAGGAAGAGTTTTAGCAGGAGATATCACTTATTTAAGATTAGGAACAGGCAGGAATTTTTTATACTTAGCCGTAGTAATTGATTTATTTAACCGTGAAGTTGTTGGTTGGAGTATAGGTAAAAGCTTAGAGACAAGATTGGTGTTAAAAGCACTTGAAATGGCCATAAAAAAAGTTGGCCCAAGTGCTGAAGTGATTTTTCATTCAGATCGTGGGTCTCAATACGCTAGTGATGCTTATAGACAGTTTTTAAAAAACAAAAAGATAAGACCAAGTATGAGTAGAAAAGGAAATTGCTATGATAATGCATATACTGAAAGTTGGTTTTCAAGTTTTAAAAAAGAATTTTTATATAGAAAAAGCTATACTGGAGAAAGAGAATTAAGATCGTTAGTATTTGAATATATTGAAGTTTGGTATAACAAGAAAAGAAGGCATTCTTCTCTTGATTATCAAAGCCCTAAAGGGTATGCAATTAAACACAACCTCGCATAGGAAAAAGTGTCCTATTTCTTTGGGGAAGTCCAGAGCTTGAGAAAGAAAATAAGCGTTTAAAAAAAGAGTTTGGCTGGATGCAAGAAATTAATACAGTGTTAAAAAAAAGCACGGCGATTTTCTCCTCAGATCAGATCAAAAAGTCAAAATCATGAAAGAGCTAAGTTTAACAATTTCCGTCCACTTTTTATGCATCTTTGGGGGGGCACTCTGCACTTGATTATATGAGTTAAGTTTTATAAGGTTATATTGATTATAGCTAGCCCTAATTAACTAAAAACAAAAATGAATTTTAAATACTTTACTTTTTTAATTTTTATCATTTTAAAAACTCAGTTTGTTTTTGGGCAAACTAGTAGTATTCCACCCGAATTTACGGGGCAAAGCTATCAAGCCTCAAGCTCTCTTTACTATTTTCAAAACAGATATTATCTCCCTCAATTTGGACGTTTTTTAACTCCAGATCCGTTATCACAATATCCATCAGCCTATAGTTATTCTAATGGTGAACCCCTAAACTTTACTGATCCCTCTGGCCTAATCTTTGAAGAATTAGGTAGTTTGGTAAGATCAGCATTTAGGCGCCTTACTTCTTGCTGTCGCTTGAGCGCTGTTGAGGTTGAGGAAGAGGAGCTTAGTGTTCAACCCGAAGGAGGTGGAGTTGGGCAAGAGAGTGTTAAACATGGTTCCCCTAATCTAAGAGGGCAAGAGCTTTTAAATGTGCAGGCTTCCGTTTCTCAACAAGCAGGTATTACTTCTGGAGCTCAAGGCATAATTTCTGGAGGAGCGAGAGCAGAGTACCAAGAAGACTTCTCGACAAGAATTAGCAATAAGTATAAAGATCCTATTTTGGATCCAGGTCTACATGAAAGATTACGTGATATTGATAATAAATATAGAGAAAGAGTGGGTAAACTAAAAGAAGCTACTACGTTAATAGTACATCAAAGCACTTCAAGTGGTGAACACGAAGTTTTGACGAATGGAATGGAAGCCTTTTTTAGTGTTAGATATTCACCTACTACAATTGATATTCTTCACGTGGTTAGGGATACAAATAGTCCTTTTTACGGTAGTGATATTATACGTGATCAATACCAAGAGGTATTTTCAAGGGGTTCTTCGCCGAGGGAATACTCACCTCGAAGAATAACAAACTTTAAGGTAGTAAATCAAAAGACTCTCAGAGCGATAAAGGGCTATTATAACAGCAATAGAATAGAAGAGGTCCAAAGCGAATTAATTCCTTTGTTTCTAAGTACCCCCAATGGAAGATTGGTTCAAAGAATTATGGATGATTTTGGTTTGCAGGCTGATGCCATTCTTTATGACGGGACGCAGAATGTGAAGCTGTTTACCTCCCCTAGAAGTCAGTAGAATTGCAGGGGTTGCGCATGAGATTTTTTTAGGCAGCCTAGACTATTTCCATATTTATAGTTGAGATTGCCTGAAAAAGTCTCATACATAACCCCTTTTAATTAGAGAAAAATGTTACAATTTCCCGCGGATATTAGGAGCTTATAAGAATTGCTTCATAGACTACGCTAAATAGCGTAGTCTATACAAAAGAATTAGGATGATTGATTCTATTTAATAATCTTGTTTTTTTTAGATCTTTTTTGTTAGTCATAATACGAGGAAGAATACCTTTGGTATTAATATCTTTAATTGTAGAAGTTAATAAACTTTAAAAGTCGTTTATTCGTTTAACTAGTTCAGGAAAATCAATATATGGGTTTCTATTTCCTTGAGCTTCTTGAATTTGATTGTTTCGCTCAAGTTCTTTTGTGTCAACAGGATCATCATTGTGCCATTTTTTTAGGTAATACTCTTGCATAGCATTTATATTATATCCATAAAACCCAGCAGCATAAAATAATGCTCTTGCAACATTTCCTCTATGCTCTAGTGGTGGTTGGTATGCTCGCTGACGAGTAAGTTTCCCAGTTATTGGGTTTATCATTAGACCAACTTTTGAAATAGTACAGTTAAAAGAAGTATTTTTTCCCTCAACTTCACCAAAGGGGGAGTTTCCTCTTATACTATTTGCTTTAGAGTTTGCTGGATATAAGTGATGGAGATCTCCTCTAAAAGGTTCGTATTTAGAACCTTTAGATTGTGGCCATGTGTGTTCTACATTTATTATACTATTAGGTGGAAATTTATTATGTTCGGCTCTTAAGCGTATTTTATAATTACAGTAAACATCTTTAATAAAGTATCCTTTTTTATCATAATCTAAATCAATTTCTGTAAACAATGCACGTCTTGATCCTTTTCTATATCCAAGGGGTTTAAACTTTTTATGACTAACATTACCTACAAAATTAAGAAGGTCAGCATTTTTAAGTTTTCCATTTGTAAACTCGAATATTTCTTGAACATTATAATATGTGTTAGTGTTTGAAAAAGCAGTTCCGGACCATAAAAGCAAAGTTAGGATATTTACTAGTCTCAAAAACACTCTCCTTAGTAAATCATACTTAAAAGTATGACATAGGGACTAAGCATTTGTAAATTTTTTTGTGTACTCTTAAGGATCATTCTTAATTTAATTGATAATTAATATGACTAAAGTCCTGTCAATTTGAGTTTTTTGATTTTAAACTTAGAAAGTATGCCTTATTTAGAGTCTTTTTCGGACTAGTTTGATGAAACTTTAAAGGCTCTTTGCTATTTTTAAATCAATGGCGCTACTTTTTTTAATATAATAAAGTTACTTTTAATAAACAGGCATTATTTTTACAAACTTTTCTTAAAAGAATACTTTTAAAAATTATATTCTTAAGGCCAAGCGTTAATTTTAAATATACTTGATATTTTCATAAATATTTTTTTAAACACTAGTTAATAAAGGTTCATTTAAAAGAGCTTAAGATGTTACAATTTTATTAAATGCAACCTTAATTAAAGGATTTTTAATCACTTAATCTACTAACATAGTTGAGTTTAGTAATTTAGATTATTTTAGCAATGGTGTTTCTACATTTAAGCAGTTTAAAGCTTACTTAATAGATTTGTACAAGCCTTGTTTAATGACTCTAAAGAACCAGAGTTATCAATATAAAAGTCCGCTTTTTTAGCTTTCTCACTTAAAGGAAGTTGAGTTGCAATTCTAGCTTGAATTTCTTTATTTGTCCAAGATGGGTTTCTTTTTTGAATGCGTTTTAATTGGATTTCATTAAAAACTCCTATACAGATTATATAATCAAAATCTTTTTCCATTTTGTTTTCAAATAATAATGGAACTTCATAGAAGCTTAAAGGTACATTTTTTTTCTGAAATTCTTTGCGTTTTTTCTCAACTTCTAAACGTACTTTTGGATGAACAATACTTTCTAATAATTGTAAGAGTTTGTTATTAGAAAAAATTTTTTCTGAAACTTTTGATAAAGAAAATTCTGTTTTTTTTATATTTAAAGCTTCACAGACTTTTAACACAAAGGCTTCTTTTTCATATAAAGAGTGAACAATCGTATCAGCTGAGATAACACTAAAGCCTAGTTTTTGAAAATTTTTTAAGGCTGTTGATTTTCCACAACCGACCCCACCTGTTATTCCAATCCATTTCATACGCTGACAGTCTAGTCTTCTAGGTTAAACATGTAAAGCTTCTCCTACTTCCTCCCGATTAGCTTTGTAGAATGGGAACAGAAAAAAAACCAGAGCTTTTCGGAAAATATCTATTACTAGAAAAACTTGCAACGGGTGGAATGGCTGAAATTTTTTTAGCTAAAACTTCTAGTATTCAAGGTATTGGTAAATTTTTAGCAATGAAACGAATTCTTCCTCAATACTCTTCAAATAAAGAGTTTATTAGTATGTTTACTGAAGAAGCTAAAATCTGTGTTAATCTTTCTCATTCAAACATTGCAAGGATTTATGAGTTTGGTATAGAGAAAGGGCAGTTTTTTATTGTTATGGAGCTTATTGAGGGAAAAAACCTTCGACAAATTCTTTCAAGGTTTGAAAAAGAACAGCGTTTTGGCTTTAGTGTAGATCAGGCTGTTTATATAATTAAAGAAATCGCTTCTGGCCTTGATAATGCTCATAGACGTCTTGATGATTCCAGCGGAAAACCACTAAATATAATTCATAGAGATATAAGTCCACAAAATATCATGGTGAGTTTTGAAGGCGAAATTAAAGTGGTTGATTTTGGTATTGCTAAGACTGAGGGGAAAAAGGAAGAGACTAAAGCTGGAACTCTAAAAGGTAAATTTTCTTATATGTCCCCTGAACAAGCTTCTGGTGAAAAAATTGATTCAAGAACAGATGTGTATTCTTTAGGAATTGTTTTGTGGGAAGCTCTTACAAATAAAAGACTATTTATATCTTCCTCTGAAATGAATACCCTTAAAAAAATACGCGAGAGTAAAATACCTCCTATTTCAAAGATAAATTCAAAAATCCCTAAAGAATTAGAGCTCATCGTAAATAGAGCACTTGCTAAAGATGTTACTAGTAGGTACCAAACTTGTGCTGAATTTTATAAAGATTTAAATAGATTTTTAAACCGTTTTCATCCAGATTTTTCATCTCATGATTTTTCTATTTTTATAAAAAGTCTTTATGCTGATGAGATTCTTATAAACAGGAAAAAATTTGTTAGATATTCTCAAATATCTAAAGCTTTTGATTTTTCAAAAAATCATTTAGATTCTGATCAAACCAAGGTGAACGTTCATAAAGATTTTGATCCTTTCACATCTACTAAAGATAAAAAAGAAGTTTCTTTTAATTTTAATAAATTGCGTGTAGAAAATAACACAAGCATAACAAATCCTAAAAAAAATAAATCAAATAAAAGCAAAGTAAAGGTGGTTAATAAAAATGATTTGTTTGCTCCTGCAAACTTAGCTATTATTGGTATTTTTGTTGTTGCAATAGCTCTTATAACCTCTCAACTTATGCCTTCTAAAACAAGCGTTGAATATATTAAGAAGCAGTCTTCCATTCAAGAGCCTGGTTTAGTTTCAGATTTAAACACGCACCATATTATTATGTCTAGCAATCCACAGGGGGCTGAAATTTATATTAATACTAAAAATACAGGGCAGCTTACCCCTGGAAGGGTCGCTGTTCCCTCTAAAAATCAGTTTTTTATTGGTTTGAAAAAAGATGGTTTCTTAAATTATAAAGCGAAAATTATTTCACGTGGAAATGGGACTAAAGAGGGGTTTACATTACAAAAAATTAATGTTGGTTATTTAGATATCACTACAAAATATAAAAATACTATTATTTACATAAATGGAAGAAAGCTTAGAGAGCAAACTCCTATAAAAAGTTATAAAGTTCCCTCATCAAGAACACTTACTATTAAAGCCGTTGATACACTTAGAAAGCTTTATGTTGAAAAAATTATTACAGTTCAAACAGATAGAAAAATCTCTTTATATTTAGATCCGTCTACACCTCTTTAAAAGTTTGAATTAAAGCCCAGTCTTCTAAAATTTCTGTCGGTACATATGGTGAAATCCTACTTTCATTAGGAGGGTTTAAATAGGCTGCTTTGACTCCATCAAACCCTTTAAAGTCAACCTGATTGTCTTTAAAGGACTCTATAAAATTAGGTGTCAAATAAGTTTTCCCCCCTCCTAAAGGAATATCTATTGAGTATGTAGGCATTGCTAAGCCTGAACTGTGTCCCCAGAGCTCTTTTTGAATATTTAAAGATTCTTGAATGGAAGTTTGTAGGTGTGTAGTGCCCGGAGAAGGATCGCACTGAAACATATAGTATGGGAATACTTTACAAGAAATTAGTTCTCTAGAAAGTTTATAAACTAAGGCTGCACTGTTGTTTACTCCGTTTAAAAGAACCATTTGGTTAAAAATTTGAACACCACCTTCTGCAAAATTTCTTAAGTAGGTTTTTGTAAGTTTAGGTATTTCTTGATGATGATTAAAATGACTCATTAAAACAATTGGGGTTTCTTTTTTAAAAATCTTTAAAAGGTCTTCATCTAAACGCATAGGACATGCTGTCGGCATCCTAGATCCTACACGAATAAGTTGAACATGTTTTATTTTATTTAAATCTGTTAGAATTTTATCTAGTCTAGAGTTAGAGAGTGTTAAAGGGTCCCCGCCACTTAAAATAACTTCTCTTATTCTTTTATTTTTTTTTATGTAATCTAAAGCTTCTTGATATTCATTTTTACTAGGAAATACCTTTCCTCTACCTGTAAAATACTTTCGAGTACAGTATCTACAATAAATACCACAATAATCTGTAATAAGAAACAATACTCTATCTGAGTACCTATGGATGATTCGTTCACAAGGTTTATTTTTATTTTCACCTAATGGATCATTTTGAGTCATCTTTAAGTTTAAAGTCTCCTCAGCTCTTGGAAGAACCATTCTTCTAATAGGGTCTAATGGATTGTCCTTATGAGCTAGTGATATGTAGTAAGGTGTAGATTGAATATTAAATATCAAAGATCCTTGAGTAAACCCTTTTTTTTCTTCTAGAGTAAGATCAAAGCTTTTTAAAAAATCTGCTTTTGTTTTTAAGGAGTTTTTAAGCTGTTCTTTCCAGTTAAACCAATCCCACTTTAAAGGCTGATTATCTTTAAATACAGTTGTAAAGTCTTTAGACATTAAATCCTCCGTATTGTTCGTAGGCTCTAAATAGATTTGGCCTAAATATTGTATAACTTATGTTACAGATTAGTATCTTTATAGTTGATATCTTAGGGGGATTCAATGCAGGCAGCAAAGATTAGACACATATTAATTAGCTTTTGTTTAAGTGTTTTTTTATTTCATATATATATGATAAGCATTTATAACACGAATTATCTTCAGTCTAAAGTATCTACTTTTAAAGCTGCTTATCGTGGTATTGCAGCAGAAGCAGTAACATGTTCATTTTCAACGTTATCTTTAGAAAAGTTTATAAGCTCTTCCCACCGTTCATCTAATTGTGAAAAAATCCTTACTCTTAAACTCATTCCAGAAACTAAGGACGTAGCTGTAAAATTATATGTTAAAAAAGGAGGAACTTATTTAGTCTATCCTTCAGTAGGAGAGGATAGATTTCTTGTTTCTGACGTTGAAATCGGAGATGGAACTATTTCTGCTCTTGGAGCAAGTCCTAAAATACAAACAGAAACTAAAAAAATGTTAAGTGAGCAACTTCCAATTTTAATTAAAGAACTTTTAAAAACAGAGGTTAAGGATAAGGTTGCTTTAAATAGCAAAAAGCCTATAGATCTAGAAGTAAACGTTCCATCATTTGATAACACAGAGGCTTCTTTTGTTGATACAGACATTGCAACTAATATAAATGCAAGTGATAAAGATAAAATTAAAAAAATATTTTTAAAAACAGACAATCTTATTAAAAAGAACAATCACTGTTTACTTTCTGCTGATAATGCTGAAACACTTGACGAAATTATAATTGAGTTAAAAGAAAGCCTTAATGTTGACAGAAAAATTACAACTTTTAGTTCTAGTGTTCGTAATCATGAAATTAGGAGCCTTAATCAAGAAAAAATTGAAGAAATTCTTGATCTAAGTGAAGATCTTGATGAGATTAGTAATGAAGAAAATAGTTTTGATTCAGTAACCAAACTTTCTTGCTTTAGTAGACGAGCCGTGAAAGGCACAGCCGATGAACAATATATTTTATATATGGAAAATATTCGTCCCCTTTTATCAGCCGCACTTGATGGTTCTAGCAGTCCTGAAGAGTCAACTGCTTTATTAACTGCTATTAACACAGACAGTTCATTTAAGAATTTACAAAACTCTAATGAGAATATTAAAAATATATTTCAAATTGAGAATTTGGCTGCTTCAGCAGTTCTTGCTTGTAGTTCACAAGTAAATAAAACTTTGTGTATTCAAGAAATAAAAGAAGATGTTGTAAAATTAGAAACTGCACAAGCACAGAAGCAAAACAATATCATTTTAAATGATTCCATAGTTATTTATAAAGAATGGTTAAGTAAGCTTGCTATGGAAACTCAAGAAGAAGACAATGGAAAGATTAATATTGTTGATCAGATTTTAAAGGGTACGGGCCATAAAACCTCTGTAATAACACCTACGATTAACAATACTCAGGATGAAATTCTAGAAGTGGCAAGAAAAGCCAATGAAAGATTAAATAAAATGGCAAAAAGCTTAGAGTTTGGAGCAGATGCTCGATCACGAGTAATTGCTCCACATAAGGGCTCTATACCAATGCTTGGCGATGAAGTGATTTATAATCAATCAAGGAGTCTTGAATAAAGTTTTATAAAAAAAGTGGTTTTAGCTAAAACTAAAGCCACTAAGGATTTTTTTTTAGGTGTATATATTTTATGTTGGATTATAGGTGTGATTTTAGAAGTTGACGCCTAAACTTGTAGTAGCTCCAAAACTTGTGTTTGTTTTTAAAGAACCTGTGCCCTTAAAAGCACTTCCTGGTATAAAGAGTCCTAAAGTTGTTTTACAGGTAATATTTTGTGTGGGGTTATGTGTTAGTGTTAAATCAAGTTCAGACCCTAAAAATGAAGAGACTTTTCCTACTCCTAAAACTTGAGTTTTATTAAGCCAAGCTATTATAAATGTTGAACTTAAATTCCACCTATTGTTAAATATGTAACTTGCTGTAGGAGCTAAATACAGAGCATTTGAAATGCTCTGTGTATCTACAACTAAATCTGAGCTGTAATCAGTTGACAATAAAGCTCCGCGTCTTCCACGAATGTTAGTTCCTAGAAGATCAAAATTTGATTCCCCTAAAGGATGATTAAACAGGATCAGTCCTAAATTGTAGTTTCTATGCATTGCAACTGAAGAAATTAAAGAAGTATTATTAGGGTCATTGCCTTGAGCATAACCAAATTTATTTAAAAACTTCCAATTCTTTATACTCCATTCCATTTCTCCGGCAAAACCAAAACCTTTTAAAGATACACCGTTTCCAACTTTTCCATTTTGGAAAAGAGCTTCAAATCCATATCGAATATTTTTTTTCTGTCTGTTATAAAAAATACTATATGTTTTTGGTGCTGCAGCTCCAGTAACACCTTGAATAGGGTTTAAAGCATTTTGTGCAGAGGAAATATGTCTTTGTAAATACATAAAACCTAGATCTAGACCTGTATCTTTAACTTTAAAATTAAATTTTAAGCCAAATTCTGTAGTTTGTGTTCCAGCTCTTATAGCAGAAGTCATAAAGTTAAGCATTGGAGTAAATCTTAGTGATCCCATATTAAAATTATAAGAAATACCGTCTCTGTTGGTGAGCCAATGGTCAAAAACATTGTAGCCTGCATTGTAGAAGGCTCCGTAGCCAAACTCTAAAGGCTGCCTACCAAGTCTTAGCTCACCATTTGTATGAGAATATTTTAAATACGCTTCATTTACATTAACTCCACTAGGTTTTTGAATTTGTCTTTGTAAAAAAGGTTCTGAAACATCTGATAAGTGAGCATCTTTACTTAATGAAAATGTATCGCCAAGAGTTTGTCCTATTCTTGAGGAGGGGGGTGTTGAGTTTACTCCATTTATGGCGTCTAAAGCTGCGTGAATACTTAGCCCTTCAAACAGAATAATTTCAGGTTGTAAAAAAAGGTGATGGTTAATATATGCCTTAGTTCCACCTGTAGAGTTACCAAGGTCTACTCCATTTAAGTAGTTTCCTTCAGCCTTATAATTGCCTTCCCAATAAAAGTCAAAAGAGTGAGCCTTTATTGGCAATAAAAAAAGTACTAAAAGTAGTTTTTTAAGACTTCTCATTTTAAAGCCCCTTTCTTTTTAGTTCTTGTTCGTAAAATCTGCCGTAAAGAACTTCCCATTCCATAGAGCCTTCATCAATATTTTGCTTTTGGTTTGTAAGTTGTGCCCTTGCTAATGAATCCACTTGGTCATGTATTTTAATAAATTTATTCATTCCAATTTTTACTTGTTTTAAAAGCTGTAATTCATCTGCGTTTGTAACTAGATCTTTTTTCTTTAAAGCTTCTCTAATGATATGAGCTAAATGACTGGCTCTATTTTCTGATATCATTTTATTTTTCCTTTATATTTAATTTTAAAGTATAAAACCACGTTGTTTAGCCAGTTTCTTTTTTAAAAGTGGAAACATTTTATAGCGCTCAAAAGAATTTGGATTCTGTTGTTCAAGTGTGTCCATCATAGCGTTTACAGCCTGATCTAGATTTCTTTCTTCTTCTATATTTTGTTTTAAGACCTGCATAATAACTGATTTAAACTTTTCTTTGCTAGCATTAATGGTTATGTTATCAACATCACAGAGAGCTTTAAAAACCTCAACTGCTATTTTATTCATTTGGTTGGGAGATAGTTTCATAGCTTTTAACTAAACGAAGGGTTAAAAAATATGTCAAGAAAGTCTTTAAAACAGCGCTTAAAGTTATTTCTAGTATTTTTTTTAGTTTTCACGAGTACTTTTTTGTTTTGGGCCAGTGTTGAAATTATTGAGCTTAAAAAATCAACATCAATTGGCTGGTTTGATCCTCCAACTAGGTTCTACACAGCCCCTCTTTCATTTAAAAAAATGCAAGTTATTAGTGCAAGTTTTTTAGCCTCTTATTTAGTTCAATCAGGTCTTAAAGAGCGAGGCCCGAATCAGTCTTTAGACCGTCAAGAGTTTACATTCTTACCTGAGAACCTTTGCAGTCAGCGTTTAAGAAAAAATACTCTTGCTGATACGCAAACTTGTTTTCTTATTGTAAACAAAGGTGGTGAAGAGATTTTAATTGAAAATTCCTCATCTAAAATTCTTAAAATATCTAAAATTAGAGGTAATAAGGCTATTGTTGTAGATGAGTTTCTTGCTCCTCCAATATTATTTGCTCAAATGTCGCAAGGTAAGCATATTTTAAGAACCCATGTGAAACTTTCTCATATACCTCGCTACTGCCTTGATGGGATTCTTGCTGTTGAAGATGATCGTTTTTTAAAACATAAGGGTGTAAGCCTACGAGGGATTCTAAGAGCGGTTATAACAAACCTTAAAACTGGTCGTTTTAGTCAAGGTGGGAGTACCTTAACACAGCAGCTTATTAAAAATAAATTTCTAACAAGCAAGAAAACTCTTCGAAGAAAAATCCGTGAAGCATGGTTGTCTGTTTTATTAGAGTTTATTTTAAGCAAAGATCAAATACTTGAGTCCTATCTTAACTATATTTATTGGGGGCAGAGTGGGCCTTATGCTATTCATGGTATTCAAGAGGCTGCTCAACATTATTTTGGAAAAGATGTTTCCGATTTAAATCTTTCTGAGTGTGTATTATTAACTGGAGCTGTTAAAGGCCCTGGTGTCTATGGTCCACATCAAAAAAAATCTAAATCTCGTCATAAAGAAATCTTAAACCGTATGTTTAAACTAGATTTAATTTCACATAGTGAAAAGACTCAAGCTTTAAATTTTACCCCTTCAATTAAAGTTTCTCAATCAAAAAAACATGTTCAGGCCCCTTACTATGTAGATGCAGTGTTAAATGAATTAAAAAAATTAGAGCTTAATCCTGATGGGGCTTTAATTTTTACAGAAATGGATTTTTTTGCACAAAAAGAAATGGAGACTGCCGTAGACAGTTATTTAAAAGGAAGATTAAAAGGTTTTCAAGGAAGTGTTCTTGTAGCTAATAATTCTACAAATTCTATAATTGCTTTAACTAGCGGATCTAGTAAAAGTTTAAATTTTAATTCAGCTATATATGGGAAAAGACAAATAGGCTCTACAGCAAAACCTTTTGTTTATCTTACAGCACTTGAGCAAGAAGACCCCTTTCTTAGTCCGGTAACTCAAATTTCAAATAAAGCATTTACTTATAAATACGAAGGCCAGTCGTGGACCCCTAAAAACTATTCATTAAAAGATCAACCTGACTCTGTACCAATGTATTTAGCACTTTCAAAATCTATAAATATTCCCACGGTTAGAGTAATGTCTGCATTTGGCTATAAAAAAATTTATAAGAATCTTTTAAAATATGGCTTTAAAAAATTCTCACCAATCATTCCAAGCTTAGTGTTAGGGTCTTTTGAGGCTTCTCCTTTAGAGCTTTTAGGGGCTTATATTAATTTAAGCATTGATAGTGTGAATGTTTTTACTCAGGAGCCTAAATTCACACGAAAAGTTTTAGATAGTAATCAAAACACTGTTTATTTAAGTAAAGTGCCTAAAGCTTTTAAAAAACCCATGGCCACCTCAAAACGTATGCTTTTAGAAATGATGAAAAACACTATGACACTTGGAACTGCAAAAAGCTCAAAGGTTTTAAATCTTAAAGGTGTTTATGGGGGTAAGACTGGAACTACAAATAGTTATGAAGATGGTTGGTTTGCTAGTGTTTCACCAGAGTACTCCTATGTTGTTTGGGTTGGCAAAGCGCCTTATTTAACTAATAAAGGCTTAAAAATTACAGGGGCTTCTGCAGCTTTACCTATTTGGATGAGGGTTGTAAGGCGTTTAGAGAGTATTAGTCGGTATTCTAAAAATGATTGGTCTTACGATACTAAAGACTTAAAGCCAGTGAAAATTTTGTCTGATTTTGACACTGCTAAAGTGCTTTTAAGAATAAAATATTAGTATTTCGATGAGAGGTTTACATATTAAAGCTATTTATTGATAAAATTATAGCAACTATATATGAAATTAAATGCTATAAACTTTTACCAGATTTTTATTCTTTAAAATAAAATAATTTATTTTTTAGAACAAGGAAGAAAAGCTATTCTTGCTTTAATAACTTAAAGGCTATTAGAATATCGTTATTAAAAATCCTGCTTAAGGTAATGGTGAAGATAATTTTTTTATTTATGGTCTTAGTAGAATGAACATTTTTGAATATTCTTCTTAAAAAGCTCAAAATTAAAGCGCTTTGTCAAATTTTAAAATTTTTTAATTTACAGTTTAATATATAAAATATCGATTTTAATCTTTAAAGTAAAGAAGGGTGAAAGATTTTAAGGGGTAAGGTGATGGCTTTAAAGTAATGATTTCTTAAATAAATCTAAGATGATTACTTTAAAAAAAGCTTTACAAAGTAGAGACAGTCTTATTTTTTAATGATATTATGCTTGCTGAGTTTTAAAGATGATCGTCGACACCTTAGAGTGTGGGAGGAAAGTCCGGACTTCGTAGAGCAGTGTAAAGGGTAATGCCCTTCCATCGTAAGGTGAGGACTAGTGGAACAGAGAGAATATCCGCGGCTATGATCCAGGATGCTAAGAAAGAGAGGCGCCTGAGGAGTTGAGCGGAGTGAAAACAGCTAAACTTCTGCACGAAGCAAAACTAAATAGGAAAGCGTTTGAGTGCTGCTCGCATGAAGCTTTCGGGTAGGTTGCTTGAGGTCTGGAGTAATCCAAACCCTAGAGGAATGATCGTCACTAAGTGGTAAAAAAAATATTTACCTACCACTTAGACAGAATCCGGCTTATTGAAAACTCAAGGTTTTTTTATGTATTTTAAACAAAGGCACATATGTTAGTATTAGGTTTAGACTTAGAAACTTCTGGATTAGATAAGAGTGAATGTGATATTTTGGAATTTGGAGCTGCTCTTTGGAATGTTAAAGAGAAAAGACCTATTTATCTTTTTTCAAAATTTAATGGAGATTTTAAATCAGAAATTCCTTTAGAAATCGAAAATCTAATTGGCTTAAAAGCAGCTGAGGTTCGTAAATGGGGAAAACCTCTTCGCGAATGTCTTGATGAGCTCTCTAAACTTATAAAAGCTGCTGATTATATCGTTGCTCACAATGGAACAAGTTTTGATAAACCTTTTTTAGAACACACTTATAAATCTATTGGTTTTAAAATGCCTGAAAAAAAATGGATTGATACTCAAATTGACCTTCCTTTTCCAGATAGTGTAGGAACAAGAAAACTTTCTTACCTTGCATGTGAACATGGTTTTATGAACCCATTTCCTCACAGGGCTATTACTGATGTTTTAACAACGCTTAAACTTATGGCTCAATACGATTTTGAAACTATTGTAAGTATTGCAAGCTCTCCACTTGTTCAAGTAATCGCTCAAGTAAGCTATGATGAAAGACATAAACCTCGTCAAGCAGGGTTTAGATGGGATAGTCAAAGAAAATTTTGGTATTTAGACATCAGGCAAGCACTGATTCCAGAAAAAGATTTTAACTTTAATTATTATATTAATGATAATGGTTAGTGGGTGTATTCTTTAATCAAAGTGTATAGTAGTCCTTTATTTTCAGTATGACCCTTGTAGGTACTTGTAGAGCTGTAATTAATGGCTTTATTAACACAAAAGCTACTACGAATTCATTTATTTCTTCATCTGTAAAAAACTCTTTGCAATTAATTCTATCATTTAAAAATAAGTCAAGAGATTCTCTGTCATTTTCTTCAAAACTTTTTATTAAAAGTATTTTGCATTTTTCTTGAGTCATATCTTCCGATGCAAAAGCACCTACACTTAATCCTAAAAATATTGACAATGTTAAATTGATTAATTTTTTCACTGTCTAACTCCTTTGGTTTTATAGGTTTTAATTATTTAGTAGAATTGAAAGGATTATTAAAGCTACTACGAATTCATTTATTTCTTCATCTGTAAAAAACTCTTTGCAATTAATTCTATCATTTAAAAATAAGTCAAGAGATTCTCTGTCATTTTCTTCAAAACTTTTTATTAAAAGTATTTTGCATTTTTCTTGAGTCATATCTTCCGATGCAAAAGCACCTACACTTAATCCTAAAAATATTGACAATGTTAAATTGATTAATTTTTTCACTGTCTAACTCCTTTTGTCTTGTTGTTAGTTTATTTAGTTGCTTCTTCTTATAATAGATTCGTAGTAATATGTTAATTAATTTTGTGAAGGTAGGTAAGATTTACACGGTGGACTTCCCCAAAAAAGTAGACAGATTAGAAGCTCCTATGTAGCCCTAAAAGAGGCTGAAAGGGATGAGAAAGGCGCCAATAAAATTTTTCATGTGGGTAAGAGGGAGTCAGGAGGTAGGGATAGCTTTATTTGATTATGATTTGTTTAAGAGTGATCTTTGCTGTGAGATACCTTCTTGGTGATTATGTAGGAATAGGAGCTATTTAAGACCATGGGATCTTTAGAGGTTTTAGAAACTAAAGCTATTCATCTTTAGATGTATGATGTATGCAGGGCATGGTTTTTTTAAAAAAATTTATGAGGGTTTACTCTTGGTTTTATAGGTTTTAATTATTTTGATTTTTTTGTAGAGTTAAAAGGATTATTTGTACTTTCAAAAATTTTGTCTGCAGAATCTTGGACAAAGCCTTGATACAATTGACCAGACTCCATTTTATATCTTTTTGCAAATTCATAATAACAAGATGGAATTTTTTTAATACAGTCTGTGAATTTAACCTCAAATTTACCAGCCATAGTAGAAGATTGTTCTAAATAAATATTTTTAGACCCTTTAATTTTTCCGCCATTTGAATTTAAAATATAGCCGGAATCTTCTAAAAATTGGTTAAGATCTTTAATACTTTTAAAGTTGGTAAGTTTATTAATATTGATTGTAAAGTGATTTGCGCAGTAACCAAAAGCTGCTAGCCATGCGGCATACTCACTTTCTTTATAAAGTTCTTGGTAGGATTTATAATCAATTTTCCAAAGTCTTCCGCATGTTAGTACTTTTTTTCCTGAAGGAAGCACCACGTTTTTAAGTATATTTTTATAAAGCTTTTGTGTATTTTCTGATAACTTTTCTAATAAAAGTTCACTTATAAAAACTTTAGGAAGGTTTTTATTTTCATGTTCTAAATGAATAGCGCGTAATTTTTTGTTTTTAAAATTGTATTTGCCGCAGGCTTTATAGCCCTCATCTAGAAAAGGTTTTTTTAGTTTATCAATACCAAAATCAGGAAGATTTACAGATCTATAAGCCACATGATCATTTAAAATTTTTTTTTCTTTGGCCCCTAAAAGGTCATGTATTTTTTTTGCCTGTGGATTTAAATCTGAATATTGATTCCAAATTGTTTCAAATAATTCTTCTAAGCTCATACAGTCCCTATTTTTTTTAAGAGTTACAGTGAAGTCCATTTTGTTTTAAACCTTTAATAAATTTACTAAAACCATCTGTCTGTTGGTCTAATAATTGATTCATAGAATCATTAGAAATTACCCCTTCTAAAGAAAGAGTTTCCCATATATTTTGTATAAAAACACGTTCAGGAAAAATAAAAGCATTTCTATATCCAAACACTTGTTGTAAATGCTCTACAGGTCTTAAGCCTCCAAACATTCCACCAAGACCGGTAAAGCAAATGGGTCTTTTTTCAAAGGATTTTGGGTAATCCCAGTAATCTATAAACACTTTAATTACGCCTGGAAAAGATCCATTGTATTCGGGGCAGACAATATAAAGCCCATCAGCCTCATTGATCTTTTGAATCATTGGCTTCATAGAGATTGGAACATTATCTGTTCCATATAAATTATGCTCAAGCTCACTCCATGAAATTTTAGATAAATTCATAATTTCAGAGGTTATGTCTAATTTCTGAAATCTTTTCTGTATATTTTTAGCCAATAAACCTGAGCGAGAATCTTTTCTATTGGTTGCAACAATAATTTGAATCATATAAATCCCCTAATTCAATCAAAAGTTTAATCTAGTTACAAGAATATAAGGAGGACACATTTAGTTGCAAGTGATCGTTACAAACTAATGGAAATAAAAAATTGACTTTCTGTTTTAAGCCCATTTTTAACCCACTCATTAAAAATAAACCTATAACCTAGGCCAAACCCTTTTAGAAAATAAAATTTTAAACCTCCTTCAAGTATGGGAGAGCTGTAGCTGTCATTCATGTACCTATATCCTGGAGCAAAATATGAGCTTAAAAAATGTCTAGACACTATTAATGTTAAGGGAGTCAACACTTGAAGGCCCCAATATTCTTTCTTATTAGTAAATCTTGTAAAGGCTGCCCCTTGTAGGTTTAAGGCTTGAGAAAGCCTATAGCCAACATTAATTTCAGATTCTATATATTTTTGAGTGTCTAAACTAGATACTAGTTTCATAACACCAGATGTCATACGAATAGAAAAGTTTAACTCTGCTTTAGCCCATGAAGTTATAAGTGATAAAATAATTATAAGAAAATATTTTTTCATTTTTCTAAGGCCGTAATAATTTTATTCTTTATTAATAGCATCTCTTCTTTGGTCCGTTTTTTTTGATTGGTGAAACTAAACTCCTCAGGCTTCCAAAGAGGAATCAAATGAATATGTGTATGGTGAATTTCAAATCCCTGAATAGCTAAACCCACACGAACACAATTTGTCACTGTTCTTATAGCTTTTGATACTTTTTTAGAGATATTAAACATATGCTCATACTCTTTTTTTTCCACATCAAAAAAATGATCTATTTCAGTTTTAGGAACAATTAAACAGTGCCCTAAATTGATTTGCTCAAGAGCTAAAAAAGATAAGACTTTATTATCTTCATAAACTTTATAGGAGGGAAGCTTACCATTGATTATTTTTGTAAAAACTGAACTCATATAATCATCCTTAACTTGTTATAAGTTTTATAGCATATTTTAAAAACCGATCAATCTTAAAAAAGGTTTTTAAAAATTTAGCAATCTATTTAAATGAATGAATTTAAAGGAAATAATTTTTTTTATTATTAACAAAAATACGCAAAAGCCTTGTGTGTTTTTAGGTTAAGTTTATAAATATGGCTATGACAGTTTAGAGGATCTAATTGAGTTTAGATAAGGTCTAATTTTAAAGAATAATTAGGGTGCTTACTTGATTAGTTTAAAGGTTTTTTAATATCTAAATTTATTAAGTATTTTTGATCTTTTTTTGTTTCTTTATTCTGGATTTTTTTTATTAAAGAAATCTTTTCTTTATCACTTTGATCTGCACTTTGTAAGGGGAAGTAGCCAAGGCCACACAGGAAAAAAAGTATAGGTCGAAGCATGTTAAAAGACAATTTTATATTCATATTAAGTTAGTCGGAAAAAATGAAAAATAGCTGTTTAGGAATTAAAGAAAATCTATAGAATTTTCTGATTTTGAATTAAATTAAGCCATAATTTATAAAAAATCGTCTAAATTGGCCTGAATAGTGTTTAGAATGTTGCAGAATAAGGTTTAGTTTCTTATTTTAAGACAGTTAGAGGAGTTTTTTTAAATACGAGGGAGTTTGAAAAACAAGGTTTTTTTTCTCAATAGAAAGTTCAGTTACATCACCAGCTTTTAGATGGCCTACTTTAAGGTTTCCAATGCAAATTCTACGAAGCCTCATCACACTATAGCCTAGTTTGTCCATCATTTTTCTAATTAAACGGTTGCGTCCTTCAACAACAGTGATTTTAAGCCATGTATGTGACCCTGTTAAAGATTTTTTAATAGTGTTAGCTTGGATGGCGTAGGCTTTACCGCCAGGGATAGTGACGCCTTTAATTAGCTTATTAAGATCTTTTTCTAAAACTTTTCCTTCAACCTTTACTTCATAAGTTTTTGGAACATTTTTATTCGGATGTAGAATATTTTGTGCAAATTCACCATCATTGGTTAAAATTAAAAGCCCTTCACTTTGCCAATCAAGTCTTCCTATGGGGAAGAGAGTCTTTTTTTTATACTTTTTAGGAATAAAATCCTTAATTGTAGGCCGATTTAAAGGATCAGATAATGTAGTTAAAACATTTCTTGGCTTGTATGCCACAAGGTAGGTGTAGTTTTTAAATATTTTAACAGGTTTTCCTTTAAAAAGAACAGTATCAGTTAAAGGAGTTACTTTATATCCCATTTCAAAAATTTTTTTACCATTAATAGTAATAAGACCCTCTTTAATATGTTCATCAGCTTTTCTTCGACTTGAGATTCCGCATAAAGCAAGAAATCTATTAAGTCTAATTTGATCAACATTTTTTTTGTATGAAGACGCTTTTTGATAGGTTTTTATTTTTTTAAAGCTTGCAGTCTTTTTTGAAATTCTGGCCATTTTTCAAATCCGGTTAAGGTTAAGTCATGTCTAATTTTTCCATTAGAATCAATAAATAAAATTGTGGGCAAGCCAAAAACTTTAAAGAATTCAAGTTCTTTTTGTTCAGTTTTATTCGGCCTGGTCGCATCAAACTTTAAAAGTTTAATGCTGCTGGTTTCTTTTTTAAAGCCAGCTGTAGAAAAAGTATCCTTATCTAATTCATGACAAGCAGCGCACCAATCTGCTCTAAAATCAATAATAATAGCTTTTTTTTGTTTTCTTGCACTGTTAAGAAGTTCTTTTGAGTAGTTAGTCCAAAGACTGGAGGCTTTTTTTTGTCCATGTGAATGAGAATTTTTAAAAAATGTAAGGTGAGGTTTTATGAAAAGAAGAGCCCCTAAGAGGATTAAGAATGCTAAAACGTACTTTACATAGTTTAACCATTTCCCGGATTTTAATCGAGAGTTGATTTCTCCATAAAACATTCCAACAAGAATAAAAAGTGTTCCAAGACCCATTCCAAACATAAAAAGTGTTATAAACCCAAAACTAGGATTTCCTGTTTGAGCAACGTAGGCAAGAACAGCTACAACGGCAGGCCCAACACAAGGGCTTGCAATAATACCAGCCACAGCTCCTGTTAAAAAAGCTCCAATTAGGCCCTTGTGTTTAATTTTAGTGAAGTGTTGCTTTATTAGCTTAGGGGCTTTGATAGTAAAAAATCCAGCTATAGAAAAGGCTGTAAAAATATAAAATATAAAAATCCCCCAAACAATATAGGGATTTGTTAAAGATTGTCCTACAAAGCCACCAGTCATTGCAGCTGCAACACCAACTAAGGCATAAGTTAGGGAAAGACCTAGGGCATAGGTAAAACCAATTATAAAGCCTTTAAGTCTGCTTGACGTGGCACTAAAGCCTAAAATCCCCAGAGTTATAGGAACCATGGGGAAAACACATGGGGTGAAGGCTGTAAGCAACCCAAATAGATAAGTAGCCAATAAAATCAGCCATAAAGGTATAGTGTCGATATTTTTAAAAATATTTTTAAGTGAAAAATTTTAAAGATTTTTTTGTAGAGTTTTTAATAATTGGAAAGTTTGCATTAAAAGCTATATCTTGTGGGAGTAGGCAGTGATTTTTGGTGCAGGCTTGATATGTTAATAAAAATTTGTAAGTTCCTGAGAGTACTTCTGGTGAAGAGAGGGAGAATCTCATTGTAGCATTATCTTTTATAACAAGACGCTTTTTTTTATCGTTAAATTTATCTATGTAAGGAAAAAGAGGAGACACTTTAGGTTTTGAAATCTTTAAAAAAGGTTTATCTGGGGAGGATACTTTAAAAATATCGTTATATGCTTTATAATTTTTTGCTAGATTTAGGTCAACAGTGATAAAACCTTTTTTATTAGAAGAGTCGTTTAAAAGCTTTGTTAAGGTCTGCTTTATATGTAAAGGTTTTTTATTGATAGGTTGTTTTCCAAGCTCAAATAAACCTTTAGAAAGCACGGATTCGCTTAAGAAGAAAAAAAGAAAAAGCATGATGTATTTCACTATAGCCTTATACTACAATTAAAATATTAAATATTCTATTTATCATGCTAAAAAAGGTAGTATTTGGGTAATTATTGTGGAGGTTTTATGAAAGATCATAAATTTATAGCTATAGACTTAGAAACAACAGGAAAATACCCTTTGAGTAGTGAAATTTGTGAAATAGCTATGATTAATTTGATCGCACAGGCATTTTAAATCGTTTTGAGTCTTTAATCCGTCCTCAAAAAAAAATGGATGAAAAAGCTCAGACCATTCATGGTTTGTCTCTGGAATCCTTAAAAAAAGCACCTAGTATAGACAAAGTCCTGCCTAAGATTTTAGAATTTATTGATGAAGCCTCACTTCTTGGGCATAATCTGCCCTTTGACTTAGGTTTTTTTGGCCGTTGAGTTTGATCAGTATTTTGATAAACCCTGGTGGTTAGATAGTTTTAGAACATTTAATTTTTGTACAAGTTTAATATCTCTTCAAAAATATCCTAAGCTAATCACTCATAGGTTAAAGTATTTAACACAATACTTTAAGATTTTAACTAGCCCGAATCATAGAGCAATGCAAGATGCTCAGGCTTGTATGGAAGTTTTTTTTAAACTCACAGAGGGTATGGTTAACTTAGATGACCTTGTAGCTATGCAAAAAGATGAACTCTTATTTAAAAATTTTTCCATAAGGGCTCTGGTTGAGGAAAACCCAAAATTTCAAGATATGGTTAAAGCCTGTGGTGTTGAAGGGGATTTTGAACTAATGTATTCAAAAGGATCAAAGAAGAATCAGTGGAGAAAGCTTACGGCTAAAGGCTTGGTAATGAAGACTCAAGGTTTAGGTTTTGTTGTTGGCATTGATGACAATGATACTCAATTTAAAAGGTTTATGTTGAAAAAAATCTTAGACAGTCGATCTGTGTATTCTTCTGTAACTAATATTTAATAAAGGTTATTTTATTAGATAAAAATAGAGGCTTTTTAAAATCATGTTAGGTTCTAATTTTTTGACTCTATTGGCTTTGTTGTTTTTAATTTATAGTTAAAAGAATAGATTAAAAGATGCAGAAGAACCGAAAACTTTTAAAGAATCTAAAATAAAGAGTTAGAGGAATGAGTAA
The DNA here is from genome assembly GCA_965205945.1 of Bdellovibrionales bacterium. Taxonomy (GTDB): domain Bacteria; phylum Bdellovibrionota; class Bdellovibrionia; order Bdellovibrionales; family UBA1609; genus JALZUR01. The sequence goes on along the minus strand of CBDBIB010000001.1, from coordinate 202,230 downwards.
ACAGAAGAAAAATAAATTTTTATAAAGAATTAGCTAGGGCATTTAGTTGTTTTAAGGAGTTAAACTGTTTAAAGATCACAATAATCGTAATTAGATTTTTATTTTAAGTTGATGTATCTTGGTGTTTATTAGTTTCTAATAAGTTTGTAAGGCCATGGACTAAAACCCTGTTTAATAAAGAGTAAAAGAGTCCGAAATAGTAACATGAAGAAACGAGAATGGTTTTATGCCGTGGCGCCTTTATTTCTGGTTTGGGGATTAGATCAACTTACAAAACTGTGGGCTATTAAATTTACGTTTTCTGGATCAATTTGGTATTTTTGGGGTGGAATTGTAATGCATCATAACTCAGGCGCAATGTTAGGGATGTTTTCAGATTTACCGCCGCTTTTAAGAGTAGTTTCATTAGCAACTGGTGGTGTATTTTTAGTTTTTATGTACGCAATAATTCAGTTTTTTCTTCCAAATAATGTAATGAAACTTCGAGTAGGATTAAGTGTTTTGTTAGGTGGAATTTTAGGTAATGTTACAGATAGAATTTTATATGGTTCTATTATTGATTTTATTGTAATTGGGGGTGAGGGTAAACTGTCTCCAGCATTTAATGTTGCAGATGCTCTTCAGTGGTTAGGTTGTGGATTTATTGTTTATATGATTTTATTTAAAGGGCATTTGATTTGGCATGAAGAGAATAAAAGAAATAAGCTTTGGATTGATCCTAAATATCAATTTAAATATTCTATTATTTTATCTTCAGTAAGTATTTGGTTTTCTATTGTTTTTGGTGTTTACGCTTATACTTTTATGAAGGTGATGATTAATGATTTTATCGTTAACGGTTTAAACAATAGTTTTAGATATTTGATTCCCTTTGTGGTGGTTTTTGCTATTTTATCATTACTATTTAGTTTTTCTTTGTTTTTAATTGGAAGACATTTATCTCATAGATCAGTGGGGCCTGTTCATGGTTTTAAAAGATATATAGTAGATATAAGAAAAGGGGCTTCCTATGATTTTAAGCTTAGACAAAATGATGAATTTAAAGATTTAGAAGATATTGCACAAGTTTTAAAGGTAGATATTTTAAAACTTAAAAGTCTTCAAAGAAAAAGAAACGAGTTTTCTTAAACTAAATTGTTATATTTATTAACATATAGTTATTTTTTTAGTTTAACGCGCTTTAAGTGTACTCCGTAAACTGAAACATTTGAAAAAACAAAAGACTTTGGAGCTAGGATGGATCCAGGGTTTAAAACTGAATTACATCCGGTTTTAGTGTTGTCTCCTAAAATAGCTCCAAACTTTTTAAGTCCAGTGTCTATACAGATTGAGTCTGTTTTTACTTTTATAGAGCCTGAGGTCATTTTAAGATTGGCAAGTTTAGTTCCAGCTCCAAGATTAATATTATTTCCTAAAATACTGTCGCCAATATAGTTAAAATGTCCAGCTTTAGCGCCATCTAAAAAAACAGAATGTTTTACTTCAGTGCAATGGCCAACAACACAGTTTTTACTAACAAAAACATTTCCTCTAAGGTAAGCTCCATGTCTAATCTGAGAGCCTTCATCTATATAACAAGGTCCTTTAATGAAAGCTCCAGCCTCAATTCTTGCGTTTTTTGAAATGTAGATTTTACTTCCTTTAAGATATGCTTGAGGAGAAATTTTACCAAGAAGGATATTCTTATCACTTTGAGAATTAAAAAATTCTTTAAGACCTCCATTTAAAAGTGTCCAAACGGATTGAGAAGGATTAAATAGATATTTAATTTTATCAGGTACTTGTTTAAAAAAAAGCTCGTAATTTAGAGTAGACATTTTAATTCGCCTCGATGCTAAGGTTTAAAAAAGATGTAAAATCTCCCATGGGGTTTAATTTATAATTTTTAATTCTTGGATGGACAATATGAATTTGGTTCTCATGCCAAAGAGGGATGATGGCAAGGTCTTTAAAGACAATATCTTGGGCAGTTTTGTATGTTTTAATACGTTCTAATTGATTTTTTGATAAACGTCCTAAATCAAGAATTTTGTCTAATTTAAGGTTCGTATAGTACCCACGATTTCGTCCTGGTGGAAACTCATTGCTATTAAAGGCAAGGTTGTAAAGATCTGGATCTACAACACCAACCCACTTCATAAGTGCGATGTCAAATCGACCATTTTTAATATCTTTATAAAACGTTCCCCATTCAAAACTTTGTAAAGAGGTCTTAATTTTTTTTGTTTTAAGGGTGTGCATCATAATCTTTGCTGTTTCTCTAGTTTGTCTGGAATTTGAAGTCTTAAAAATCAGAGTAGGAATAGATAAACTTTGATTATTATTGGTGTGGTGAATATTGTTTAAGTTTGTAGAGTAATAGGGGTGTTCTGGAGAAAGTAAGGATTTTGCTAATGTAACATGATTGTTAAATCTGTGTGCAACTAATTCCGGTATATTTAAAGATTGATATATTTTTTTTCGAACAGCTAGGGATTTAAGAGCGTTATTTTTAAAGTTAATTAGAAGATAAGTTGTAGAAAGAGAGGGTTTTTCTAAAATGATTAATGGAGTTTTTAAAAAAGATGCAACCTTTTCAAAAGGGATAGAGTTTGGAGCTATATCTATTTCCCCTTTATAGACTTTTAGAAATCTAGCAAGGTCATCTTTTAAGTAGAAGAATTTGATATTATATTTTTGAGGGTTTGAATAAAAAGGGTTTTTTTTAAGAATGGTGTATGTGGGTTTATTTTTAGAAATAGTAAAGGCACCTGTTCCTAAAGTTCCTCTTTGTATCTTAAGAACGGGAAGATCTGCTAAGATAAATTTTTCTGGATCTGTGGGTGTTTTAAAAGAGAGAATAAAATCACTATTATTTTTTTTGCAGATAATATTTGTAATATCTTTAAAAGCTGAATTAAAAGGACATTGTTGATCTTGAAAATTTAAGATACTTTGTTTTAAATCTTGACAAGCAAGTGGACTCCCATTTGAAAAAGTTTTTTTAGAAGATATATGAAAGGTATGAGTTTTACCTTTAGTTTCCCATTTATAAGCAAGATCGCTGGCAGGTTTTAAATCAGGACCGATACGAACAAGACCTTGGTAGATAAGTGAGACTAATCTCATTCCAGTAGCATCGGTGGCTTTTACTGGGTTTATGGACGAAGGTGTAGAGCCTAGTGCGATTGATATTAAATTTGAATCTCTTTGAGTATAATTTTGACGTTTACAACCATTAAGAGAAGAGGAAAAAGTGGATATAATAAAGATCAGGATTATTTTTTTATTTTTCATTTTATTTAGCTTAAATAATAATGCTTTTGCTGTCACTAAGGACTATGAAAAGATTTTTAAATCTTCCTTGGCCTCAAAAAAATTAAATTTAAGTAAATTTGGAATTAGTATGTATAAAAAAGAGATTTCTTCAAATTTATGGAAGCCTATTTTTGTACATAATGAGAATAAGGGATTTATTCCGGCCTCTATTTCAAAAATTTTAACAAGTGTGGGGCTTTTTGAATTCTTTGGGGGAGAAAAAAAAATTGAAACAAGAATTTTTTCAATTAAAAAACCAAGGGGAAAAATTTTAAAAGAAAATCTTTATATTCAAGGAGGTGGAGATCCGACTTTAGTGTCTGAAAAAATGTGGCTATTGGTAAACGAAATCAAAAAATGGGGTATTGAAAAAATTGAAGGTGATTTAGTTTTTGATGATAGTATTTTTGATAAAGAAATTTTAATTGGTGGTAGAACAAATTCGAATCAAAGATCTTATAACGCGATTTTATCAGGCCTTGCTCTAAACTGGAACTCTGTACGAATTAGGTTTTTAGATGGACCTACGCTAAATATTGTTACAGATCCAATAAACTCTTATTTTGATCTTAGACTTAAAAAACTATTTAAAAAAAAAAGTAAGGTAGAGACACGAGAATTAAAAGATAAAGAAGTATTGTCAGCCTTTTATGGGAAAGATGCTTTAGATAAAGAAATATCTATTTATAGAAGAGTTTTTAAACCACGTAAAAACTTTGAATCTGCATTTAAAGAATTTTTAAAAAATGCAGGTATTAAGTTTTCAGGTACAGTATTGTGGTTAAAAGCTCCAGAGGGGCTTTTTGAAATAGGAAAAATTAAGAGTGATTCTATGTCTAGAATGATTAAACTGATGATGAAATACTCTAATAATTTTATGGCAGATATGCTGACAAAGGTTTGCCATGGTGAAGTTTTAAAGTCTTCTGGCTCATACGAGGGAGGGTTGAGTGTTTTAAAAGCTAATTTTAAAAAAGTATCGCCCTTTTCTAAAGGTATTGTTTACAAGAGTGCTTCAGGTTTGAGTAGAAAAAATCAGGTCTCACCAGGTGATTTTACTAAATTTATATTAGCAACACAGGATCAAGTGTATTTTCCAGAACTTTTATCATCTTTTCCAATATCTTGTGTTGATGGAACTTTAAAAGATAGACTTTGTAAAATACCAGGTCTTGTAAGAGCTAAAACTGGTTTACTCGCAGGTGTTTCAACATTGTCAGGTTTTTATAAAAAAGGAAATAAAGAGTACGCATTTACTTTTATGTATAATGGTTTAAGAGGCAAGCAATTTGATGCTCGTCAGACTTTTGATAATTTTTTAGAAAAACTTTAGTTTAAATTTGTATTTGTCAATACAGCAATGTGAGGGTGGTTTCTGTAGCAATTATTAAAATCAAGACCGTAGCCAACAACAAACTCATTGCCAATTTCAAAACAAGAGTGATCAACTTGGATTTTTGTTTGCAAAGCTTTGGGTTTATTAAGTAAGGTTACTGTTGTAATAGATTTTGGATTTCTCATATTTAAAAAATTATGTAAAAATTTAAGAGTGTAGCCGGTGTCAACAATATCTTCAACGATGATGATGTTTTCATCTTTGATTGAAAGAGACAAATCATAGGTGATTTTTACTTCACCACTTGAAGTTATAGAGTCATTGTAGCTAGAACATCCTATAAAATCTACTTTGCAATCGTGGGGGTATTCACGAATTAAATCGGCAAAGAAAAAACTAGCACCTTTTAAAATGCAGATGAAAATAGGAGGTTTATCAAAATTTAAATTTTTACCAAGCTTTGCCCCTAGGGCTGCCACAGAGGCTTTAATTTTTGAATCGTTAATTAAAGTGGTAAGTTTATCACCAATCATAAAATTGTCTCCGGTATTTTAGTGGTTTTATTTATATACCTAAAAGGATTAAAGTGCATTCTACATCTTGCCTGATATATTTTTCTAGAGCCGATTAAAATATTTTGATCAGAATCAATAGTTCTTTGTGTTCGAGTGGCTGGTGCTCCACATTTAGTACAGACAGCATATTGTTTTGTAATTATATCAGCAGAGGCTAGTAAAAAAGGCATGGGATTAAAAGGTTTTCCTTGCCAATTAATGTCTAGACCTGCACAAACAATATGTTTCCCAGAAGCGGTAAGGCTTAAAGCTATTTCTACAATATTTTGATCTAGAAATTGAACTTCATCAATAGCAATAAATTCAGTATCAGCTTTTAAAAGCTTTAAGATGTCAGAGGATTCTTTAATGGTTTTGCAAGGAAGTTTTAAATTGCTATGGGAAACTATAAAGTCTAACTTGTATCTGTTGTCTAAATAAGGTTTAAATATTTGAATTTTTTTATGGGCAAGTTGGGCTTTTTTTACAAGTTTAATAAGTTCTTCGGTTTTACCACTAAACATACATCCAGTAATAACTTTAAGCTGGCCATGATTTTTATTAATTTTAGGGGAAAAAGGATCCATGTAAGAAGGCTATCTAATGCAGGTGTAGCCTGCAATCTTTTACTTATATGAGGCAAGAAAATAAAGTTTTGGCAAAGGCTCTTCTTTAATTAAAAAATCAAAGAGTGCTAAGGTTGCATAACTTTCAAGCATATCTTTTAAGGGAAATTCTATAGATTCAACATTGTGTTTGGTGTTTGCCCAAATTGTGGCGGCAGATTCAGATTCAATATCTAAATCAAGGGTATGCTTAAACTCTTCAATATAAAGATCTGTTGTTAAAATAAAATTAAGTGTAATAAGATGTTTTTCTATATTTATTAAAAATTGGGTGGTAAAAGAAGGGGCTTCATCTAATATTTCTTCAGTCTTCATTTTAGATGTTTTAAAGTGTACAATTGCACATTTCATGAGTTTTATATATTGACTGCTGTTAAGTTCACCAATTAATGGTATGTGGTTACAATGTTCAAGAGAAAGAAAATAAAAGTCTTTAATTTTTTTAGTTTTATTTTGCTTAATAGGAATATTTTTTTTAAAAGGATTTGTTTTTCTGGATTCTTTTAAATCTTTAAGGGCATAATTTTTTAAATCAGGTTTTTTACTTACGATGAGATCTTTTGGTAGTGCAAGCTCTATTTGAGTTTTTTGATCATTACTGTTTTGGGAAAGAAAATTAGTCTGAGTTTTATGGTTAGAGTAGTAAAGGTATGAAGCACTTAAAAAAGTAAGGAAAAAAAAGGCGAGTATAAATTGATTTTTTTTTCTTTTAAAAGATCTATTTTTATTTTTTTCATGAAGGAGCTTTTTAAGTTCTTTGCCACAACCAGCGCAATAGTGATCAAGTGGTTGCTCTAAGAAACATTTTGGACATGATACGATCAAATTTTACTCCTTTTACTATTATACGTTTATTAGTTGCTTAATTTAAATAATTAGGGAGACTTTAGGCTGGTCTTGTATCAAATAGAAACAAAAAAAGCCTATTTTCTAGGTTTTTTGTAATGGAACCGAAGGGAAATAAAGGGAGAATGGTGGGAAAAAGTGGAAAATTGGTTAGGACAAGTACAGATTAAGATAGATGATAAGGGAAGGTTTTCGCTGCCGTCCTCAGCCTTAGGTTTGTTTTCTAATGAGCTTATTTTAAGTGTGGGTGTTTTTTCAAAAAAATCATTTCTAGAGCTTCTTACGATTAAAGAGTGGGAAGAAAAAATCAACACTCTTCAGGTTTTTCCTCAAAAAGATCCAAGGTTTAAAGCATATAAAAGGTTTTTATTGAGTGGGAGTTCAAAGATTAGTATTGATAAGCAAAATAGGATCATTATTCCAGGGTTTCAAAGAGAATTAGTTAAGCTTACAAAAAAAGCTGTTGTTATAAATTTAGAAAACAAGATTGAACTTTGGTCAGCTGATTCATGGGCAGAAGTTTTAAATAACTTTATAAATGATTTTGAGAGCCTTGAAGGTTGGGTTAATGGTTTTGATAAAACTAAACTTAAGCAGGAGAAAGAATATGAACTTAAGTCAGTTGCATAAGCCTGTTTTATTAAAAGAAACTTTAAAAGTTTTTAAAGAAAATTTTGATATTAAAAAAAATATTTTTGGCGTTGATGGAACTTTTGGAAGAGGAGGGCATACAAGTGCAATTCTAGAGTTTTTTCCAAACTTTAAAGTTTTAGGTATTGATCAGGATATAGATGCGATTAAGCATGCAAAATCTAAATATAAACACTATCTTTTTAGTAAGAGGTTACAACTTCTTCATGCAAATTTTTCAGATAGGCAAAGGGTTGAGGGTTTACTAAAAAAAGATTTAGATTTTGTATTTTTTGATATAGGGGTGAGCTCTCCTCAGTTTGATAATGCAAAAAGAGGTTTTAGTTTTTATAATGATGGGCCTTTAGATATGAGAATGAATCAGAGTACTGGTAAAACAGCTGCAAACATTATAAATGAAAAGTCCCTTAAAGATTTACGAATGATTTTTCTTAAATATGGGGAAGTTTATGCTTCAGATAGATTATTAGAAGGTATTGAAAAATTTAGGATTCAGAAAAAATTTGAAACTACATTAGAACTTGCAAATTTGATTGAAAAAAAATGTGGATGGAAGAAAAAAGGGCATCATCCAGCAACATTATATTTTCAGGCTTTAAGGGTTTATGTTAACGCTGAATTAGAAAAACTAGGTGAAGCCCTTGAGTTTTATACAGAAAAACTTAGAGATGGAGGTGTTTTTATGATTATTAGTTTTCATAGCTTAGAAGATAGAATGGTTAAGCAGTATTTTAAAAATAGTACAGTGGGAAAACCTATTAATAAAAAAGTTATTAAACCAAAAAAAGAGGAAGAATTAGAAAATAAGCGTGCAAGAAGTGCAAAACTTAGAGCGTTTAAAAAAAACTAAGGGGTTGTTATGAGTCAAAAAATAAAACTTGCGAATGTGGTATTAGTGTTTTTAACTTTAGGAGTTATTTTACAGTTTAGAACAAAGATGGCTATTATTTCATATGATTTATATAAAAAATCACAATTTTTAAAAGAACAGGAAAGTGCAGTAAAACTTTTAGAAGCAAACTATGAGTACAAAGTTGGACCAGAAAGAATGGTTTTTAAAGCTAGTGGAATGGTTGCTTTAAAGAGGCCAAAGACTGAACAGTTAGTGATGATTAATAGGTCTGGTTTAGTGATCACTAGGTAGGGGTTAAGAATGAAAGTTAAATTATTTATATTACATTTTTCAGTGCTTTGTAGTTTGGTGATCTTGGTTATAAGATTATTTCAATTACAAGTTATGCCTAATGAAAAATTAGAGGCTAAAATAAATAAACAGTTTGCTTTAAAAGTTAAATTGCATTCAAAAAGAGGAAATATTTATGATAGAAATGGAAATATTTTAGCAACAAGTGTGTCTTCTTGGTCCATATTTGTTGATCCACAAATGATTGTTCAAAAAGATAAGTTAGTGGATAGAGTTTCTAAAATTTTAAATATAAATAGAAGAAAACTGTACTCAAAAATATCTAAGAACAATAGATTTGTTTGGATTAAAAGAAAAATTTCAGAGAGTGAGTATAAAAAAATAGCACAACTTGATATTAAGGGTCTAAGCTTTTTAGAGGAGTATAAGAGAGTTTATTTTAATGAGGAGTCTTTAGGTTTTTTAGTGGGGAAGACTGATATTGATGGGAATGGTTTAAGTGGCATTGAACTTGAATATGATCATTTATTAAAAGGAAAGCCATTAAGATTTAAAAGTCTTCAGGATGGAAAAGGACGGCCTTTATTTTTTTCCAATGAGAACTTGCTTAAAGAGATTAGTGGAAAGGATATTTTTTTAAACATTGATGTGGAAACACAGGTGTTTTTAGAAAAATTTTTAAAAGATAGGGTTAAACAAGTTGATGCAAAAAGAGCTTGGGCTGTTGTTATGTCTCCAATTACAGGAGAAATTATTTCATCTGTTCAGGTAGAGAAAAAAGGCAGAAAAAAAAGTTCTAATAATATTGCCATATCTGAAATACACGAGCCAGGATCTATATTAAAAGTATTTAGTTTTACAAAAACTGCAAGTATTAGAAATATAAAACCGTCAGAAAAATTTTCTTGTGGAGATGATGGATATCTTATAGGAACTCGAAGAATTAGAAATTCTCATAAGCAGGATTGTGATAAGATAACTTTAGTAAAGGCTTTTTCAAAATCTTTAAATACGGTTTCTGCTGAATTAGCTATGAAGTTAGGAGAAGAAGAACTTGTTAAGCATTACATTAATTTAGGGTTTTCTAAAAAAACAGGAGTTGATTTTCCGGGTGAGGCAAGTCCTATTTTCCATAAAAAATTATCAGGCAAGCATCATTTAGCGTCGATTTCTTTTGGTTATGGAATTTCACTATCGCCGTTACAGGTTTTAAGAGCCTATAGTGCAGTTGCTAACGAGGGGCATCTTGTAAAGCCTCATTACTTAAAAGGATATAGAGAGGGGCAAAAAATTAAGAAATACAAAATAAAATCTTTTAAGAAAATTTATTCAAAGAAAGAATTGTTTTTAGCAAGAGGTTTTTTGTCATCGGTTATATCTTTAGGTGGTACAGGTGAGACGGCAATTGTTCCAGGATATTTAGTTGGTGGGAAAACTGGAACTTCTCAAAAATCTGATTTAATTAATGGTGGCTATACAAAAGAGGTGTTGTCTAGTTTTGTTGGAGTGTATCCACTTTCAAAACCTAAGTATATTGCACTGATAATGATTGATGAACCTGTAAAACCAAGAAGTGGTGGAGCTTTAGCTGGTCCTGTTTTTGCTAAGTTAGTTGAATTTATGCTGGGTAAGGATCAAATTTTTCCCGATAAGATTGATCAATCTAATATTAAAAATTTAGCTTCTATGGGGTTAGGGAATTCTTTTAAAAAAAATGAAAATCTAAAGGGTATATTAAATAAAAGAGTGCCTAATCTTAGGGGTTATTCGTTAAGAGAAGCTATTCAGACGGTTAAAGATACGAAACTTATTTTTAAAATTTCAGGTAATGGTAAAATTAAATCTATGCAACCACCCCCAGGAAGTCTACTTCCAAAATCAAATATTTTGAGTTTAGTTTTAAGATAAAAAAATAAATAAATTATTTTAAAAGATAAGCGTATTAACCATAATGAAATGATACATACTATTTATTAAGGTCACCTTTGAGTTCTTTTCCGGCTTTAAAGAAAGGAAGTTTTTTTGCTGCAACATTAATAACATCACCTGTCTTAGGGTTTCGTCCTTTTCTGGCCTCATAATCACGATTTACAAAAGTTCCAAAGCCTCTGATCTCTGTACGACCATCATGAACTAGTGAGGAAATAATAGAATTAAAAACTGTATCTACTACAATATCAGCCTTTGCTTTTGTAATTTTGTGTTTTTCAGAGAGAAGTTGGATTATTTCAGCTTTGGTCATTGTTAATATTCTAGTTGAAAAATGGGATTGAGAAAAGCTTGAACCCTTTAGAATTGATTTTTTTAAAGGCTTTTAGTGTTTTTTCTGTAAGTTGGTCTTGGTTGAGTATTTTTTTTATGTCTTCTCTAGCATGTTTGCCAATATTTTCTACATCTATAGATTCTGTAAATACTTGATCAATAAGGTTTACACATTTAGCAGTTTCACCAGGGCGTATAAGAAAGCCATTTTTACCATTATCGATTATAGATGAAATTGGGCTAAACTCAGATCCTATGATAATTTTTTCTTGAGCCATAGCTTCAATGAGTGTTGGACCAAAGCCTGAAGTTGCATAGTTAATATTTATAAAGATATTAGACAAGGATACATAGTCTGGAAGTTGAGATTTTGGAACATTTTTTGTAAAAATCACTCTAGAATCCAGGGCTTTTAAGAGAACAGTTTGCTCAATATCTTTAAAGCAAGGGCCGTTTCCAATAACTAGGAGTTTTGCTTTAGGGTGAATTAAAGCGATTTGCTCAAAAACGTCTAGGAGATAAAAGAGCTCATCAGGTTTTTGCATGTTAGAAGAGGTGGCTATAATTGGTGTAGATAAGATGAGATTAAATTGAGTTAAAAGTTTTTTAGATTTTTTTCTTAAAACTAAATCACTTACATAGGAGTCTAATGGGATTTTAAAAATCCTATTTGGGGGATATAAATAATAACGTTCTAAGCTTAGGGCTTGTTTTGGGCTGCTGACTAAAATGCCTTGAGCCTCTCTTAGAGTAAAGTAGTCTTTAAAAAAATATTTTTTTAAAAATATTATTGGATTTAGTAGGTTTGATTTTAAGAGCCCTGTAAGACTGTCATCAACAGAGAGAAGGCTAAACATCTCTTCTATTTTAGAGACCTGAACACCGTAGCTTAGACTTGGTTTGCAAGGGTTTAAAAAAGATTTAAATTTTCTTAAAGGAGTGTCAAGACTGTGCACATGGTCTATTTTATGAGCATTGTGTATTGTCTTAAGTTTTTTAAGAGCTTCTTTTGGAAAATCATTTTTTGATAAAAAGTTATTGTTATTAGTGACAAAATATACAGTAATATTTTTATGTCTGATTGTTATTTTATTTGAAGGTGCTTTATGAGTTATAATGGAGACAGTCACATCCATTTCTGAGAGTTTTTCAGCAATAGGCCAAATATTTTCTTGATCTGAAGTCTTACTCATTAAAGGAAAATTTCTTCCTACAAAGCAAACATGAAAGTTCATTATGAGCTCACAGGGTTATTAAGTGCATAAGTAATTTTATCTAAAAGTTTTATATTTACTTCAGGAAGGTGTTCATTTTTGAGTTCAGATATTTTAACCCATTTTAGCCCATCATGATGAACTGTTTTAGGCTCGCCTTTCCAGTAGGGAACCTCATAGAATAAAAGTAAGATACCAGTATTGCCATAAGAGTGGACTCCTATGAATCTAATAGTTCCAATTTCAGCATCAATTCCAAGTTCTTCATTAAGTTCACGTTTTAGTGCTTTTTCAGGTTCTTCTTTAGGTTCAACTTTCCCACCAGGAAATTCCCAAAAGCCTGCAAGGTTATGACCTTCAGGACGAAGCCCTAATAAAACCTCATCTCCGCGTCGCATCATTGCTGTTACAACTGGTATCCAATATCCACGTCTACGTTTGTTATCCATAATACTAAAAAAATACTCTAAACTAGGGATCTTGTCAGGTATTTTAGTAATTTGAGTCTAGTATTAGAAAGGGTGTTTAAAGCATTTTAATAGAATCTTTAAAAAGAGAAGGGCCATAGAATATAAGGCCTGAGTAAAATTGAACTAAGTCGGCCCCGGATTTAAGTCTGTTGACGGCCTCTTTAGGAGAACAAATGCCTCCAACAGAAATTAGAATTTGAGGAGAGTTGTTGCCAAGAATATGCCGAGCTAGTTTAAGTTTTTGTAAAGATTTAGAATAAAGAGGTGCTCCAGATAAGCCACCTTTTTCTGGAAAGTTGATTCCTTTAGGGCGATCAACGGTAGTATTTGTAAGGATGAAGCCGCCAAGATCTAGCTCTTTGCAGTCATTTAAAAAAATTGTAAAATCATCGTCATTTAAATCTGGAGAGAGTTTTAAAAGAAGTGGGATGTTTTTTTGCTGTACTTTTGAGGTTTTAATAATGGGATAGATAAAGGCTTTAAAGTTTTCTTTTTGATGAAGTAAGCAAAGATCTGTAGTGTTGGGGCTTGAAATATTGATCACAAAGCAGTCTGCAACCTCACTAAAAAAATTAATGCCATCTATATAATCATCTTGAGCTTTTTTAAAAGGGGTAGTTCTATTTTTCCCAATATTTATGAAAATAGGAGTGTTGTTTCCCATTTTTTCTTTGTAGTTTTTAATTTTTGGAAGAACAGCTTTAAAGCCAGCATTTGGAAAACCCATACAGTTCCAGAGAGCTTTATTTTTAATATCACGGTCAATTATTTTCCCAGGATTGGGTCCTTGAGGTTTTGGCGTAAAGGTTCCAAGTTCTAAAAAGCCAGCGCCCCACTTTGTCCACGTGAAAAGATCTTTAGCTTCTTTATCTAATCCACCGGCTGTACCAAAGGGGCTGTTAAAATGTAGCCCTAGTTTTTTAAGTTTTTTAGTTTTTGTTTTTGGAAAAGATTTTAATTTAGATAAAGCTCTTAAGATTAAAGGGCCAATTTTATGAGATATGCTTGGTGGTAAGTAAAGCCAGGGTTTTGTTATTAGATTTACTACCAAGTTTGTCCTCTAAGGCGCATAGCTTGCTCTAATCTTAAAAGGGAAACGGCTAAAGCTGCAGTTCTTAAATCGCATTTATTATCTTGTGAATATTTAAAAACAGTGTCAAAGCATAATTCCATAATTTTCTTAAGTTTTATCCGAACTTCATCTTCTTCCCAAAAAAGCCATACTATATCTTGAACCCACTCAAAGTAAGAAACAACAACACCACCCCCATTTGCAAGGATATCAGGAACAACCATGATATTTTTACTATTTAAAGTATCGTTGGCATTGTTTGTTACAGGGCCATTTGCGCCTTCAACAATTATCTTTGTTTTAATATCGTTTACATTATTTTTATTAATGACGCCCTCTAATGCACAGGGAGCTAAAATATCTACTTTAAGTGCTAAGAGCTCATCATTAGTTATAGGTGTAGCTCCTGTAAAACCTTTAATAGAGTTAGCTGTTTTAGTGTACTTTACAAGTTCAGGGATATTAATTCCATCACCGTTAAATATACCACCAGACATATCACTTACAGCAACAATACGTGCTCCAAGATTATAGCCTTCAATTGCAGCATACATTCCAACTTTACCAAAACCTTGTATTGCAATAGTAGCATCTCTTATTTTACGATTAACAGAATTTAATGCTTTTTCTGTAATATAAATAACACCAAGACCTGTAGCTGAGTTTCTTCCTTTTGACCCACCTACAGCAACGGGTTTTCCTGTTACAACACCTGTTTGAGAGTAGCCAGTGTCAAGAGAGTATGTATCCATCATCCAAGCCATAGTTTGATGATTGGTTCCAACGTCTGGAGCGGGAATATCTTTGTCAGGTCCAATAAAAGGCCCAATTTCACGTGTAAATCTTCTAGTTAAACGCTCGTTCTCAGCAAGTGATAAAGAGTTAGGGTCGACGCAAATTCCCCCCTTTGCTCCACCTAAGGGAAGATCTAGAAGAGAATTTTTTAGAGTCATTAAAGTTGCAAGAGCTGCAACCTCGCCAACATGTACTGACGGGTGATATCTAAGACCACCTTTAAATGGGCCTAGAGCTTGATTATGTTGTACACGGTGCCCTTCAAAAACTAGAAGGCGGCCATCATCCATTTTAACAGGGATGCTTACAGTGATCATACGTCTTGGGTGTTTTAATGTTTCTAAAGCTGAAGAGTTTATATTTATATTTTCCCCAACTCTTTGAATTAAAGATATTGTATTTCTAAAAAAGTGACTTGATTTTAAAGGGTTTGCTGCTTGCTCCATTATGATTTCCTCGTATGTTTTCGCCTTTGTGTTTTTTTTTAAAGCTTAATAATTAAAACACTCTCAGAAACCATTTAGAAGCATATTTAGTCAATGTGTGTTATTTTTTATAATTAGATTTTATGTTAACCCAAGGTTGTGGGCAAAACAAAAGCAATTGAATTGATGAATTTTAAATCCTTCTCTAAGACAATGTCTGTGGTTGAGGCTTTTGTGACTGAAAAAATAGCAAATAAATCAACCAGTTCTAGAGTCCTAGTGGTTGGTGATATTGGTTTAGACAAATATTTATTTGGGGATGTTAAGCGTATTAGTCCAGAAGCACCAGTTCCTATTGTAAATTTAAAAGAAAGTAAAAAAAAACTGGGGCTTGCAGCCAATGTAGCTAAGAATCTATCTTCTTTAGGTGCTTGTTGTGATCTTTTAGGTTTAAAAGGGCTTGATCAAGCTGGTGAGAATATAGAGGAAATGTTATCTAAAGTGCAGGGCTTAAATTCAAGGCTTGTAAACTCTGCCTTAAGACCAACTACTAAGAAAACAAGAGTTATTAGCGGTCAACATCATCTTTTAAGGTTAGACTCTGAAGAAAGTGGGGTATTAAGTAAAGAGGATAAAAAAAGTCTTTTAAATTTATTAGAATTATTAGATTTTTCTGAATACAGTCATGTGATTTTACAAGATTATGGAAAAGGTGTTTTATTTGATGAGTTTTGCAAAAAACTAATTAAAACAGCCCATGAAAAAGGCTCAATAGTTTTTGTAGATCCCTATAAAAAAGCATCTCTTTTAAAATTTAAAGGAGCAGATTTTTTTAAGCCAAACTATACTGAAACGATTTCATACTCAGATATGGCTAGGACTAAAGATTATGTGGGGCTTTTAAAGTGGATATTAGAAGAGGGGGAGTTTAAAAATCTTATTGGAACTTTAGGTCCTTTAGGGATGAGTATTTGTAATAAAGATCGTGTTTTAAAGGTGCCCACTTTTGCTAGAAAGGTTTTTGATGTGACTGGGGCGGGAGATACTGTTCTTGCAGCATTATCCTACGGTCTTTTAGGGGGTCTTACAGTGGTTGAAGCCGCTTTTTTTGCTAATTTTGCTGCAGGTTATGTGGTTGGTAAAGTAGGGGCTGTGTCTTGTACACTCAAAGATATTAAATCATATATGGAAAGATTTTCTCAATCAGAAATTAATCTTAAATTCCAAGAAAATATCTGATATTTTGTAAAACTATGGATAAAGTTAATTTTTTTGATGAAACAAAAGCCTCTCTTAGAAAATATTTTCATGCTTGTGGTGAAAAGTCTTTTAGGGCAGATCAGCTTTTTTCTTGGATATATCATAAAAGAGAAGAGTCTATTAAGGCCATGACTGATCTTTCAAAAGATTTTAAGGAGTTCATTGATGAAAGGCTTTATTTTCAAAGACCTAAAGTGATTGAGTTTAGGCAGAGTAAAGATGGCACACAGAAATATTTATTTGATGTGGGTGAGAACTTAACTATTGAAACAGTTATGATTCCTTCAGGGGAGAGGAAAACTTTGTGTGTGTCGTCACAAGTTGGGTGTAATTTTGGATGTAAATTTTGTTTTACAGGCAAGTACAAACTTAAGAAAAGATTAAGCCCTAGTCAAATTATGGGGCAGTTTTTAGAGGTAAATGATAGACTTTTAAAAAATGGTGGAGAGGGCTTAACCAATGTTGTTTTTATGGGAATGGGTGAGCCTTTAGATAATTTAGAGGGTGTTTTTAAAACTATTAAGATTTTAAGAGACAATAAAGGGGTTAATTTTTCTAGGAAAAGAGTAACAGTTTCAACATCAGGCTTGGTAAATCATATTCCATTAATTTCTAAATCAGGTGCTCATTTAGCAGTGAGTTTAAATGCTAGTAATGATAAGGTAAGATCTTTAATTATGCCTATTAATAAAAAACATTCTATAAAAGAATTGTTTAAAGCTACAGATGAACATTCTAAAGTGACAGGGGAAGAGGTGACATTTGAGTATGTTTTGTTAAAAGGTGTTACAGACGATATGATTCAAGCAAGACAGCTTGCAACTTTATTAAAAGGTAGAAAGGCTATGGTGAATCTTATTCCTTTTAATGAACATCCTGGTTCAGGTTTTAAAAAACCAGACCTTAAACAGGTAGACAAATTTCAGAAATACTTATTAGAAAGAGGTATTAGAGCTTATAAACGTCAAACCAGAGGTGAGGATATTTATGCAGCTTGTGGGCAGCTTCACGCTATTAAGCAGTCAGAGAGTATTTTTTAATAGACAAGGATATATGGATAATCCAGAGCTAGCCATCACTTTATGTTAAAGTTTAATATCATAAAATCTGTATAAAGATAGGTATTAAAAATATTACTAGATATAATAGTTTACAGACAGCTTTGTTG
This sequence comes from Bdellovibrionales bacterium, assembly GCA_965205945.1. Taxonomy (GTDB): domain Bacteria; phylum Bdellovibrionota; class Bdellovibrionia; order Bdellovibrionales; family UBA1609; genus JALZUR01. The sequence goes on along the minus strand of CBDBIB010000001.1, from coordinate 185,110 downwards.
TTAAAATAACTAAAGGCGGTGCTTTCATAGGTAGAATAGTCTAGCTTTATTATATTTAAGAATTTTAATAGGGTTTATTTTATATATTTTACTGCTCTAATGAGCAGAACTCAACATTGAATTTAAACTGGACTCATACTTACTTCATATTATTCCGAGTAAAGGTTAATGGAAAAAGTATTACAAAGTATTATAGCAAATGGTGTTATAGAAGCAATTTTTGAACGTGGTTGGGTTGAGCAAAGCCCTGATGAATTCATATTTGCTGCTAAGAAAGAGATTCTTCCTTTTCTTAAAGAGGCTAATATTGTAGTACTCCCTGAAAAAATGAATTCTATGATACTTAAAGAACTTACCAGGCAGCTTGGCGAAGAGTATGACATAAACATCTACCGCCTTAAGTTTTTTCCTAGTGAAAGACCCCAAGAGTATGATGTATAAAAACTAAAAGGTTTGCTTTATAGGATCGTTAAAAACTCTTTGAATTTTAAGATGACCTTCATAGTCAATGTCTACAATACCAGCTAAACGTCCTCCTGATCCAAACATTCTAATAAGATATGTTTTTTTGTTTCTAAGGGCATCTTTTAAAAGCGAGGATATTCTAGTTCTCACACTATTAGGAATTTGACCATTAGAGAAAAGTATTTCTTCTTTAGAATTTAATTTTATAATCTTAGCTTTTGGAAGTGATTCAGAAAGTGAAATAAAACAACCTGAGGCTTTAACTTTGGCAAAAATATCATTGGTTGAAAGGTTTTTAAGATTTTTAAAAAACTTAATATCTTGTGCTTTCTTTAAATAAAAATCACCAATTCGAGTTCTTTTTAGCGAACTTAAAAAAGCTCCTGTTCCAAGTCGCCTTCCAACTTCAACTGCCCAAGATCTAATGTAAGTTCCTTTTGAGCAGTTTAAGGAGAAAGAAATATTAGAACCTGAAATTTTTAAAAGTTTTAAGTCATAAAAATTCATTACTCTTTTAGGACAAACAATATTTTTTCCAGATCTTGCAAACTCGTAAAGTTTTCGACCTTCTTGTTTTATGGCAGAGTACTTAGGGACTGTGAGTTCTTGCTTGCCTTTTAAAGAATCAAAAACATCTAAAACTTCTTTTTCAAAAACTTTAACTTTCGAAAATAAATAGGTTTTCTTACCTTCAGCATCATCAGTTGTTGTTTCTGCACCGAGAGTTATTGTTCCTGAATACGCTTTTGAAGTTTCTATTATCCATTGAGAAAGTTTTGTAGCATCCCCAATAAGTAAAATCATCAATCCTTCGGCCATGGGATCTAAGGTTCCTGCATGACCAACAGCTTTTGTGCCTAGATACCAACGAAGTTTTATAACTAAATCGTGGCTAGTAGGTCCCTTAGGTTTATTCACCAACAGCAGTCCTGAAAATGGAGGAGGATGTTTTTTCAATTTTTATTTGCTTTTAATAGAGGTGTTGTTCATAGACTTAACCCTTGATGTATTTAAAAGTTTTGAAAGATGGGTTAGTTTATCAATGGAGTTGTCTAAAATAAACTTTAATCTTGGGCAAAATTTAATGGGAAGTTCTTTTCCAATTTTATGCTGAATTAATGCTCTTCGCTCTTCTAACACATTAAAAATATCCTCTATGTTAAAGTTATCATTAGTATTGTAGATGCTAATATATACATTGGCAGATTTTAAATCTGAGGTGCAAGTGGTTTTAATGACAGTGACCATTACTCCATTAAACAATGAATTTATAGACATTAAATACTGTCCAATAATTTGACGAAGAACTTTTTCTACTCGTAAGATCCTTCTTGATTTAGTAGTTAAATTGCCATCAATCACTTTAAACAATCTTTCTTGCAATTTCTTTTTTGATATACGCCTCAATGATATCCCCAACCTTAAGGTCATTGTAGTTCTCAATACTTATACCACATTCAAATTCTGATGTTACTTCTTTAACATCATCTTTAAAACGTCGAAGAGAGGAGATTTTTCCTTCGTAAATAATTCTTCCTTCACGAATAAGTCTAATCATGTGGTTTTTATTGATTTTACCTTCTAAAACAAATGATCCACCAATTGTGCCAATTTTTGGAACTGTGAATATTTCACGAACTTCAGCTTTACCACTTTCTTTTTCAATAATATCCGGAGTCAAAAGGCCTGACATAATTTTTTTTACATCGTCTACAAGTTCATAAATAATTCGATAACACTTAATTTGAACGTTTTTTTCTTTAGCTAATTTTGTAACCTGTGTATCAGGGCGAACATTAAAACCTATAATTATCCCACCTGAAGTACTTGCAAGTAAAACATCTGACTCATTTACAGTTCCGACTTGGCTGTGAATAAATTTAACCTTAACTTCATCATTTTTAATTTTATTAAGTACCCCTTTAATTGCTTCAGCAGAACCAGCAACGTCAGCTTTAAGAACAATAGAAAGGTCTACCTCTTTATTATCTTTAACTTTTTTAAGAAGATCTTCTAAAGAAATTTTCTTACTAGATTCTTTAATTTCAAGTTGGGCTTGTTCATTTTTTCTTTGCCCTGTTAATGCTGTAGCCTGTTGATCATTTTCACAGACATCAAACCGATCCCCAGCGTTAGGCACTGCTGAAAACCCCATAACTTTAATAGGAACAGATGGGCCGGCTTCTTTAACGAGCTGACCTTGGTCATTCATAAGTCGACGAACTTTACCTGTAACAAAACCTGCGCAAATTGATTGGCCTGTTTGAATAGTTCCTTCTTCTACTAGTAGAGTTACAACAATTCCCTTACCTTTTTCAATCTTACTCTCAATAACAATTCCTTTAGCTGATTGCTCAGGATTTGCTTTAAGCTCTAAGAGCTCTGAATGTAACCAAATAGTTTCTAAAAGGTTTTTAATTCCTAAATTCTTAAGTGCTGAAATCTCAACAAATACAGTATCTCCACCCCATTCTTCAGGAACGAGTCCTTTATCTGAAAGTTGCTGTTTAATTTTATCAGGTTTAACTTCTTCTTTATCAATTTTATTAACTGCAACAATTATTGGAACGCCTGCAGCTTTTGCATGACTAATAGCTTCTTCAGTCTGTGGCATCATACCATCATCTGCAGCAACAACTAAAATTATAATATCTGTGACTTGTGCTCCACGCTCTCGCATTGCCGTAAAAGCTGCATGGCCTGGAGTATCAATAAATGTGATGGGCTTATTTTTTTCAATAAAAACTCTATACGCACCAATATGCTGAGTAATGCTACCAGCCTCTCCACTTACAACATTGGTTTTACGGATGGAATCTAATAAAGTTGTTTTACCATGATCTACATGGCCCATAACTGTTACAATAGGAGCTCTACTTATAGGTTTTGTCTTAAGATTTCCAAAGGCAACTGATTCTACAATATCTTTAGACGTTTGCTTAATATTTCTGGCCTCCCAATTTAACTCAAGAACTATTAAAGATATTGTATCAAAGTCTAGGGTGGAATTTATATTTACAGACAGTCCTTGATCCACACAAACTTTAAGCAGCTGTGAAGCTTTCATTCCCATATTTTGAGCAAGTTCAGAAAGACTCATGCTTCCATTAACTTTAACAACTCTTTTATGCACTGCGGCAGTTGTAATCTCTGTTTTCTTACCGGGTAAAAAAGAAACTTTCTTTTTCTTAGGTTGAAAGACCATTTCACGCTTTCTAAAATCAGTTGCTTTAAAATTTGTTGTAGGTTGTTCTTTACCTGATGTAGCACCTGCTTTTTTCTTTGCCGCAGCCACTGTTGAAGCTGCAGGATTGTATTCCCTTCTTCTGTTAATTGTTGCAGTTGGGTCTGTTACGGGAAAGGATGGTGTTGGAGCTACGAATCCAGATCTTAAGCCTCTTTGTGCAGATTTAGGGCCTAAAGTTCTTGCTTCTTGAGAAGTCTCTGTAGTTTGTCTTGGACCCTTAACCTTACCTAAGTCAACTTTACCAATAATATTTTTACCAAAAATTCTAGCTTTTTTAACTGCTGGAGTCTTTGTAGCTGTCCCTGCAACGTTTATTTCTTTTTTCTTATTTGCTATGGCTGTTTCTGCTTTAGAGTTTGTTTCTGATCTAAAAGATACTGATTGAGCAGCTTGAGCTTCAAGTTCTTGTTCTTTTAACTTTTCTATTTCAGCTTCTTGAGCTTGCTTTACTTCACTAGCTTTTCTACGAATAACTCTTTTGCCGACTACAGCTCCAGTTTCTTCAAAAGTAGCGCTTGCAATAACAGCACCTTTTTGCCCTGGATCAATACCAGTTTTACCAGAGGACACCTTTGTAACTGTACTTGAGGCTGTTTTTTTTACAGTTTTTTTAGATGCTTTTTTAGCCACTACTTTTTTTGCAGCAGTTTTCTTTTTAGCTTTTTTCTTTTTAGTTTTTTTCTTAGTAACACTGCTTGCTTGATTAAGCTTATCTTTAATCAAGTTCATTGTATTTTCATCAAGTGCAGCCATATGGCTCTTTACAGGAAAATCCCATTCTTTAATTTTATCCATTAAGGCAATTGTTTCTAGCCCTAATTCTGTGGCAAACTGATATACTTTCATTCTTAATCAACATTCCTTATTATTTATATAAAAACTATTTTTAAAATTTTATTAAAACCCTTTATAATTAATCTGCTGGAATTTTCTTCCCATCAGTTTGTACTTTAATAAAACTATCCTCTACGTTTACATCTAAGTCTGCAAGTTGTTCTTTTAACCTTTCATCGGCTAATGATTTTGCATTTTTTCCAGTTATATTAGGTACTTTAGCCGCCGTATCAGGTTTACTTACAACTTCTTTGGGCTTATTTTTTTCATCAATTTTATATTGCTCATAGGCAGTATTAGCTTTACGAATAAGCTCTGTTGCATGCTCTTTTTCTTCATAGCCTGGAACTTGCATCACATGTTCAGGAGCCGATTGAGAAAGAAGTTCTAATGAACCAAAACCTGATTGGAATAAAGAATGTGCCATTGTTTCAGACATTCCTTTAATTTTCATAAGATTAAAAATAGCCTCTGTTGTTCTAACTCCAGCATCTGATTCAGATATAATGTCTAACTTCCAATTTGTAAGTTTTGAAGCAAGTCTTACATTTTGGCCTCTGCGTCCAATTGCTAAACTTAATTGATCATCAGGGACTACAACCTCCATTTCATTGTTTTCTTCATCCATAAAAACTTTAGAAATTTCAGCTGGTTGTAAAGCCTTGCAAACAAATAGTGCAACATCTTCTTCATAAGGAATAATATCAATTTTTTCACCTGAAAGTTCTTGAACCACATTTTGAACTCTGCTTCCTTTTACTCCAACACAAGCTCCTACGGGATCTACTGTTGGGTCTGTAGCACGAACGGCCATTTTTGCTCTTTGTCCTGGCTCACGGGCTGCAGTTACTAATTCAATTATTCCGTCTTCAATCTCTGGAACTTCATTTTCAAAAAGCTTCATAAGATATTTAGAATTTGCTCTAGACATAACTATTTGTGGGCCTCGTGTAGTCTGTCTTACTTCAGAAATATAACCTTGAATTCTATCTCCTGGCTTATAAACTTCTCCTGGAATTTGTTCTTTATATGGAATGTATGCTTCTGTTTTCCCTAAATCTACAACTATAGACCCTCTTTCAACTCTTCTTGCAATGCCTGAAGCTATTTCACCTTGCCTTTGTTCAAATTCTGTAAAGATAATATCCCTTTCAGCATCTCGTACATTTTGTGTAATAATCTGTCTTGCAAGTTGCGCTGAGATTCTTCCTAGATCACGTATATCAAGCTTAATACCGATGGCATCACCAAGTTGAACCTCTGGGTCAAGCTGTAAGGCTTCTGTTTTTTTAATTTCAACTTCATCATCGATAAAGCTTTCATCTTTTACCACTTCTTTAAACTGATACAGCTCTACTTCACCAGAACTTTCATTATATTGAGCTTCAATTTCACGATAAGTACCATATTTTTTTCTAGCTGCAGCAAGAAGGCCTTGTTGTACAGCATTAATTACCACATTTTTATCAATACCTTTATCCTTACCTAAAGCATCTATGATTCTACTTATATCTGAAAAAACATTATCTGCAGCCATAACTTAATCCTTCCTTTTTTAAAACATTTTCGATTTTAAATTAAAATTGAAAACAGCATTACATTTGTGAACATCTTCATAAGGGCACTCAACAAGATTTTTATTTGACTCCACTTTAAATGAATTCTTGCCAACTTCTTTTAAAATACCTTTTAAAAGCTTTATCTTTAAAAATTTAGCTGTTCTTGTGCGAGCCTTAATTATAATAGAAATTTCTTTGCCTATTTGGCTTTTATAATGCCATTTTTGCGTAAGCTTTTTTTCTAACCCTGGACTAGAAACCTTTAAATCGTATTTACTCTGAATAGGATCTTGAACGTCTAATAAAAAATTTACTCCTAAAGAAACTTTTTCACAGTCATCTAAATTTACACCACCTTTTTTATCAATATAAATGGTAATAACTTTTTTACTTTCTAAATACTCAACATCATAAAGAGTAAATCCCTCTCGTTCACATACCTCTGTTGCTAAACTTTTTACCCTATTTTCTACATCTTGCTTCAAATTCGTATATCCCTTAGAAATTTTAATTTTGAACAAAAAAAGGGCTCCCATGCAGGCTGCCCTTAAAGTCAAATCCTTTAATTACTTGGTTTGTCTATCAAATTTTTAACCTTATAGCAAGTGCTCCACATGTTTTTTAAAGAAAGATTAAGGCCATTTCTCTGCGATAAGGTTTTTGTTATCGTAGCATATTTGCTTCTGCTTAAAGCTTTAATGGGTCTTTGTTGGGAGTTTACGACTTGCTTGTGTCTCTTTATCACGGTGGAGAGTAGGTGAGAAACGTCATGTTGTTTCTTGCCCCTATTAAAGGCAGGGCCGACACACTTTGAATTTAAAGGGTTTAAGGGCTATTTGGTATAAAATATAAAGATGGCATATTTAATATTTTTAACACGGAGGTTAGAAATATGAGGCTATTTGAAATAGGAAAATCTTCATGCTTATCCGGTTGTTGCATATATAGGGTTAGGTTTAGCCAATGAACATGCAGTGAGTGCACGATCAAATAACTTTGAGACATCATGACGGCGGTTAAATCAATAGAAAGGACTGGAGGGGGGCGGGGGGGTGGTGGTTTAGTTGAATCAAGTGTAATAAGGAGTGGGTAAAGCAGTTTTAAGCGACGTTATTATGTTAAATAGTCTCTGATTTAAAGTTTTTTTTAGATGATTGGCTTAAGGTTATTACTCCATATACAGCATAATGGGGGCTACTAGAAGTTAAATTTAAGACCCAGGCCGACAACATAGTAATTAGCTGTTTCAACTCTTTTTACTATTTGTGAGTTTGTACTTCCGATATCATTTAACAAATTAGAATAATAATCAAAAGAGGCTGTAAGCATAACATTTTCAGCAACTCCAACATCAATACCCGCACCTAATAAACTGTCAATTGTATTGGAATTAAAAGTTTGAGCTCCAGGAATATCTGAGGACTCTGAATTTCTCTTTACGTAAGAAAGACCACCTCTTAAACTTCCTAAAATATTATTAGTGTCGATAAGTTTAAAACCTAACAGACCTGAAAAGTTATACTGCCCAAGACTTCTGGTTTGTGAGTATGAATAGCGATTATTAAAATCATAAGTTTGAATAACAGATGCACCTGGGTCATTAACTTCATAAGAAGTTTTATACAGACCAATTTCAATAATCCAATTGTTATCAATATGTTTTCCAACAGAAAAACCCCAGCTAGAATTTCCTATTGGAGTTTTAGTATTGTTTGCTGCAAAGTATTTACCCATGCCAAATTGACCTTTTATATAGTAAGGTCTTAAAGAATAATCGTTAGATACAAATGTTTTTGATGTGCTTTGTAATACTGGAGTGTCTGGAGTGTCTGGAGTTATAGTTGTTGCACTTGCCATAATTGGAGTATTGATCACTTTTACAACTTTTCTATTTCTTTGAGGTAGAGGGTATCTTGTTGTAGATTCATAGTCCGATTCTAAAAAATCAATTTCTGATTCTGAGTCATAATCTTCATCCTCGTTTATTTCTTCATACTTTCTTTTGTTATACTTTCTTACTTTAAAAAGTCTTCTTAGTCGTGATTTCTCGTCTTTAATTCTAGAAGTTTCAAGTTTTTCCATTAAAATTTGCTCATTATTAGCTTCGTCATCTATACGGCTTTCTCTTAAGGCCTCTAAAGATTCACCGTTTCCCCAACCAGATCTAGCTTTATACCTTTGTTTTGAAGAATTTAAAGATTTAGTTTTCTGAGCTTGGTTTTGACTTGGGGTATGATTTAAAATCACAACCTGAGATGGAGAGTTTTCGCTTGATCCACTTCCCACACTTTCGAGTCCTTTAAGCTCGCTTAAACTATCTGCATGTGCATTAAAGAACACTAAGATTGTACTTATAATAAATGAAACAACATATTTACTCATTTTTAACTCCTAGCTTTTAATTACGTTAGAACTACTGTTACAATATCCAGCAAAAAATAGCACGCTAATAGTAACAATTATGAGCATACAATGAAAACTTTATAAAATCGTGTAATTTTTAACCAGTACATATACTCTTTCCTAAAAAAGTTGATGCCAGCTTAAGCAGCTAAAGTCAGTAAGAATATAATTATAATTTAAACACTCTTATGGAAAAGAACTTTATTAAATAATAAAGCTATACTTTTGCTTATGCTAAGGCGCTTTTAGCTTATTTTTTAAAATTTAGAGGGGTTATTGTAGGGATTTAATTTTTTTTAAAGACACTCACATCTTTGTGTGACCTTAAGCAAACATTAAAGTCACTAATACCCATGAGGAGGAGTGGTTTGGTTATAGCCTTAGTTTAAGTGGTGATGGCAACACTTTGGTTGTGGGGCAAAATGGTAAGGGCAGTAGTGTAATAGATGTTGTTTGGTGAGGGGGATAATAATTCAATCAGGTGCTGTTTATTTATATTAGTTGATTTTTTTAGGTGGTAGTGTCTAGTAGCAGTTATTTCTCAATTAGGATTTTTTTTAAAAAAAATTCCAGAAACCATCATAGATCAAATAGTCACAATTAGGATCACGCTCATAATTGCAGTGATAATCTTTTGTTATTATAAAAGGTATTAGAAAATAAGAATTTATGAAAAAATCTCTGATTGTTTTAAATGAGTCAATGGGGCAAAGTCCCTTTATAATTATTAAATGAGGTTATTCATTATGGAAAAAGTATTATTATTAGAAGGAATCCATAGTTCTGGGGCTGAGTATTTAACCTTAGAAGGTTTTATAGTTGATGAGTTTAAAGAGGCTTTGTTAGAGCAGGATTTAATTTTAAAACTTCAGGGAGCTTTAGGTGTAGGGGTCAGATCAAAAACTCATATTACACAAGATGTTATAAAAAAATCCTCAAATTTAGAGGCTGTTGGAGCTTTTTGTATAGGAACAAATCAAATAGATTTAAGGGCTTGTGCTTTAAAAGGTATTCCGGTTTTTAATGCTCCCTATGGCAATACTAGAGCTGTTGCTGAGCTTGTTCTTTGTGAAATTATAGCACTTTCTAGAAAATTATTTCATGTTTCAACTTTGTTACATCAAGGTATCTGGGAGAAAAAAGCACAAGGGTCTTGTGAAATTAGGGGGAAAACACTGGGTATTATTGGCTATGGGCATATAGGAACTCAGGTTGGACTCTTAGCTGAATCATTGGGCATGAAGGTTTTATTTTATGATATATCTGTAAAACTTCCTTTAGGAAATATATCTTCAGTAAGTTCTTTAGATAGTCTTCTTTTAAAGTCAGATTTTGTAACTCTTCATGTTCCAGAAACACCTCAAACTAAAAATATGATTGGTGCTTGTGAGCTTTCTAAAATGAAAAAAGGTTCTTATCTTATTAACGCAAGTAGAGGAACAGTTGTTAATATTAAGGACTTATCAGCATCATTAAAACAAAAGCATCTAGCGGGTGCTGCAATTGATGTTTATCCAAAAGAGCCAAGAAAAAATGGTGGGGATTTTAAATCAGAGTTATTAAGTCTTAAGAATGTAATTTTAACTCCTCACATAGGGGGGTCAACAGAGGAGGCTCAAAAAGCTATTGGTAAAGAAGTGAGCTTGAGTCTTCAAAAATATTTCACCTTAGGGGATACTATGTCAGCTGTGAATTTTCCAAAAATTAGAGCTCCACGTATTCAAAAGGGAGCTATAAGACTTGTTCATATTCATGAAAATCAGCCAGGAATTTTAGGAGAAGTAAACTCTTTAATTTATGACTTAGGGGTGAACATCATATATCAAAGTTTAGCGACAAAAGGTAACATAGGGTATTTGATACTAGATTTTAAAGCAGATAAAAGTATTAATTCTAAATTAATAGATAAGTTAAGAAAGAAAGAGTCTACTATTAAAGCAAAACTCTTAGGTTAATAGGGGGGCTATATATTAAAATCTATTCCAAGCCCTAAAGCTTGTCTCATATTTGAATTGTTATTTTTAACTTTGTAATTATTTATATAATTTACTGACAAATTAATTTTTTTAAATTTTCTTGTAATGCCTATAAGAGTTCGGTGAGATGAAAATCCATTAGGTCCTTTGTCGGTGTTATTAAGGTAGAAATTTAATTCACTACTTACAAAAGGAGTCCATTTGTAAGTTTTTAGAGAAGTTAGTTTTACTTGATTTCTAAGGCGAGTTCTTTGTGCAATTCTAGACTGATCTTTAAAATCACGGAATTCATAGCGATATCTGATGCTGTAATTTATATAGTAGTTTTGAATAATCTTAAGGCCATATTGAAAAGCGTATCGTTTTTCAAATTCATTAGAAAAAGAGTTATTAGTTAAATAAGAAAAAACAACTCCAAATTCGCCAAAATTAGTTTTATAGCCTAAGTAGGGTTTTATATGTTCTTCAAAAATCTCTGTACTTTCTTTAGAATACCGTGCCTCTGTTTGCACGGCTAGGCGTAGGTTTTGGATTTTTGTTTTAAAGTTTAAAGAATTCCATGATTGACTGTCTGAAGACATTTTTGCAAAAGATGAGGCTGTAAATAGTGTTAATATTAATAAGTAAATTGTTTTCATTTTTTACTCCCATGAAATATTAATGTTTTTTTATTTTAATAAGATCTTTGTTTATATGACAAGTCCAGAGCGTTTCTTGTTTAAATACAAATAAAATCCTAATGGATTCTTGACAAAAAAGATAGAATTTTGAGCTGGAGAGGCTTTTTAAGCATATTTTTTATAATTGACCGAGTTTAAAACAAGTATCTTAAGTGCTTTTTCATCGTATAAAAAGTAAGGCCATAGTAAATAATATCTTAATATGTAATAAAGTCTATATATAATTATTTGTAAAAGCTTAAGTGGAAAGGTTGAGTTTAGTCTTTCTTCTGTATTTTTTTGAGTAATCAGTTTCTTTAAAGCTTAGAGTCATTGGGGTTTAAATGCACAGTTAAGAATTTTTTTTATTTACTTTATTTTCTAGATTTTAAGTGAAACTTTTAAAGTTTAAGCTATTTATATTATAGCTTTTTTTTAAGAAATATTAATGAGTTCAAGTTTGTTGGCAAAAAGTCTTTGTATTTCTTTAATGTGTTCTTGGCTTTTAGGATTTAAGGCCCATTTAAAAGCAGCGCTTCTAGCCTCAATTAAAACCCTTTGATGTTTTAAAAGATCAGCAAGTTTAAATGTGGGAAGACCTGATTGACGAGCACCTAAAATCTCACCAGGACCCCTAAGTTTTAGATCTTCTTCAGCAATGGTAAAGCCGTTTGTAGTTTTTTCTAAGACTTTTGCCCTAAGGAGACTTTCTTGTGAAAATTTATTTCCAAGTATTAAAAAACACTGGCTATTATAGTTGCCTCGACCAACACGACCACGGAGTTGGTGAAGTTGAGATAAGCCAAAGCGTTCACAGTTTTCAATAACTATAACAGTTGCGTTCGCAACATCAACACCAACCTCAATAACTGTTGTTGATACTAATATTTGTGTTTTTTTGTCTCTAAAATTTTGCATGATCTGCTCTTTTTCTTGGGGTTTCATGCGGCCATGTAAGAGTTCAATGGTGTGGGCGTTAAAATATTTTGAAAGCTCTTTAAATTCAAATTCTGCTGATTTTAAATCAAGCGTTTCACTTTCGGAAACTAATGGAAAAATAAAATAAGCTTGTCGTCCTTTTTTAACTTCTTTCATGACAGTTATTAAGGCATTTAGTCGTTCTTTTTGAAAGAATTTTTTAGTCTTTACAGGGTTTCTTCCTGGAGGCATTTCTTTAATAAGACTCACATCTAAATCACCATAAACTGTCATGGCAAGGGTTCTTGGAATAGGAGTAGCTGTCATCACTAGAAAATGAGGATGACGGCCCTTATTCTTAAGCTTTTGTCTTTGGTGAACACCAAAGCGGTGCTGTTCATCAATAATTACAAATGATAAGTTTTTAAATTGAACACGATCTTCAAAAAGTGCGTGTGTTCCAATAATAAGGTTGATTTTACCTGAGGTTAGGCTCTCCTCGATGTCTTGTCTTTGCGATTCTTTTAATTTTCTTGTGATGCATGCTGATTTTACACCAAGAGGCCCTAAGTGTTTTTTTACGTTTGCTAAGTGTTGCTGGGCTAATATTTCTGTAGGAACCATTATAGCGACTTGCTTTTTATTTTTAATAGAGATGTAAGCACTAGCGAGAGCCACAAGTGTTTTGCCTGAACCTACATCACCTTGGACAAGTCTATGCATAGGATGATCTTTTTTAAAATCGTTAGTGATATCTTTTAAAGATTTAAGCTGGTCATTTGTGAGGGGGAAAGCAAGTGTTTTTAAGAATTCATCTAAATATATTTGAGTCTTAGGGTAAGGTTTAAGGCTTGCTTTAACATAGTGAGCTTTTCTTAAAGCTGTTAGAAGCTCTAGTATAAAAAATTCTTCAAAAATTAAAGTCAGATGGGCTCTAGTTCTGCCGTCAGTATAAGTCTTAATATCAGAATCTTTAGGAGGAAAGTGGAGCTTTATAATAGCGGACCATCTATCTAAAAGTTTATATTTTTCTTGAATTTCTTTTGGGATAAGCGGATAAGTCCAAGGATTTAAAACATTTCCACTAGTCTTGAATTCATCATTAAGATTTTTAAATATATTAGTAATTAAAGTTTGAATTTTTTTTTGACTAAGGCCGTCGCTTTCTGAGTAAACAGGAAGAACTCCTGTTTTAGGTGTTAAAGCAGGGTTGATTGCATCAGTGCTATCTTCTTTAATAAAGCTTATATCTGGGTGTATGATTTCAAATTTATTTTTATAAACTTTAACTTTACCCGAGATTTGAACAACTGCTCCAGGTTCAAACTGATTAAAGTAGCCACGATAAGGTATTTTAAAGTACTTGGCTTCAAGAATATCCTTTCCATCAGTGAGCATGAGTATGGTTATTTTCTTAACTCTTGAAATATTTTGTGTTCTTACCCTGATTACACGTACTTTTAAAGAAGTTACTTCACCCTCAATAAGGTCATTGATTTTTTTATTGTATGAAAGATTTTGGTAAACTCTTGGGTAAAACTCTACAAGGTCTTTAAAAGTATAGAGTCCTTTTTTTTTTAAGAACTCAGCGTATTTTGGTCCCACGCCCTTTAAAAATTGTAGCTCTGTTGAGGGAAGCCATTTCATTAGAGACTAGTTTTTCGGTTTCATTGTGGGAAAGAGTAAGATATCACGAATACTGCTTTGTCCTGTAATAAGCATAACAATACGTTCAATGCCTATTCCTACACCGCCTGTTGGAGGCATTCCTACATCAATTGCATGCAAGAAGTCATTATCCATAGGTTGAGCTTCTTCATCAATCATACGCAAAGCTTCTTGAGCTGTTAAACGTTTTCTTTGGTCAATGGGGTCATTAAGCTCAGTGTAGGCGTTTCCAATCTCCATACCAGCACAAATAGGCTCAAAACGTTCAACTAACTTAGAGTTTGATTTGTGAGTCTTTGTTAAGGGTGAAATTTCTTTTGGATAATCTGTAATGAAAGTAGGTTCCCAAATATGAGGTTCTACATAGTAGTCAAAAAGCTCCATAGTAAGATGACCATGGGTTTTAGCTCCCGAATATTTTGGATTGATTTTTTTAACGAAATTTAAAAGCTCAAGGGGTGATTTTGTTTGAACATCTAGTCCATTAGCATAATTTTTAATTCCATCATAAACAGTCAATCTATTCCATGGAGGTGAAAGATCTAGCTTCTTGTTGTCGTATTCAACAACCATGCTTCCAGTAACTTTTTTTGCGCAATAAGAAACAATATCTTCAAATTGTTTCATTTGATATTCATAGTCTGTATAGGCCTCATAGTATTCAAGCATTGTAAATTCTGGGTTATGAGTTTTGTCCACGCCTTCATTTCTAAAGTTTTTTCCAATTTCATAGACTTTTTCAAACCCACCAACTATAAGTCTTTTTAGGTAAAGCTCAGGGCTGATTTTTAAAAAAAGCTTCATATCTAAAACTTTATGATGGGTTGAGAAAGGGTATGCTCTAGCTCCACCATAAATTGGCTGTAGGGTTGGAGTTTCTACTTCCAGAAAGCCTTTAGAATCTAAATAGTTTCTAATACTTGAGATCACCTTTGAACGTATTTTAAATATTTTGCGAGTCTTAGGATTCATAATAAGGTCTAAGTGTCTATAGCGGTATCTGAGTTCTTTATCTGTTAAACTATGATGCTTTTCTGGGAACAGTTCTAAGGCTTTACAAAGAATTTTAAAATCTTTTGCATAGATTGAAGGTTCGCCTTTTTGTGTTTTAAATAAAATTCCTGAAACACCAACAATGTCACCAATGTCAACTAAAGAAAATGCTTGAGCTGCCTTTTTTGAAAGTTCTGCTGTTTTAACATAAACTTGCATATTTCCATCTTGATCTTGAATGTTAAAAAAAGCGGCCTTACCCATAAGGCGTTTAGTCATTAACCGACCTGCAACTTTAACACAGATCTTTGTTTTTTCGCCAGGTTTAATGGATTTAATACGTGTATGCTGATCGATTAAAGAATCCTGTTTGTCAAAATTATGAGGATAAGGGTTAATTCCTAATTCTCGTAGTTTTTTAAGTTTAGAAATTTTCTCTGTATATAAGGGGTTTTTTGAGGATGTGGTGGCTTGTTGAGTGTGTATTTTGTTCATTTTATGAATTTTGGTAAATTTTTATTATCTGGTTAAGTAAACTGATAGCTTCAGCTTTAGGTCTTTGAAAAGCATTACGGCCAATGATAGCTCCAAAGCTTCCACCAGCAGCAAGGCCTTTAGTTTCTGCAAGAACTTTTTCAGTGCTCTTTTTATTCCCACCACTAAAAATTACAATACGTTTTCCATTAAAAGAAGATTTTAAAACAAGCTGGGTTCTTGTTTTAAGAGTGCTTATATCAACGTTATTTTCTTTAATAGCAATTTTGTTTTCCTCTTGTTCAATGTGAGCTGTAGGGGCCTTAACTTTAATAATGTGTGCGCCAAGTTGAGCTGCTATTTGAGCTGCATAAGAAATTACATCAATTCCAGTTTCACCCTCTGTAGAAAGCTCTTCACCTCTTGAATATGACCAAATTATAACAACAAGGCCAACTTTTTTAGCTGCTCTTGCAGCATTTGCAATCTCTTCATACATTTGTTTTCTTTTGGTTGATCCAGGGTAAATTGTAAATCCAATTCCTATACAACCTAGTTTTAAGGCGTCATCTACACAAGAAGTTAGGGCTGAAATGGGAGAGCCTTTAGCAGAGTTTAAAGCATCAGAATTATTAATTTTTAAAATCATAGGGATTTCACTTGCAAATTTTGTAGCACTTGCTTCTAAAGCTCCTAGGGGAGCTGCATAAGCACTGCAGCCAGATTCAATAGCTAACTCAAAGTGGTAATCAGGATCGTAGCCAGCAGGGTTTTTTGCAAATGTTTTAATCGGTCCATGCTCAAAGCCTTGGTCAACAGGAAGGATAACCATTTTACCTGTTCCAGCAAGTTTTCCGTGGTTTAAAATTCTAGCAAGATTTGTTACAACCCCTGGATTATCAGCACTGTACCAGCTTAAAATCTCACGAACTTTTTTAGTCATATTCAATCCTTTGTTTTATGTTCTAACCCGAGATTGACTATAGGGGTAGCTTTTTGCGTTCTTTTTTTGTTTTTATTTAAAAAAAATCTAAAGTCTTTGGTGGTAAAGGGTTTTAAGACAGGGTAGTAAGGATGCTTTCTGATTTTATAAAATTTAGTTTAAGAGTTTTCCTATTATTGGCAGGTTTACCGTAACTTTGCTGGACAGCCTTTAAGAACTATTTAAATAATGTGGGCCTTTGTTTTTTAAAGAAGTTATGGGTAATAAATAGATAGCGGCGTTTAATTTTTATCTCGTACAAACTACATTAAGAGCTTAGTGTTAATACAGTAATTATAATATTTATAAGTTCTTCTTTTACAATAAGTCCCATTAAAGAGAGCATAGGGTCTTTTAATAAGGTTTAGTTATCAAACCTAAATTCTAAAAAAAGATATGGATGAGTACCGACTCTAAGTTTGGGACTAGTTATACTAAATAAAGTAGGCTAAGAGTTTTAAGTTATTAACGAGCGTTACTTAAGGTGAGAAAATTACTTTGTTTAGGAGTGTGGGTAATAAAAATTTTTACGAAGTAGGTTTATATGATAGCATAGGAGAACTTTTTAAGTTTAAGCTAATAAATGTAACATTTTTTAGAAAAATTAAGAAAGTTTAAGAAGAAAGGGTTTAAATTAAAAGTATATTATAGCATGGAAAGTAAACACATATGAGGAGTATTCCTATGAAAATTATTGAATTACTATTAGCACTAATTCTCGCATTAAGTATAGTTAGTTGTAACTCATCATCTAATGTAAATAAACCGTTATTAAAAATTAGTTTTAATGATATTAAAACTTTTAAATTTTCATGGTCTGATACACAAGCTAGCTTTTATAAATTATTAGAAGATCCAAATGGAATCAGTGGTTTTAGTCAAATCGGTGAAAATATTTCAGGAGGTAGAACAACTTTTAACCTACCAGTCATACTTTATAAGCGTATTAATGCCAGGTATAAGGTTAGTAGCTGTAAGGATGCTAGTACTTGTGTTCAAAGTGATCCAGTAAGTATTGATGCTGCTGACTTAGTGGGTGGTATTGGTTATTTTAAAGCCAGTAATACGGGTAGAGGGGATGAGTTTGGTGCTAGTGTTAGCTTGAGTGATGACGGCAGCACCTTGGCTGTGGGTGCAACTAGTGAGGACAGCAATGCAACAAGTATTAATCAAGATGAAGATGATAATTCAGCTTTTGGCTCAGGTGCTGTTTATGTGTTCATTTACACAGAGGCAGGCTGGGCCCAAGAAGCCTACATTAAAGCTAGTAATACGGGTTTAAGTGATATGTTTGGCTATAGCCTTAGCTTGAGTGATGACGGCAACACCTTGGCTGTGGGTGCAACTAGTGAGGACAGTAATGTAACAGGCATTGATGGTGAAGATAATGATTCAGCTAGTTTTTCAGGTGCGGTTTATGTGTTTACCCGCAGGGAGGAAGTTTGGGCTCAAGAAGCCTACATTAAAGCCAGTAATACGGGCGTGGGTGATGGTTTTGGCATTAGCCTTGATTTAAGTACTGATGGCAACACCTTAGTTGTGGGGGCAGTTGGTGAAGCAAGTAGTCAAACAGGTGTTGATGGTGATCAAGATGATAATTCAGCTAATAACTCAGGTGCGGTTTATGTGTTTACCCGTAGGGAGGAAGTTTGGGCTCAAGAAGCTTACATTAAAGCCAGTAATACGAACATGAGTGATGGTTTTGGCTTTCACCTTAGCTTAAGTAGTGATGGTAACACCTTGGCTGTGGGGGCAAATAGAGAGGATAGTGACGCAACAGGTGTTGATGGTGATCAAGGTGATAATTCAGCCAATAACTCAGGTGCGGTTTATGTGTTTGCCCGCAGGGAGGAAGTTTGGGCTCAAGAAGCTTACATTAAAGCTAGTAATACGGGTGGAAATGATGAGTTTGGTACTAGTATTAGCTTAAGTAGTGATGGCAACACCTTGGCTGTGGGGGCAATTAATGAGAGTAGTGATGCAACAGGTGTTGATGGTGATCAAGGTGATAATTCAGCCAATAACTCAGGTGCGGTTTATGTGTTTGCCCGCAGGGAGGAAGTTTGGGCTCAAGAAGCTTACATTAAAGCCAGTAATACAGAAGAGGATGATAGATTTGGTACTAGTATTAGCTTAAGTAGTGATGGCAACACCTTAGTTGTGGGGGCAATTAATGAGAGCAGTAATGCAACAGGTGTTGATGGTGAAGATAATAATTTAGCCAGTGGATCAGGTGCGGTTTATGTGTTTACCCGCAGGGAGGAAGTTTGGGCTCAAGAAGCTTACATTAAAGCTAGTAATACGGGTGGAAATGATGAGTTTGGTACTAGTATTAGCTTAAGTAGTGATGGCAGCACCTTGGCTGTGGGGGCAATTAATGAGAGCAGTAATGCAACAGGTGTTAATGGTGATCAAGGTGATAATTCAGCCAATAACTCAGGTGCGGTTTATTTATATTAGGGCTATGAGTAAGAGTCGAGTCTATAATTTATTTTGTGTACTCTGAGATTTTTAAAATTCGTTAGAATTTAAAGATTATTTGCATTTTTTTATCACAGAGATTTAAATATTTAAAAAATACTGTTGTAAAATTTGGACACCTTGTCCTGTTCCTCCTTTTAAAGAAAAAGCGTCTCTTGAACTTTCAGTCCAAGCATAAATATCTAAATGAAACCACGGTGTTTTTTTGGGAATAAAAAACTTTAAAAACTCTGCAGCTAAAATAGCTCCACCGTATCCATCAGTGCAGTTTACTACATCTGCAACTGTAGAATCTAGTTTTGATTTTGTCCAGCGTGGAAGAGGCATAAGCCATAAAGGATCACCTGATTTTTTAGAGGCTTGAAAAATCTGCTCTCCAAGCTTTTGACTGTTTGAAAAAAGACCTCCAAGTTTATCGTCTAAACCAACTTTAATAGCACCTGTAAGAGTTGCCACATCAAAGCAGCAGTTAAACTTGACGTTTAACGTATTTAAATAGTTAAACCCACTGGCAAGAACTAAGCGCCCTTCAGCGTCAGTGTTATGGATTTCCACATCTAAGCCATTTTGAGCTGTGAGAACATCTCCAGGTCTAAAAGCATTGCTTGAAACAGAGTTTTCAGCAAGAGCAAAAACAAAATCAAAATTTATATTGGGTTTAAAGATTTTAATAGATTTTGCTAAACCAAAAAGAGCAGCCGCACCTCCCATATCTTTTTTCATCCATCTCATAAATTGAGAAGGTTTTAAGTCATTTCCACCGGTATCAAAGGTGACACCTTTTCCAACTCCGGCACAGGTTTTTTTAGCACCTTTCTTACGATAGCTTACATGAACTAAGTATGGGCCTTCTTTAGAACCCTGACCGACACCTAAAATCAGTCCGTATCCATGTTTTTTAATTTGATTTTTATCTAAAAATTTAACTTTAAAATTAGCTGTGTTATCAAACTCTTTAACAATTAGGTTTTTAAATTTTTTAGGATCAAGAATATTAGAAGGAGTGTCTATAAGATACCTTGCATCGTTAATACAGTATCCTTTCTGTATTCCAGTTTCTAAATTTTTATTGGCTTTAGGTAAAAGTATTGTTAGAGATCTTTTTTTTTTAAAGTTATAAGAAGAAAGTGTTACTCCAACACCGAAACCTTTAAAAGCTTTTGACGATATTTTTTCTGAAGCAATGAAAGAAAAATCAGAGAAGTTTATTTTTTTAAGCCAGGTTAAGACATTATCTCTATAAAAACTATAAGTATCAACGCTAAACTGTCCAGGTACAGAATCAGATTTAGACTTAAACTCTTTAAAAATCAGAGTTGAAACTAAACCTTTTTCAGTTTCAAAATAAGAAATTTTATTTTCATTTAGAATTTTTTTTTGCCAATCATAAAGCTTAACGTCATTTTGATTCAGAATTTTTAAGCACTCTTTAGGTGTTTTTGCTGTAAATAGGGCGGGGTATTTTAGAGGTTTTTTACTGATTTTTGTTTGAACTTTAGCAGCTTTTAACATGTTATACCCCTTTAAAGGTCTAGATTTAGTATTAAACGTATAACTTATAAGTTTAATACAAGAAATGAAATACAGCAATCATGGGGGGTTCTAAAGATATTAATAAATTTTATAGCTAGGGGTGAGTTTATTTATTGGTGGAAACTAATAAAATTTTTAAAAATAAAAGCTCTTTAAATAAATGTTAAGAGGAGAATGCTGTGTTAAGAATCAAAGGGTTTGGCTTATTATTACTATTTTTTACACAAAGTGTTGGAAGCAGTCATTATTTAGAGGCTAATAACTGCTTTACAGATATAGATGTGAGAATACCTGTATTTAAGGGCCTATTAGAAGAAGGTAGTACACCTGTAGGAATCTCTGAAGAAGATTTTATGTTAGCGTTATCTGAAATAGAAACTGTGTATACACCAGTTTTTCAAGCTTTAGGCAAGGAATTCACAATAAATAAATTATGGACGAATGATAAAGTAAACGCTTCTGCTCAACAGTTTGGTGATAATTGGATTATTAATATTTACGGTGGTCTTGCAAGACACGAGCATTCAACTCTAGATTCCTTTAGAATAGTTGTTTGTCATGAGATTGGCCATCACCTTGGTGGAGCCCCTAAAGTGCTTAGTTGGTGGGGGTCTTGGGCTTCTAATGAAGGTCAATCTGATTATTTTGCTACGTTTAAATGTATGAATAAACTTATTTTAGAAGGGCAGGAGGCAGGGCTTAAAGTAGCTTCGCCGGATATTTATACTTATGAAACTGAGGAGTTAGCCTTAGCTGATAAAAAATGTGCTGAAAGGTTTGCTCAAGAAGAAGGTGAGGAAAAAGAAGAAATTAAAGAAACTGCCTTTTCTGCATGCAGAAGAGTTGTTCTTGGAGGCCTGTCCTTAGGTAGATTATTGGGTTCAGTAAAAAATGCTGAACAGCATATTAGTTTACACACTCCGGATGAAACGGTTGTTGTAGAAACTGATCATAAGCATCCTAAGGCTCAGTGTAGAGTGGATACTTATTTTGCTGGTTCACTTTGTAATTTAGATTTTAATTTAGAGCTTAGTGACACAGATGCAAAAGTTAGTACATGTAATAGAGCTGAAGGATTTGACTACGGTTTAAGGCCACTTTGTTGGTTTAAGCCTACTAAATAAGTTTTTAATATTTTAACTTATCAGGAGTTTTTTTTAATTCTTAATAACTTTTTTTGATTAAGATATCAGTTTATGGGATGTTTTTGGTATTACCGTGTGTAATGGTTTTTTTAATTAGAACTTTAGCTTTTTAGACTCGTGGTGGAAAACTTAATTTTACACGTTGTAACCCTTATTAGTTTATTTTTTTGATGAATAGGAGCTGACTTTAAGAGATCTGCTTTATGCAAGGCAGTATCCTTTTTTAGTAAGCTTACTAAAGGTTTTATGGCAACTAATTTTATTATTATAAATAACAATGAGGCTAAGAGTCTCTACAACGAATATTTCAATGCAGAGGTTTGATTGTATAAGCGGATGTAGAAAAACAAAAAGATGAGGTATTTAAAGATTTTTTTTTTAAAAATGAACTCTAACTATTAATTTGCGTTACTTAATTTACAAGCCTCTTTATTCATAAACTCAGCCATAATGATATCTTTTTTAGAAATCCTTCCTATATCATGAGTTGTGAGTTCAACTAAAACTTTATTATACACATTAAACCACTCAGGGTGATGACATATTTCTTCAGCCTTAGTAGCTACAGATGTCATAAAAGAAAATGCTTCTTTAAAATCTTTAAAAAAAAAATCTTTTTTCAATGCCTCTTTACCCAAAGCGTTAATAATCTTATTCCAACCTTTTGCTTCTTCCATTTTAAACCCCTATAAAATCATTATTCTAGTTAAGTTATATGATCAATTTTAAGCCACTACAATGTAAATAGAGTATCAACTGCTACCTTACTTAAATGATCCTAAGTATTTTTATTTAGATGGCCCCGATAATCTAATTTAGTATAATAAGTATATTGCTTAAAAATACGGCAGCTGTTTATGCCTTTTTAATAGTGTAAAAAACATTAGCTTTCTAATTTCTTATATTCTAAAGTAAACTTACTATGAAATACATAATTAAACTAATACCAATTATTCTTTTTTCTGTTAACGCCTTTTCTTATGAAACTTTTTTAAATTCATCATCCCTTTTAAGTGATAGTGAATATAACCTTTCAGCTGTTAGTAAGTTTTTTTCTGGAGAGCGAAAGGGCGCACATTTAATAGGAAAGATTGATCTTCCATTTACCCAAGAAACAAATCTTCAATTTCACGGTGGGGTTGCTTCTTTAAATTTTAGTGTTGGTGGCAACTTAAAGTGGGTTCCTGTTAAAATAAACCTTAAAAATCAGTTTAATTTTGGCGGCCTTATAAGTGCTGAGTACAAAAAAGATGATAGCATTAGCGCTTTTTTATTCAGAGTAGCTCCATTTATGAGTAAAGAATTTTCATGGGAGCTAGGTCTTTTAGAGCCCTATATAGTTCTTCCACTAGGTGTGCTAGCTGCTAGTTCGAATTCAAGCATGACTTCACAATTTGTAATAGGCTCAAAAATTAAGTTTGATTCTATAACCTACATGTCTTTTTCTACTGAGGGTGGGTTCGATATTAAAAATACAGACTCCTACTTTGCTATTATGGCAACAGTTCTTCTTAGAAAATAATTTTAGTCTAAAACTATATGTATGAACTTTAAATAACAAAGCTCTTCACAGGCATGTGGATATGGGTGATCTAATCCCTGTCCTGAGATTCTTAATACCTTGCCTTTTTTATTGGATAAAGATAAGGCATTTAAAATAATCTTTTTAAAATCTTGAAACGATATTTGACTAGAGCATGAACTTAAAACTAAATCTCCACCACTTTTTACATGTCTTGCTGCATTGGAAAAAAGATTTACATATTTTTTAACTGCCAACTCTTTTGAGTCTTTAGATGAAGTCATTGATGGAGGATCAACAATAATAAGATCAGCTTTTATTTTATGCTTAATCTTTAAAAATTCAAAAGCATCACAACACATTCCTTCATGTTTATCTTTAGGTAAACCATTGATTTCCCAATTAATCATAGCTTGTTTAATAGCTCCTTTTGAAATATCAATGCTATAGACCTTTAAAGCTCCACCCATTCCAGAATATATAGAAAAACCCCCTGTATATGAAAATATATTCCAAACAATTTTTCCTTTACTTAAGTTTCTTACATACTCTCTATTATCTCTTTGATCTAAAAAAAAACCTGTTTTTTGAGCTTTCACTAAATCAGTCTCAAAAAAAATATTATTTTCTTTAAATCTAATCGTAGTTTTCTTTAAAGCATTTCCAGCTAAAAGTTTTAATTCATTTTTATTTTCTCTAGATTTAAGTACAACCGTTTTAAATTTCTTATCTAAGTTTAAAATTAAATTTGCAATAGGAAGATTTAGCCAAAATTTTTGTATCCCTTCGCCATCAAATTGAAAAATAACAATACTATCATAAATATCACAAATAAAACCGGCAAAACCATCACCTTCACCTGCAATCAAACGATAGGCATTGGTTTTTAAAGTTTTTAACGCTTTTCTTATGTCATAAGCTTTAATCAGTTCTTTTTTTATTTCCTTTGTAGACATAAAAGTAAAGCCTAATATCCGAAATCCAAGCCTACTTGTTGGATCGTAAATGCCCTTACATATCTCACCCTTTGTATCTGTCATACTTGCAAAAGAAGGTTCTCTTGGAGAATCACCTCCTATTAGTTTAAAGGCATCCTTATACACCCACGGATGTCCTTGTTTTAACTTTTTTCTAAGTGCTCGTGTTAGCTTAAGTTTAATCATTTAATTAAAGCTCCTATTTAAAAAGGCCACATTTTTATATTTTTATTTTCAATACCTGAAATTAAACTAAATACCCTTTCAAGCCCTATAGCAATTCCAACACCTTGTTTAAGCTTTGTCTTTTTAGTCAATTCAATTAAAACTTGATCAATAGGGTGCTCATCAAACCCTAAAATCACCCTGTCTTTATTTTCCTTTATCCAACGTTTTTGTATCTCTTTTTCACAAAAAAGCTCATCATAACCATTACCAAGTTCAACACCTTTATAAAAAACTTCAAATCTTTGAGCCCAACCTTCTTGACTAATTTTTGCAAGAACCGCTAACTGTGGTGGATAATTTTCTAATAATAATAAAGATTCTTTGCACAATAGTGGTTCAATTAAATGAAGATATACCATTTGATAAAGGTCATTCCATAAGTAAGTTTCTCCATATTTGATATTATGAAAATCAAGAGTTTTTTTTAAAAAATCTTTATCTGAATCCGGTTTAAGCTTAAAGCCTGTAAAAGTATAAAAAGCCTCATCAAGCTTCACCTTCTTTTGCTCTAGATTTTGAAAAAATTTTTTAAAAAAGTTTAAAGTTCGATCTTTAAGAGATTCAAAACTCTCCTCAGCTACATAAAATTCAAGCATTGTAAACTCTAAAAGGTGCAGCGCCCCTAATTTTTCTTTTCTAAAACTTTGTGAAATTTCAAAAAGCTTTTTACCAAAGCCTGAAAGCCACAGTTTTTTTAGTGCAAACTCAGGACTTGTTGCAAGATATAAGTCCTCTCCTTTCACCTTAAAGGCCATAAGTGTTGACTCCATAGCTCCAGAGGGAACTAATGTTGGGGTTCTAACGTTTAAAAAACCTTCTGATTCAAAATATTTTGAGATCTTTTTTAAAAATTTAAGCCAATTTCTGTAACAATTAAGATTTAGTTCCATTTATATACTTTTACATTGTTAAGGCTTGACGGGAAAGCTTCTTTTGATAAATTGCCTTTAAGGAGAGGCTAAAATATGACAAAAATTAACTTAGAACAAATAAAAACTGACCTTTTAAACATAAGAGACCTTAATGGGCTTACTACAGAATTTACTAAAATTAAAAAAGAGATTTCTAAAATTAATCTAAAAAAGGAGATTACTCAAAAATCTAAGAAAAGACTTAAAATTCTTGAAAAAAAATACGCCTCTCTTAAAATAAAAACTATTAAAGTTCAAAAGCAAGCTGATAAAGAAATTGATAAGGTCTTAACTCTTATTAAAAAGACTAAAAATGAAGCTAGAAAGTCTTTTAATAATATTGCAAAAACTGTGATTGGTGAACAAAAACGTCTCTCTAAAGTAATGACAAAAACCCCTGTTAAAAGGAAAACAAGAACTAAGAAAGTTTCTGTTAAAAAAAATTAATTATATAACTTTAGATGTAGAAGTTTAGAATAAAAACTAGTTGCCAACTTTTTAGAAATTCTAGAATTCAAATTTAAGCCACTAGATTTATTAAGCACGGCTTTTATTTAGAACCAATTTAAAGATGTTAAAGAGAACAAAAACCCTACAACCTCTTCTTTTTGATCATTTTCATTATTTGTATAATTATTAAAACCATAATATAGCTTAATATTTGGGATATGTCTCCAAAATGCTTGATCTCTTTTTAAATCTATAAAACCTATGTACCCTAGATCTCCCTTAGGGTCTAGGCTTCCAGAGCCTAAAATAGGATAATTTAAGTCTAATCCAATCCGAGAAGACCACTTTTGTGCTTTAAACCATTTGTATTTTACTTGTAGTGAGGTGCCTACTACAAGCGCATCTCTTAGCTCAATATAAAAAGCCTCTTCATGAATAAAAGAAACTTGATTAAAATCAAGATTAAAACCTAAGCCCCATCTTCTTTTTTCATAATTTGATACTAGAGATAAGTTAAAAAGATTTGATGTGTTTTTATTCCATATATATAATAAGTTTAATTCTGGTTCATAGCTTTGAACATGATAAGAAGCCGTAGCCCCTAACCAAAAGCTTTTGTATTTAAATTGATACTGAGTTTTAAAATTATAGTTTTCTCTAGAAATCCCTTCGAATTCACTTCCTCTATTTCGATCCTTTGCAAGTAGAATACTATAATAACTACCTAAGCTAAAGTAATACCTGTGTTTATAGGGACTTTTTATCTGTGATAGAGAAAAGTCTGCTTCTACAATATAATTTGCTTTAGGAGAATTAGATGATTTAATTTCATTTATTTCTTCATAGGAGGCTTTTTTTATATTAGATTTATCCTTAAGTTTTAAAGGTTTAAAGCCCTTTTGAGCTATAATTTCTACTCTTCTTTTTTGATGGTTAAGAATACTCTCTTTTAAATCTTCTCCATAATATATAATTTTAACCTGATCTTTACTAAGATTATATTTATCTATAAGAGCTTTTTTAATATTTATAGCTCTTTTAATACCAAGATCTACATTGTAAAATTCTTTTCTTTCTGGGTCTATATAACCTTTAATCCAAAAAACTGAATTTTTATCAGGTACTTGATTTAAGTTTAAAATTTCACCTTTAAGGTGATCTTTATCAAATTTAAAAAATACACTTTTATAAATTTGATCTGCTAAACAAGGTTGGAAAATCAATAAAGACAATACAATATATTTGAGCACAATTAATCACCCTTTCAAAAAATCACATCAATTCTTAAAAAAAACTTATTTTTCTAAAAATTACTATATATGATTTCATCATTAAATATAATTTTTTTTAATACTTCATTACTTTAGGCTAGCTTCATTAATTTTTAATGAATACTGCAGGGGTAAAGCTCTTTAAGAATTTCTTAAAACTTTAAAACTATATTTCTTGTACTTTCGTCTATAGAAACTAGATCTTGCCATTTTAACGACTAAAAACGGTAAAAGAAAAAATACTATTGTAAAAATTTGTGAAAATTTAAATTTATTTTTTCCTATATTTTTATTATAGTTTTTATACAAGGCTTGAACTTTCCCACAGCCAAACCCTTTAACTTCTTTTCTACTAGCTAATGAGGCTAGATCTCTAGAAAAGTAACTATACACAAGATTATATTCAGGTAAAAATGCAGCTTCAGACGTATTTTGTTTGGCTAACTGAACAGCTTTTTCAAAATTAACCCTTCCCTCTGTAGCTATAAGACCGTTTAATGAAGGAAGTTTGTCAACAGAATTTATAATATCTCTTTTTAATTGATACCCTGTAAAATGTGGAGATTTTTGTACCATTAAAGCCGCTAGGCCTGAGACAAAAGGTGCCGCCATGCTTGTTCCAGTTAGAAATTCAAAACCACCACCTGGTTGAGTACTTATTATCTTAAATCCTGGAGCAACCACATCTACCCCAATAGGGCCAAAATTTGAAAACTTAGCTAAATCACCAAAATCATCTATTGCTCCCACAGAAATAATATTTGGAACATCGTAGCTTGCAGGATAAAGTGGTAATTCATCATTATTAGTTCCTCCGTGTTTATCACCATTGCCTGCTGCCGCCACAAATAAGATATTCTTTAAAAATGTATCTAGAATAGTTCGATGTAAAGCTCTTGAGTAACCTGGCCCACCCCATGAGTTATTTATAATCTTAGCTCCGTTATTAATAGCATAATAAATTGCGTCTATAGCCTTAGAAGTTGTACCTATGCCTGCTGAATTTAAAAACTTTAAAACCATGATCTGAACTCTTGGATTTGTGGAACTACTAAAACTAAAAATATTTTCTGTTGATCCAACTACAATTCCAGATACATGGGTTCCATGATTTGATTCGTCCATTAAATTATTATTATTATCTAAAAAATTCCATCCATTATAATCATCAATTTTACCATTGCCATCATCATCAACTCCATCCTCTCCATTAATCTCGGCTATATTCGACCATAATCTTCCTGTATTTTTAAAAATAGGGTGCTCTACATCTAAACCTGAGTCTAAAACAGCAACTGTAATTGGAGCTGCCGAATCAACAGGTTCTATAAGCCAACTCTCTGGAGCTTTTATATCTACAGAAGTTAGTGGCAGATATTGAGCTTTTACATAGTAATTAGGCTCAGCAAAAAGAACATTAGGATTTGCTCTTAAGTCTTTTAAAATTTTAGCATCATTATTTTGATTTATAAAATCAGTTTTTAAAGAATACGTATTTATTTTTTTCCAAGCTTTATGAAGTTTTAAATTGTGCTTACTTGATGTCTTCTCTAGAGCTTGAAATGATGAATCCTCATTTTTATAGCAAACAATAAACTCTCCTGGGACCGCATCTTGACCATATGCAAGAGAAAAAAAGCCACTAAAGGCCATACATATTATAAGTGCTTTAGTTTTATTAAAAATCATACTAAAGACCTATCGGAATAAAGTTAGACTTTAGTTAAGATAGTTTGTATTAATCTAAAATTAATACAAATGAAACCAAAATGTTCTAAATTGAGACAAAGGCTTTATGATATTTTATGAGTAAAATACTTGGATTAAAGCCTAGAGCCCCATATGTGACATTTTAAATAAAAAAGAGATCGCACTAAAAATTCTAATTCAGCTCTATTTTATCCTCTTAAATCTTAAGCTCTATATTTTTTTGTTTTAAAGACGGGTGTAAAAATCAATAATATTTGCTTTAATATTTCCCTTATACTCTTGATAACTCACCTTATACACGTGCTAAGTAAAACTTAAAAAATCTTTAGCTTAAAGCAGCCGTTTACGTTATTAATATGTTGTATTGTGATTCATAGATTTAATCTAATAATTGTGGGTTTAATTTAATATTTAAGCCCTGCCTCTCATTTTCATACATTAAATTAATCAACTGATTACTTCTTCCAGAGACCTTGTTTTGAGCTACCTTAGCATCAACTTTAAGAGTTTTAGTTTTTAGACTCTTTAACTTAATAAAGTATTCATTATTTTTAAAAGAAACAATGTTCTTATATACTTCATTTTTTCCCAAAGATAATAATTTATCCGTAATTTCTTCAGATTCACCAATACCTGGCAAACTAGATACTCCTAAAGAATATTTTTGATCTTCCTTCCACTTTAAGCCCGCTTGAGCAATTCTAGTCTCAAACTCAGAAGGTTTTTTTTGAACTGCTGCAACTAAACTGTTTTTTAAAGTCAAAACACCTTGTTTTTGTAAATAAGCTTTTGCAACCTGATTTTTAACATCTTTTAATAGCTTTACAGATTTAGGTTTTGAATTTTTCAGATGTAGAATAGCATATCCTAAATTTGTTTTAAAGGGGGTACTAATCTCACCTTTTTTCATTTTAAATGCTTTAGCTTCTATTTCAGGAGAAAAACCTCCTTGAGTAATTTCACCAAGGTCACCACCCTTATCTTTAGACAAAGGATCTTCAGAGTTTTTCTTTGCTTCTTCTTTAAAATTTAAAGCTGTTAACCTCTTAGAAAGAGTTAAAGCTTTTTCTTGGTCTTTAATTAAGATATAACCCAGGTCAACTTTAGCTGGAATATCAAATTGCCCCGCCATTTTTCCATACTGCTCTTGTAAAAGAAGCTCACTTTTAGTATCTTGGACAAACTCATCTATAGACTCTTTAGGTATTTTTATAGTTTTTTCTAAATCTTTATTTTTAAGCTCAATAAAGCTATAAGAAACTTCAACATTCAAAGCTGTTTTTGCAAGCTTTACTTCTTCATTTGATTTTACCAATGAGCTTGACAACATATTGTAAATCCTTTTAAAGGCAATATCTTTGGACACCATATTTTCAAACTTTTTAGCTGTAGACCTAGTGTTTTTTAAATATATACTATATCTATTATATGAAAACTCACCGTCTTCTTGAAAAGCGGGAATATCTTTTTTAATAAAATCTGCAACCTCAACGGAAGAAACTATTAAATTATTCTTTTTTGCGTACTGGGTGAGCACTTCTTTTTTTATAAGCCCCTGTAAAACTTGATTTTTTAAATTTTTCTCAAAGTATGCTGGAATCTCACCATTAAAAAGCTTTGAATACTCACCTCTAGTTCTTTTTAACTGATCCCTATAGTCTTTTAAAGAGATTGATGCTGAACCTACTTCAGCAGCTGTATTCACAGTCCCTCCACCACCTCCCATACCTGGGATCATAAATATGAAAGTAGCAATGATCATTCCAAAAATAATAGTATAAACAGTATAATTCATAATGTTTTTTGATTTCTTTGGTTTTCTAATTTTTTCAATCATTTCATTATTCCTTTAAAGTTTAAAAAAAACACTGTACCTTATGGTGACACGAAATTTATATTGAGTAAACTTTTAGGATTATATTAAATTAAAAGTATTGTACACTATTGGTAAGGAGACCTATTTCTTAGATGTTTTTCCATTTTAACTTTAAAAAAGTACTTGCTGTCTCTGCTATTATTTTTTCCCCTATCGTGTTATTTAATTTAGAAAGCTCTTTACGCATCATATCTTCACCTTTTTTAGAAGCCTCTTATAAAGTTCAAAGTGCTTTAAGCTTTATTAGTCAAGGAGTTGAGGACACTACAAGCAAGTACTTAAACCTTATTTCAATTAAGAAAAACAACAAAAAACTGCTCAAAGAAGCATCACAACTAAAAATGGAAAGTGTCACCTACCAAGAGCTTAAGTTAGAAAATAGTCGTCTAAAAAAGCTTCTTAAACTTAAAGAAAAAAGCCCCATGAAGCTTATTGCAAGCTCTGTTATATCTGAAGATTTACTTTCAGAAAACCAAACTTTAACTATAAATAAAGGTATGAAAGAAGGCGTTAAAGCACAAATGGGCGTTCTTGGGTTAAATGGCGTAATTGGTAATATTTTAAAAACTTCTTCTAAAAGGTCACAGGTTCTTATACTTACCGATCGTTTTTTTGTTATTGAAGGGCTTATTCAACGTTCAAGGGAAAAACTTATTATTCAGGGTACGGGTGACAATTTAATCTCTGCTAGACACCTTGGTTTATCTTTAGATATCCAAATGGGCGACCTCATTGTAACCTCGGGTAGTGGGGGTATTTACCCTAAAGGTCTCCCTATTGGGGTGGTTCAGAATATTAAAATTTCAAACGCAGGAATTACAAAGGCTGCAGCAATTCGTCCCTTAGTTGATCTTTTTAATGCCGAAGAACTTTTTGTGATTAAGAGCCCGGGGGTTACTAAAGAGTAAACACATGAAGCAAAATAAAACTTTTTTTTCAATATTAGCATTCTGTCTACAGATTCTTTTTTTTATTTGTTTTTGCGCTATTGAGTCAATTTTTTTTAGTCCTAGAAGTTCTTTTATTGAAATTGATCTTTGGATAATTAGTTTGATTTTTATAAGTCTTCACAGAGACCTTCTTACTGGTATTTTATTCTCTTTGATTTCTCCTTTTTTCTTAGGTGCTTTTTCTGGAATACCCTATCACGCCTCAATACTGAGTTTTTTGGGAGTTTTGGTCTTAATACATGCTATTAAAAACCGCTCTTTTACTCAAGGTCCTTCATATTTTTCAATATGTTCACTTATTGCTATAATAAGTTTTTATGTATTTTATTTTACTATCAGTTGGATACTTGGAGATACTTCTATTCAGCACCCTAAAATTATAAAGTGGATCATCTCAGCCTTAACATCGTCTGCCCTCTTTGTATTAATTCGCCCAATACTAATTTTCATCGACTCATCTTGTCATGTAAAATATCCTTTTGGTTTTGAGGTTGAAAAGTGAATATCTATGAATCAAAAGAACTTTTACAGGCGAATCAAAGTCGAGTAAAAAAAACCTTTGCGGTTGTTTTTTTATTAATTGTTATACTTTTAGCTCGCCTATGGTTCTTACAAATTTTAAATGGAAGTCGACTAAGGGTTTTTTCTGATAAAAATACTATTAAAGAACAACAGGTTCAGGCTCCTAGAGGGAATTTTTTAGATCGTAATGGACAAACACTTGTAACAAATAGACCGGGTTTTAGACTTTCTTTAGACCCTATTATTTTTAGAAAACAGCATAAATCTGAACTTAAATTAATTATTGAACTTATCTCAAGCATACTTAAAAAAAATCCTGAAAAATTATTAAAACAAACACTTCGCAGTTATAATAAAACAGGAACTTTTAACCCTGGAATAGTTTCTAAAGAAATTTCTCAAGATGAAGCCCTTAAACTTAAGCAGCTTCGCTTAAGATATCCGAAAATTTTAGTTGAAGAAGTTATTTTTAGAGACTACCCACTTAAAGAGTCTGGGGCGCAAATTTTTGGTTATGTTTCATTAGCATCAAAGCCTCAAATTAAAAAAATGCGTAGAAAAGGATTTATTTTTAAACTGGGTGATCAAATTGGGCAAACTGGTCTTGAAAAATCTTTAGACTCTAAGGTTAGAGGGGTTGATGGTATATCTTATGTACAAGTAGATGTAAAAGGACGTGTTCAAACTGCAGCAAGCTCATTAATTTCTTATATCGGCTTAAACAATGTTGACCCTAAAATTGGAAACAACATTATCCTGACTTTAGATAAAAACCTTCAATCTAAAGCCTTTAAAACTTTTTATAGAGAAGATAAAATTGGCATAAGAAAAGGAGGACTTGTTGCTTTAAGCATCAAAGGTGAAATTTTAGCATGGGCCTCAAACCCTTCCTTTCATCCAGATGTTTTTCAAACAGGAATTTCTAATGAAAGTTGGAAGCAACTTAATACAAATCGCTTTAAACCTTTAACGGATAAAGTTGCCCAGGGAACCTATTCTCCAGGTTCTGTTTTTAAACCTTTTGTTGGACTTACTGCTCTTCATTTAAATGCTATAAAAAAACATACAAAGATTAATTCTCCAGGAGTTTTTCATTTTGGAAAAAGAGATTATCACGATTCAAGAAAAAGTGGTCATGGTACTATTAATTTAAGTGAGGCTTTAGAAGTTTCTGGAAATATTTTTTTCTATAAACTTGGGATAACTCTTGGCGTGGATGAAATGTCTCGAATAATTTCAAGGCTTGGAATAGGAAAAAACACGGGTGTTAAATATGTTCAAGAATCTAAAGGGTTACTTCCCACTACTGACTGGGCTAAAAAAAACCGTAAAGACAGTTGGCAAAAAGGTGAGGACTTAAGCTACTCTATTGGTCAAGGAGCTATTAATACTACTTTATTACAACTTGCCAGAGGATATTTAAGTCTTGCCTCTAAAGGAAAAGTTATAAAACCTATTTTAGTCAAGGAAATTTTAGATGAAAACGAAAATACTGTTGAGTCTTTTCAACCTGAACTCATAGAAAATCTTACAGATAAAACGGGCCTTAAAATGAGAAAAAAAGATTTTGAATCTGTTATTGAAGGGCTTATAAAAGTCGCTCATGGTGAGCGTGGGACAGCACGATATAGATCTTCTAAAAAATTTTTAATGGCTGGAAAAACTGGAACTGTACAAGTTCGAGGGTTTAGCTCTAATGATATTTATACAAAATGTGAAAGTCGTCCTGAAAAAGACCGCCACCATGGTATTTTTGTTGGTTTTGCACCTGCTGAAAATCCAGAAATTGTAGTTGCAGGTTTAGCACTTCATACCTGTCATGGTGCAAGTGGTGCTGCCCCTATGGTAATTGATCTCTTAACTCTTTATATGAAAACACATCATCCTAAAATTTTTAAAACTAAGGGTAAGAAATAACTATGGAACTTAAAAATACCAGAATAAGAGCTGATTTTAACTTTATATTCTTAATAGCCATACTAACCATCACCTCTCTTATAAACCTGTACAGTGCATCACACTCTCTTATTTCCATAGGGATTAGTACAGTTTTTATGTCTCAAATTATTTGGTTTGTTTTAGGCTGGCTGCTTTTTTTAGCTCTTACATTTATTAATTTTAATTTTATAAAGCGCTTAACCTGGCCTATTTACTTTATCAATATTGGCTTTCTTGTTTTAGTGCAAATTATAGGAAAAAGTTTTTATGGTGCACAACGATGGATTGATTTTGGGTTTTTTAGACTCCAACCCTCTGAAACTATGAAGATTGCGTTGGTACTTGCACTAGCTGCAGTTCTTTCTAAAAATCTTTTAAAGCCCTCTTTAAATCTAAAAGATCTTATTTTACCAATTGCTCTTTTGTTTATCCCCTTCACTCTAACTGTTATACAACCTGACCTTGGAACATCTTTAATCATGGCCGCTATTGCAGGCTCTATGATTTTATTTGTTGGAATAGATAAAAGGATTTTGATTTCAGCTTTTATTATGGGCTCATTATCACTTCCTGTAGTTTGGAATTATGGGCTTAAAGAGTATCAAAAGCAAAGAATCTACACTTTCTTAAACCCAGGAAAAGATCTTCGTGGAGGAGGATACAATTCTAGACAATCAAAGATTGCTGTAGGAAGTGGAATCTTTCTAGGTCGTGGGTACCGCAAAGGAACTCAATCACAATTAGAATTTTTACCAGAGCGTCATACTGACTTTATTTTTTCTGTTTTAAGCGAAGAGCATGGTTTTATAGGATCTGCTTTTATTATCTTACTTTTCTTATTCTTGTTTTTAAATATTATTAATGTCGCAGGATTCACCACAGATCCCTATGGGGCCTTAGTTTGTATAGGTGTTAGTGGGTTTATATTTTGGCATTTCTTTATAAATATTAGTATGATTACAGGAATACTTCCCATTGTAGGCTTACCGCTACCACTTTTAAGTTACGGGGGGTCCTCTATTTTAACAAATATGGCAGCGTTGGGTTTAATTTCTAATATTATTAGAAAAAAAAGCTTATTTAATTAAAAATACGCTTTTAAAAAATTAAATTTGAGCTGTTAATTTTCCTAAAATCTCTTTTTTAGAAAGGTTTCCGGTCATTGTCTCAACATCTTTTCCGTCTTTAAAAATAATCATGGTAGGGATACTTCTAATTCCAAACTTTTGTGCAGTTTCTTTATTTTTATCAATATTAATTTTAATGATTTTTACAGAATCTGCTAATTCGCTTGAAATCTCTTCAAGTTTTGGCCCTAATACTTTACATGGCCCACACCATTCTGCCCAAAAATCTACTAAAATAGTTTTTCCTGAATTTATAACTTCCGTCTCAAATTGAGAATCATTAATGTTTAAAATACTCATATTGTCTCCTTAAACCTTTCATATGGGCTAACAACCTTGAGATTATCGTCTTGACAGTTAAATCTCAAGAATATTTAAGATCACTATCAAATGTGAGACTTAAAAATCCGAAATATCACATATGAATAGTCTTAATATTCTAATCATCGATGACTCCACAGAGTTTGCATCTAGTTTAGAGCGCCTTATTACTCATATAGGTCACTTTGCAAGTATTTGCCTTAAATCCGAGCAGGCAAAAAATATTTTAAATCAAAATAACTTTGACCTCATTTTAATTGATTGTCTTATGCCCGTAAAAGATGGTTTCACTTTAGCTAGTGAGTTAAACCTAATAATTAAAGAAAAAAATCTTAATACTAAAATAATTCTTATGAGTGGTGTTCTTATTGATAAGGTATCCACTAAAGAAGCTGAATCCTTTAATTACATAGAGGATTATTTAATCAAACCGATTTCAAAAAAAAAGTTAGAAGAAGTTTTTAACCGTTGCTCACAACAAGAAAACGCTTTTGTCTTAAAACCCCTTTTTCATGAAAATATGAATGAACATAAGGTTTCTGAAATTTTAAATTTAACAAAAAAAATTAATGGTTTTGAACTCTCTTATATTCTACCTTTAATTTCAAACTTTGGCTTTTCTTATACAATAAATCTAGCTGACTCTTTTACAAAAATTTACTACACTATTACTATAAAATCAGGATTTTTATATAAAATATCTTCATCTGAGTATAGCAACTCTTTAGGAGAACTTTTAGTCGGTTTAGGTTATCTTACTAGAGAAAGCCTTTCTTCTTATATAAACTCTAAAGAATTTAAAACTAATAAAACCCGTATTGGAACAACACTAGTAAATTTAAATTTACTAAGTCCACATGCTATTCCTATGGCCATGAAACAACAACACATCAATAGGTTAAATGGTCTTTTATCTATACAAAATATGACCTGTACTTTTATGCCAGAACCTGAAGAAAAAAATTTTGATGATTCAACCAGTTTAAATCAGTATGAGATCAAAAAGGAAATGTGCATTTGGCTTGAGTCTAAAGCTCCAGAATCTTTATTTCAAAATTTAAACTCTATTATATCTGAAGTTACGTTTATAAAATCACCTTTTTATACTCAAAGCAAAACTCAAAACTCTAAAGAATTAGATAAAATTCTTTCTTCTAGTCCTAAAGATTTAACAAAGATTGATCTTATTTTAATATTTTCTAATTTAATCCAAGACAACTTAAAAGTTCAAAATGAAATCAATCCTTCAGGTTCTACAAAAAAAGAGATACTCTTAAAACTAATTCAAAGCCTTAAAATTAAATTAAAACAAAACAATCCTTATTCTCTTTTTAATATTCATCAAAATAATGCCAGTGATCAAAACATCTCTAAGGCATATCAAAAATTATCTAAAGAACTACATCCTGATAGAATAACTACTATACTCTCTACTCAAGAGCTTTATGAAGCCAAGAGTGTTTTTGTTGAGCTTACAACGGCATTTAATCTAATTAAAACTTCTGGCAATAGAATAACTTATGAAAGTTTTAAAAAAAACCAAAAAACACAAATGAAACTAGAATATAACAATGTTCTTGAATCTTCAAAAATTCTTTTAAATAAGGGAGAATATTCTAAAGCTTTTAAACTTTTAGACACTAACGAAATGCATAAAAACTATCCTAATGAATTTGGGCTATACTACTTATGGGCAGCATTAAAGAGCAAAAATAGTTTTAAAGTTAACGATTCTATAAATACTTTTATGCAAAAAGAACAGAAAACTTTAACTAATAATGCTTTATACTATTATATAAAAGCACTACAATTATTGGCTCAGAGTGATTTTAATGGTTTTCAAAAGTTTATAGCTCTTTCATTAGAAAATAATCCTCAGTTTTTACCTGCTAGAAGAGAGCTACAGATAGTTAAAAGTAGAGTTGGAGTCGTTAAAAAAACTACTCGCAAATCCTGGTTTAATTTTAAAAAATCATCTTAAAACTCTGTCTTAATTTATGAAAATTTAATGTTTTTGCTCAAATCTTAACCTATTTAGACAGCTCTACACATTATAATACACTAGGATAAACTTATTTTAAATTATTAAAATAGGCTTGTTAGTCTAAATAACCTAAGGTAACTGTTTTTATGCTATTTAGTTATAAATCTAGCTTTCTTAAAGACCTAGTTATGCCTCCAAAAGTCTTTGGATACGTTTTACGTAATTTATGCAATTCTTTTTTTTTAAGCCTTACTGCCCTTATTTCTTTTGTATTTATAATCCAGTTTTTAAAGCTTTCCTCAGTAATTTTTTCTAACCAAACTGCATTTTATATATTTTTAAAAATATTTTCACTCCTAATACTTTCATATCTTCCTATTTTAATTCCCTTTTGCTTACTTTTTTCTATTCTCTTCGGCTACGAATTATTAAGTCAGAACTCTGAGCTTGTTATTTTAGGAACTTTTGGATATAGCAAGCTACAAATATCTTCTCCTGCAATTCTTATGGGACTTCTTAGTCTTTTTGTAAGTATATACACTCTTAATACACTAGGGCCTATGAGTAATTATTGGTCTGACTCAATGAAGAGAGAATTAAAAAGAAACGCTGCAGTTTTTGCAATTACCCCAGGTTCGTTCATTAATAGAATACCTAATTATTTATTGTATATTCAAAGTAAAAACCAAGATGGTTTTTTAAAAACTGTATTTATTAATTATGACGGTGATGATAGGAACAAGTTTAGTCTTTTTGCCGATACTGGAAAAGTAATCGTAGATGATATAGGCCTTATTGGTATTGAATTAAATAATGGTACTATGTACTCCTTACTAAGAGATGGTGTTTCTAATGTTAAGTTACTTTTTAAAAAATACCAAATAAAATTTTTTCTTTCTTCTAAGGAATCTGCAAATACTACAGTTCCTATTTCCAATAAAACAACGACTAATCTTTTAAAATCAGTTAAATCTAGTAAAGATACAAAAAATATATTTAAAATCAAAAAAGAAATTATTAAAAGATATATTTCTCCATTTTCATGCTTATTTTTTCTATTTATAGGTGCTCTTTTAAGTATTAGATTACACTCTCAAGTATCTAAAGGTTCTGGTATTTTTTTAGCCTTTGGGTTCTTCGCTGTATTTTGGATCTCTATGTTTATAGGAGAATATTTAACAAATCTCTTTTTAAACTTATACTTTATGTCCACTCCAATTCTAGTTAGTCTTATTGTCTCTTATACCTCTTGGCTTTTGATTCAGAAAAAGGAAATTACTTAAATTTATAAAATCTAAAGTATTAAATTTAATATTTTTTTCATAGTTTATTTATTCATGGAAAATAAAATATGGTAATACTAAGAGGGCTACGTTAATTTTTATTATCTATTTTTAAGAGTTTTTTAAAATTTCTAATTGAGTTATTTTTTTTTCTAGATCAGAAAAATACTCATCTATTTTAATTTGATGTTTTTTTATATTTGCGTAGGCGCTGGTATCTTTTTGCCATTCACCACATAAAGACTCTTGGGTTTTTTTTATTTTCTTTTCAAGATTTAAAATGCGTTCTTCAAGTTTTTGAATATCTCGCTCTAAGGGCTTAAGTTTTTTAGCATTTGAAAAATACTTAGATTTTTTTTCTTTCTTTTTTATAATAGAGCCACTATCCCAGCCAATTTTATTTAAAAATTCATTATAATTATCGTCAAAAAAAACAGTGTTTCCATCTTTAAAATAAATAAGTTTTGTAGCAATACGTTTTAAAAACTCTTCGCTATGAGTAACAAAAACTACTGGCCCTGGAAACTTATTCACTTCTTGGATTAAAGACTCAATAGATTCTAAATCTAAATGATTGGTGGGCTCATCTAAGAATAAAACATTACAAGGTGTTGCAATAACTTTTCCTAAAAGAACACGGCTTTGCTCGCCCCCAGATAAAACATTGATCTTTTTTTTTGCATCATCTCCAGGAAACATCATGGCTCCACAAATCTGATGAGATTGTGTTAAAGAAAGGGTGGGGTTTTCTGCACAGATTTCTTCATGTATAGTGAGTTCTGGATTTAGGTCTTTTCTGTTGGTTTGCTGGTAGTAGTTAATATTGCAGTCAGGGTGTGTTGTAATTGTAGATCCTTTAGGAAGGTGAAACTGTCCATATAAAAGGTTTAAAAGTGTTGTTTTACCCCCTCCATTTTTTCCTATAACCCCTAAACGATCACCATTTTTAATATTAAAACTTAAATTTTGAATTAAGGGCTTATCAAATCCAAAAGTAAGGTTTTTAGCAGTTATTAATGTTTTAGCTGGAGTTAGAGCATAGTTAAACTTAAAACCTAAATTTTGCTCGTCACTAAGCTTATCTAAAATTTTTATTTTATTAATTTGTTTCATTTTAGACTGAGCTTGGGAAGCTTTTGAGGCTTTTGCTCCAAAACGTTCTACAAATTTTTCAAGCTCATGTTTTTTTTTAATTTGATTTATACGCGTTTTTTCAAAAATTTTTTCCTCTAGGGCAAGTTGTTCATAGTATTTATCGGTGCTGCCTTTAATTTTTTTAAAGTTTCCTCTATGAATTCCACCAGTGTGGGTGATAACTGAGTTCATAAATTCTTTATCATGAGTGATTAGGATAACTTCACCGTTATATTTTTTAATAACAGATTTCATCCAGTTGATGCTTAAAATATCAAGGTAGTTTGTTGGTTCATCTAAAATTAAAAGATTTGGTTCACTAAGTAAACATTTTGCAAGATTAATTCTTAATTGATAACCACCGGAGAAAATATAAGGATTTTTTTTAAGGTCTTCTTGTGTAAAGCCTAAACCGAAAAGTGTTTTTTCAGCTAAATAAATTTCTAGAGTTCTTCCTGGAGGAAGTGATGTGCAGGCCTCATTAATTAAGGTATTTTTTGTAAACTTAATATGTTGATCTAGGTGACCTACAATATAGCCTTTAGGAAAGGTAATAAGGCCCTTATCCATATCTTCTAATTTTAGAATAATTTTCATTAGTGTGGACTTGCCACAGCCATTACGACCTACTAAGCCTAAAACTTCATTTTTGCTTAGAGTAAAAGAAATATTAGAGAAGAGTTCTCGTCCAGAATATGCTTTTGAAAGTCCTGAAACATTAATCATTTTTTTTTTAAAACCTCCTTAATAATACTAGCTCTTCATGTTGGAGAACCTTTTATCAAGCTAGTCATGAAAGTTATAACCTTCTTTATAAAAGAGCACTATTGTTTGAAAATCAATTAGACAGAGAGTGAAAGCTTAAAATTAAAGCAATACTTTTACTATTTTAGGATTTAAAACTATGATAGAGAAATCTATAGTTGTCAGTAATAATTATTATTAGAAATAACACTATTAATTTTTATGAATTAAGGGTTACTTTTTTAAAAAAAATAAAAGCATTGTATTAATAAGAATTAATATATGGGAGTGGGTGTTAAAAAAAATGTCTTTGATTTTTTTTACAAGTAGATTTCTCCAACAACAGGCCAATGATCGGAAACTCCAGTTTGATCTTTACCCATATTGAATTTTTTAGGGGAGCCGTATTGATTATTTTGAACATCTATTTGATTAAAAACATTTATAGAGTTTTTATCAATTTTCCAAGTTTTTCCAAAATTTTTAGAAAATAAAAGAGCATCTAAAAATGACCATGTTCTTTTTCTATGGTAATAGTTAGAGCCCTTACAGTTTTTGCAACCAATTAGGTGTGAAACATCCCAGGTTTTTGATAAATCTTGTTTATATAAGAAAGATTCATTTTGAGTGATATTAAAGTCACCTCCAGCAATGGAGAGATAGTTTCTTTTACTTTTTAATTTATTTAGCAGTTGGATGGCTTGTTTTCTTGTTTCTGTAGGCGAGTTTTGAGAAGGAAAATGAAGGCCAAACACATTTAAAATTTCATTGTTTGGAAGTTTTAAAAAAACTTCTAAAATACCTCTTGTGGGTGTTACGCTTGGATTTTTTTGTTCACTATTACTTTTAAATCTTTGTAGGTGAAGTTTAGGTTTTTTTACAGAATCAAGTTTTGTTAAAAGGGCAACATCAATTCCCCGTTTATCAGGTCCCTCAAGAAGAATTACATTCTTATAACCAAGGTGTTTATTGTTAAAAATATTAAGAACATTAATATTTTCTACTTCTTCTAAAATTAAAATATCTGGTCCTGAGCTTTTATAGCCTTTTATAACAGAAGCTAAGCGTTTCATTTTCACTTCAAGTTTAAATTTAGTCCAATTAGTGTTTAAGCATTCTTTAACCCAATGTCGACGTCTATTTTGTCTGCATTTTTTTTGTATTGCCTTATTTTTTTTAAGTTTAGGTAAAAAAGTTTCATCATTTTTTCCAACATCATTTAATGTGTCAAAAAGATTTTCAACATTATAAGTCATAATAGAAATACGTTTTTGATTAATGACATTAGATA
The DNA here is from genome assembly GCA_965205945.1 of Bdellovibrionales bacterium. Classification (GTDB taxonomy): domain Bacteria; phylum Bdellovibrionota; class Bdellovibrionia; order Bdellovibrionales; family UBA1609; genus JALZUR01. The sequence continues at coordinate 143,534 of CBDBIB010000001.1, read as the reverse complement.
TTTTTTTAGTGGGTCTAAGTTCTATGTAGCCTTGATAAATAGTGAACATAAATATAAAGGCAATTACTATAGTTTTTTTCATGACAGCTCCATAATAGATTTTTTATAAATAGTTCTAGTTAATTTTTATACAAAAAGGTATAGATTATAGATATATGGATGAGTCAACAATAATAGATTTAATTGCTGAAAAGCTAAACTGTAAGAGGCCAAAGTACGGATTTAGCAGTTTTGGTGATGATGCTTATATTATTCCACCATGTCATTTAAGTGAATGTATAGTTCAGTCCACAGATTCATTTGTTGAAGGCACTCATTTTATAAAAGATATGGGGTATTTATCAGTAGGGTGGAAGTCTTTGGTGGCTTCAATTAGTGATGTTTATGCTATGGGAGCAAACCCTAGTTTTTATTCATTGAGTTTAATTATCCCTAAGACTTTTTGCAAAACTGATTTTTATGAATTTTTAAAAGGTCTTAAAAAAGCGTCTACTCAACACAACGTAAAGCTTTTAGGCGGAGATATTGTAAGAGGTGCTTTTTTTTGTGTAGTTATACAGGCCTCCGGCTATCAGCGGAAAGAATTTATTAAAACAAATAATGGTGCTATTAGAGGAGATGTTTTAATGACTGATGCTCACTTAGGCCATGCATTATTAGGATTTAAGCAGTTTAAGAAAAATACTTTAAAATCTGAATTTATAGAAAAATTTTTGTTTCCAAAACTTAATCAAGAATTAGGCGCGTGGTTGGCAATGTTTAAAGAGGTCACAAGTCTTACAGATATTTCAGATGGGTTATATAAAGAACTAAGTAATATGTGCCGACTTAGCGACTGTTCTGTTAGGATTGAGAGTCTTTTTATGGAGAGGGTTTTTAAAGAATCTTGTAAAGAAATGGATTTAAACCCTGAAGTAATAGCAATGCAAGGAGGGGAGGAGTATGGATTTTTGTGGACTCTAAAGCCAGAGTGTCTTTATGACTTTTTAAAAAAGTATAGGATAAAATTTAAAGTTAAGCCTTATTTACTTGGTCGTGTAGAGGCTAAATCCTTAAAGGGAGCGATTGCTTATGAGAACCAAGACTTAATAGAATCTATTATACCGTTTAAACATTTTACCTCATAATCGGCTTGAACTTTAATTTCTATGGTGGGCCATATTTTAGAAACACCATCTTTTCCAATATGTAGACCTTTACATGCTATATGTACAGAATCATAGGATTTTTTTAAGCCGTTTTCTAAAAGATTTAAAGTTCCTGTAGAGGTAAGTTTTCCATCCTTAGCATTTAAGCTCATTTGCATAGGTGTTTTTTCATTTAATTGCATTTCAACAATCATATTTAATTGAGTTGCTGAAACTACTTTTCCTGAAATAACATTGGGAACTTTTAGAAATTTAAAGATTGAACCTTTTAAAGTCGTATCTCTTGCTATGTTTTTAGAATCAATAGAGTTAGTATTAATTTTAAACTCAATAGATTCTAAGAGTTTAGACATAGAATGAGCTTTTTTAGATTGAGTAAAGGTTATTTTCTTAAAAGTTCCAGAAACAGCTATTTTTTCAGTGTACTTAAAAGCCGTCCAAGTAACCTTTTGACTGCCTTCTTTAATGCTGTGAATACAAGTCTTTGAGTATGTAGTGGTTGAAAATGATAATAAGGTTATGAGTGTTAGAATATTTTTTATACTGTACTCCTATTGATTAAAGAATTCTACTTTGTTAACTTCCCAGCTTGTGCCTTCAGGGGTATCTTTTATGGTGATCATGTTTTTTAAAAGTTCATCTCTAAAAGAATCAGCTTTAGCATAGTCTTTATTGGCCTTAGCTTTAGTTCGTTCATTGATTATGTTTTTAATTTTAGCCTCATTAATATTTAACCTCTTAAGTAGAATTTTATCTAGAGCTTTTAAGAAAACATTAAAGGGCTTTTCTTCAAACATTGCAAAAGTTTTTTCATATTTTTTGAAAAATTCTAGTAAAATAAGAGAGATTTTTTTAGCTTCAGGGCTGAGTTTTTTATTTTCGGAGGAGAATTGGTTAAATTTTTTTATAACTTTAAAAAAAACAGAAAAAACTTTAGGTGTTGCAAAATCATTGTTAAGGTGTTTTCTGATCTCAGATTTTTTTTCTTTAATATAGGTATTAAATTTTAATGCAGAGCCTTTTAGTAAAGGTTTAATAATCATATTTGAAGCGTTATTTTCAGCGATTTGTAGAGCTGAATAAATTCTTGCAAGGCTTTGCATGGCTTTTTGTATGGCCTGATCGGTGAATTCAGTTTCTGATCGGTAATGTGAGCTTAAAACAATAAATTTAAAAATTTCAGGATGGTACTCTTCTAAAAAGAAACGCATGGTTTTAATATTTCCAAGAGATTTAGACATTTTAGAGCCTGAAAATGTAAACATATTATTGTGTACCCAGTACTTTACATATTCTCCACCATGAGAACAGCTTTTAGATTGAGCTATTTCATTTTCATGATGTGGGAATAAAAGATCTAAGCCTCCACCATGAATATCTATATTATCGCCTAAATATTTTTTAATCATTGCAGTGCACTCAATATGCCAACCTGGACGTCCCTTTCCCCATGGAGAGTCAAAAGACTGTTCAGTATCTTTAGCGGGTTTCCAAAGGGTGAAATCTAGAGAGTTCCTTTTTTTAGGATCAATCTTTTTTCTTGTTCCTTTTAAAAGTTCATCAGGTCTTTGATGGCTGAGTTTTCCATAATCTTTAAACTTATCTATGGAAAAAAAAACTTCACTATCTATAACGTATGCAGTCTCATTTTTAATAAGATCTTTAATCACTTGAATTATTGAATCTAAAGATTCTGTAACTCTTGGATTTATTGAGTGTGGTCGAAGTTTTAAAAGCTTAAAATCTTTTTTAAATTCTTTAATATATTTATTTGAAATATCAAAAGGGCTTAAGCCTTCGTCATTTGCTCGTTTTATGATTTTGTCATCAATGTCAGTGAAATTATAGACGTAAGTTACTTTAAAACCTTCATTTTCAAGATGGTTTCTTAAAAGGTTATAAAAAACAGCTCCTCTAAAGTTTCCTACATGTAAAAAATCATAAACAGTGGGGCCACAGCAATACATTTTAACTTGTGGAGGGTTTATTGCTTTAAAGGGTTCAAGTTTTCTACTTAAAGTGTTATAGATTTTTAAGCTCACAGTGTATCCTTATTTAAGTATATAGATATAATCTTATATTGGAGGTTTAAAAAATGGTAGGAGAAACAAAATTTGAAAAAAGGGCCTTAGCTAAAGTTTTAAGCAATTCATATTCACCGTTTTCAAGATTTAAAGTGGCAGCATGTATAGAGTCAAAAGCTGGATATTTTTATTATGGTTGTAATGTTGAAAACTCTACAATGGCGGCAACGATTTGTGCTGAGCGTACATGCATTGTTAAGATGGTTAGTAAAGAGGGACCTAAGGCGTGTATTTTAAAAGTTTATGTTCTTTCAGAAACTGATGAGCCTATTTGGCCATGCGGTATTTGTAGACAGAGTATTTTTGAATTTGTTCAAGTTGGAGGAGATATAAAAGTGGTGTCTTTTTCAAGAGATTTTAAGCAAGAAAAATTTTATAAGCTTTCCATGCTTTTTCCTAAGGGGTTTAGGTTATGATTGAAAAAAAGCGATGTCCTTGGGTAAATTTAAATAATCCTTTATATGTAAAATATCATGATAAAGAGTGGGGGCGGCCTGTAAGGAGGGATAGAGTCCATTTTGAATACTTAATTTTAGAAGGTGCTCAAGCTGGTCTTAGCTGGGAAATTATTTTAAATAAAAGAAAAGGGTATAAAAAACACTTTGTTGATTTTGACCCTTTAAAGGTTTCTAAGTTTACAAATACAAGGCTTGAAAAGATTTTAATAAACCCAGAAATAATTAGAAATAGGCTTAAGTTGTATTCAACAAGAACAAATGCACAGGCTTTCTTAGAAATTCAAAAAAGTTTTGGTTCTTTTAATAAGTATATATGGTCTTTTACTAAGGGGAAGATTATTAAAAATAGTCCTAAATCTATTAAAGACTACTATACCAAAACAGCTTTAAGTGATCGAATTTCTAAAGATCTTAAGAAAAAAGGTTTTAAATTTATAGGTTCTACTATTACATATGCGTATTTACAGGCAGTAGGAATTGTAGATAGTCATTCAAAGGACTGTTTTTGTCACTGAGTTTAGATATTATATTAATAATTTGTTATGTTTTAATATAAATAATAATCTTATCTAGACCTAATATAAATAAATACGCCTAAGCCGGTGAGAAGTAGAAGTAAAATTCCAATAAGGCCTTTTGATCCTAAAAAATTAAAACTAAAGACTCCATCATTACTGCTATCATTAAGATCTTCTGCTATTCCATCAGGTAAAATGTCTGAAAGTCCTGTCTCAAATATATTTTTTTTAACTCCCCTTATTGATTTTGATGAGGCTAAATCAGGTGAGGCGATTACTTTTAAGCTTTGAATGGCTTTTATAAAATCATTGCTATATTTACTGTAGTGATCTTTGTGTGCTGAAAAAGTAACTAAGATTCCAAGTGCATTTACTGTTGTTGCTGTATAGCGAGTGTAGTAGGTCTCTACTTCACCTCCTAAGTGGATTGCGTCAATCCAATCCACACCAGATATTTTTCTTTTTTTAACAATTTTTTTTTTTGAATAGTAGGTCTTAGCTTTATAGTTTTTCATTTGACGGGATTTTTTAAGATGGGTTTCATAGTTTTTTAAAGAATCGTGGGGGCCTTTTTTTTTCGCTGTTAAAATAATGATGGCTTTCTTTTGTTTTTCACTAAATTTGTTAACGCAAGTATATTCAAAGCCTTCTGATTTACATACCCAGTTTGCAGGGAGTTCAAAGCTAACATAAGAGTTTGAAAATATTTTTGCTTGTACATTAAGAGTAAAAAGTAAAATTGTTGAGAAAAATAAAGATGTCATTTAAACCTTTCTTTTAAATATAGAAAATATGTTAGCGTGAGTTTAGATTTAAAGTCTATTGGAAAAAGCAATATCTATTTAAAGTATCTGACTAAGGTATAAGAAAGAGTCGATCTGTTAGGCTAAAGTTGTGGTTTGTAAGAATATTTTTACATGATTTTTAAGGGATAAATTTAAGGTGCAATCTTATCAAACGCTAGGTGAGTTTTAAACAAGAATAAAAAGATGAATTTAAAAGTAGGTTAAGTAAATACGAAATTGAAAAATCAAAAGTACTCATAATAGATACAAAAATTAAAATAAGTTTTGTATAAACAAAATAGCAGCTTGGCCGTCTACTGCAGCCTCAGAGGTGATTACTTCACGTAAGGAAAGAGATTTTTTTCCTGTTCTCATCATAATATCTATTATATCTGATGGGCTAAGATTTGGATTCTCACTTAACATTAAGGAGGCAATACCAGAGACAATAGGTGTGGCCATTGAAGTTCCAAACATAGATTTAAGAAGCAAGCCTTTTGGATTTTCTAAGTGTGCTGATTTAAGAAATTTTTTAGTTTTGTTAAATCTATCATAGTAGCCACCAACAGCGGCAATATCAACTTGAGTTTGACCATAGTTGGAGTATTGAGTTAGAGAACCATTAGCTTTACAAGCAGCTACAGATAAAATATTGGCTGAGTTATAAGATGCTGGAAAAAATGGAGTAATATCATTATTCATGCCTAGACCATTACTAGGATTTCCATTTCCAGAAGCTGCAACAATTAAAATACCAGCATCGGAAGCTTTTTTTATAGTATTTTCAAAAATTTTACCTCTATTCCTACCTCCAAAAGACATATTTATTATATTGGCTCCATTATCAATGGCGTAATTAAAACCTTTAATCACTGAACCTACATCTATTCTTCTTGATCCAGATTTAAGAGCCATTATTTTAACATTGGGCATGTTTCCAGTACCTATATATTTGCCTGCAATAAGACCAGCTACGTGGCTCCCGTGACCGGAATCATCCATTGGCATTGCATCGGCATTTTCAAAGTCAAAGCCAACAATATCATCAATGTAGCCATTAGAGTCATTGTCAATTCCGTCGCCATCAATTTCGTCAGTGTTTATCCACATATTGTCTTTTAAAGTAGGGTGGTTGTAATTCACACCAGTATCTAAAACAGCGACAATAACCTTATTTTTACCAGTTAAAAGTTTTCGTGCTTTATTAGAATTAGTAGTGGAGATTTGTATAAAATCTTGTTTTGAAAGAGCATTTAAACTAGAAAGATCTCTTGGTAATAAAGTTGGAATAAAAGAGGAGTTTAAAGTCACAGTAAACTCTTTGAAGCGGACATTACATCCATCACCTTTTTTTAAAAAAAGTGCAACACTATAAGAGCCTGGCATGTCTGGAGTGAAATGTAGGGTTTTACTATCGTTAAAATAAATATTAAGGTTTGAGCCCATGGGTGGGATTAGATACCAAGAGGTTAAAATTTCTGATAAAGGGGCTTTAAAGCTAAGCTTTAAAGCCTGATGTGCATGAAAACTATCATCAAGTAAAGCGTTAGAAATTTTAATCTCTGGAACGTTTAAAGTATAATTTTTAGTACAGAATTTAGGGGCAAATTTTACAAAGGGGTTTGTACTTAAGATATTGTTTACAAACTGCTTTTTATTTATAGTTTTAGATTGAATATTTATAAATTTGTTTGATTCAACAATTGCTAAAGGAGCAACTTTAAGAATTTGTTTTTTTTCAAGGCCTCTAAATTCAAAGGTGTCTTTGCCTAAAACCCTTACTTTAGCCTGTGGATTCTTAGCCATGAGGTCTGAGACGTTTTTTTCAAAGATTCTTAGGGCTATTAAAGATTTGTTTATTTGAAGGTCTGTTTTTGGCGCCTTTGTTTCTATTTGGCTCTCATAATTTTTTCCACAACTACTTAAAAATAACAATGCTAATAAAGATATTGTAAAAACGAATTTTTTCATAAATCACCTTTCTTTTTTATAGTTTTTATTAAACTATGAACCTATTAAGGCAGAGAGTTATTAGGCTCAGTCCCTTTAAGATGTGTAATTTTTACTAGACTAAGAATTTAATAACTATTAGTATAATTTTTATGTGGTCATAAATAATATTTATAGCTATAAAGCCGAGTAAAAATAAGTATTTACATATATAAGAGAGAGGCGGAGAAATAGTTATTTGACTTATATAACGCGTTATATATTTAAATATGGCTATCAGTTATAAAAAATTTAACAGGGCAGGTAAATTTTGAATTTTCAACAACTTTCAACTTTTGTTACAGTAGTAAGCGAGGGAAGTATGACTGCTGCTGCAGAAAAACTTTTCTTAACCCAGCCTGCAGTAAGTCAGCAGATTAGAAACTTAGAAGAAGAGGTGAACTGCGAACTTTTAGTAAGAGGGGTTAGAAAAATAAAGCCAACGCTACAAGGGCAGCTTCTTTATGACTATTCAAAAAGAATTCTTCAATTAACCCAGCAAGCTGAAGTGGCACTGCAAGCTATATCTACAGAACTTGTAGGAGATATTAGGTTAGGAACTTTAAATTCTTTAGGGCTTTATTTATTGAGCCCAATTATAGGACTGTTTTTAAAGCACAATTCTAAATTAAACTTTAAACTTAATTATGGCTCTACATCTGAGTTAATACAGGATTTAAAAGATGATGAAATTGATTTGGTCATTTTACCTGAACCTTTAGATGAGGAACAAAAAACATTTTTTAAAAATTATGGGTCAAAGTTTATATTATTAGATGAAATGTGGCTTGTCGGTTCAGGTAAGGATATGAGTCTTCCACAAACTATTGAGCTTTCTGAATTTGCAAATAGACCTACTGTCCTTTACACAGATAAATATTTAGGATTTCAATATGAATTAAATGCGCATTTGAATAAAGTGGGTGTGAAAATCCATCCTGTTTTTCAAAGTGATAATGTAGGAACTTTAAAAAGGGTGGTTGAATCAGGTCTTGGTTGGGGCTTTTTACCTTCACATGCTATTCATAAGCAGGTTAGAGCAAATCGTTTGTCAAGAATTATGGTTGAGAATATTAAATTTACAACACCAATTAATTTTTATTATAGAAAAGATATAGCACAAAATGAGATCGTTGAGGTTTTATTTAGAGCTTTAAGACAACAAGTTCTTAGTTAGAAGAAAAAATCTTCTTTTAAGTCTAATCTTGAAGAAACTATGCGTGCAATTTCTGCTGCAGTTTCTTCAAGTGCTCTATCGGTGACATTGATCACTGGCCAGCGTTTATTTTTTGCAAACAAATCTTCTGCATACTGGATTTCTTTACTAATATGAGAAAGACTTGCGTAGTTTCCATGGGGGTTTTGGCTAAATTTTTTAAGCCTCTTTATTCTAATTCTTTGCAGAGCTTCAATTTCAATCTTAAGACCAACAATTTTTTTCTGGTCAATTTTAAATAGTTCTTCAGGTACAGGTTGTCCTAAAACTAAGGGAATATTTGCTACTTTTAAGCCTTTATAGCTTAAAAAGATAGAAAGTGGAGTTTTACTTGTTCGGCTAATTCCTACTAATACGATATTAGCTTTTTCAATGCCTTCTAAAAGTTTTCCATCATCGTAACGAACAGCGAATTCAATGGCTGCAATTTTTTTAAAATACTCTTCATTAACAGTTCTAAGTTCTCCTGGAATAGAGTTATTTTGATTAGTGTCGATTTTAAAAAGAGAGCTTAACTTTTCTAGTAAAGGGCCTAGAATATCAACTGATAAAAGATTTCTTTGTTGAGTTTCTTTTAAAAGAAGAACTCTAAGTGTAGGAGAGACTAGAGTGTGAATAATAATTCCATTTTGTTCTGGAAGGTGGTCTAGTATGGAAAGAAGTTGGCTTTTATTCCTAACATTTTTGTATCTAAAAAATTTTAGATTAGGTTCTTTAAATTGAATTAAGGCGGCCTTTAGTATTAATGTTGCAGTCTCTCCTGTTCCATCAGATAAAACATAAATAGCCTTAGCATTTAGACTTTCTTTAGGCATTTAGACCTTGATCCATTCTACGTTGGTAATTTCTGGAGAGGACCAGAAATCAAGGCTTTGAATAAAAAAACTAGTTTTAAAAGATGCACAAGCCACTATATAGCGGTTATAAACATCTTCACGACTATTCCAATCAGAGTTTTTAATAATAAGGCCTAGTGAAGCTTTAAAGCCTTTTGGAAGATTAAAGATTAAAGTATTTGAATGGTTAGATGTGGGCTGTTCATCAAGAGGTAAGTTGTATTCAGAGACAAAGGTTTTTAAAGTTTTAGGCCATGTACGTGATCTTGTATATTCAAGGTTTGAGATTTGTAAGCCTGAAAGCCAATCTAATTTTGTTGTAATAGGGTCTTGCTTAAGAGGAGGTATCCATAAAATCCCAGGTTTTTCTAGTTTTAGGGAGTTTAGTTTTAGAAAAAGTTTAGGTGGAAGGCTTTTAAAAGACTCATCCATTATGCCTCCATTGTTAAAACAGTATCTAAAAGACCATTTATAAAAGCAGAGGATTCTTTTGTAGAATATTTTTTACTTAAATCTACAGCTTCATTAATAGCAACTTTTACAGGAGTATCTAGAAAAAGCATTTCAGTAATAGCAATTCTTAAAATACTTTTATCAGTTATAGAAAGTCTTTTCATGCTCCAGTTTACAAGATTGGTTTTAATTTTTTTATTAATTGCTTCCCGGTTTACTTCAAATCCAAGAAGAATTTGTCGGGTAAATTTCCATACAGAATCTTGTGCTTTAAATGAGTTTTGAAATAGTGTAAGTTTTTCATAAAGAGATAAGTCTATACTCTCAGGAGAGGCAAACTCTTGGCAAAATAAAAATTTTAAAGCCATCTCACGGCCATCTCTTTGTTTAATCAAACTATATTACTCCTAATAGATGCAGAAAAATTATTCACTTCTTTAAAAGTCATATATGCGCTTGCAAAACAAACATAGGCAACTTCACCTAGTTTTTTTAACTCGGCCATTACATAGCGTCTAATTATATCAGAATTTAATTCAGGGCTTCCTCTTTGAGAGATTTTCTTTAGTAAGTCTGTAACAAGACTGTTAATTCGTTGTTTACTAATAGGTCTTTTTTGACAGGAAGTGTAGAGGCTTTTTTCAACTTTAGCTCTTGAAAAAGGTTCACGTTTTCTGTCTTTTTTAATGACCATAGGAAGATTAATAAGAATGATTTTCTTAGTTAAGAACTTTAACTTACAATGAGAGCAAAGGCGCCTTCGTCTAACAGAGGTATTGTCCTTTATGGGCCTAGAGTCTTGGACTCTAGTTGTGTCATTCCTGCATTCTGGACATTTCAAAGTCTGCTCCATGGTTAAAAAAGTAAATTAATAGTTAGATTAAATTTGTTCAAGAGCTTTTCTTAAGAGGATTTTAATTTTAAAAGCCTAGTGTCTAGACATTAGGTTTGGGATTGACTGGATTTAAATAAATTTCATTGAGATAATATTTAAGGTGATTATTTTTCTAGCAGGATTTTTTTTTATAAATACTCTTTTTTTAAATTCAGCAGGTGCTGAAGAAAGAGGTTATGAAGAAGCTAAAGAGTATTTTATATTTAGAGAAAAAAGTAAGCAGGCTAAAGAAAGTCAGGATTTAGAAAAATTATCAAGTTTTACAGATAGTTTAAATAATATAATATTATATTCATCAAAGTACTTAATATCTTTTGGAGTTGGAGAATTTTTTGGTTCTAGGCACTATTCAGTAGAGTTAGGGGCTTCTTTTGTACAATCTAGGCGCTTTCAACAAAGTCTTTATTTTGAGTATATTCAGTTTAATACACGCTCTTTAGGTGAAGATAAGTTTAAAAATATTAAAAGAGCCTATGGTCAAGGGCTTTTTTTATTTCATAGTGTTCAGTTATCTAGTCAGTTTTTTTATTTTAGCCCTGAAATTTCAGCAGGGATGGGTCATATATTTAATAGCTCTAAAAAAGGCAGCCTTTTAGCGCTTAAAACAGGTGTTGTTTATTCAAACAAATGGAGTCAGAGGAGATTATTTTCAGCTCGTCTTTATTATAGACGCAACGAGTACTTTAAGACAGATTATCATGGTGATGGTGTGGGTTTTTCGTTAAGATTTGAATTCTAACTTATTAAGACTAAAAGGTTTAATATGGCAGATGTAGTTAAGTTGTTTCCACCTATTCAAAGACAGCTTATAGCAAGTCTTTTTTATCTATTTAAGAATAAGTCAGCAGGTTCAAAAGTTGTTAATTATAGTTTTAAAAATAATAAAAAATGGGGATCTAGAGATAGAAAGGCTTTTGCAGAAGCCTTTTATGAGATTATAAGGCATGCAGGAGTTTATTTTGCAGCTATTAAGAAATTTAATTTTAATGATGTGACAAAAGAAGATATTTTAAGAGTTGTAGGTTTATATGTTCAAGGTTTTAAGAGTACTCCAAGTTTAGAAAGAATGATCTACTCTATTTCAAAAGATCTTGAAGAGTTATTAAAAACTGAAATGTCAGAGGAGAAGAAGTTAAGTTTTCTAAAAAATTCTTCTAAAAAAGCAGCTGTTTTTTTAAGAGTGAATTTAAATTTAATTTCTGATGAAAGATGTCTTAAACTTTTAAAAGCTGAAGGATTAAATGTAGAATTGGTTAAAGCTGGTTGTATTAAGTTAAGTGAGAGAAAAAATATTTTTACTTCTCCATTATTTAAGGTTGGTTTTTTTGAAATTCAAGATGGCGCATCACAGGGAGTGGCTTGTTTTATGCAGCTTGAAAAAGGTATGAGGGTTGCAGATTCTTGCGCTGGAGCCGGAGGAAAGACATTACATATATCATCTTTAATGCAAAATACAGGCACTATTGTGGCTATGGATATTTTTTCAAAAAAGCTTGATGAGCTTAAAAAAAGAGCTAAGCGTGCAAAAAGTCAAAATATTATAATAAAAGAGATTGTAGGAGCAAAAACAATTAAAAGAATGGCAGGAAAATTTGATAGACTTTTACTTGATGTGCCTTGTACAGGCTCAGGCACATATAGAAGAAAGCCTGAGAAAAAACTGTTTTTTTCTAAGCAAGAGCATCAAAGGGTTTTAAAAATTCAAGAAGAACTTTTAAATATGCACTCAAAGTTGGTTAAAGAAGGTGGGAAAATGATTTATGCAACATGCTCTGTTTTTCCATCAGAAAACACTAATCAAGTTGAAAATTTTTTAGAGAAACACAGTGAATTTGAATTAGAAGAGGAAGTATCTAATTTTGTAGGGCAGAATAACTTTGATGGTTTTTATATGGCGCGGATGAGAAGGAGATAGATGGCTATGAATATGGTTTTAAGGGGTGGAAGGGTTTATAAAGAGGGAAAGCTTTTATCTGAAGAGATCTATATTAAAGATGGAAAGATTTCAGAACCTTTTGCAAAGGCAATAGAAGTTAAAATCCCAGGACTGACAGTTCTACCAGGAATGATTGACAGTCAGGTTCACTTTAGAGAGCCAGGTTTAACTCATAAAGAGGATTTAGTTACAGGAAGTCGCCAGGCTCTTTTAGGTGGTGTTACTGGATTTTTTGAAATGCCTAATACAATTCCACCAACAACAAATGTTGTTGCTCTAAGTGATAAGCTTGCAAGATGTGAAGGAACGGTATGGACGAATTATTTTTTTTATATAGGTGCCACTCATAATAATATTGAAAAACTTAGCTTTTTAGAAAACCTTAAAGGTGTTTGTGGAGTTAAAATCTTTATGGGATCTTCAACTGGATCTCTTTTAGTCAGTGAAGAGGAGCATTTAGATAAAATTGCTTCAACAGTTAAGGGAAGGTTTGCAGTTCATTCAGAGAGTGAAAGAATTCTTCTTCAAAGAAGAAAAAAGTTTTTCCCATATCAAGATAAAAAGTATCCTATAGAGCATCATCTTAAGTGGAGAAATGAAGAGGTGGCTTTAGAATCTACAAAACAAATCGTAAGATTATCTAGAAAATATAATGCAAAATTACACCTACTTCATGTTTCAACAGAAGAGGAGATGGACTTTTTAAGAATTCAAAAATATAAAAGAATGTCTGTTGAGGTGACACCTCAGCATTTAACACTTTTTGCCCCTGAATGTTATCAGATGTATGGAACACATGCGCAGATGAATCCTCCGGTTAGAACAAAAAGGCATCAAAAAGCTTTATGGAAAGCTTTAAACTCAGGGCTTGTTGATGTAATTGGTTCTGATCATGCCCCTCATACGTTAGAGGAAAAAGCAAAAGATTATCCGAATACACCTGCAGGAATTCCAGGGGTTCAAACAATGCTTCCTTTAATGCTTAATCATGTTTATGAAGGAAGATTGAGTTTACAAAGACTTGTTGAGCTTTTTTCGTTAAAACCAGCAGAGCTTTTTGAATTAGAAGGTTTGGGTGAAATTAAAGTAGGACGAACGGCGGATTTAACAGTTGTAGATTTAAGTAAAAAAAAAGAGATTACTCTAGACTGGTTAGCAGGAAAAGTAAAATGGAGTCCTTTTATAGGAACTAAGGTTACGGGTTGGCCTGTTATGACCATAGTCCATGGTGGAATTTCTTGTAGGGATGGGGATGTTTTAGGAGAGCCTAGGGGAAAACCTTATTCCTAATACTAGTTTTATAAAAGAACTCTCTAAATTGGAATTAAAATTTCTTTTAGATAAAACCCTTTATAGATTTTGTTCAGGAATTATTTAGTGTAATTGGTATAAGTTGCAAACCTTCGTCCATGTTTAGTTGATATTAAAGACATTCGGTTTACAATATATAAGATGGATTTTATTTTTACATATCAAAACGAGCTTTTATATTCTTTGGGAGCAATCTTTGCATTTTTGTCCATGCTTTCTTATGTGTTTCCGGTATTTCAAATAAGCTTTTTAAAAAAAGATGCAGATATGGACAGTTCTGATGAGTTTTTTGATGGTTTTGATAAGCCAGATTTTTCATCTATTACAGGAATTGAAGAAGAAAGTGATGATTATGATGAGAGCATCCTAGTATTAAGTGAAAAATATGGGGGATTTAGTGAAAATTAATATTATAGTAACAACATTATTTTTAAGTTTGACTGTAGGTGCTTCAATTGGTGATTTGTGGTCTTTAAATACAGGAAGAAAGCATCCACTTTTTCAAAAAGGAGAGAATTTACAATCTTTAGAGAACAAAGTTTTTTCTAAAACTGTTTCTTTTAAAAAAAAATGGAGGCTTGTGGATCAGGTTGCAGGTTTGAAACAGAGACCTCAAGCTATTGTTTTTTTAAAAAAATGCTTAAACTCTAACGAATGGTTTTTACAGTCCGCAGCCTTAAAGGTTTTAAAAAAAAAATATCCTGATGTAGCATTACAGTTTGCTCAAAAAGTACTTTTAAATTCAAATGCTTTAGTTGTGCGATCAGAGGCTGTAGCCGTAATTAGTGAACTTGGTGGGCCTAAAGAGACGCAGAATCTTTGGAAAGCTCTTAAGCAAAGCCAGAACTTTAAAAAAAGACAAAGTTTATGGATACGTTCACAAATAGTAAAAACAATTTTAAAGATGGAGAGATCTAATCATTCAGAAAAATGGGTTGAACTTTTAACTGATTCAGATGAAGAGATTCGTATGATTGCTAAAAAAGTAGTGTTAGTTAATTAAAATTTTTCTGAATAGCTTTATCAATTTTAATTTCACGAGTCGTTCGATATAACACAATACTTTCCTCAACACCATCGCTTTTAAGATCTTGTGTTTTGTTTATGAAATCGCCTTTAATAAAAGCTTTTTTCTCAACATTAACAAGAATAGTATTTTTATTGTTAAGTTCTTTTTTTTGAATCTGTATAAAAAGCTGGTAAGCCTCTTTTGAATTAGGTATTCTGTTAAGTGGTGTAAAGGCTACTCCTGGCTTAATTAAAGAAGTGACTATTTCTCCAGACTCTTGATCATTTTTATCTAAAGGGTATTTTGAAAGTGAAATTAAAAGTCCTTTCCAAACACTATTATAATCACTTAAAAAGGTTTGAGAATAGGTCTTTGCAAATGAGTTAGGGGATGTAAAAAGAAAACTCAAAAAAAAAAGCTAGTTAATGTTTTTTTCATATCGAGTGATGTATTTTACTTGTTTAAAAAAATCTTCATCAAATAGGTATGAATTTTTAATTGATTCCATAATAGGATCAGGGTCAAGAGCAAAAACATCTAAGCGTATGCGACTAATAGGTACATCTAAAGGCCAAGTTAGATCTTGCATAGTTTTAAGGGTATCTTCAGTAAGAATTTCTCCGTTGGTATTAAAAGTTTTCACATTGTAAGCAAGAACTTTAAAGTCTAAAAGTTTTGAATTATCTACAAAGATACCTTGTTCTACGTCAGTTTTTTTAAAAGTTACAAAATCTTTTGCTAAAGGAAGCATTGTTATAGGTTTAGATTCACCCCAAACTAAGCTGAAAGGGAAAGGTGTTTTAACAGTTTTTTCTGTGGAGGTCTTCTTAAATGCACTTTTAGGAATTATAGCAATTACTGGAGTGTTATTTCTTCCCGTAGCAAGATTTTGTGGTTTTTCTAAGGTTTTAATGTTCACAGGAAAATAGATAGGAGTACCAGTTTTGTTAAGAGTAGAGTTTAAGTTTAATCCAATTGAGATAAAGTCTTTGTCTATTTCAAAAGGGACGTTGAAAGCTATAGAGTCATCGTCAATAAGGTGCTCTCCAACAGTTAGTTTTAAGTTGCTTTCTAAATCTATTAAAGGAGTTAAAGAAAAGGATTTAATCTTAAAAGAGTTGATTATAGAAAAAAACGGATCTCCGTTTCTTAGAGTTTCAATAGTCTTAGTCACAGGTAGAGATCCTTCTAAAAGAACAAGAGTTTCAGGAGGCTCGTTAAGGTGAATAGGGAGGCTGAAGTTAGGCTTTTTGATTTTAAGAATAATATAGTATCTTTCCCTTTGTTTTGGTAATGAAATATTGCTGGGTATTTTTATAGTTCTTCCTGCCGTACGCAGAGTATCTTTTTTAGTGCTAATTAAAGAGGATAAGTTAAAGTCTAAGATTTGGTCTTTTTTTAGAGCTGGAATGATTAAGCCAAAATCGAATTTATCATCGAAATTTTCTATTTGGTAACCATCTGTTGAGCCGTTTAGTATAAGTTTAGATGGGTTATCTTGAGTAAACGCGCTAATTGAAAATAAAGCTATTGCTATAAATGGTGTAAGTTTTTTCATGAATCCCCCCCCCTATTGAAGAAAGTGTTTTAAATTTGTACCATAGGCAGAACTATGGAATCAATTTATAAATTTAAAAAAGTTTAAAATATAGGCAAAAGCTTATTGAGATATTAAATTAAAAGGATTTCATTTTGACATAGTGAGTTTATTCTAATAGTTAAACTGGTTTTTTGGCGGGGTAGCTCAGCTGGTTAGAGCACCGGAATCATAATCCGGGTGTCGGGGGTTCAAGTCCCTCTTCCGCTACCATTTTTTTTCTTCTTAATAAGGTCCAGACTATCATGGTTTACTCTGATGATCAAAATATCTTAAATCATAATCTTAAAAACTAACTA
Organism: Bdellovibrionales bacterium; assembly: GCA_965205945.1. GTDB lineage: Bacteria > Bdellovibrionota > Bdellovibrionia > Bdellovibrionales > UBA1609 > JALZUR01. The sequence goes on along the minus strand of CBDBIB010000001.1, from coordinate 127,000 downwards.
CTCATATTCCATCCTTTATTTCTTTAATTGCTACCTTCACTCTAGCAAAATCCGTTCCATATCGACGGAGACTTACAGAACTACGGGACTACTTTCCTTCTAGGCCATTTTAAGTCCTCCTTTCTAGGAAAGTGTAAACCATGTTTCCGGTATAAATTGTAAACTGTGTGTCAGGACGGACAAAATGTCTATTTTCTAGGAGAGTGTAAATTATATCTTCGGTATAATTTGTAGACTATGTCAGGAAGGAAAAGGGCCTGGGAAAGCTAAAGGAGAGATAATTTTGCTTCTTTAGTTTTTAGAGATTTGATTTTTCTAAGATATACAAAAATATCATCAGAAAATTTATTTTTTAAATTATTTTCAAGCTTATCGAATTTATGAAAATAAGTCTTAAAAGCTGCAAGTTTTGCGTTATTTAGATTTATTAAGAACACATGGTCATAGTTATTTATGGTTATTTCAGGTTTTAAATGTTTTAAATAATTTTTTTTTATACTTTTAAAAAGAGCTTTTCTGTCGGTATTTGAATCATAGTATTTAATGGCGTTAAGGATTGTTTTTTCTAGAAATGAAGTGAATTTTTTAGACTCTTTCCATGATAAGAGCTTGTGTTTTTTTTGTTTTAGATTATTTAAATCTTTTAAGAATTTTATCATAAAATGATGTGCGAAAAAAACAGCACTACGCTCATTTACTTCAGTATTATTTTTGATGAAAAAAGTAGTATGAACACACTCATGAAATATTGTTTCAGCAAGGCTATATTTGCTATGTTTAAGCATGCTAGATAAAATAGGCTCATTAAACCATCCAAGAGAGCTATACGTATTAACCCCCCTTATGTAAGTATCATAATCTTTAGCCTGTAATTTAAGAGCTGCAGATTTGGCTTTTTCTTTTGAAAAATAACCCTTGTAGGGGAAGCTTCCAACGATGGGAAACCACCATTTTTTAGGATCAATTTTATTTTTTTTAGAGGCTATAACAAGATAGCTTACGTAGGGGCGATTAAGTTCTACGTAGGTTTTAAAATTATCCTTACAGGTGAGCCCATTTGCCAAGGCAAAGTCTTTAGCTTTTAAAGAAAAGCGAAGCTTGTCTTTAGTTTTGTTAGATATTGCAACATTTTGGAAAGCTTTTGTGATTTTTTGCCGAGAACCTAGAATTCTAGATTGCTCAAAGGCTCCTGAAACTAAATATGGAAGTTGGCAGCCTGAGAGAAGTAATATTAGAGAAAGAGGCCAGATATTGATTAAAGTTGAAATAGTCATACCCCGATATTGAATCAAAGGGGGAAGAGTATGTCTACTAGTGATAATGTGATCCAAATTAAAGATTTTTTAAAAGAGGGTATAAAAGCTTCTAATAAAGAGGTCACCTCTTTAGGTGCAGATGTTGAATCAATATCAAAGCTTCGAAAAGCGATGATCACAGAAGAAAGAAGGAGAGTTAAGAGAACACTTTTAACTGAGTTTATAAGTGCTTCAATGGTTGTTCCAGGTAGTGGGCTTGTAAAGGTGGCTTTAAATGATATTTCTCGTGGAGGCATAGCTTTTGATATTTTAGAAAAATATGGTAAATTTAAAAAAGGCGAAAAAACTGTGGTTAGGGTTTATTTAAACCATACAACGTATTTTCCATTATCAGCTACAATAACAAATACTCGTTTCATTAAGAAAGGTAGAATTTATAGGCATGGTGCTAAATTTTTAGAAGGCACTCTTAATCAAGAAGCTATCCATTACTTTATTAGTTTTATGGAGACAGTGAGCACGAGTTTAAAGACAGATTTAGGCGATATTATGCTTAGCAAGTAATTTAAAGTCAGTAAAAAAAATATAATATTATTAATGCAGCGGTTCTTAACTTATGCATCTCTTTAAGGAGATAATATCAAGTAAGCTTAGGATAAGTTTTTTTGTTTTCAAAGGGGGAGCTTTTAGTTGAAATTTTCTAAAAAAGTTGTAGTTGATACAAATGTAATCTTATTTGATTCATCCTCTGTTCAGAAGTTTCATGAGTCCGATCTTTATATTCCAATGTCTGTAATTGAAGAAGTGGATCGTTTTAAAAAAGATCTAGGTGAAAATGGGCGTAATGCTCGGCAGTTTAGTAGATTTATTGATGTTTTAAGAAGTAAGGGAAAGCTTTCAGAGGGTGTTTATTTAGAAGATAGTAAAACAAGAATTTTTGTAAAATCTGGTATGGAAAATGAAGTGGGCCTTCCTTCAGAACTTAGTTTTGAAAAAGCTGATAATAGAATTCTAGGGGCGGTTTTAACTCTTCAAAGACAATTTGATGATGTAGAACTCATTACAAAAGATATAAATTTAAGAATTAAAGCTGATGTTTTTGGTATTAAAGCAAGTGATTACGATGGTGAAGAGCTTTTAGGGACTGAAGAGTTTTATTCAGGTCGTTGTGAATTGATAGTTTCAAGTGGAAAAATTGATTTGTTTTATAAAGAAAAATCTTTAATTCTACCCCCAGAAGTTAAAATTTTTGGAAATCAGTATGTTATATTAAAAGATGAATCTAATGTGAATCATTCTGCCGTGGGTAGGTATGATTTAGGGGCTAACGCTATAATTCCTTTAATTACCCCTAATGATAGTGTTTGGGGAATTCACCCTAGAAATGTAGAGCAAAGCTTTGCTCTAGATGCGCTTTTAAATGATGATATTTTGTTTGTATCTTTAGTTGGTAAAGCTGGAACAGGTAAGACTCTACTTGCCCTTGCTGCCGGGCTTTCAAAAACTCTTGATGAGGGAAGGTTTCAAAGGCTTTTAGTAAGTCGTCCAATTTTTCCTATGGGTAAGGACATTGGTTATCTTCCAGGAGATGTTGAGCAAAAACTAAACCCTTGGATGCAGCCTATATTTGATAACGTTGAATTCTTAATGGGAGCAGATAAAAAAGCTGCCGGTCGTGCGCAAGAACTTATTAATCAAGGAATGTTAAACATTGAGCCCTTAACTTACATCAGGGGTAGGAGTATTCCTAATCAATATTTGATTGTAGATGAGGCTCAAAATTTAACTCCCCATGAAATTAAAACAATTGTGACAAGAGCCGGTGCTGGAACAAAAGTTGTTTTAACAGGCGATCGTTATCAGATTGATAATCCATACCTTGATGCTGTGAATTCAGGACTTTCTTACTCTGTTGAAAAGTTTAAAGGACAAAAACTTGCTACACACATTAATCTTACCAAAGGTGAAAGATCAGAGCTTGCAGAGTTGGCTGCAAACTTGCTGTAAGGCAGGGTTTTAAAATTCATAAAATTTTTAAAACTAATTAAAGCTCTTATTTATGATTTATTTTAATGGTTAAAAGGGTTTAGATATTTTAAATATTTTTTAAGCTACTATTGATGAAATTTATTGCAGTTATTATTTATTTTCTAAGGCTAAAGTCTTAAAGTTAGGAGTTTCTTAAATTTTGTTTTAAAAAACATACGGAAGCATTTCATAATGTAAAGGTATTTGTGTAATATACCGGTATTAATTTAGAAAGGACTTTATTGTGTTAAAATATGTAGCTTTGTTTTCTTTGATTTTACAACCGTGTTTTGCTTATCAAACACATCAAAACGTTTATTTTGCTTTTGATGTATCAGAGGATTTTTTAAATTCTTTTAAATTAAAAAACTTTGAGCCAGAAGACATCTTTTTTATCCGAGGATATGCTGATTTAATAGGTGATGAGTCTTACAATAAGCATTTAAGTTATAAAAGAGCCGAAACTGTAAAACAAGAGCTAATTTCTGAATATGGAGTGGAAGAATCTAAGATTAAAATCTTTTTTTATGGAGAAGATAAGTCACAGAATCGCTCTAATGCTGAAAAAAGAAGAGCAGAAATTATAAGTGGAACAGCGAGTGAAATGGAGAGCTTATTAAAAAATGAAAAAATGGTGCCTATACAGAGTGACGATATAACTGAGTCAGTTAAAGTAGAGGAAGAAGATAATTTATATAACAATAATTATGAGGAAACCTTAAAAAAGGATTCTAACTCTCAACCAGTTAACACTACAATACACGATGAAGAAGAGGAGGGGCTTTCTTTAAATGAAGAAAGTAACACAGAGTCGTTTAAATACTCAGAACAAGAAGAATCTTTGGGAAAAAAAGAACGTAAAATAAATATTTATCAAAATAGGCATTATGTAGGCCTTGGAGTTTATAATAATATTCTTGTTTCAACTGATCGGGGAACTAGTAATAAGGCTAAATGGGTTTCTAGAGGAAATTATAATATAGAGGCTCAGTATCAATTAAAACATAAGGATTTTTGGCTAGGAGTAAATGGATCTTATCATATTCAAAATTATGAACCAGAACTTAGTCCAACTTTTACTTGGGATAACAAAACTCCAAGTCTTTTACAGTTCTCTTTGGTTTCAGATTATGAAAAAAATAGATGGGGTTTAGGCTTTGATTTAGATTATCATCAGACCTCCTTTATATATGAAAATAATTTTCAGGTGAAGCTAATAGATGTTTTTATGCTTGGTGTGTCTTTAAGAGCAAAATATAAATGGTTTGAAACACAAAAATGGTCTTCAAGGTTTGGTTTAAAATTAAGCCTTCCTTTAGCTGGATCTAATAGAATAAAGCCAAAAGGAAGCCTTGGTTATATTGGGTTTATTGATTTAAAAAGAGGTAGGGTATTTAAAAGTTATAATTTAAATCTTAAATTTAAGTTGTATTATGGATTTAAAAATTACAAAAACAATCAAAATGATCAGCGAGAAGAAATCATAGGATTACTATTTTCTCTAGATTCACTTAACTGGTTATGACTATTTATAATTGAGTCTGTAATTTATTTTGTGTGACTGCGGTTTTTAAGATTTTTAAAATTCAAAATTGAGAATTTAAAAATCACAGGTATCAGGATGAAGTGGATTTTAAAAATTTAAGAGGACTTAAACTCAAATTTTATGAAAAATGGGCAAAGTCAGCTATTAACATATAAATATTCATGTTTATCCGGTTGTTGCACATATAACAATAAAGAGTGTATAGTCATCACTGATTGCTTCATAACGATTGTCTCCTCCTTTGGAGGCTGTAATAGTAGCTGCGCCTATGCTAAGAAGAGTCGTATTTTTACGTTCTTAGTAAGTTCTTTGCTTATTTCTTCTATGTTCATTCTGCTTGCTCCTTAGGATGCTTAATCCTAGTACATTGTTAAGCAGTGACACAATTTAATTTACAAGTTCTTTGGTGGGTGTAGTTTGTTTAGGTTTTAAAATCAACTTTATTTTCATACTTATGAGATTGTATCTTAAGCAATAAGTCTACTTTAATACTAGCCAATTGAAACTTGGTTTCTACCTCTGTTTTTAGATTTATATAAAGCGGCATCAGCTTTATCAAAAAGCTTATCCCAACTTATTCCATTAGACTTTCTAACTGCCACCCCAACAGAAATTGTTATGGGTATTTTAATTTTTTCAAAATCAAAAGTATAAGCCTCAATAGTAGCTCTAACTCTTTCAGCGATACTTGCAGAAATAGTAATATCAGTTGCCAGTAAGACTAAAACAAATTCCTCGCCACCAAATCTTGCAAAAAAATCCTCACTTCTAATGAGTTTATCTTTTACAAGTCTTGCAATTTCTTTAAGAATGTAATCGCCTGATACATGCCCGTAAGTATCATTCACTTTTTTAAAATGATCGATATCAAAAATAATTAAACTTAATGGCATATTTATAAGATCTGATCTTTTAATAGCTTCTGGTGCATAAGCTAATAAAGCCCCTTTATCATAAGCCCCTGTTAAAGCATCTAATTGAGATCTGTCAAAGGATTTTTGAGCACTAATAGTCTCAATATTTCCTCTTTCTAAAAATTTAAAAATAACATTTCCTACTTTTATTTGGTCATTATTTTTAAGCTTCACAGTTATTAAAGGTGGTATTGCTTGGGAGTTAATAATTGTTTTATTCGTAGATTCTAAGTCCATAATAAGAGTATCGTTTCCTGTTAAAACAAATTTTGCGTGTGATTTACTAACTGACCTGTCATCAATATAAATTGAATTACTAGGAGAGCGCCCAACTATTAAGTTTTCTCCTGATAACTGCCATTGCTTGCCAATACTACTTGCTGGTCCTACTAATAAAACTAATGTCGCAGGAGCTTTATTAGCATCATTTAAAATTACTTTTAAAGTTTCACTTGTTAAAACGCTTGTTTTTTCTAAATCTTCATTGCTATTAGACATGCAAAATATTCTACTATTTTTTTTCTAGATATCAACTTAAATAAGCAGGATTTTTAGCAAATTATAACGTCTTCTTCAATACGATGATGTCCTCTCCATTCTCTAAGTCTTCCCCTTGGTCTAGAGTTATCCATCCTGTAACCAATTTCAACATAAGTAAGTTTAGTTATCTTGCCCCAAAGACTTATATCCAGAGAAACAATATCAGTCCAAGTTCCTGTGTTAAAATACTCCTTACCTTGACCCCACTGTCTGTATTGATATACATGGGAGTGGCCAAATATCACCGTATGAACACGCTCATCCTTTAAAAGGCTTCTTGCGTTATCAGATAAATCTGGAAAAATTGCATTTTCTAAAATTATTTTTATTAAAGTTTTAATAGACCAAGTATTCCTGTAAGTCTTTGAACTAAAGGCACTTAAAAAAAAGTACTTAAACATTTGAAATAGACTTTTAAATAAAAATATTGCTTCATTAAATAACATCCATCGAATCATTTTTTTAAAAGGTCTTGCCTTATCAATATGCGGATAAGTTTGTTTAATCTTTAGAATAAAATCTATGAAAAAATGTGATCCAAAAGGAAGGTTTAAGATAGGCTCTGGTAAGTTTTTTCGTAGGAAAAACTTTTTAGGATTCATTCTATTTGCAGTTTCATGCATATGGCCATGTTCAATATGAACTCCATCAAAGTAATAAACTAATTGACAGTATTTAACTTGCGTCTTTAAAAGCTCATTAAGTTTATCTTGAACTTTAGGCCACAAAATTCCTTGATCATGATTTCCTGTAATATATGTAATTGATTTGCCTTTAAGGGAGGCGAAACTTTTTAAAGCTTTAAAAATTTTTGGATGTCCTTTAGCAATTCTATCTAACATATCAAGGTTCATGGCCTCTGTGATCACAGGAACAAAGTGTCCCTTATAGTCTATTTGTAAAAAATTAAAAATATCCCCATTTAATATAAGCTCTACCTCAATATCTTTAAACTTTGTACTTCCTTGATATTCTAAAAATTCCGAAAATTTTTCATCAAAATAAAATTCCTCAAGAGTATTATGGGTTCCATCCTCATTTTGCAAGCCTGTCCCAAAATGGAGATCACTTACAACAAGCTTAACCTTTGATAGATTTTCCATTTATAGATTTACTCCATTAATCGTTTTTAAATTACTATTTGTGCTTTTGGCTTTCTAACATAGTTAAAGAAAGCTTTAAAGCCTTAATAGTTCTTCTTAAAGCATCTTCTTTTTCTTGAAGCTTTGTTGATGTTTTTTGAGTCTGTGATCTTGCTCTTTCTAAATCTGCAGAAAGTGCATTGTTTTGTTTTTTTATCCTCAAAATCATATTATCTTTACTCGTTGTCACAGCACCTTGTTCTTGTTTGAGTATTTCAAGTCTGCTTTCAAGCTCTCTTTCTCTAACTCGAAGTCTGTTATACTTAAATTCTAGTTCCTCCTCAAGGTTTTCTATTTTGTTTTGTAAAGATTTAATTTTAATTTCCTTTGCATTTAAAGTCTCGTTTAAGATTTTTTTTTCCTCTTTAAACGTACTCTCTAATGTCTGAGTTTTCATTTCCACATTTTTTATTAAAAACTCACGTTTTTCAGCTAAAGCTTTAAAGTGATCACCTGCAAGCGCAAGATCTTGAGTTTCAGTTCTAAAATTACTTATTTCTTTTTCAAGTTTTTTGATTTTTTCTTGAGCAAATCTAATGTAATCTGCATTTTTTAAGTCAATTTCTGGGTTTCGTTGAATGCTGTGTTGAATAACTCCGGCTTTTACATTTTCTAAAGAGGTCACATTTTCAAAATCTTGTGTAGATTGCACCTCTTTATTTAAAGCAGTCGTTTTATCATCAAACTCCTGAGTCTTAGATTTTTTAGAAATTTTATCAGTCTTATTCTTTTTCTTTTTTTCTAGAGTTTGAACTTGTTCCATTTCATATTTTAAAGTTTTTAAAAATTCCTCAGCGCTATTGTTCTTAGAATTGTCTAATGTTTGATGCAATTCTTTATTAAGAATCTTTGATGAAAAATCCTCACTATTTTTTAATACTGTGTTTTCTTTTTTTCTTGAACTCACTGATTTTTATCGGCTTATTAAGATCTTAAATTGAGAAGACGGTTTAATTTGAGACACTTTTTCACCTATGAAAGCACAGCCCTTAGTTGTTTTGTTTTGAGACAAAGTTATTTCTGACTAAAAGCTAGAGGTTAAAATCTATGAATTTATTTTTGACCTAGACTATTTAAGATTTTTGCTCTTTAGTTTCTTCTTAAGTTTCTAAAAAAAATCTTTATGTAGGCTGGGCGTCTTTATAAGCAATATGGAGTAAGTATAAGTCTAGTTTGGATTCAATGTTGAGTCTTGCTCATTAGGTCGTTGAACGTATAAAATAAACTCTGTGAAAGTTTTAAATACAACAGAACTAGATTATTTGATAGATTCAGTTTCTTTTTTAAAAGGAGCAGAGTTTCAAACTGTTCTAGGTTTAAGAGATATTATAGTGTTAAAGTTTTGGGATAGGGGTGTTATATGGTTGTTGTTTAATCTTTCTTTGAATACACCGTTTTTTTTAGCCTTTAAAAAAGAGACCCCTTTAAATACAATTTTATTAAATAAAGCAAAGAAAAGACCTTTAAACTTATTCTTACATACACACTTTAAAGGCTCATCACTTACAAATATTCAACGTATTAAAGAATATGGTCGTCTTATAAGATTTTATTTTAATAATAGTACTGAATTTTATATTGAATTTAGAGCTTATCCAGGTGGTTTGAATCTAACAGCAGTTAAAAAAGGGAAACAAGTTTACTGGGCTAAGCCCTTACTTCTTTCTAAATTAAGTGAGAATTACTTTCCTAAGGCAATAAGAAGTCCAGATGTAATTATCAAGCAGGGTTTAGATTTTCTAAGAGTCAAAAACGATGATGTACAGATAGAAAGGCAAATTGATAAAATTGCAACTGCTAAGATGAAAATTAAAGAGGGATTAAAATTTTTAAGATCAGATGGTTATAAGCGTTTTTCAGAGTTTTTGGTAAATGAAACTAAACTTGTAAGAGATTTAGAAGGTCTTTATAAGAAAAAATTAAGCTTACGAGAAAATATAGAATGGGGCTATAAACAGCAAAAACTAAAAGATGTTAAAATAAAGAGGCTTGAAAAAAGATTAATAGAGCTTGCACAAAAAACTAGTGTTAAAAAAAATTTAAAAATTTTAAAAAGTAAGACTGATAAAGCAAGGGTGTTAAGGTTCTTAGAAATTTCAAAAGAGATTAGAGCTTTTTGTGGTAAATCAGCAAAAGAAAATATGGAGCTTTTAAGAAAGGCTAAATCTTGGTATATTTGGATGCATTTAAAGGATTACCCTTCAGGACATTTGATTTTAGATATCCCTAAAAATTATAAAATTTCTGAAAAGGATCTTAAACAATGTGGCTTGTTTTTATTTAAGACTGCAGCACCTAAAAAACTCCATTCAGTAAATAGGGTGAAATTTGAAGTTATTTTTACAGAAGTTAAATTTGTAAAATCTGTTAAGAGTGCAAAAAATGGTTTGGTTCAGCCAAGTAGAATAAAGACAAGGCTTTATGAATGGGAGATTAAAAATTAGTCTAGATATTAAGCACAACTGCTAAAAATGCATTAATAAAGCTCGTTGACTGAAGAATATCTTAATATAAAATTAAGCTGATTTTAAAAAAGCCAATAAAAACTACTTGGCTTTTATAATTTTGCTACTGTTGTTAATGTGTGAGGTGAGAAATGATAAAAGTTAAGGGCTTAACAAAGCTTTATGGCGAGCGTTCTGCTATTACAAATTTAAATTTTCAGGTCAATGCTGGTGAAGTTGTTGGGTTTTTAGGACCAAATGGAGCGGGTAAAACTACAACTATGAAAATTTTAACAGGCTTTATGGCTCCAACCTCAGGCTTAGTTAAAATTGGTGGTGTTGATATTTTTGAGAATCCAATACTAGCAAAAAATCAAATTGGATACCTTCCTGAAAAGCCCCCTTTATATATGGATATGAAAGTTGAAAGGTATTTAGCTTTCGTTGCTAAGCTTCGTGGTGTTAAAAAAGACAACCTTTCTTCCTCGGTGGATAAAGCTTTAGACAGCTTAAACCTTTTAGATGTTAGACATAGAGTGATAGGAAATCTTTCAAAAGGGTTTAGGCAAAGAGTTGGAATAGCACAGGCTGTGGTTTCAAATCCAGAAGTTTTGATTTTAGATGAACCCACAGTAGGTTTAGACCCAAGTCAATCAGCAGACTTTAGAGAATTATTAAAAGAACTTAAGGGCAAACATACTATTATTATATCAACTCACATTCTTTCTGAAGTCCAAGCATTATGCCAAAGAGTTGTGATTATTAATGAAGGGTGTATTGTGGCTCAAGATAGTCTTCAAGCACTTTCTCAAAGGACAACAGGAGGAGTTAGAAGAGTTAAAATTAAAGTTCAAAGAGTAAAGGATCAATTTTCAAAAGTTTTAGAAGAGTTAGAGTTTGTAAAAATGTCTAGCTTTGCAGGGCAGCACCTTCATGTGGATTTAAGTGGTGGGGATGATTCTTTAGAAGAGCTCTCTTTAAGAGTAGTTGAGAGTGGAATGGGTTTAATCGGCATGGAAGTCTTTACAGAAAGGCTTGAAGATATTTTCTTAGAATTGACATCAAAAAATTAAATAGGATTAAAAAAAATGAAGATTATATTAATTTTTAAAAAAGAATTGAAAAGCTACTTTACTAGTTCGATGTTTTACTTATTAGCATTCATATTTACTGTATTTTTGAGTGCACGGTTTTTACCAGGTATGTTTACATTTGCCCAAAAAGCATCAATGCCAGCAGCTATGGGTGGAGGTGGGAATATTCATATGGGTGTTTTTATGGCGCATTTAAATCTAGTGTATTTAATTATGTTATTTTTAACACCGTTAGTTACAATGAGGCTTTTTTCTGAAGAAAAAAAAGAAAAAACAATAGATCTTTTGTTAACGGCACCAATCACATCTGTAGAAATAGTAATAGGAAAATTTTTAGCCTCATGGGTAGTTATTTCAATGCTTCTTTTTCTAGCTCTTTTATACCCTCTTTCAATAGATTTGATTACAAATTTTGACTATGGGCCTTTAGTCGGTAGTTATTTAGGAATGTTTTTAATGATGGGGGTAAATTGTGCTATTGGTTTATTTGCCTCTTCGTTAACGGCTTCAAGTATTATGGCTGTGTTTTTAGGGGTGTTGATGATTTTAGGAATTATGTTAGCCGGATCATTATCAGGTTCGATTACACATCCGTTTTGGTCATCTTTAGTTGAACAGCTTTCAATGGTTTTACATATTCAAGATTTTTTTAATGGAACTATTGAAACAAGCGGGATTATATTTTTTATATCAACTATATGTATTTTTTGTTTTCTGACTCAAAGAGTAGTTGAGTCGTCTAGATGGAGATAGGTGGGCTGTATGAAATTAGAAAATTACTCTAAAGGACTATTTCTTTTTTGTGGGTTCATTCTTATCATTATTGGTGTTCCAAGGCTTTTTTTAAATGATTGGATTATTTATTCTGAATATTTATTCTTTACCGCATTGGTGTTATTTTTTGGAGCAATGGTTTTTAGTTATAAAATAATACTAGAGTTTTTCTCAATGCGAACAACTAAATATGGAATGAATATGGGGACACTTATGTTGTTAGGTTTTGTCCTATATGTATGTACGAACTTTTTTGCATTTCGTTATGATAAATCTGTGGATATTACAAAGGATAAAATTAACTCTTTATCCTTACAAAGCTTAGAGATTTTAGACTCTTTAGATACAAATGTTGAATTTAAAGTTTATTATCAGGGAAAAGCACATGCTGGTCAAAATATAGGGCTTAAACTTTTATTTAAAAAATACTTAAGAGAAAGCTCAAAAATTAAAACTTTCTTTGTTGACGCCCATAAAGATCCAACATCATCTCAAGTTTTAAAGAGAGAAGATCAAGGAAAGATTGTTGTTTTTTTAAAGCAAGGAGGGCGAATTGAACGGGTGAGGGAGCCTGTGGGCGAGGAAACTATAACGTCAGCTTTATTTAGACTTAAACAGACAGATTCTAAAAAAGTTTATTTTTTAACAGGACATGGTGAAAGAAATCTAAAAAAACCTTTACAAGAAGGAGATGGAGTTTTTTTATTAGCGGACTCTTTAAGGGCTAAAGGACTTGTTATAAAAGAGTTAAACTTGCTTCAATTTTCACAGGTTCCAAAAGATGCTGCAATGGTTGCAATACTCGGACCTAAAAAAGCACTGCTTCAAAAAGAGATTTTAAGTTTAAAAAAATATATAGCTCATGGAGGAAAACTACTTTTAGCATCAGATCCATCACAAAAAAGTAACCTTAATGAACTTTCTAAAGATGTGGGTATAATAAGTAAGAAAAATTTCTTACTCGCAACACAGACAGTGACTGGAGCAGATGCTTTGTCTGTCTTAGGACAAGAGTTTGATCGCTCTAATTTAATTACTAAAGATATTGATGAAAATGCAATAACTCTTTTTTATGAAGCTTCAAGCCTTAAAAAAGAAGACTCAAAATTTAGAATTAGTGAAATGGTTAAAACACCTCCTATAATTATTCCAGTACAAAATCTAGAAAATTACCAAACAGAAGTTAAGGGTAAAAAACCAGAAGCAGCAGTTGTAGCTATGACTGTAACAGGAACCTTTAAAGATGATCATGAAGAAGGTGATGAGCAGCCTATGTTTTTAGTAGCTGTTTTTGGGGACAGTGATTTTATGACGGATACTTATTTTGATATAGGTTTTAATAAAGATTTAGCATTAAATACCTTTGCCTATCTTTTAGGTGAAACAAATTTAATTTCTATTAGACCAAGAACTGCAACAAATACAAAACTTGTACTGACTACTGCTAATTCTGCCTTTGTATTAATTTTCCCAATATTAATTCCTTTAGTTTTACTAATTATTGCCGCTATTTTATGGTTTAGAAAAAGAGGTGCGTGATTAAATGCGTATTTTAAAAAAAGATTTTATAAAAACTGTTGTTTTTGCTATAATTGTTTCATTTATTGCTGTGCTGACTGTTTTAGAGATTAAAAAGTTTCAAAAAGAAGAGGAGACTAAAAAAAATCAGAGCAGAGTTGTACAATTTGGTTCAAATCAAATCAAACAAGTTAAATTTAAGAATTATATTTTAGAAAGAGATAAAAAAAAGTTCATATGGAAAATAGTTTCTCCATATACAGATTATCTAAACTATAGAGTGACAGAGGAATGGGTTTCAAAAGGGCTTTCTCAAGAAGGGCGAAACCTTAGTGATGGGGAAAAACCTTTAAATTGGGCTCAATTTTCTTTAGATAAGGAATTAAATAAAATAGTGTATATTACAGATTCAGGAGAAAAAACTCTTGTTCAACTTTCAGAAAAAGAGGCTTTTGATGGGAGTACTTATTTAAGGGTAGGTTTTAAGGAAACAGAAAAACTGTATTCTTCAAGTAATGAGTGGAAAGATGTTTTTTCTAAAAAGATAGAGAGCTTAAGGAGTTTACAGCTTTTTAACTGGGAGGTGCCATATCCTTTAAGTCTTCCTAAAAAGATCTCTTTTTATAAAAAAGGGAAAATGTATTTATCTTTAATTAAAGAAGACATATGGAGATCTAATGATTTTAAAAGTTGGAACTTTGATGAGGCAAAAGTAAATTCATATATACAGGAGTTAAAAACTTATTTACATGAGGGCTTTAGTGAGAAAAAGGTGGATTTAAAAGATAAAATTTCAAGTCTTGTTATAAACACAGATACAGGAGAGGAGCTTTCTTTAAATTTTTATAAAAAAGGTTATGCGGTTTCAAGTTATAGATCTGAGCATACTCTTAGTGTAGATAAAACAGCTAAAAACGCTCTTATAGTTGACCCACTAGATTTAAGGTCTTTTAAAGACATTGATGGAAATACGCCTAATGGAGATATTGATCAACTTACTATAAGAGTAGGAGAGAAGTCTAAAGCATTTAAATTTAAGGATAATATTTGGGTTTTAGGTAAGAATGAAAAACAACAGGATAGTTTTAATGGAGCAAGAGTTTTTATGTTTTTAAATAAACTTAAGGAGATAAATTATAAAAGATTTATTTCAGATAAAAAAATTATTTTTAAAAGTGCAAAAAAAAGAATTTACCTTATAAAGAATAAAAAAAATCTTGTAAGATACTCCATAGGGCAAAGTATTAAGTGTAAGGAAGAAAGTCAATTAAAACAATGTGTTTTAATTTCAACAAATCAACTTCAAAAGGCTTATGCCATAGCATTAGAGCAAGAGATAAATGATATTTTTAAATTTAAATTTAATGAAGAAGTGAGTAGATGATTCAAAGAACTTTTAAATCAAAGTCTGCAACAAGAGTTGATTTAGCAGGAGGAACTCTAGATCTTTGGCCATTATCAGCCTTAGTTCCTAATGCATCTACCGTGAACTGCTCAATTTCCTGTTACACGTCAGTTATTTTTGAGCAAGGACATGAAATGACAATCTTTGTTCAAAGTCCTGATTTTAAAGAAAACTTTAAATTTTTAGGGTTAAACAGTTTTTTAAAAACCAAAGACATTAAACTATCTTTGTTGCAGGAGGCATTCTCTGTTTTAGATAATAAAAAAAATGGTGTTGGAAAATGGCATATAAAATCTGAATCTCCAACAGGCTCAGGACTTGGTGGAAGTTCAAGCTTACTTATTTCAATTCTTAAAGTTTTATTTAGTGTTAATAAAGAGGATTATACTGAAAAAAGTATTGTGGAAGCAGCTAGAAATATTGAATCTAAAGTGCTTCAAACTCCTGCAGGTATTCAAGATTATTTTTCACCTATTAAAAAGGGTTTTAATTTTATTGAATATAAAACATCAGGGTTTATAAGATCTGATATGAGTAAATCTTTAAGTTATTGGAAAGATTGTATAACGATAGTAGATTCTCAGATTAAGCATCATTCAGGGATAAATAATTGGAATATATTAAAAGAGTATATTGATAAGGACTTAAAAGTAGAAAACTCTCTTAACAAAATAGCTAGAATTTCAATTGAGACTAAAAAAGCTGTTGAATCTAAAAACTTAAGTGAACTCTCAAAGTGTTTTAAACAAGAACTTTTAGCAAGAAAAGAAGTTTCAAAATTCTATGTTAGCTCAAAATTAAATGTTTTTTTAGAATATTTAATGACTATTGATAAAGTTTTATCTTTAAAAATTTGTGGAGCTGGCGGTGGGGGTTGTGTTTTAGTGCTTCATGACCCTAGAGATAAGAAAATAGTACAAGAATCATTACTTAATAAAAAAATCTTAGTTCTTCCATTTCAGCTTATAGGTTCTTAGGTGAAAAAAGAATTGTATTTAGGGTTAAATTTAAGTGGCATTAAAAAAGATAAGAGTAGTCTTTTAGTCTTAGAAAAGTATAAAGGCCATAATAAGGTTGTTCTTTCTAATATAACTGATGATTTTAAAAATTCTAAATTAGATTATTATCCAGATGAGCTGTTAAAAAAACAAATTTTATCTTATAAGGGAGTTAAAGCTGTAGGGGTAAACTTTCCTCTTTTTTCCCCTCCATGTATTGGGTGTGAGAAGCTTTGCCCAGGAGTGAACGCCTGTAAGGTTATGGAGGTTAAGTGGCTTGTAAGAGAATACAAAAAAGCTAATAAATTAAGTTTAACCTCTTTTAAGGGTAGAAAAATACCATCACCTTATTTAGAAAGAGCTTTAGACTATTATGTGGCGAATTTACTTGAGGAAAAGTTTCCTTTAGAGCCTGCATTTGGGTCAAGTAGATCCTCTTTTTATGGTAGAGGACAGTTTTTAGTTAAAGGCCTTAAAAGAGTTAAATTTATTGAAACTTTTCCAAAGGTGTCTTTATGGAGAATTGGTTTAAAATACGGTTTAAGAAAATCTGTGTTAAAAAATTTTTATAAATCAAAAATGAAAGAGGATAACCGAAGATTTTTTTTAAAAAAAATTGAAAAAGACTTTTTTCTTTATGAAGAAGATAAAGAAAGTTTAATTAAAAATAAAGGAAATTTTGAAGCTCTGTTAAATGCTTTGTCACTATACTTTTTTTTAAATAAGCAAGGTGAAGAAATTCCACCTGTGGTATTAAAGAAAGGACAAAGGGTGGCTTTAGTATTATAACTGTATTTAATGTGTAGAAGTTTATAGACAGTTAAAGGCTAATTGCTAATTTTTCAGGATACTCTAAGATCAAATTTGAATCATCACATATTAAGAATCTTTGCTTGCTCATTTTATAGATTTACACTAGGTTTTTCTTTCAAGTTTATTATGGCGGTCGTAGCTCAGTTGGTAGAGTCCCGGATTGTGATTCCGGTTGTCGCGGGTTCAAGCCCCGTCGATCGCCCCATTTTCAAGTAGGTCCAGAGGTCCATACCCGAGACATGGTTTACAAAATATATCGGAGACATGGTTTACACTTTTCCTAAACCAAAAGGATCGGCTTTGCTCCACTCGTTTATTTTTATCATCAAAATATCCTAAATCATAATCTAAAAAACTAATTACCCGTCCTCCATTTCCTTAACTCCTGCCTCCACCCCTGCAAAAGCCCTTGATAAACTCACCTTTAAGTTTTTAGTACAAACTCTTCCATATTGAGTCACTCTAATGGTTTTATCATGGAAGGGGTAGTATAAAAAAGGCTCAGGCTTTTTGTACTCTCTTACAGACAGTCTATAAGCTTTACAGGGGTATTTATTATTTATCCCTTCATGGGGGCTTCATAATTATAGATTTTCATAAATTTCTCAAACTCTTCTTGTTAAAATGTAAATTATCTGTCAGGACGGACATAAAAGGGTAATCTTGACAAATTTTATATTATGCTTGATACAAGTATTTCTAAGGTCAAATTATTTGACTTGCCGGGGCAGCTTCTCTTCTTCTCTTTCCCGACTTAACTTATGAAAGGATAAGGTTTTCCATGCAGCTACTACATTCTACAATAATTGCAGCAACAGCTGCCATAATAATAACCGCCGGTATTAGTCCAGCTAAAGCAGATAAACTAGATGATGTGATTAATGAAGGCATGCTTCGCTGTGGAGTGGTTCTTGATTTTCCACCGATCGGATATCGTGATAAGGATAACAAACCAGCAGGTTTTGATGTGGAATATTGTAAGGACATGGCAAAAGCCCTGGAGGTTGAGTTTGAAATTTTGCCTCTGGTTTGGGCTGAGAGATTACCTTTTATTGTCACAAATCGAGCTGATGTTGTCTTCGGGGGGACTTCTGATTCTTTGGAACGCGCTAAGAGCGTGGGTTTTTCAATCCCCTATGCTATCTATTACGCCCAAGCCGTGGTTGGTAAAAACTCTGGTATCAAGACTTTTAAAGATATGAAAGGCAAGCGAGTTGCGGCCGCCGTCAGTACGATTCAAGAGGTGGAGTTTCTTAAATATGCGAAGAAATGGGGAACAGAGAGCCTTTATACGGCGTATCCAAATGAAAATGAAGTGTACTTAGCTGTTGCTCAAGGTAGGGCGGATGCGGGGATCACGACAAACACCGCTGTAAAATCGATTGTCGCTAAATATGACACGGTTATTGCTGGTCCTCGCATGGTATGGGGAACGGATTATACATCAATTATTGGCCCAAGAAAAGACTTCGGCTGGCTTAATTATCTGAACTTGTTTGTAACCCACCAGGTCCGATCTGGACGTTATCAAGAGCTTTGGGAGAAATTTGTTGGTGGCAAAGCTCCTGAACTACGTATTCCTGGAGTTATGTACTAAATTAAATTTGCTTTTAGAATATACTTTATTAATTTTTTAGAGAGGGTAAATTAAAGCTCCTATTCTATGGATAGAAGCCTGCCTACTAAGACTGAAGAAAAATATAACTTTCAATGAAGTTTTAATATTTGAATAAAAGTCATTTTTATTTTTCCCAGTAACTAGGTAGGCTTAAATTGTGAATTTTTCTTAATAGGGCTTTAATATTGCCCTTTATTCAAAAAAAAATTTAACTTTAAAATGAAGTAACTTTGTTCATAAGAAGAGCATATGAAAAAGGCATTCTTTGTAGTACTACTAATTTTATCTTATTTGCGTGTATCTTTTGCAGTACAGCCCTACAAGATCTAAGTGCTTCTAGTTTAAAATCATTTTTTGCCAAAAGCAAAGCTCCTACTTTAAAAGATCTCAGGTTAGAAGAGCCCATATCTTGTATTGAATATAATTTATACGCTCCTAAAGATTTTTTCTACGTTTGGCCTAGAATTTTATATGATAACTGAAAAAGAACTTTTAGGGTTTTATAGAAAGTATAGAGGTCCTTTCTATAAACAGTATACAAGTGCTGTACGTGTTACTGAAAATGGAAATCTTATAGAAGAATGGGTAGTAAACGGCAACTTTGAAAGAAACCTTAATTTTAGTGAAGAACCAGAGAGATTAATGATGAACCCTTCTTTTCATATAATAAGTTATATTTTTTGCGCAAAAGAAAGATAGACAGACTTTTTTTAAGCTGCAACTTTAGTAATTTGTGAAACGACTTGGGGGATATCTTCAAGTTTTTTCCAGTTGCTTAGAGATTTATTCCAAATATAGATTTGAGATGAAAAGTTAAGTATTTGAAGTACTTTAACAAGTTCAAGCTCTGTAAAAGGGCCAAATTTTTCTTTATTACATGCGTAATACCATTTTGTTTGGTCTTTTTGAATTTTTGTTACAGAAAGCTGAGGTTTTCTAATTTTGGGCTTAAGTTGTGTTTTATCAACTATTTTTCCACTAGCAAGGTTTTTTGTTGATTCAGGGATTATAAAAGGACTTTGTGATGTAATTTTTTTAGAGTTGTTTAAAAGTGTTTTCCATGTATTTTTATTGTTCCATGCTTCTAAACTAGGTCCCCAGATTAAAACTTCATCATTAAAGGAACTTAATATATGCTCTTTCTTAAAAGGGCCTAAGACTTCTTGGTCATATAGAACAAACCACATCATACTTAGTTTTCGGTAAATTTATTGTTGGAGATGAATAAAAAATTTTAATTGCAGGGATAATCTCACTATGAAACAACTGTATTAGCATTTTTTGCTAAAGGAAGTGTTTAAATTGAATTTTGTTTTATTTATCACATTTATTATTTTTGTTTTATTGCCTCAATATTTGTTACGAGGAGTTGTGGATATTGAGCGGACTGTTAAAAATACTAAAGTCTCAATTGCAACACATCTGGTTAATGAAATGGATTTAAGTGTTTATAGAAATGGGGCCTTGGAGTGGAAGATTTTTTCAAATCAAGCTGAAAGTTTTAAAGATGGTTTGTGGGAATTATTTAAAATAAAGGGGAGTTTTAAGGAGAGGAAAAAGTCTGAAGTAAGGTTTGTTGGAGGTCGTGGAGGTGTGGATTTAAACAATAGGCTTATAAATATCTTAGGTGGTGTTAAAGTTCATTTTTTAAATGGATATATATTTAAAACAGATACTTTAAATATTAGAGAAGGGAGAGATAAAAGACAAACTTTTTATTCTAATAATATGGTAAAAGTATATAATAAAGATGAAGAGTTTAAGGTGTTTTCAAAAGGAATTAAAGGGGATGTTGAAACAGGAGAGGTGGAGCTTCTTTCAGAGGTAAGTTGTCAAAAATCAGTTAAACAGTATAAAGATATTTTAATTAAAAGTGATAGAGCTCGGTTTAAATCCTTTTTAAAGAGTATTCGGTTTAGTGGAAATTTAAGAATTTCTCAGAAAAACTTTAATATTAAAGGCAATGAAGCTTATTTTTTATACGATGAAAAAACTAAAAATTTAAAATCGATACAAATTGATGGAGACATCCTTGCATCAGATGGAATTAAAACTGCCCTTTCTGAAAGGGTTAAAATAAGAATAGATGAAGATGTTATTATTTTTCAAGGCAATCCTCGTATTAGAATTGGAAAAAATGAAATAATGGGTGAGGAGATATTAATTACTAATAAACAAAATAATATTCAAGTGATTAGGGGTAATATTAAATCTACAAAAAAAGGAATGAAACTTGATGAGTAATGAAAATATAGAAATAGCAAAGCTTAGAGTTCAAAGCCTATCAAAATCTTATAAGGGAAAAGTTGTAGTTAAGTCTGTTTCAATGAATATTAAAACTAATGAGGTTGTAGGGCTTTTAGGGCCAAATGGTGCAGGAAAGACCACAAGTTTTTACATGGTGTTAGGATTGGTTACTGCTGATAGTGGTAAAGTTTTTTATAAAAATGAAGATATCACTCGTTTAAGTATGTCTAAGCGTGCACGGCTTGGAATCAGTTATCTTCCTCAGGAAGTAAGTATTTTTAAGACAATGACAGTTGAAGAAAATATACTTGTTGCTTTAGAAGCTTCAGGTATTAAGAAAATTGAAATGAAATCTAGAGCAAGTAAGCTTTATAAAGAGTTTGGAATTGAAAAGATTACTCAAAGCTTAGGAAAATCGTTGTCTGGTGGTGAGAAGCGTCGTGTAGAGATTGCTCGAGCACTGGCTGGAGGGCCAGATTTCTTACTTTTAGACGAGCCTTTTGCCGGGGTTGATCCTATTGCAGTAAAGGATATACAGAAAATTCTTTTATTTTTAAAGAATAAAGGTCTAGGTATTTTAATAACTGATCATAACGTCCGAGAAACATTAAAGATATGTGATAGAGCCTATTTACTAGATTCTGGAAAGGTTATCTTAGATGGGACGCCTGAAGAGATTTTAAACTCTCAAAGAGCAAGAGAAAACTATTTGGGTGAAGATTTTAGAATGTAACAAGGCAAGGAGAAGGGTGTGGGATTTAGTCTAAAGCAAAGCATGAAGCTGTCACAACAGCTTCGAATGACTCCTCAACTCCAGCAAGCAATTAAAATGCTTCAACTCTCAAAACTTGAGTTAGAAACAGCAATAAGAAAAGAGCTTAATGAAAACCCTTTGTTAGAAGAGATGATTGATACAGCAGAGGGTGATCCAGGTGAAGAGCTTAAGATGAACACTGGAAACAAGGATTCTGACAATGTAAAAGATCAGGACCCTACTAAGCAAGATGAGTTTGAGTGGGATAATTATGCAGATCAATCAGCTCCTAAATCACAAAGTAGCCAGCTAGAAGCAGTTAACTATGATAATTTTATCTCAAGAGAAGCAGATCTTAAAGATCATTTGGTTTGGCAGGCGAATATGTCAGGTTTTAATGACGAGGAACTAGAGCAGATTTTAATTTTAATTTCCTATATTGATGATAATGGTTATCTAGCCCACTCTTTAGAAGATATTGCTAAAGATTCAGAAATAGATAAAGAGGAGCTAGAAGAGTCCTTGCAGTTTATACATGAGTTTGACCCTGCAGGTGTAGGTTCAAGAAACTTAAAAGAGTGCCTTTTGATTCAGGCAAAAAATATAGGTGAAGACACTCATGATTTAACATATATGATTGAGCATCATTTAGATGAGCTTCAGAATAAAAATTACAAGCGTATTGTTGAAAAGACTAATATGGCTTTAAAAAATGACATTGGAATAGAAGAGGTACAAGAACTTGCAAATATTATTTTAGGCCTTGATCCAAAGCCAGGAAGAGCCTTTATGACCAGCGCGGATACACAGTATATAACACCAGATGTTTATATAAAAAAAATTGGTGATGAGTATGTAGTAAGTTTAAATGAAGAAGGTCTTCCGAAATTACAGATTTCACAATTTTATAGGGGGCTTGCACATAAAAAATCTACAGCTGAAAGTACTTTTAAAAAATCAAAAACACCTAAGGATAAAGAGGCTGCAGAATATTTAGATGCAAAGCTAAAGACAGCTATGTGGTTGATTAAGTCTATTCATCAAAGGCAGAAAACAATCTTTAAAGTGACTGAAAGTATTGTTAAGCATCAAGTTGAGTTTTTTGAAAAAGGTCCTGAGCATATTAAACCTATGATTTTAAAAGATGTAGCATCTGATATTGAAATGCATGAATCAACAGTAAGTAGAGTGACGACAAATAAGTTTGTGTATACTCCAAGAGGTATTTTTGAGCTTAAGTACTTTTTTAATTCAAGTATTGCAACTAAAGGCGGAGATTCTTTAGCAAGTGAATCTGTTAAAATGAAAATTAAGAAGCTTGTAGCAGGAGAAGATATGAAAAAGCCTTTGTCAGATCAAAAGCTTGTGGATATTTTAAGTGCTGATGGGGTTAATATTGCACGAAGAACTGTTGCAAAATATAGGGATATTTTAGGAATCCTTCCTTCTAGTAAAAGAAAGAAGTTTTATTAACTTTTTATACAGTGATCATTAAGAGTCTGTAAATTATTTTGTAAAAATGTTATTCAGGTGTTAGCCGCTTTTAGTTCACTAGCCTTTTCTAAAAAAAGTTAGAAGTTAGCTTTTAGCTGTCTGCTAGTTAAAGTTTATTTTTTTTAAAACCCTCCTGCCTTTTAGTTAATGTTTTATAAGGTGTATTATTCTTACAAAGCGTTTTTTTAAGTGTATGTGTTTAAAATTATATTTAAAGATGAGCCTGTAAATTAAATCGCAGCTACATAATCTAATTTACAGACTCTATTTAAAGCTATTTAACCACCAGTTTTTTTCCATTTAATATTCTTTTTGTTTAAAAAATTTATTACTAACTCTATTTTTTCCCCATGGATTTGAATAGAATTGTTTTTATATGTTCCACCTACTCCTAAGGATTTTTTAAGTGTTTTGGCTAACTCTAGGCACCAATCCTTATTGTTAGGTAAATTTGAAAGCTCAATAACAGTTCTTCCTTTTTTGTACGTTAATCTTCTTAAAGCCAAATGTATGTCTTTTTCATTTACCAAACTCGATGATTTAGTTTTTTCCTTTTTTCGAAGATCACCCTCTTCATCACTCCATACTAGTTTATTATTTGGCATGAATACTCCTATTTAGTTTTTTAAAAGTTTTTTTTAGATAAAATCTATTTTTTTTTGGGTGTTGCTGTATATGGCTGCTCACTCTAGATCAAAGATTAAAACTAATCACCCATTTTAAAATAAATTTGAAAAAACATATTAAGGAAGGTTAAAGTGGGAGGAAATTAAAAAAGATTAACTAAAAAAGTATAATAAAAAAACTCATAGGGCGTGGTTCTATAATATTTTGGCTTCTAAAAGGTCTAAAACATAGGTGGTCTACATAATAGCTTTGCCTAGAATTTTTAAAAATCTATTAACATAATACTATCAAAGTAGTCTTTATGGGCAGGTTTTTTCAAACAGTTTTTTTGCGGCATTTTAAGGATTTTTACAAAGTTTAATAGAACTTTTTAGTTACAATTTACCTCTGTTAGACTATACATTTATGGAATTAGACCACCAGTTTAGGAGACTCTATGTGCTACAACGCCAAGTTAAATTAAAATTAGATTGTATAAAAATATTTTTTATACTGAATTAAATAGCAGCTTTAAATAAGGTTTAAACGCTATGCACAATTGTATTTCCCTAGATTTTTATAGGCTAAAAGTTAATAGAGGTAAGAGGTTTAGAGCTTAACTACTGGATATAAGAAATACTAATGACATTTATTAATAAAGCCTTCTTGAAAAAAAAAATAGTCTTTATGTAGAATTTCTCATAGTTCTAACTAGGGAGGGACACAGTGATTTTAATCAAGAGGATTGTAATAACTTCATTTATTTTAACAATAGTAAGCCCTTTAGCTTTTGCTAAAGAGTATGTTGTAGGTTTTAAACCCGGTGCGTTTAAACAGGCCACAGCAGAAATGAGTTTCATGGGAGTGAGTACTGTTCCTGTAAGAGTTTTTAAAAATTTAGAACTTATGGTTGTAGATGTAAATTCAAAGAGTGATTTACTTAAGCTTAAAGCTGATTTAAATATTAAATTTGTTGAAAGTGTTAACAGGTTTAGGGCTCCACAAAGAAATTATTTTTTACCTGAGGTTGTTAAAGATTCTTTTGATAAAAAATTAGTAGATTACCCTTGGGGGATTTTAGAATTAGATGCTCCCGCTGCATGGCCACATTCTAGAGGTGGTCAAGGTGTTAAAGTTCTTGTTCTAGATTCGGGCATTGATAAAGATCATCCAAATATAGCTTCAAGATTTGTTGAGGGTAGAAATCTTATTTCAAATTTCATAGATTTGGAGTTTCCATACCCATATTTTGATGATTCTGGTCATGGAACTCATGTTGCTGGAACTATTTTAGCTGATGGCTTTGGAACAGGCGTTGTAGGTGTTGCACCTCAAGCCTCACTATACTCGGGAAAGGTTTGTACTAATGAGTATTGTGAAGGGACTGCTATAATAGCAGGAATTGATTGGGCCATTGGCGAAGGTATGGACGTCGTAAATATTTCTTTAGGTGGTTCATTTGGTAATGCTATAGGGGCAAAGATGTATGAAAAAGCTGAAGAAGCAAATGTTGTTGTTGTTGCAGCATCTGGAAATAATGGAAGGAATGAAATTTCATATCCAGCAAGGTACCCACATGTACTCTCAGTAGGAGCTATTAATGAAGAAAGAGATGTTGCTGATTTTTCTAACTGGGGCGTTGATTTAGATGTAGTTGCTCCAGGTGCAAATGTTTTATCCTCACTGCCACAAGGAACAGGGAGGGAGTCGACTATAGGTGTTACTATTGATAGTGATTTGGTAGTTACAGACTCTTCTTCAATGGAAGGATCTAGCGTTGGTGTTGTACAAGGGTTGCCTGTTGAGTATGTTGGATTTGGAAAATCTGAGGATTTTAAAGATGTTGATTTAACCGGAAAGATTGCCTTGATTTCTAGAGGTGAGATTTCGTTTGCAAATAAGGCACAAGCCGCGTTGGAGGCAAATGCATCAGCTGTGGTTATATTTAATAATGTTGATGGTGAATTAAAAGGAACCTTAGAAAATGATTTGGATATAATTGCTGTTGGGATTAAAAAATCTATAGGCGAAAGGATTGTTGAAGTTTTAAAGGGCAACGAGGATAATTCTAAAGAAGCAGTTGTGACTTTAAGTGTTGAAGTCAGTGCTTCAGATTATAGTTATTTTTCTGGAACATCTATGGCGGCTCCTCATGTTTCAGGCGTGGCTGCTTTGATAA
This sequence comes from Bdellovibrionales bacterium, assembly GCA_965205945.1. GTDB lineage: Bacteria > Bdellovibrionota > Bdellovibrionia > Bdellovibrionales > UBA1609 > JALZUR01. Next base: position 101,630 of record CBDBIB010000001.1, on the reverse strand, counting down.
GATCTACAAACCCAAAGCTTACAGCAGTGCAGGTAAAGAAGATTATTAAGTCTTCAGTTATTAAGGTGCAAGTAGACGGTGATTTAGACAATAAGTATGGTAAAGGTATTGTAAACGCTTTTAAGGCTGTTAAAGAGGCGCTTCAAGACTGATACCTAATTTTTAAAGCCTAAATAAAAACTCTTATCGTTGATGAGGGTTTTTTCTCGTTTCAATTCATAAAAAATTACCTTAAAAAGATAAAATTATTTAGTAATAAGCCGTCCCTAGGGAGATTGGAAAAATAACTTTATTTAAAGTTGAGTGCTCCTAAGTCTTATTAAGTTTATTTAGGTGAAAAAAAGCGTAAAAGGTAGTGAGCCTTTTAAAAATATTTTATAAATTAAGTTAAAAGATAACAAAGTAATGCCTATATAATAAGAAGAAGATATTAAAACTTTGTGAAAAAAAATAAAAATATTTAATAATTGCAAAAACTTATTAAAGTCGAGCTGCGTAACAAATTTATTTTTTAACGATTTTCTAACATATTAAGGCCTTCTTTATTTTATAAAGAAAATGGGAGACATTTATGACTAGATTAATGAATAGCCTTACAAAATTTAATATTTTGTTTTTAGTGTCGATATTGGCTCTTTTTAATACTTATGCGCAAGAAGAAGCTGTAGAAACAGTTCAAGAAGAGACTTTAGTAAAAAAGAAATTTGAAAAAGTTCAGGTCACCGGATCAAGAATTAAACGAACAGATTTTGAAGGGCCAACTCCTGTTAAAATCATAAACAGGCAAGACATTGAGAATTCCCCGTATAATTCTGTTGGTGATTACTTTAGGGATTTAACAGTAAGCGCTTTTGGAGCAAAGCGAGAAACTTCAGGAGTAGCAACTGCAGGGTCATCTAATATTAATATAAGAGGCATTGGATCAACTAATACGCTTGTTTTGTTAAATAATGTCAGACTTCAACCAAATGGTATAAGTGGAGCGGTAGATTTAAATTTGATACCACAAATCGCCATTGAATCTTCTTCTATTTTAAAAAGTGGAGCCTCTGCTATTTATGGATCAGATGCTTTAGGCGGAGTTATTAACCTTCACACACGCAGAGATTTTACAGGAGCAGAGGCCTCTATGCAATTGGTTGTTCCTGAGGAGGAAGGCGGAGAAAGAATAGACTTTTCTGTTATAGGTGGAAAGCAATTTAAAGATGGATCTATAACAGCGGCTTTTCAATATAGAAATAATAAATTTATTATGTCTAAAGACAGGGAATGGTCTAAAGCTGCAAGCGATGGAAATATCGGATTTAGCAAAATAGGCCCTATACCAACGTATACAAATATTGATGGAAACTCTAGACTTAGGATTGCTGATGTGGCAGCGTGTAAGGCGGATCCTTCACAGTATTTTTACGTAAAAGATGATGGTGATGGCAATGAATTTTGTCGTTATGCCTATGCAAATAAGGCATCAAATATACCTGAAATTCAACAGTATTCCACATATCTTAATTACAATAAAAAATTTAACTCTAGAACAAATCTAGATATTGTTACTATGTTTTCTCAGCAAAATACTCAATGGATATATGCACCAACCCCAGGGGGGGATCTTTCTGTAGCAAAATCAGCTGTTCAGGGGTGGGGAGCTTTTACTCAAGAAGAATTAAATACAATGCCAGATCCGGTGAGTTTTGCCTATAGAATTGTTCCAGGTGGCAACAGGGTAAACGATTTAAAAAGTAACGCGTACAATGCTATGGCTAAATTAGAAAGAGAGTTTAGAGAAACTTGGGTTTTTAATGCAAGCGTAGGTTATGGCGTTACTTATACAAAAGATTCATCACCAACTGGGTATTTTAAAAAAGATGCTTTAAATGCTGTTTTTTCATCAGGTAAATTTAATCCTTATAATCCAAATCATTCAATTGCCGAGTTAGGAGATGCGCCATTTGCTCCTTACCAAAAAACAAAATCAGTTACATACTCAACGGATTTAAATGTATCTGGTGAATTAATGGAGCTTCCTTGGAACAGACTTCCTATAAGTATGGCTTTAGGAACTCAATATAACCATTTTTACTACGCAACAGAGGCTGATCCTGAAACAACTGCTAAAAACATTGTTGGTGGAGCTGGAATAAATGGTGGAGGCAATAGAGACATTGGCTCTGTTTATTTAGAGGTTGTTGCTCCACTTATGAAGCAATTAGAACTCCAAGTAGCAGCAAGGTTTGACTGGTTTAGTGATTATGGAACTGCATTTAGTCCACAAGCAGCTATTAAGTACTCAATTCTGGATAACTTAATTATAAGGAGTTCTGTTGCTAAAGGTTATAAAGCTCCGTTAATGCAGGAGCTTTATGCTAAAGGAAGTAGTGGTTTTCCTTTTTTTATTGATCAAAAAGCATGTGAGAATACCGGGCGTAGTGAAAGTAACAGAAACTGTTCACCTCAACAATGGTTTACTGTTTATGAAGCCCCTGAAAATCTTAAGGCTGAGGAAGCGATTACATATAATTTAGGTGCTGTTTATGAGCCTATTAGAGGATTATCTTTTGTGGTAGATGGTTGGTATGCTGACATTTCTAATGTAATTGGAGCTGATTTGGAGCTGATTACTCAAGCAGAGCTTGCTGGAAAAAAAGCTTTGTTAAGTGAGCGTGGTATTATAATTGAACGAGATGAGAAGGGGTTTATTAGGAGTGGGGGTAAGGGCTTAACAGTGCCAACTCAAAATTTATCAACAAGAAAACAAGCTGGTGTTGATTTAGAAGTTGCCTATGCTTTTTCAACTAAAATTGGTAATTTTAGAGTTTCTGATGAGCACTCTCAAGCTTTTAAATATATACAAGGTTTATTTAAAGGCTTGCCAACAGTAGATTACTTAGATGATTATGGATTTCCTAAATGGAGAAATAATATTAGTATCTCATATATGCCAGTTAGAGGTCATATGATAAAACTTGATCATAGCATTATAGCAGGTCAAAAAACGGCAAATAGATATAACAGAGTTAAAACATATGTTGAGCATAATGTGACATATTTTTTTAAGATTAGAAAAAAAGGTGAATTTAAAATTGGTATAAAAAATATTTTTGGAAACACGCCTCCCTATGATAAACATACAGGGTTAAATTCAAGTATTTACAATGATTGGGGAAGATATGCCTTCGTAAATTATAGGCACTCATTCTGATTGTTAGGAAATATAAAATGAAAAAACATATAATTTTAATAATATTTTCTTTAGGGGCTTTAGCCGCAAATGCTCAACAATCTAAAGAAATTTTAAAGAAAGCAATAAATATTCAAACTCAAAGTGATGAGGCTGAGCGAGTTTCTCAGAAGAAAATCAATATTTATGCTGATAAGATAGACTTTGATTTAAGAGAATATAAAGCGACTTTAAAGCAGATTGAAAATATGAAAGTTTATAATCAGCAAATGAGAGGTCTTATAGAGTCTCAAATTAAAGAGATGGCTTTAATTAAAGAAAAAATGAAAAATGTATCTAATCTTAAAAAAGAAGTTCTTCCTCTTGTTACTAAGATGTTAGATTCTATTAAAACTTTTATAAAGCTTGATGTGCCGTTTTTAAAGGAGGAAAGAGCAAAGAGAATAGCTGATTTAGATGCGCTTATGATCAGAGCAGATGTTTCAACATCTGAAAAGTTTAGAAGAGTTCTTGAGGCTTATCAAATTGAGAATGAGTATGGTCGTACTATTGAAGCGTACAATGGTAAAGTGAGGTCTCCTTTAGGAGATGAGCTTTCTGTTGAGTTTTTAAGAGTTGGAAGGCTTTCTCTTATGTACAGAGGGTTTGATGGGAAGTCTTTTGGTCGTTGGGATAAAGTTAATAAAAAGTTTGTAAATTTAGAAAGAACTTATAAGAGCGCATTAAAAGATGGACTTAAAATTGCTAAGAAACAAAAAGCGCCAACCTTATTAACAGTTCCAGTTGTTAAGTCAGCTATAGAAGGGTAACTTATGAAGTTATTATCATTAGTAGTTTTGTCATCTTTAACTGTATTATCATCAGTATCTTATTCTGCTAAAACCCTTAAAAATCTTGATGAGCTTCTTAAATCTGTTCAAGGTGAAGCTCAACAAAATTCGGTTATATGGAAACAAAGAGAAATTAAGTTTAGATCAAAAAGAGACGGCCAAGCTGCTCTTTTAGGTAAAGCCAAATCTAAACTTGCTACTTTAGAAGCTGAAGGTAAAAGGTTAGCTGTTATATTTGATAATAATGAGAAACAATTAGCGATTTTAGAAGAAGAGTTAAATATTGCTGTTGGAACCTTAGGTGAAGTTTTTGGTGTAGTTAGACAGGTTTCAGGAGATTTTAGAGGAATTGTAGAAAACTCGGTAGTTTCCACTCAGTTTAAGGGTAGGGCTGAATTTTTAAACTCTTTAACAGATAAGAAAGCTCTTCCTTCAGCAGCAGCCTTAGAAAAACTTTGGTATGAATTGATTCGAGAAATGACAGAGTCTGGAAAAGTCGTATCTTATAAAACTAATGTTATTGGCAATGATGGTAAGACAAAACAAGAAAAAGTTCTTAGAATAGGTTCTTTTAATATTGCTAAAGACAATAGGTTTTTAAAATTCACCCCAGAAACAGGGTCATTATCCTATTTGCAAAGACAACCATCAAGTCGCTTTAGGAGTGGTTTAGGTGATCTTCAAACTGCTCAAGCTGGAATTGTTAAGAGTGTGTCAATAGACCCAACAAAAGGAGCTCTGCTTAATATATTGATTGAGGCTCCTACTTTATTTGAACGTTTTCAACAAGGTGGTGCTGTTGGGTATTGTATTTTTATTGTTTTATTAATAGGGCTTGGGCTTTGCATTGAGAGACTTTTTTTTCTGGTAAAAGAAGAATCAAAAATTAAAGATCAAATGCAAAGTAGTACTCTAAATGATGAAAATGCTCTTGGTCGAATTTTAAAATCATTTAATGGATATAGTAATTTAGACAAGGGTACTGTTGAGCTAAAGCTTGAAGAGCAGCTTATTAAAAACTCTGCTCCTTTTGAAAAAAGACTTGGAACTATTAAACTTTTTGCAGCAATTGCTCCTTTAATGGGTTTGCTTGGAACAGTTACTGGTATGATTGCAACTTTTCAGTCTATTACTCTTTTTGGAACTGGTAATCCTGCAATTATGGCTGGCGGCATATCTCAGGCTTTAATCACCACAGTACTTGGTCTTATTTGTGCAATACCTTTGCTCCTAGTTCATAACTTTTTAAATAATAAAGCAGAAGGAATACTTGTAATTTTAGAAGAGCAGAGTATTGGTTTATTATCTAAAAATATTTTAAAAGATTAAGGAATAATGTTTAAAATTATTGAACCTTTTACAACGCTTATGGAATCTGGAGGAGATGTTCTTTGGGTTTTATTTGTAATAGCTTTAGTTTTAAGTGCTTTATTAAGAGAAAGATTTTATTTTTATAAATATGAATTTTCAGACTTAGTTAAAAAGGAACTTAAAAGTTCAACTTACTTACATAGGTCTGACTGGAGAGCTTTATATGAAAGAGAGTACTCAGTTTCTCGTTTAAAGAGCCTGCTTAGTAAAAGAGTGTCTTTAATTGAAGTGATTACATTTATGTGTCCGCTGCTTGGTTTACTTGGAACAGTAACTGGAATGATTTCAGTTTTTGATGTGATGGCTCATAAAGGTTTAGGTAATCCAAGGCTCATGGCCGGCGGAGTTTCTCAAGCAACCCTTCCTACAATGGTAAGTATGATTATTGCTTTAATTGGACTTATTGGAATTAATAAACTCAAAAATGATAGAGCAAAACTTGAGTTAACTTTATCAGAAACTTTTGAATTAAAAGGTGGAGAGTAAGATGAGAAGAAGAAAGAGTTCATCTAATGAAGCTGGAATAGATTTAACACCAATGCTGGATGTTACGTTTATCATGTTGATTTTCTTTATTGTAACTACTTCATTTGTAAAAGAAGCGGGTCTACAAGTTAACCGTCCCTCAGCAAAAGCTGCTAAGAAAAAAGAAAACGCCTCTATATTTGTAGCTATTGGAGTTAATGACGAGATTTGGGTTGATAAGAGGCAAGTGGATGTTAGATCAGTTAGGGCAAACATAGAGAGGCTTCATGCTGAAAGTCCTGAGGGAGCTGTAATAATCCAGGCTGATGTAGGATCTAAAACAGGTGTTTTAGTTAAGGTTATGGATCAAATTAAACTTGCCGGAGTGCAGGATATTTCCATTGCTGCAAAGGAGTCGACTAACTAGTGAAGTTTTCATTAGGTTATAAAAAAAATCTTAATATCTGGGGGGCTTTAATGGTTGTCCCTTTAGTTTTTTTAGGAGTTGGTTATATCATTTCTGAGCCATCAACAGCGCTTAATAAAAAAGATAAAATGGATCTTTCCTTTTTAAGAAATATTCGTTTAAGTGAATTAAATGAACGTGAACGTATTAAGCCTAAGGTGCCTCCTAAAGTTGAAAAACAGCCAGATGTTCCAAAGCCTAAGATAGCTAAAGTAAATAAACCTAAAAACACTAACCCGCAAATGCAGGTTGTACCGTTGGCATTGGGTTTAGATTTAGGCGGAGGGCCGTTTCTTGGTGGGGTTAGTGCTGTAGGATCTTTAGATTCAGAAATGGTGCCAATAGTAAAGGTTGATCCTCAGTATCCAAGACAAGCAGCTATGAAAGGTTTAGAGGGTTTTGTTCAGATGTTAGTTGATATTCAACCTGATGGATCAGTTAGTAATGTAAGAGTGGTAAATTCAAGCCCGAGAAGGGTCTTTGATCGTGCAGCTGTAGGTGCGGCGAGTAAATATAAATATAAACCACCTATAAAAAATGGAAGACCATATGCTGTAAAAGGGCATGGTATTCAAATTGATTTTAAATTGGACGGTGCTTAATGAAGAAACTAGGTTTTTTTATATTAATTTATGGTTTTTGCATATCGTCTCAAGCATTTAATTTTTCACAAGATACAAAAGTCTTTAAGAAAAAAATCTCAAAGCGACCAGGTGCCTCACTGTCAGAAAGAACACATAAGCTTTTAATTAGAGCTCAAGAAGATTTAAGTTCTGGTCAAATAAAAAGAGCGTTTGCAATGTTTAAAAAGCTTGAAGTAAGAACTGTGTTAAATCCATCAGAGAATGCTCAAGTAGTTCAAGCATTAGCTTATGCATATGCACAAAAAGGGCAGAACCAAAAAGCATTAAAAGCTTTTGAAAAAACATTAGATATAGACTCATTACCACAAGCTGCGACACTATCCATTATTTATATTATTGCTCAACTTGAAATGATGAATTCAAAATATAAAAAAACAGAAGAAATAATAAGTTTTTGGTTAAAAGTAGCTCCAAGCTCAAATAGTCAAGTTTATGCAATTTTAGCAGGTGCTTTATATGGGCAAAAAAAGAAAAAAGAAGCGTTAAAAGCTATTCAAAAAGCCATTGATTTAACTACAGAGCCTAAAGAGTCTTGGCTTGCAATGGCTGTTAGTTTATATTTTGCAAATGAAAAATATAAAGAGGCGACTAAAGCTTTAAAAATACTCGTTGCTCAGAATCCAACAAAGGAAGTGTATTGGAAACAATGGGCTGCAGGTCATTTATCAACTGGTGAAGAAGCAAAGGGATTAGTAGTTTTAGAGATGGGCTATTTAATGGGAACTGTTGGTGGTGATAAACAAATTCAAAATGCTTCAAGCTTAATGATTTCTACTGATATTCCATATAAAGCGGCTATGTGGATTGAGAACAAGCTTACTAAAAAAGAAAGAGGAACTTTAAAAGCTCAAAAGCAATTGGCTTCTGCATATATGAGTGCTCGTGAAAATAAAAAAGCTCTTAAAATTTTAAAGGAAATTCATAAAACTAATCCTGAAGTGAGGACTTCAATTCAATTAGGACAGATTCTTTTAGCAGAAGAGAAATGGGTTGAGGCCAGAGTTATTTTTCAATCTATTAAAGATATGAAGCTTAACTTAGAGGATAAAGAGCAAATTTATATGGGTCTTGGTGTAGCTTATTTTAATTTAAGTAAATTAGATCTTTCAAGGCAGAGCTTTATAGTAATCGCAGATAAGTCTGAAGCCGCAAGAGGTTGGTTAAGTTTTATACAATCTGAAACTAGATTAGAATAACCAATATTAAAATAAAATAGTAAATTAAACTGGTATTAAAAAACCATCGTTGCTACACACAATAATTGTGTTAAATTTAAGTGTTTTTTAAATTTAGATAAATCTAGATTTTAGAAGAGTTATTTAGAGATTTTTCATGTCGATATTTTTTTCATTGTGTACTTCATTAAAATACTAGGGGTAATATTAATGATAACTATTATAAGTAAAGGTTAGAGCGGATAAGTTTAAAACAGTATTTATTTTTTAATCTTTTTAAAAAATTTATACACTAACATTAAAACTTCTTAAAGTCTGGTTTAGTGAAGTTTTTTTATTTGTTGATTGTTTTCGTTTACCAATTATTAAGGCTACAGGTACTCCATAAGCTCCTGATGCAAACTTTTTTTCAATAGTACCAGGAATAACAACAGAATTTTGAGGAATTAGATTATTATAAAGAGTTTCCTTAGGCCCTGTTACATCAATAATTTTAGTAGATGCAGTGATTACAACACCAGCTCCTAAAACAGCACCTTTTTTCACAAGAGCGCCTTCAACTACAATACATCTGCTTCCAATAAAAACATCGTCTTCAATAGTTACTGGAGTGGCTTGAAGCGGTTCTAAGACTCCACCAATTCCAACACCACCGGAAAGATGAACATTTTTTCCAATTTGTGCACATGACCCAACAGTGGCCCAAGTGTCTACCATTGACCCGGATCCAACATAAGCTCCAATATTTACGTAGCTTGGCATAAGCACTGTGCCAGGTTCAATGTAGGCGCCTTTTCTAACTAGAGCTTGAGGTACCACCCTAACTCCTTCTGCTCCAGTCCACTTCTTAAGTGGGATTTTATCATAGAAACTAAGGTCACCAGATTCAAAGACCTTCATTTTTTTAATTTTAAAATAAAGTAAAATAGCTTTTTTTACCCACTCATTTACAATCCACTTGTCATTGTTTTTAGAATATTTGACTGTACGAAGTTTTCCTTTATCAAGTAAGTCAATAGTCATTTTTATAGAATCAATCATTTCTTGTGGAAATGAATCAAACTTTATAGAATTTTTAGACTCATTGTAGTATTTTTCAATTTTATTTTCTAGATATGTAGTGCTCATAGTTATTTTTTTCCTTCACTAAATATTTTAATACTGTCATAAATAGGTTTTAAATGAACTTTTAAAATTTCTTCCATATCAATTCCTTTTTGAATTTCATAGGTTAGAGTAGGGATATTTTTTTCAAAACCTGTGTAGGTTCCTAAAGAGCCAGGAGTAGGATAGCCAATATTGTCCTTAATTATAAGACCTGTTTTTTTTGAAATATGGTCAGCAATTAAAGAGCAGTCGCCGTTGATATTAAGCATGGGCTTCCATGAGTGTAGGGATATGATAAAGTCAATTTTATTTTCATTAAGGTAAGTATTAAGGGCTTTATTTTCATTTTCACTACAGGGGGCTGTTCCAGGGAAGTATCGAATTTTTGTATAAGTTGGAGTCCAGTCTTTTGTAGGAAGATTACGATTTAAATCCACTCCTGCATAGTTTTGTCGAGTTTTTAATAAAATACCTTCAATATTAAATTCTGGTACTAAGGAAATTTTTATATTTTTAATAGGGTGTTTTATAAGTTTTCCTATAAGAGCTTTTGCTAAGATAACTCCTTCAACCTCATCCCCATGAACCCCACTAAGAATAAGGATATGCTTTGAAGTATTTGTGATTTTGTAACAAAAATCTATTCCAAAAAGGGGAAGGTTTAATGATGATTTTCCAAAGATAAAACTTTTCATATGTGAACCTCTTTGTTAGAAGGAAACACTATGAAAAACGTTTTGGTCAAGAAGTTCGGTGGAACTTCTATAGGATCTATAAAAAGGATTAAAAAGGTTGCCGATAGACTGGTTAAATCATTTAATAAGGGTGAACGCTTTGTTGTTGTTGCATCGGCAATGTCTGGTGAAACAAATAGGCTTATACAGCTTGCTTATAATATGAATTTTAATGCTAGAGGGGGAGACGCCTACGATCTTTTATTGGCCTCAGGAGAGCAGGTGTCGGTTTCGTTGTTAGCACTGGCACTGCAAAAAAGAGGCATGCAGTCTTCTCCAATGCTAGCCTTTCAATTAGGTATTAAAACAGATTCTATGTATTCTAAGGCTCGAATACAAAATGTTGAAACATCTCTTTTAACTAAGATGCTAGATTCTGGTATTATACCTGTAGTTGCAGGTTTTCAAGGAATAGATAAGAAAGATAGAGTGACAACTTTAGGTCGAGGGGGGTCTGACACAACAAGTGTTGCACTGGCAGCGGCCTTAAATGCATCAGTTTGTGAAATTTTTACTGATGTTGATGGAGTTTACTCAGCGGATCCAAGGATTGAGCCCAAAGCCTCTAAAATTTATCAACTAAATTACGAAGAAATGATGGAAATGGCTACTTTAGGGTCTAAAGTTTTACACTTTAGATGTGTGGAAATTGCAGCAAAATATGATATTCCAATACATGTTAGATCAAGTTTTCTAGAGAGTGAAGGTACGTGGATATTAAAAAGGAAAAATACCATGGAAGCATCAGTAGTTTCAGCAATAACCCATGATTCTAAAATTACGATTTTATCAGTAGAACCGGCACCTGCAGGGGTAAGTTGTTTAGCCGAGCTTTTTACAAAATTATCTGAAAAAGAAATTCTGGTGGATATTATTTCTCAAACTCAAGTTGCTAAGGGCCAACGAGTGGCATTCTCTATTGCCGATGAAGATGTTTTTGAGGGAATAAAAATATTAAAATCTTTATTTAAAGATGAAACAATTAAGATTAAAGAGATTCCTAATGTTGCAAAGGTTTCTATTGTTGGTGTTGGAATGATAACTTATTCAGGAGTTGCTGCAAGATTTTTTAAAACTTTTAAAGAATCAGGAGTTGATTTAAAACTTGTAACTACAAGTGATATTAAAATGAGTGGTGTGCTTCCTCGTGAACAAGTTGAATTAGCGGTTCAAGCTCTTCATGTTGAGTTTGGCTTAGAAAAAGGTTAAAATGTTTCATCGCTTAAGTTTTTTTTATGATAAGAATAGGCTATCTTTAAATACAAAAGGCAGTAAGATACCCTTAATAACGTATACTCAAGGGGTAGACAGACCGATATATTTATATAGTCTTCAGACAGTTAAAAGGAGGGTGGAGGCGTATAAAACTGCTTTTAAAAAATTTAAGAATCGTATTTATTATGCAGTAAAAGCAAATCCAAATTTAGAGTTGATGTCCTTTATTAAAAAACAAGGATTTGGTGCTGATGTTGTTTCTATTAGAGAATTTAATAGAGCGTTAGAATCAGGGTTTAATAGCGATGAGATTATTTTTTCTGGTGTTGGAAAAACTAAAACTGAAATTAAAGAAGCTTTAGAAAAAAATATTTTTCAAATAAATTGTGAATCTATTTCTGAAATAACAAGAGTTTTTAAAATAGCAAGAAGTTTAAATAAAAAGGTAGCCATAGGAATAAGATTAAATCCTGATATAACAGTAGATACTCATCCATATATTTCAACAGGTTTAAGAGAGAATAAATTTGGAATACCTTTAGAGCAATTGTCGTTAGTATTAAAGGCTTTAAAATCAAGTAAAGAATTTGTTAGATTACAGGGAATAAGTTGTCATATTGGTTCACAAATTATGAACACGGATCCGTTAGTTAAAGCCTTAGAATCTATTTTAAGAGTTAAAAAGGAATTATCATTAAAAGGATATGAAATTAAGTATTTAAATTTAGGTGGTGGATTAGGAGTAGATTACCATTCTAATAATGAAGAAGATGATATTAAAAGTATTACAGAGTTTGGAGAGAAAATTACGCCCTTATTTAAAGACTTTAAGGGAGAAGTTTTATTTGAACCTGGAAGATCTATTGTTGCAAGAGCGGGTGTTTTATTAGCTAGAGTGGAATATATTAAGAATAATGGTTTTAAAGATTTTATAATTTTAAATACAGGAATGCATCATTTAATAAGACCCTCACTTTATTCAGCTTATCATAATATTGTTCCTTTAAAATTTGATAAAACTAGAACCGTTAAAAACTTTGATGTGGCCGGTCCTGTTTGTGAATCTTCAGATATTATAGGTTATGATAGAGCTTTGCAGGTTCCTAAAGAGGGCGAGTGGATAGCTATTATGGATACTGGAGCTTATGGAATGTCTATGGCGAGTGCTTATAATTTACATGCGTTTCCTAAAGAGATTTTAGTTTGAATTTATCATCTTTAATATCGTGTTGTTTCCTTATTAGTTTTTAAGGCTTAGAAGAGCAATAGTGCTGGTGAGTATGACTACTAGTGTCCAAATTCAATATAAAACGAGCTACTTTTTTCTAGCTTTTATGTCTTTAATGAGGACAAACTATGAGTAGTAGTTTTAATGGCTTTATGTCACTTTTTTGGGCCAAAATAAAGCCTCTCTTATATTGACAGAATCCCTTAAAACAGGTTTTTATTGGGGAATGGTAGAAAATGTTTTAAATAAGAATACAAATTTTTAATCATTATCATGATTAAGATATATCTTTTAGATAAATCCATTAAAGAATTTAAAAGTAATCCCACAGTTTTAGAGGTTGCAAAAAGTATTAGTTTAAAGCTAGCAAAAGATACTGTTGGAGCTAAAATCAATGGAGAAAAAACTGTTGTTGATTTTAGGACTAAATTAGAGGACGGGACAAAACTTGAAATTGTAACCTTAAACTCTTTAGATGGTCGTCAAGTTATTCGCCACTCAACGGCTCATGTTTTGGCTGAAGCTGTTCAAGAGCTCTATCCAGGAACACAGGTTACAATTGGTCCTGTTACAGAAGATGGGTTTTATTATGATTTTTATCGTGAAGAACCATTTACTTTAGATGATTTAAAAGCTTTAGAAAAAAAAATGAATTACATTATTAAGAAAAATCAGTCTTTAGAAAAAAAAATAATTTCTAAAGATGAGGCTATTCAAATATTTAATAAGCTTGGGGAAAAATTTAAAGTTGAACTGATTAAAGATCTCTTAGAGATTAAAGAAGTTTTTATATATGAACAAGGTGGGGGTTGGTTTGATCTTTGTAGAGGTCCACACATTCAAAAAACTGGACAAATAAAAGCTTTTAAACTTTTATCTATTGCAAGTTCTTACTGGCGTGGAGATGAGAAAAAAGAAAGTTTACAGCGTATTTATGGAACAGCTTTTGAATCTAAAGAGGCTTTAGATGAATATATGCATTTACTTGCTGAAGCTAAAAAAAGAGACCATCGTATTATAGGTAAGAATTTAGATCTTTTTACAATGGTTTCTGAATATGCTCCAGGGTCTCCATTTTTTACCTTTAAGGGAACTTTTATATATAACGCTTTGCAGAATTATATGAGGGAGAAGTATAAAAAATATGGCTATGGTGAAGTTATTACGCCTCAAATTTTTGACATAAAACTTTATCATAAAAGTGGTCATTATAAAAATTATAAAGAGAATATGTTTTTTACAGAAACAGATGGGCGTGAATTTTCAGTAAAGCCTATGAACTGTCCTGGGCACTGTCTTTTATATAATACGAAAAAAAAATCTTATAGAGAGCTTCCTTGGAGAGTTGCAGATTTTGGAAGACTACATAGATATGAGCGTTCAGGTGTTGTCCAGGGCTTAACTCGTGTAAGAACATTTTGCCAAGATGATGCTCATGTTTTTTGTAGAATAAGTCAGTTACAAGATGAGATAGCTCAAGTAATGACTTTTTTAAAGGAAGTCTATACAGAGCTTGGAATGCTTGAATATGAAATTTTCTTATCTACTCGCCCTAAAAAACGAATGGGAAGTGATGAAATTTGGGATAAAGCTGAAGAGGCTTTGTCAAAGGCTCTAATAAGTTTAAATTTATCATTTAAAGTTAATGAAGGTGAAGGGGCTTTTTATGGACCAAAGCTTGATATCATGTTTGTAGATGCTCTTAAAAGAAAGTTGCAGTTAGGAACAGTACAGTGTGATTTTAATCTTCCTGATGTTTTTGATTTGTCATTTGTAAACGAAGATAATAATTTAGAAAAACCGGTTATGTTACATAGAGCTATTTTAGGTTCTATGGAGAGATTTTTTGGAGTGTATTTAGAGCATACAGCAGGAAGACTTCCTTTTTGGATAGTTCCAGTGCAGGTTAAGATTTTAAATGTTTCTAATAAGCATCAAAATTTTTGTCAGACTTTAAGACAAAAGTTTAAAGAAAAGGGCATTCGTGCTGAATTTGATTTTAGAGCTGAAAAATTAGGTTTTAAAATTAGAGAGGCACAATTAGAACAGGTTCCTTATATGATTATTTGTGGTGATGAAGAGGTAAAGAGTGGCAATGTTTCTATAAGACTTAGAACAGGCCAAGTAAAAAAAGATTTAAGTGTAGATGAATTTATTAAAGAATTAGTAGTACGTGATAAATTACGTTTATTGGATTTATAAATAAGCTTATAGGAGGCAACTATTAAAGGTGGAAAAGGAGGGCGACGCCCTCAAAGAGATGAAGGTCATAAAGTTAATGATAGAATTAGAGCTTTAGAAGTTCGTGTGATTTCTAATGATGGAACAATGCTTGGTTCTATGAGGATTCAAGAAGCTTTACAAATTGCTCGTGATAAGGGTTTAGACCTTATTGAAGTTGCTCCAAATGCAAAGCCTCCTACATGTAAAATTATGGATTATGGAAAGTGGAAGTATGAAAATAAGAAAAAAGCTGTGGAATCTAGAAAGAAACAGACTATAATATCAATAAAAGAAATTCAAATGAGACCTCGTACAGAGGATCATGATTTAGAAACTAAACTTAAACATGCCACTAAATTTATATTAAATGGTGATAAAGTAAAGGTGAATTTAAGATTTTCTGGTAGAGAAATGGCTCACCAGGAACTTGGTCATGATCTTTTAATGAAGGTTATAAAGAAGCTTGATAATATTTCTGTTATAGAAACAGTACCTAAAAAAGAAGGAAGACAGCTTTTTGTTATTCTTGCCCCTGATATTAAAAAAATTAAAGTTTATAAAGATTTTAAAAAAAGAGAGAGTAAAATAGATTTTGCTCAAGTAGCTGTAGAGAAGACGAAAGCATCTGAAGTTATACAAAAGCCTTAATTTACATATTTACGTATTTTTTAAGAGATTTCTTAATTAAGAGTGCTGTGTAGTAAGTCTAGATTTTTTTAAAAAAAATCAAGGATAAGTTAAAGAAAGTATTTTATTTTAAGCTTTATTAAGGTGGAATCTTAGGAATTTTACTTTTAAATCACGTTAAGCAATAGACCTTTAAAGGCATTATGGTCATAAATAATGGTGATTTTCTTATTTCCATAGCACCGTAATATGTAAGTATTGTAAAAGCTTAATAATAATGGCATAAATCAGAGCAAATTCTATAATTTTTTTTAGTGTAGTCTTTCTTAGAAAGAAATAAATAAAAACCTAACCTAAAAAAGCTTTCTCTGATATAGACTGAGGTAGGCTGTTTGGTGTAAATATTATTTTATATAACATTATAGGGGTATAATATGAAGTCAGGTGAGCCTGGTGGAAATAGTATTGATGAGTCTGAAAAGCTAACCTATAAATTATCGGGCGTGGATGTTAAAAAAGCTGATAAAGTTGTTGAGTGGATGAAGAGTACAAATTTATCAGAAACAAGTTCTCCTCATCAAAAGCGTCTAGTTTCAGGCATTGGTGGCTTTGCTGCTCTTTTTAAGGGAAGCTTTTCTGATATGAAGGAGCCTCTTTTAGTTTCCTCAACTGATGGTATAGGAACTAAGTTGTTAATGGGTTTAGCATCGGGTAAAACAAAGGGGCTTGCTCAAGATTTGGTTGGAATGTGTGTAAATGATCTTCTTTGCACAGGGGCTGAGCCATTATTCTTTCTAGACTATTTTGCAACATCTAAGCTAAAAGAGGAGCAGCTTAAAGAGTTTTTTACAAATTTAAGAAAAGCTTGTACTCAGTCAGGTGCTGCTCTTATTGGGGGTGAGACAGCAGAGCTTCCAGGTCTATACAGTGCTGGTCATTTTGATGCAGCAGGTTTTGCAGTGGGAGTTGTTGATGAGGAAAAGGCATGGACAACTAAAAAGGTTCAAAAAGGCGACCATATTTTAGGCATTTCAAGTTCAGGGTTTCATTCAAATGGTTATTCCTTATTAAGAAGAATATTTGGTGAAAATGGTGGGGAATATGTAGATGAATTAATGAAACCTACAAAACTTTATTGGCCCCTAGTTAAAGCATTAAAAGATAAGGGTTTAATGAGAGCTGTAAGAGTTTCAGCACATATTACAGGTGGAGGTATGGATAATATCAATCGTATTATGCCGGATGGTTTAGGGGTAGAACTTAAAGATTGGAATTGGGAAGAAATTTATACAGTTGCAATGTCTAAGGCTAATTTAACTAAAGAGCAAATGTATAAGGTATTTAACTGTGGAATTGGTTTTTTCATAATAATAGATCCAAATCATTTTAAGCAAGTTTTAAAAGTTATTAAAATGGTTTTAGGTATGCAGATTGTTACAAGTGGGCATGTTTGTAAAATGGTAGGAATTCAAAAATGGAGGATTAAGTAAGAAGAGTGCTTACAAGTATAAGGCAAGCTATATTTATATCAGGAAAAGGCTCAAATCTTAAGGCTCTCTTAGATACTTATTCAAAGTCTACTTTTTATGTATTTGCTAATAAAAACTGTGAGGGTTTAGTATGGGCTCAAAGAAGAGGTTTTAAAATAGAAGTAGTTTCATTAAAAAACCCTTTAGACTGGGTAGAGTTTTCGAATAAAATTAATGTTCTTAAAATAAAAAGGATTTTTCTTTTAGGGTTTATGAAAATTATACCCGAGACTTTTTTAAAAATAGTTAAGGCCGAATTTATTAATCTTCATCCATCAATCTTACCTTATTTCCCAGGTTTAAATGCCATTGAAAAATCTTATAAAACTAATATAGGAAGGGGCTGCACTTTGCACAAAGCTGTTGCTCAGGTAGATGAGGGTACTATACTGCTTCAAAAAAATATAGTTGGAAGTTTTGACTTTAAAAGTTTTGTAGAATGTATACACCAGTTTGAGCAAAGGCTTATTTTTAAATATATTCAAAAAACTAAAGGTTTATATGAATAAAGTGAATATTCTTTCTATGGGGTGGCGTTCTCACTGGTTGGCAAACCGTTTAAAGTCTTTAGGTATTAAAGTTTTATTAATTGAAGTTACTAATCATTTAGACTGGTCTGATCCTGAAGATATTGATGGTCCTTTTCCATTTTCTATAACACTTCATTCTCCAGAAGACTTTGTAAACTTTATTCGAGCTGATGATATTATTCATCCTTTAAAAACAGGATTTTGCTTATCTACTCCTTTAGGGAATTTATCTTGGGATGCTTTAAATAGAGGAGCTGTATTACAAGTTTTTAAAGATGAATTTAAGAAAAAAGTTTTAGAAGATAAGAACTTTTGGTTTGATGATTTTTTAAAATCTTTTTCAAAATCATCATTTAAAAAAGCTTTACTATGGTCTGAGGAGAAAGAGGTTTTTAATCTAGAATCTGAATTATACTTGCGTAGATCAGATAAAAAAACTTATTTAAAAAGCTTAGAGTTTTTAAAAAAGCAGGGTGTTCAAGTACAGTTAGCCTCGAATCAAGATCTTCGTAAAATTTTATTAGAAGTTAAAGAGAATTCTAAAGACTGGATAATAAGTTTAACTGTTTCTGAATTAAAGATTTTAACATCAAATGAAAAAAATAATATAAGAAATGGTTTAGGTTGGCATAGGAAAAGATTTTTTTATGAATCTAAAAACCTTGGGGCTCTTCCTGTGTGGTCTATTTGGTTAAATTCTCCATTTAAACCTTGGAAAGAGGAAAACTTTATAATCATTATTAAAGGTGGGCAGGATAATTATTTAGATATTTGGACGTTAGAAGAGGTTTATAATAAAAAAATGAAAACTGAATCTATTGAAAAAATTCAAGATTTTTTAAAAAATAAATTTAGATTTGTAGAGTTTGCTCCTAAACAGAGTGAGAATTTAGGAGGCTTATTAAAAACGTTGTTTCCAGTTAGTTATGGCAAAGAGGTTTTAAATGATACAAATTACATTTGGAACTCACCAATAGATTGGAGAGGCTATAGTATGAACTTGATGTATAGGTATCAGTATAGCCTAGTGCAAGCTATGTATAATAAAGGGGTAAAGTAAATGATTTCTCGTTATAGTCATCCTGAGATGACAAGTATTTGGAGTGAAGAAAATAAATGGGAAAGTCTAAGGAAAGTAGAGGTTGCGGTGGCTCAAGCTCAAGCTAAGCATAAGATTATTCCTAATAAAGCCGCTTTAGATATTAAGAAAAAATCTAAATTTAATATTGATCGTATAAAAGAGATTGAAGCCACAACTAAGCATGATGTTATAGCTTTTGTATCTAATTTAGCTGAAAATGTTGGTGCTTCTGGAAAGTATATTCACTACGGACTTACCTCATCCGATGTTATTGATACAGCTTTCTCTATTCAAATTAAAGAATCAAAATTAATTTTATTAAAGACCTTAAATAAATTAGAAAACACTATGATTTCTTTAATTCAGGAGCATTACACAACTTTATGTGTAGGGCGTACCCATGGAATACATGCTGAACCGACAACATTTGGTTTTAAAATATCTGGATTTTTAGCTGAACTTTATAGAAATAAAGAAAGATTAAATAAAGCGTTTGATGAGTGTTTGGTTGGTCAAATTTCAGGAGCTGTTGGAACCTACTCTTTTCTTCAGCCTAATATTGAAAAAGAAGTATGTAAAAGTTTAGGTTTAAAATCAGAAGATATTGCAACCCAAGTTATTCCAAGAGACCGTCATGCCTACCTTATGCAAGCATTGTCTTTAACAGGTGCTTTTATAGAGAGATTTTCTATTGAGCTAAGACACCTTCAAAGAACTGAAGTTTTAGAAGTGATGGAGGGATTTTCTAAAGGGCAAAAAGGTTCAAGTGCTATGCCTCATAAAAAAAATCCTATTGGTGCAGAGAATTTAACAGGAGTGGCAAGGCTTATAAGATCTTATAGTATGGCAGCAGAGCAGAATGTGGCATTATGGCATGAAAGAGATATTTCACATTCATCAGTGGAAAGAGTTATTTTCCCTGATTCACTAACATTACTTCATTATAGCTTAGTGCGACTTAATAATATTTTAAGTGACCTTTATGTAGATAAAAAAAGAATGCTAAAAAATTTAAATTTATTAGGTGGGCAGATTTATTCATCTCATATTCTTTTAGATCTTGTAGATGCAGGTGTTAAAAGAGAACAAGCATATAAGTGGGTTCAAAGTGTAGCTCATCTTTTAAAAGAAGGTGAGCTTTATCAGGACGCTATTTTAAATCATAAAGAAATTTCAAAAAGAATTTTAAAAAAGAATCTTAAAGAACTTTTTTCAGGTAAACGACATATAAGAAATATTAAAAAAATAATTAACAGGGTTCTTCCTAAGAATAAGAAATTAAAGTAAGGGACTTTAGATATGGATTTTAAGAAAAAAAAATTTATATATGAAGGAAAAGCAAAAAAACTTTATTCTACAAACGATGATCAAGTTATTTTAATTCAGTTTAAAGATGATTTAACAGCATTTAATGCAAAGAAAAAAGGATCTTTTAAGGGTAAAGGTCAGGTTACTTTAAAAATTAGCCAATTAGTTTTTTCTCATTTGATTGAAAATGGAATTAAAACTCATTTCATTAAACAGATTTCAGATACGGAAATTTTTGCAAAAAAGCTTAAGATTATTCCTTTAGAAGTTATTATTAGAAATAAAGCGGCAGGGTCTATTTTAAAGCGCTTAGGTATTAAGCCTAATTTTAAATTTAAAGAACCAATGTTTGAAGTTTTTTATAAAAAAGATGAGTTAGAAGACCCTCTTATTACCTATGAACATGTAAAAGAAATGGGATTATGTAGTGATAAAATATATGAAGAAATTAAATTGGAATCTTTAAAGATAAATAAAATTTTAAAAGATTTATTTTTTAAGGCAGGAGTGGATCTTATAGATTTTAAAATTGAATTTGGTTTAGATATAGAGGGAAAGCTTTTATTAGCAGATGAAATTTCTCCTGACTCTTGTAGACTTTTAAATCTAGAAACTAAAAAAGTATTAGATAAAGATAGATTTAGAAAAGATATGGGTAAGGTTTTAGAATCTTATCAAATTGTTTTAGAGAAATTAGAAAAGGTGGTTTTAATATGAGTAAGAGCGTTAAATATGGAATTAAAGTCATGCCTAAGAAAGATGTTTTAGATTCTCAAGGGCGTGCAACAAAGCTTGTTTTGTCTAAAGCAGGGTTTTCTTTACAAGAGTGTAAAGTTGGTAAATATATAGAAATTAAAACTACGTGTACAAAAATTGATATTTTAAAAATGGCTGAGTATGTGTTGTATAATCCGTTAATTGAAGAGATTTCAATAATTAAAGATTAATACTTGGAGATGGAAATGAAAAGAATTGGTGTAGTAAGGTTCTTAGGTACAAACTGTGATCAAGATGTTTTTGATGCAATAAATGGAATTAAAGGTTTAAAACCTGTTTGGCTTTGGTATGAGGATGAGTTTAATAAAGATTTTATTGATGGAGTGGTTATTCCAGGAGGATTTTCCTATGGGGATTATTTAAGGTGTGGTGCTTTGGCTTCTAAAATGCCAGTGATGGATTCTGTGGAAAAATTTTCTAAATTTGGAGGCAAGGTTTTAGGGATTTGTAATGGATTTCAAGTTTTATGTGAGAGAGGACTTCTTCCAGGGATTTTGATGAGAAATAAAGAGGTGAATTTTATTGATACATGGTTAAGCTTAGAGGCTTTGAGTAAAAATAATCCATGGTCATTAAAAGGCTCTTATACTATGCCTGTAGCCCATGGTGAGGGGCGGTTTTATATTTCAAAAAAAGGCCTTAAAGACTTAGAAGCTAATGATCAAATTTGGTTTAAATACAAAGACAATCCAAATGGATCTATTTTAAGTATAGCTGGTGTTTTAAATAAAGAAAAAAATATTGCAGGTTTAATGCCACATCCAGAAAGAGCAGTGGCTAAGTGGATGGGTGGGGATGAAGGTAAGTTCTTATTGGAGAAATTTTTATGAAGGGTTTAAGGACTTTAGATGAAAAATTAAAACATTATGGCTTAAGTAAAGATGAATATGTAACGGCTTGTGATATTTTAGGTCAAGAAAAAGGTCATAAAGAGCCAACGCTAA
Organism: Bdellovibrionales bacterium; assembly: GCA_965205945.1. Classification (GTDB taxonomy): domain Bacteria; phylum Bdellovibrionota; class Bdellovibrionia; order Bdellovibrionales; family UBA1609; genus JALZUR01. The sequence continues at coordinate 80,198 of CBDBIB010000001.1, read as the reverse complement.
TTGAGTGGGCTTTATTTTCAGCTTTATGGAGCGAGCACTGTAGTTATAAGAGTTCTAAGAATCATCTTAAGAATTTGTACACTAAATCTAGAATTGTTGTTTCTAAAGAGGATGAAAATGCTGGTGTTGTAGATCTTGGACAAGGTGAAAGGGTAGCTTTTAAAATGGAAAGCCATAATCATCCAAGTTTTATTGAACCTTTTCAAGGGGCTGCTACAGGTGTTGGTGGAATTTTAAGAGATATTTTTACTATGGGGGCAAGACCGATAGCTTTAGCTAACTATATTTGTTTTGGAGAATCTGGGTCTAAGAGACTACAAACCCTTGTTGAAGGTGTGGTTTCAGGAATTTCTTTTTATGGAAACTGTGTCGGAGTTTCAAATATTTCAGGACAAACTGAATTTAATAAAACTTATAATAAAAATAATTTAGTGAATGCGTTTGCTTTAGGCTATTACGGTAAGAATGATAAAATTATTTCTTCAAAAATTAAAAACCCTGGAAGTAAAGTTATCTATGTTGGTGCTAAAACTGGAAAAGATGGTGTTCATGGGGCTTCAATGGCTAGTGAGTCTTTTAATGAGGGGAGTGAATCTAAAAGACCGACCATCCAAATTGGAGATCCTTTTTATGAAAAATGTTTAATTGAAAGTTGTTTAGAGGTTATGAGAAAAGGTCTTGCTGAATCTGTACAAGATATGGGTGCTGCAGGAATCACTAGTTCTAGTTTTGAAATGTCAGTAGGTGGTGGATTCGGTCTAGATCTTAATCTCTCAAAAGTCCCTTTAAGGGATGAAACTATGAATCCTGAAGAAATCTTGTTATCTGAGAGTCAGGAAAGAATGTTGATGACTGTTTTTAAAGAGAATGTAGAAAAGGTTAAAGAAATTTTTTCTAAATGGGGTTTAGAAGCTGTTGTTATTGGTGAAGTGAAGAAGGAAAAAAAGATTAAAATTTATTGGAAGAATGAACTTGTTTGTGAAATTAATCCTTTTGATATTATTAAAAAAGCTCCAAGATATGATAGACCTCATCATAGGCTTAAATGGGTGCCTATAAAAGGTGAATCTAAGCTTTTAGACCTTAAAGAGGTTTTCTCTTCTCTGCAAGGTTGTTCAAGAAAATGGATTTATAATCAGTATGATCAAAGAGTTGGGGCTAAAACAGTTTCTGACTGCTCAAGTCCCATTGGCATTATAAGGCTTCCAGAAAGCGGTAGGCCCTTAGCAATGGTTTTAGGTTGCAGACCGTTATTAATGGAGTTATCACCAATCTTAGGTGGTAAGGACGCTATTTTAGGCCCAGCAATTCAATTATCTCTTAAAGGCTTTAGACCTTGGGCTGTGACAGATTGTTTGAATTTTGGAAACCCTCAAAAAGAAAGTATTATGAGTGAATTTACAAATAGTTTAAAGGCTATGAGTGAGGCCTGTGAGGCCTTTAAAGCTCCTATTATTTCTGGTAATGTGAGTTTGTATAATGAAACTAAAGGAGAAAATATTACTTCAACACCTGCAACATGTATTGTTGGTTTAAGAGATCAAAAGCTTACAGATTTAGAAAATAAACTTCCAAAATCAATATTCACTAATCCAGGGTCTAAAGTTATAATGATTGAGTGTGGGGATTTTACTTGGTCCGGTTATTCCGGTGATCTAAAAAAACAAAAGCCTTGGGGAAGTGGAGATTTAAATATTACTTTAACAAAAACTTTTTGTGATTATCTATATGATCTTGCATTTAATGGAGATATTAAATCTAGTAGATTAGTGGGTAAATTTGGACCTCAGTATGCATTATCTCAAATGATAAATGAGGGCATAGGGTTTAAATTAAATCCATCTGTTTTAAAAAAACTTTTAAAAACTGAACGAATGTATCAAGTGATTTTAGAAATAGATAAAAACTTTAAATTTCCGAAATCTTGTTTTAAATTAGTTTATCTTGGTGAAACAAATAAGACAGGAATTTTTGAATATTTTGATGAAAAGTTTTCATTAAAAGAAATTAATAATCTTCAGTGTACTGGTTGGGAGAAACACCTTGGAAATTAATAATCTTGATGCAATGGGTGGTTTATGGAAAGAAGAATGTGCTGTATTTGGTGTTTTTGGAGATCCAGAAGCTTCAAGAATTACTTTTATGGGTTTATATGCTCAACAACACAGAGGGCAAGAGTCTGCAGGTATAGTTTCTTTAGATGAACATGGGTATCACATTATTGATAGAGGAAGGGGGCTTGTTGGAGATATTTTTAAAGAAAAGAATTTAAAAAGACTTAAAGGTACTGTTGCAATTGGTCATGTCAGGTATTCAACTACAGGAAGAAATCTTTTAAATAATGCTCAACCATTAACAGCTCAACTGCTTAATGGTCCTTTAGCGATTGCTCATAATGGAAATCTTGTGAATTCTAAAGACTTAAGAAAAATTTTAAAAAAAGAAGGTTCAATTTTTCAGGGAACAAGTGATACAGAATGTTTACTTCATCTTTTAGCTAAACATCAAAGTAATGATTTAAATACTTGTCTTATAGATTCTGCTAAGAAGTTAGAAGGAGCTTTTTCAATGGTTCTTTTAAATAAAGATGCTCTTTATGTTATTAGAGATGCAAAAGGTTTTAGGCCTCTTGTTTTAGGAAAAAGAAAGTTTGATGGGGGAGAGTCTTATGTTGTGGCTTCAGAGACTTGTGCTTTTGATCTAATCGGAGCTGATTTTATTAGAGTTATTAAACCTGGGGAGGTTTTAAAAATTTCAGAAAAAGGTTTAGAATCAAGCTTTTTTACTAAAAGAACAGAAAAATTTAAGCATTGTGTTTTTGAGCATGTTTATTTTGCAAGGCCTGATTCACAAGTTTTTGGAAAACATGTTTATTCGGTTAGAAAAAATATGGGAAGAATGTTGGCAAAGGAATCTGTAGTTGCAGCAGACTTTGTTATTCCCGTTCCTGACTCAGGAGTTCCTGCAGCATTAGGTTTTTCAGAGGCATCAGGAATTCCATTTGAAATGGGCATTATTAGAAATCATTATATTGGAAGAACATTTATTCAACCAACTCAAGCTATTAGAAATTCAGGAGTTAAAATTAAACTTAATCCTCAAAAACTGATTCTTGAAGGTAGAAGAGTGGTTTTAGTTGATGATTCAATTGTTAGAGGAACTACAAGTAAAAAAATTATTAATTTAATTAGGCAAGCCGGTGTAAAAGAAGTTCATTTTAGAGTTTCGTCTCCCCCAACTACAGGCCCTTGTTATTATGGTGTAGATACTCCTGAAAAAGAACAATTGATTGCTTCAAGTAAATCTATTAAAGAAATTCAAGAATATATAGGTGCAGATTCATTAGCATATCTTTCAAATGAAGGCTTAGTTACAGCGGTGTCTAAAGGAAATACTATGGAGAATTGGGATTACTGTTCGGCTTGTTTTACAGGAGAATATCCAACTAAGATAGATAAATAAATACTAATTTTTTTTAAGTGCGGCTTTTAAAAATAAAATTAAACAATTATTAATAATCACAATTAAGGGTCTAAAAGTTTATTCACTACACTTTTAGTTTTAATAGTAAAAGTAGAGTTTCGAACTTTTTAAATCTACTGTAACATTCTATTTTGGTGGGCTTAACCTACGAGTTAATACTTTGTTTGAAGAGGTTTTTTGTGGTGGAAACTTTAACAAAAGAGATGGAGCTTTTTTAACTTTCTTTGTGGTCAAAAATTTAGTATTCGTTTATACTGGGTTTGGTTGTGTTAAACATCCATAGGCTATGTTCTCACTACTTAGGCCATGTGATTGTAAAGGGTGTATCTAATTGTGGCCAGGGTTTTAAATCTTAATGGAGCCTACAATTTATTTGCATATCTATGAGGCGTTCTTTTTTTTTAAGGTTTAAGGATGCTAATGATTTTTTCTAGATTATTAGGTTTTTTTGTATTGAAATAATCTCTTTTTTTCAATAAATTTTACTATTTTTTCAGGGACAAGAGATTTCCATTCAGGACTGCCTTTTTGTAAAAGTATTCTGACTTGAGATGATAAGATTGAATTTTCAATATTATTACAATCAGCAAGCTCTTGGATATTTTTTTTTTCAGAAAGGTAATTAATCAATTTTTGTGATACAGGGTCTGTAATATAGGTTTTTAAGGTAGTACAGGTTTTATTAGATTTATAGGGAAAGATGTAAACCGTGGATTTAGAGTCGAATAACTTTGAAGAAGCTTCAAAAACTCCACCAGTTAAATGTTTGTAATGATCTTCTTTAAAAAAGTAATTTAAATGATGCCCACCGATTGCCATTCCAAGTGGTTCTTTTGTAATATTTCTTAAAGCTTGTTTGACTTGATAATAAAAATTATAGTTTGAAATCATAACTCTAAATCCTAGATATGCTAAAGTGTCTACACGATCTAAGAAATCTTGGCGATGAACCTTGTTGTCTATTTTTTTTAGACGAGCCATAGTGATTTCTAAAAGAGGAGTTGTTTTTTTTAGATTAAAATCTTTTCTAAATTGTTTACAACTTAGATTCAATATTTTAATATCAATTTTTGTAATAGGTCTAAACTCACCTCGAAGTAGAAAAATAGATTTTTCAAAAAACTCTTCAGAAAGTGTGGAGGTTTCACCTTTAGGGTTAAATACAACATTTTGAGTGAGTCCTTGTTTTACAAGTTCTAGGCACATTAAACGATTATCGATGTCCTTAAATTTAGATCCTGTAAATTCGATAAGATCAATTTCAATTCTTCCAGAACTAATATTATCAGTTAATGATTCAATTAATTTTTTAGGATCTTGATGAAGTTCAAAGGCTCCAAATATAAGATTAACTCCTAAAATACCAAGGGCCTCAGATTGTTGTAATCTTGTGTGGTCTAGCATTTTAACATGAAGAACTATATTCTGAGCAGGAGAAAGAGGGGAGAGTTGGTATTTAATTCCTAACCAACCATGCTTTTTATTTGTTGCAACAGTATTAGCAAAAGAAAAGAAAGCAGAATTTTTTCCTCTTGTTTTAGAAAGGCGATTGTTTAAAAGATTAAATTCCTTTAAAAGCATTTTTAAAAGTCTAGACTTGCAAATATATCTACCACTTTCTTCTTTGCCATAAATTTCATCACTAAAAGTCATATCATAAGCAGAGATTGATTTTGCAATTGTTCCAGAAGCATGACCAGCTTGAAAAAAATGCCTTGCAGCTTCTTGACCGGCTCCTATTTCAGCAAAAGATCCATAACGAGACTCATTATTATTAATTTTAAGTGCTTTAAAACTTGTTGACAGTCCTGTAACTGATTTTGACATGTTTAAATCCTATTTTATTAAGGCTTTAACCTTTGAAGATGCTCTTCTTTTAAAGCGCGTCTTAAAATTTTACCGATGTTAGTTTTTGGAAGTTCTTTATAAAATTCAATAATATTAGGAGTTTTGTAGCCTGTTAAATTTTTCTTTGCATAATCGGTAAGAGCTTCTTTTGTAAGGTTTTTATTTTTTTTAACAACACAAATTTTAACACATTCTCCAGATCTTTTAGAAGGAACTCCTATTGCAGCTACTTCTAAAACTTCAGGGTGGCTAGAAATGACATCTTCAACCTCATTGGGGTAAACATTAAAACCTGAAACTAGAATCATGTCTTTTTTACGATCAATTATTTTAAAATAACCTTTATCTGTAATAGTGGCAATATCACCTGTTTTTACCCATCCATCAGAAGTTAAAATATTTAAGGTCTCCTCAGGTTTATTCCAGTAACCTTTCATTACTTGAGGACCTTTAATATAAATTTCTCCTCGTTCATTATCTTTTGAAATATTATCGTCATCATTTACAAGTTTGATAAGAGTTGATGGTAAAGGGACCCCAATTGTTCCAATGTAACCACTACCATCAACAGGATTAGCAGACGCTGCAGGAGAAGTTTCGGTTAAACCATAAGCTTCAATAAGTGGAGTTTTTGTTTTTTCTTCCCATTTTGTAACCACACTTTTTTGTAAAGCCATTCCTCCAGCAACAGAAAGTTTTAAAGAGGAAAAATTAATATTTTTAAAATCAGGGTGGTTTAATAAGGCATTATAAAGAGTGTTCACGCCGCTCATAAGTGTAAAAGGAGTTTTCTTCATAACTTTAATAAAACTTTTTATGTCTCTAGGGTTTGTAATAAGAATATTTTTTCCGCCAAGGTGTAAAAATCCGAGGCAATTAACGGTAAGAGAGAAGATATGATAGAGAGGAAGAGGAGTAAGGATAACTTCAGCTCCAGTTTTTAATATAGGATCAATCCATGCAGTTATCTGAAGCATATTTGAAGTGATATTTTTGTGTGTAAGTTTAGCCCCTTTAGAAACACCGGTTGTTCCTCCTGTATACTGTAAGAAAACAATGTCTTCAGGGTCAATGGCAAAGGGTTTAAACTGTCTTGTTTTACCACGGTTTAAAGCTCCATGAAAAGTGTAAGCCTCTGCAAGATTGTAAGGAGGGACTTGTTTTTTTATATATTTTAAACTAAAGTTGACAATTAAATTTTTAGGAAAGCTAAGCATATCACCAACATTTGTTACAACAACATGTTTAATGGGTGTGTCTTTAATTATTTTATCAAGATTATGAGCAAAATTACTTAAGATCACAATAGCCTTTGCTCCAGAATCATTAAATTGATGTGCCATTTCTCGTTTGGTGTAAAGAGGGTTTGTATTAACAACAATTAAACCAGCCTTAATAGCCCCAAAAAGAGCAATAGGGTATTGTAGGATATTGGGCAATTGAATGGCTATGCGGTCACCTTTTTTAAGTTTAAGAGAATATGTTAAGAATGATGCAAAATTATTTGAAAGCTTGTCTAGCTCTCCAAAGCTTAGGTCAACACCAAAATTTTGATATGCAATATGATCTTGAAATTTAGAAGTTGCTTTTTTAAAAAGTTCGTCTATCGTTACAACTTCATTAGAGTCGATACTATGTTTAACATTTTTAGGGTAGTGTTTTAGCCAAGGTTTTTCCATTATAAAGCCTTATTAGTAGTTAGAGTTTGTATGTAAAATAATCTTAGGATAACCCTATATAATTTTATAAAATTATTAAAGTAAAGATTTTAAAAAATATAGAGGAGGCTTAAAAAATAAGCAATGGAAGGTTTTTTATTTGAACTGCTTAAAGAGTATACTTTTGAGCCTTATATGGTTTATACTTTTGTAATTATTGTCATGTTTTTATCAAGCTTAGGTCTTCCTGTGCCAGAAGAAATTTCTATTATCAGTTTAGGCATTTTATCTTATGTAGGTTCAAGGCCAGACCTGTATCCTCCACCTTTTTTAGGAGCCCCTCATGTGCAGATTATACCAGCAATGCTTGTATGTAGCTTAAGTATTTATTTTTCAGATTTTGTTGTCTACTCTATTGGTCAAAACTACGGTCCATCGGTACTTGCATCTAACTGGTTTAAAAAAATTGTTTCTGAAAAAAGACTAAACATGGTTAAATCTTGGGCTCGTAAATGGGGTCGAATTGTTCCAGGGCTTTTTCGACTTATTCCAGGATTGAGGTTTCCGGGGCATTTACTTTGTGGTGCTTTAGGAGTTAGGCGAAGCACATTTTTAGTTGTAGATGGGCTAGTTATTTTAGCTGTTGTTCCAACGCAAATTTTTTTAATTTCTTATTATGGGGAAGTTATAGTTGATTTAATGAGAAAATTTCAGTTTGTATTAGGTGGTATTTGCGGATTTATTTTAGTAGTGCTTATTTGGAATTCTTATCAGATTTTTATTAGAAAAACTGATTAAAGAATTTGTTTTTTTAAAATCTTTAAGTTTTTATCAAGAGTATAGCAAATGGGAATTCCTGTTTTGATTTCAACTTGTGTAATGTCTTTAGGGGAAAGACTTTCAAGATTTAGTATTAAAGCTCTTAATGAGTTTCCATGGGCGACAATAAGAAGATTTTTTCCATCCTTTAATTTTAAAGCAATTTCATTTTTCCATAAAGGTATAAAGCGTTTGAGTGTAATTTTTAAGGATTCACCAGTTGGAAGATCTGTAGCGGAGAGCATATCTTTGTATCTAGAATCGTAAATAGGGTGTCGATCGTCATCCATTTCAAGTTGAGGGGGAAGAATGTCAAAGCTTCGACGCCATTTAAAAACTTGATGTTCTCCATATTTTTTTAAAATTTCTTTTTTGTTTAATCCTGTTAGCGCGCCATAATTTTTTTCATTTAAACGATAGTCTTTTATTACAGGAAGCCAGTTTAAATTAGTTATATTTAAAATCTCCCAAAGGGTATGAATGGCTCTTGTTAATACTGAGGTGTATGCTTTTAAAAACGTAATATTTAATTCTTTAATTTTTTCTCCAGCCTTTTGAGCTTCCTTTCTTCCCTGATCAGTGAGTGGAACATCTGTCCATCCTGTAAAGCGGTTTTCAAGGTTCCACTGACTTTGCCCATGTCTAACAATAACTAATTTTGTATTCATAAGTAATAATTTAACAAAAAATTTAAGATTCGAATATCTCTTTGGATTTTTGTGCATTGAATTAATATGTTAAGATTTGGCTGTGAAAAAAGAGTTAAAAGCATTGTTTTATAACAAGTGTGTAATTTAAGGTAAGTTTTTAACAGAATTGTTTATAGCTCTTAAGAAAGCGTTAGAGCAGTTCATGCTTTATTCTATAAAACCTTAGCTTAGCGCACATCCTTGAGTGATATTGTGCTGCTTAAGGTAATTTAAAATTTTTTGATGAGTATCCATTTTATATCTCGTCCAATCTGGAGCAATAAGCTCTTCCCAGCGTGATGCAAGGGCTGCAAGTCTGTGCACATAAATATGAGGTGGAAGGTGAGATAAAAAATAGCCTACTTTTTTACAGTATTCTTCTAGTGTGCAAGGTTTAAATTTATGATTAAAGTAGTCTTTCTCTAAAGGAGTGTTTTTTAGAACATGCAGATTATGAAGTTTTACGTTTGTAATTTTAAGATCTGCAGTAATTTGAGCAGCTTCTTGAATCTCTTCTTGTGTTTCATTAGGAAGGCCGAACATAAAGTGAAGGCCTAGATCAACATTCGTTTCTGTTTGAATTTTTTTAATGGCGTTAAGGGTTTGTTTGTTACTGTGTCCACGTTTGAGCCACTCTAACTTGCTATTTTTAAATGTTTGCGCCCCAAGCTCGATAGAGACAAAAGACTTTTCATGAACTTCTTGCCATAGTCTTAAAAGAGCAGGACTTATACAATCAGGCCTTGTTCCTACAACAAAACCAACTATATCTTCATCCTCTAAGGCTTGGTAAAAGTTTTTACGAATAGCTTGAAGTTTTGCAAATGAATTTGTGTATGCTTGAAAATAAACTAGAAACTTTCTAGCTTTAAATTTTTTACCAATAATTCGTTTATACTTTTTTATTTGCATATCTAAGCTAAAACTCTTAGATTCTGATCTTGCAGCTGAGCCCCAAATATCACAAAAAATACAGGTTTTCATGCCTTTAAATCCCTCTCTATTAGGACAACTATCTACAACAGAGACGGGTATTTTATACACTTTTTCTTTAAAACGACGTTTATAAAAGCTACTTATAGGGTTAAAGGGTTGTTGGTTCCATTGTTCTGGTATATTTTTTAGCATTAAGGTATAAATCTCTTGAAAATGAAGAATGATCAAGAAGAATTTAATGATTATTTAGTGAATAAATTTAAACCTATTTTAACTAAAGATGGAAGCTTTACGCTTAAACAAATAGGTTTAAAAGAAAAGATGCATGCTCTTGGGGGAGCGTTATCAGAATCAATTTTTATTTATTTTTATGCTTTAGAACAATTTTTTAAAGATTGTAGGAATGGAGAAGAAGTTGAAATTTTATCAATTGGTCTTGGAATGGGCTATAATGAAATTTTATCGGCTTATGCTTATTTAAATACAGGTTTGAATTTGAAACTAACAATTTTATCCTTTGAAAAGGAAGAAAAACTAGAACTTCTTTTTAAAAAAAGACTTTTGCATTTTGATAAATATCCTTTATTTTGGCAACCTTTTAAGGCAGAGGGGGTGGAGGTTTTTAAAGTAGCAGCTTTTTTAAAAGATAACCTTAAAGTAAACAAAAAATTTGATGAGAAAAGTTTACAAAAGCTGAATAATGTAAAAAGAATTGTTTTGTTTGATGCTTATAGTAATAAAACAAGTAAAGAACTTTGGAGGGAAGGTTTTTTAAAAAACCTTATAATCAAGTGTGAAAAAGGCTCAGTGTTTACAACTTATGCTGCTACTGGTGTGTTAAATAGAATACTTAAAAAATCAGGATTTAAAAATTTAAAAAGAGATGGGTTTTTATATAAAAGAGACAGTACCTTAGCTTTAAAAATTTAAAGAAAAGGGGCTTTATAGAATAAAATTTTTTAATAAACTAATATATTATAGATTTAAAAAATAATAAAAACTAAAAATGTTTAAAAAAACAATTTTATAAGAAGCTGTTTGAAAAGTCTAAATTCTCCTGACCATGAGATGAATCATAGAAATATAAATCATAGTTTCACTTGATTCTGCCAGCCTTTCATAATCTTTAGAATGCCTTCTATAATTTCCTAGCCATGCAAAAGTTCGTTCAACAATCCAACGTTTTTTAACAACCTTAAATCCTGGATCCTTGTCGGTTCGTAAAACCACCTCAAGCGTACGGCTGAAAAGAGTTTTAGCAAAGTGAATGACGTTCCCACGGTAACCGCCATCTACCCAAATCAATTTTAAACTTGAAAACCTTGAAATGATATTTTGTAAAACTAAAATCCCACCATCTCTATCTTGAATGTCAGCTGCATGTACAACCACTGTCATTATGAACCCCAAAGTATCCACTAGAATGTGGCGTTTGCGGCCAACCACCTTTTTCCTACCATCGTAGCCCTTTATTCCTCCGACAGAAGTAGTCTTCACAGACTGAGAGTCCATGCACGCCCCTGAGGGTGTTGAATTTCTTCCCTCTTTTTTCCTCAAGTCTTGCTCAATTGGGAGTTGATTTTTTTCCCAGGCCCCTGAAAGACGCCAACTTCTAAAATACGAATATACTGTTTGCCACGGTGGGTAGTCCTTTGGCAGCCACCTCCACGGACAGCTTGTTTTATTGATATAAAATATTGCTTTCATTATTTCTCTAAGATCAACTTCTCTTGGTCGATCTCCAGATTTTGCTTTTGGTAAATATTTTTTGAGCTGTTCCCACTGAGTATCTGTTAAATCGCTTCCGTAACCTTTTTTAATAGACATTTTTACCTCTTCCTTGAAGTTCTTGCCTTATTAAATCAAGTCAAATTAGACTTTTCAAACAGCTTCTAAGTCTTTTTTTAACTATATGTTAGTTTTTTAATGTAAACTTAGAGATTTTTAATTTGCTTAAAGCTTTTCAAGATTAAACTCAAGGTCCTTAAATAGAGGTAGTAAATATATAAGAAATAGGTAAAAGAACTTAACTCTTGTTAATGGCGACTTAACTACACATGTTACTAATATGAGCCATATGTATTGAGTAATGCAGCTTTAGTAACCCCCTAACATCTCTGGTTGGAATACTTTTAAAGTTATTAATATGGATGGTGTGCTTTTATAAAACATGCCGATAAGGAGGATTATGTTACTATTTCTGCTTAAAACCACATTATTTTTGATTTGACCTGCTGATTTTAACTATGGTGCTTAAGTGTAAATTTCTTTATAACATAAAAATGTTGCAAAATAGTTACGTTTAATTAACAAGATTTTCTTATTTAAATAATAACTCTATACAAATAAATATTTAAAAAAAACTTAAAGAATATCGCTTTAAATATTATTTAATTTTATATAATACATATGCTGTATCTTAATAACTTTTAAACTTAGATGTTGGTTAAAATAACAGCTATGATAAATAAAGATATTTAAATCTAAGCTTTAAAAAAAGAGCGCTAAATATTAAATATTTTTAAAGTAAATTCTAAAGCAGTCCTTATTTTTAATAATAAAAATTTTATTGAAAATAATAATTTTAAAAAAATAAAGTCTAAACTTTTATAATTAAATACTTTTAAACTTAAATATAATTTTAAAATAGACGTAAATAGACGTAGTAACATAATCCTCCTTATCGGCATATTTTGTAAAAGCACAGATTTTAAATGAAAATAAAAATGTAGAATTAGAGCTAAAAAACTATTTAATTTCCTCTAATTGTTAAGCTTTTCATCCGAAATATACAATATGTATAGAGTATATGACTTATTAAAAAATTTCATAGAAATAGGTGTGAAAGCTCTAACTTTCTTCACAATTTTACTATTAACTCCCCATTCTCTAGCCACCCCAAGTTCTTTTGTTTTTCAAGGCCAAATTGTAAAACCCAATGGAGACGCTTTAGAAGAAAATAATGTCAGCTTTCTTGTTCAAGTTTTATCCTCCATGGATCATTGTCTTCTTTACGAAGAAAGTTTTAATCTTAATATGATAGGATCAAAGGGAGTTTTTAACTTAAACGTTGGGTCTGGAATAAACACAGGAAATGGAGGCTTAACAAATTTATCTAAAGCTTTAGACAATTCTTTTTTAAACAATAAAAGTCTTAGTTGTGCCTTTGGGTCTTCATACACTCCAACCTTAAACGATACAAGAAGGCTTAGAGTAACTTTTGATCATGGCAGCGGCCCTCTTACTTTAACAAATGACCATATAATTCACAGTGTGCCCTATGCTCAGTATGCCGGCAAACTTGGTGGAAAAGCTGTTAATGATTTTATTCAAGTAAGTCGTGGTGTTACTCAAAGCAATTTAGAGACCGTGTTTGATAATGATGCCAATCAAAGGGAGCTTATGGCTTTAATTAATGGCAGCTCTAATCAATACTCCCCATTAAGCATCAGTGGAGCTAGCTCTTTACCTAGTTTTTCAAGCTCTCATCCACCACCTAATTCTCAGGCAGGAGATATTTGGTATAACTCTACAAATAATCAAATCATGTACTACAATGGATCAGCAGCCACTGTTGTTGGTAAAGGTAGTGGAACTGTAACCAGTATTACAGCAGGAAGCGGCTTAAGTGGTGGAACCATTACAAACAGTGGTACAATTTTAATTGCACCAGGGGGTGTTTTAAACAGTCATCTTGCAAGTGGTATTCATGCAAATAAAATCACAAGTGGAATTCTACCAAGCTCAGTGGTTCCCACAGGAACTGACAATACAAAACTTCCTCTTACAGGAGGGGTTTTATTAGGTGACCTTAACTTTAATAATAATCAGATTCTAAACACAAGTCATATTATGCAAAACCCAGGAAGTACCATGACCTTAGGTTCTTATACGAATTTAGAAGAAGTTAGTCTTTTAGGGTCTATGAACATGAGCAATGCTGGGGCTACTTGGTACAATAGTGACTCTGGAGCGCTTAAGTATTGGAATGGTGTTAGCTTAGAAGTTTTAAGCACCTTAAGTAGTGCATTAAGTGTTTTAGTCAATGCTCCTTTAACTTCTTCAGGTGGTAGCAACCCAACAATAAGCATCAACCTTGGTAGGGGTTTATACAACAACAGTGGAAACATAGATTTAGATTTAGATTCTTCTGGGGGTTTAGAGTTTAATATAAATAAATTAAAAGTAAAAGTAGGAAGTGGTTTAAAAATTACGCCAAGGGGTTTAGAAGCAGATATAGGAAGTGGTTTAGGACAGCTCATGCAAGTGGACACTCTTCCTGTGTGTACTAGTGGGGAAAAGATTCAACGAAACCCTGGTGCTATAATAAGCTATTCTTGCGTGGCTGATATTGATACAGACACAGACACAAGTCTTTTAGGAAGCCAGGCTCAAGGGGATCTTACAGGAACCTACCCAAACCCTAGTCTTACACCAACGGGTGTAACCCAAGGGGCGTACCCAAAAGTTAGAGTTGATGTTAAAGGAAGAGTGGTTGAGGGTTTAAGTTTATTAAAATCTGATATACCAGATTTAAATGGAGAAAAGATCACTTCAGGAATCATTAGCACAGCTAGATTAGATGTTGGCACAGGGAGCAATCAGCTTATTAAGCTTGATAGCTCTTTAAGACTGCCTGCTGTTGATGGAAGTCGGCTTATAAACTTACCAAGTAGTGCTGATAATATGGGAGATGGTATAGCTCGATTAAATATAAATCTTAACCAAAATTATTTAAGTGGAGACGGTGATAATGAGGGAATTATTATTGATGCTAGTGGAAGGGTTGGAGTTGGTAAGGCTAGTCCTGAGGCTTTATTAGACGTTGCTGGAACAGCAAGAATAACACAAATTTGTGATGAAAGAGGAGCAAATTGTAAGGATGTGTCTGAAGGTTGGAGTTTAGCAAGTCTAGCGGCAAACACAGTGACCTACACTCCATTTGGAAACATTCAGGCTACAGATGTAGAAGGTGCACTTAATGAACTTGAATCTAGAAAAGCTCCAATAACTAGAACTATTAGAACGGCTTTAAACAGTGGATTAAGTGGAGGTGGAGATTTATCGACTAATAGAAGTTTAAGTGTAGACATTAACAAAACTACAGAAAAAACTACGGCTGATTCTTTAGACAGTGTTTTAATATATGATGTTTCTCAAAGTGGTCTTAAAAAAATAACACATTCAAACTTTTTAAACGGTTATTTAAAAGCCTCTTTAGGAAAAAGTCGAGGCAACGCAATGGATGCTGGTGGAGTGCCTAGTTGTGAAAGCAATGAAAAACTTCAAATGAGTAATGGCCCTATTTATTCCTGGTCATGTGAAGTTGATCAAAACACAAGTCTTTTAGGAAGCCAGGCTCAAGGGGATCTTACAGGAACCTACCCAAACCCTAGTCTTATACCAACGGGTGTAACCCCAGGGACGTACTCAAAAGTTAGAGTTGATGTTAAAGGAAGAGTGGTTGAGAGTTTAAGTTTATCAGAAAATGATATACCAGATTTAAATGGAGAAAAAATCACTTCAGGAACCATTAGCACAGCTAGATTAGATGTTGGCACAGGGAGCAATCAGCTTATTAAGCTTGATAGCTCTTTAAGACTGCCTGCTGTTGATGGAAGTCGGCTTATAAACTTACCAAGCAGTGCTGATAATATGGGAGATGGTATAGCTCGATTAAATATAAATCTTAACCAAAATTATTTAAGTGGAGACGGTGATAATGAGGGAATTATTATTGATGCTAGTGGAAGGGTTGGAGTTGGTAAGGCTAGTCCTG
The DNA here is from genome assembly GCA_965205945.1 of Bdellovibrionales bacterium. GTDB lineage: Bacteria > Bdellovibrionota > Bdellovibrionia > Bdellovibrionales > UBA1609 > JALZUR01. Next base: position 64,986 of record CBDBIB010000001.1, on the reverse strand, counting down.
AGGCTTTATTAGACGTTGCTGGAACAGCAAGAATAACACAAATTTGTGATGAAAGAGGAGCAAATTGTAAGGATGTGTCTGAAGGTTGGAGTTTAGCAAGTCTGGCGGCAAACACGGTGACCTACACTCCATTTGGAAACATTCAGGCTACAGATGTAGAAGGTGCACTTAATGAACTTGAATCTAGAAAAGCTCCAATAACTAGAACTATTACAACGGCTTTAAACAGTGGATTAAGTGGAGGTGGAGATTTATCAACTAATAGAAGTTTAAGTGTAGACATTAACAAAACTACAGAAAAAACTACGGCTGATTCTTTAGACAGTGTTTTAATGTATGATGTTTCTCAAAGTGGTCTTAAAAAAATAACACATTCAAACTTTTTAAACGGTTATTTAAAAGCTTCTTTAGGAAAAAATGCAGGCAACGCAATGGATGCTGGTGGAGTGCCTAGTTGTGAAACTAATGAAAAACTTCAAATGAGTAACGGCCCTATTTATTCCTGGTCATGTGAAGTTGATCAAGACACAAGTCTTTTAGGAAGCCAGGCTCAAGGGGATCTTACAGGAACCTACCCGAACCCTAGTCTTATACCAACGGGTGTAACCCCAGGGACGTACCCAAAAGTTAGAGTTGATGTTAAAGGAAGAGTGGTTGAGGGTTTAAGTTTATTAAAATCTGATATACCAGATTTAAATGGAGAAAAGATCACTTCAGGAACCATTAGCACAGCTAGATTAGATGTTGGCACAGGGAGCAATCAGCTTGTTAAGCTTGATAGCTCTTTAAGACTGCCTGCTGTTGATGGAAGTCAGCTTATAAACTTACCAAGCAGTGCTGATAATATGGGAGATGGTATAGCTCGATTAAATATAAATCTTAACCAAAATTATTTAAGTGGAGACGGTGATAATGAGGGAATTATTATTGATGCTAATGGAAGGGTTGGAGTTGGTAAGGCTAGTCCTGAGGCTTTATTAGACGTTGCTGGAACAGCAAGAATAACACAAATTTGTGATGAAAGAGGAGCAAATTGTAAGGATGTGTCTGAAGGTTGGAGTTTAGCAAGTCTGGCGGCAAACACGGTGACCTACACTCCATTTGGAAACATTCAGGCTACAGATGTAGAAGGTGCACTTAATGAACTTGAATCTAGAAAAGCTCCAATAACTAGAACTATTAGAACGGCTTTAAACAGTGGATTAAGTGGAGGTGGAGATTTATCAACTAATAGAAGTTTAAGTGTAGACATTAACAAAACTACAGAAAAAACTACGGCTGATTCTTTAGACAGTGTTTTAATGTATGATGTTTCTCAAAGTGGTCTTAAAAAAATAACACATTCAAACTTTTTAAACGGTTATTTAAAAGCTTCTTTAGGCACAAGTCGAGGCAACGCAATGGATGCTGGTGGAGTGCCTAATTGTGAAAGCAATGAAAAACTTCAAATGAGTGAAGGTCCTATTTATTTATGGTCATGTGTGACAGACACAAGTCTTTTAGGAAGCCAGGCTCAAGGGGATCTTACAGGAACCTACCCGAACCCTAGTCTTATACCAACGGGTGTAACCCAAGGGACGTACCCAAAAGTTAGAGTTGATGTTAAAGGAAGAGTGGTTGAGGGTTTAAGTTTATTAAAATCTGATATACCAGATTTAAATGGAGAAAAGATCACTTCAGGAACCATTAGCACAGCTAGATTAGATGTTGGCACAGGGAGCAATCAGCTTATTAAGCTTGATAGCTCTTTAAGACTGCCTGCTGTTGATGGAAGTCGGCTTATAAACTTACCAAGCAGTGCTGATAATATGGGAGATGGCAGGGCTCGATTAAATATAAATCTTAACCAAAATTATTTAAGTGGAGACGGCGATGATGAAGGAATCACTATTAACAATAATGGTGATGTTTCTGTCTCTGGAAGCATTTCTACTCCAGGATCTATTAGTACATCTACTGTTACATTTTTAAAAAAAGTTGGAACAGTTACAACCCCTTGTGACAGTTTAACTGAGGGTACTTTAAGGTATAATTCTTTAGGAAAAAAACTGGAGTTTTGCGATGGGGTAGTGTGGAAAACTTTTTTAAGTAACAATGATCCAACAATTTCTATTACAAACTCTTTAAGTGGATCTTACATTAATTCTATTAATGAGGGGGGTTTTAGGGTTTTAGGAACATGTTCTGAAAATGGTGAGCTTATCACATTTTCACATGGTACAAGCTTTATTACCTGTTCTAATAAAAGCTTTAGTGGTGATATTGATTTTTCAAGCCTAAGTGATGGTCCACTTTCACTAACTGCTAGTATCACAAACATTGCTGGAAATTCTAAAACTTCAGGTGTTTTAAATCTAATAAAAGATACTAAACCCCCTATTGTCAGTATTGGAAGCCATATAATAAGCAGTTCAAATTCTATAGACTTTCCCATAACTGTAAGCCAAGACTTTAGTAGTATAAACCTAGAAAAGAGCAATGTCAGCCTTACTGGAGCTACTACAGGTTGCACAGTTTTAGTAACAAATGGAACAACTATTAATCCAAGTATTAGGATTTCAGACTGCAGTGATGAAACCGGAAATATTCAAATTACAATCGCCTCTGGTGTTGCACAAGATGCAGCCGGAAACCTGTCTGATGTAGTTAGTTTAAGCACTGAAATACAAAATTTAGGAACCCCTTTTACAGCTAAATTTAGTATTTATGGTAGTGATTTAAATTTAAATCTTAGTTTAAGTTCTTCTTATACATATAACTTTATGGTTCATTGGGGGGATGGAACCTCGGGAGTTGTTACTTCATCAAGTGATTTAGATAAAAATCATACTTATTCATCTTCAGGGACTTATATAGTTAAAATCACTGGGCGCTGCCCATATCTTAACTTTCGTGATAGCGAGCAAATAATTGAGGTTACAGAATTAGGAGACACAGGGTGGGAAAGTTTTAGTTATATGTTTTATAAAGCAGATAACTTAACTCTTGTTAATGGTGGCTCAACTAGACATGTTACTAATATGAGCTTGATGTTTTATGATGCAGATTTAGCTAACCCTGACACCTCTAACTGGGACACTTCTAAGGTTACTAGTATGAGCTCTATGTTTAATAATGCAGATTTAGCTAACCCTGACACCTCTAACTGGGACACTTCTAAGGTTACTGATATGAGCTCTATGTTTTATAATGCAGATTTAGCTAACCCTGACACCTCTAACTGGGACACTTCTAAGGTTACTAGTATGAGCTCTATGTTTAATAATGCAGATTTAGCTAACCCTGACACCTCTGACTGGGACACTTCTAAGGTTACTGATATGAGCTCTATGTTTTATAATGCAGATTTAGCTAACCCTGACACCTCTGACTGGGACACTTCTAAGGTTACTAGTATGAGCTCTATGTTTAATAATGCAGATTTAGCTAACCCTGACACCTCTGACTGGGACACTTCTAAGGTTACTGATATGAGCTCTATGTTTTTAAGTGCAGCTTTAGCTAACCCTGACACCTCTAACTGGGACACTTCTAAGGTTACTGATATGAACTGGATGTTTTCTGATGCAGATTTAGCTAACCCTGACACCTCTAACTGGGACACTTCTAAGGTTACTGATATGAGCTTTATGTTTTATAATGCAGATTTAGCTAACCCTGACACCTCTGACTGGGACACTTCTAAGGTTACTGATATGAACTGGATGTTTTCTGATGCAGATTTAGCTAACCCTGACACCTCTAACTGGGACACTTCTAAGGTTACTGATATGAGCTTTATGTTTTATAATGCAGATTTAGCTAACCCTGACACCTCTGACTGGGACACTTCTAATGTTACTTATATGAACTCTATGTTTTCTAATGCAGATTTAGCTAACCCTGACACCTCTAACTGGGACACTTCTAATGTTACTTATATGAACTCTATGTTTTCTAATGCAGATTTAGCTAACCCTGACACCTCTAACTGGGACACTTCTAAGGTTACTAGTATGAGCTCTATGTTTAATAATGCAGATTTAGCTAACCCTGACACCTCTAACTGGGACACTTCTAAGGTTACTGATATGAGCTCTATGTTTTCTAATGCAGATTTAGCTAACCCTGACACCTCTAACTGGGACACTTCTAAGGTTACTTATATGAACTCTATGTTTTCTAATGCAGATTTAGCTAACCCTGACACCTCTAACTGGGACACTTCTAAGGTTACTGATATGAGCTCTATGTTTTTAAGTGCAGCTTTAGCTAACCCTGACACCTCTAACTGGGACACTTCTAAGGTTACTGATATGAGCTCTATGTTTTTAAGTGCAGCTTTAGCTAACCCTGACACCTCTGACTGGGACACTTCTAAGGTTACTAGTATGAGCTTTATGTTTTATAATGCAGATTTAGCTAACCCTGACACCTCTGACTGGGACACTTCTAAGGTTACTGATATGAGCTTTATGTTTTATAATGCAGATTTAGCTAACCCTGACACCTCTGACTGGGACACTTCTAAGGTTACTGATATGAGCTTTATGTTTTATAATGCAGATTTAGCTAACCCTGACACCTCTGACTGGGACACTTCTAAGGTTACTGATATGAACTGGATGTTTTCTAATGCAGATTTAGCTAACCCTGACACCTCTAACTGGGACACTTCTAAGGTTACTGATATGAACTCTATGTTTTCTAATGCAGATTTAGCTAACCCTGACACCTCTGACTGGGACACTTCTAAGGTTACTAGTATGAGCTCTATGTTTTATAATGCAGCTTTAGCTAACCCTGACACCTCTAACTGGGACACTTCTAAGGTTACTGATATGAGCTCTATGTTTTTAAGTGCAGCTTTAGCTAACCCTGACACCTCTGACTGGGACACTTCTAATGTTACTTATATGAACTCTATGTTTTATAATGCAGCTTTAGCTAACCCTGACACCTCTAACTGGGACACTTCTAAGGTTACTGATATGAGCTCTATGTTTTTAAGTGCAGCTTTAGCTAACCCTGACACCTCTGACTGGGACACTTCTAAGGTTACTAGTATGAGCTCTATGTTTTATAATGCAGCTTTAGCTAACCCTGACACCTCTAACTGGGACACTTCTAAGGTTACTGATATGAGCTTTATGTTTTATAATGCAGATTTAGCTAACCCTGACACCTCTGACTGGGACACTTCTAATGTTACTTATATGAACTCTATGTTTTCTAATGCAGATTTAGCTAACCCTGACACCTCTAACTGGGACACTTCTAAGGTTACTGATATGAACTCTATGTTTTCTAATGCAGATTTAGCTAACCCTGACACCTCTAACTGGGACACTTCTAAGGTTACTGATATGGGGAGTATGTTTAATAATGCAGCTTCTTTTGATCAAGACATCAGTTCATGGAATGTTTCTAACGTTCTCGATTGCGGCAGTTTTTCAGGCCGAACTTTAACTTCTTGGACTCGTGCTGAAAAACCTAATTTTACACGTTGTAGCCCTGGTTATTAATTTATTTTTTTTTGATGAATAGAAGAGCTTACTTTAAGAGATCTGCTTTATGTAAGACAGTACCCTTTTTTAACAAGCTCACTAAAGGTTTTATGGCAATTAATTTTATTATTATAAATAACAATGAGGCTAAGAGTCTCTATAACGAATATTTCAATGCAAAGATTTGATTGTATAAGCAGATGTAGAAAAACAAAAAAATAAGGTGTTTAAAGATTTCCTAATTTCTACAAATCTGTTGTAAGATAACCCGAAGAAGATCACCTATTTGATAAACTGTTACTGAGGAATAAGATATATTGTTAAGACTGTTTTGTCAGTATTAACAGTATATTGTCTGTGCCCTTTTAAACCATCAATCCATATTCAAAAACCCACAAAAATAGAATGTTACAGCAGATTTAAAAAGTTCAAATTCGGGTTAATTACAACGAGTTCCAAGTAAATAAGCTTCTTGGAAAGGAGAAATAAAACCTAGTTTAGAGTTATTACTATTTTTAGAGGTGACAGTTTCCCTTGGTAATGACAATAAGCTTGGAGAGCCTCTAAAAGAAGAGTTTTTCCTATAGGTATACCCTATTTAAGGCCTGCTCCTAAGCATGCTAATGCAAGTTCGACAATAGGGTCTATTATTCTTCCACCTTATCACCTAGGAGAAAATGGTCCTGGTGGAGGGTGAATTTTATTTGAACCAGATCTTGAGAAGCTTTGGGCAGATTAAAAATTTCTAAACTCATATTTAAAAAACAAAATTAATATTATTGAAAAAAGATAAAACGAGGGTCTAGGAGAAGCTTGATTAGTTTAATAAAGCTTGGTGATAAGGATATTAACCTTAGAATAAAAGATATGAGTTTTAGGATTTAAATTAAATAATTTCTAAGTTGTAACATAATATACCTTATCAGCATTTTATTTAAAAACACTACACTTTAAAATTTATACATACTACCGGTTTAAAAGGACGCAAACAATACCCAGTTAATACAATCTCAACAATATATCTTTTTCTCAGTAAAAGTTTATGAAAAAGTAGTACAAACTTATTTTTTCCATATTTAATTTTAATGAGTAATCAACTAAATACCTTTACCCAAATGCAAACCGCAGGAAATCAGTTCCGAAATCGATATACTATTGTGGATGACATAAAACACGAAAAGCCCACTGCAATAGATTCATTTTATGGCTTTTAAGTTCTAAAAAAAGGCTGGTTCATAAAGGACAGTTATTTTAGAGCCTTGAACAGGTATGCCCGTACCATGAAAAACAATACTATTTGCAGATGGATTATAAGTCCAACCATTGTTTATATCTTGAGGTAAAATTGTAGGGATTATTTTTCCTGGGCTTTTAATTGAAACTTGAAGCCTATTTGACTCTGCAGGGACATTTGTTAAAAAAAACCCAACTGTTTTTTCAATGATTGTTTTAGCTATATTACTCAAACTTTCTGAAAAATCCCCACAAATAGAGCTCTTAACTCCTCCTGATAAGTTAGAAAGCTCTATATACCTTGTTCCTATTCCGTCATTTGGACCAAATGCTTTACCACAGGTTTCGTCAATTTTTGCTATTGTATGAAACGAATAGCCGTATATGGGACTTACAAGTTTTGTAAAAAAATCGTGATAATCTTTTACAGGAACATTGTTTATTACTTCTGCTGGCGATCCATTAGGCTGAAGACTTCCTTCAATTTGATCTTCTTCATCAGAAACTATAATTATCGCTAAATGAGCATCTGATCTAGGAAAGTTAAACTTTTTGTTTGCTGAGGTATTTAAAGCCGTATGAATGCTTTTTAAACCACTTTCATAAGGAGAACCCACTATTCCAACGTTTGAATTGATGGCAAAAATATTTTTTATATTATTGGGAATGTAGTCAGCATGACCAATTTCATAAACAGTATTTAAAGGATCATCATACAATTTAAAGTCAATGATGTCATCAGAACTGTCGATTAAATGGTATCCTGACAGTATATGTTCTTCTGTGACTTGGCGGCAATCGGCTGTAAAATCATTATTACTAAAAAATTGCTTGCAGCTTTTTGTTAAATCACCATCAACAAATTTAGATGTCAAATACCGGAGGAACTCTCCGTTCCCATCTATATTTATAAAATCCATATAAGGGCCCATTCTTTCTTGACTATATATAGACTCTGTTTGAGGATCCGTATAATAAGCATCTGTGGTGATCACAGCTATTCTGTAATCATAACCCTTTTTAATAAAGTCTGTTATAAAAGAATTAAAATTTTCTCTTAAGTGTTGTTGATCATCCTCCATTGATCCAGAGTTATCAATAACCCATAAAATATCTATTTTAGCTGTAGCTTTATTTTCTTGTGTTTGATAAAAAATATCTATTGACGGAAACACTGAAAAAGAAGGAGGCTCACTACAGCCAAGAAGTAAGACTATCACTACTAAAATATTTATTCGTACTTTCTTAATCATACTGAATTATCGGTTTGAGTCTTTTAAAGCTTAATTAATATAAAAATTAAAGCACTTTCTTTAAATACTTAAAAATTATTAAATTTAACTAAAATAACATTTCAAATTTAGACATAGATTTTTATTAATTATATTATATTATATTATATTTAGATCATATTGTTAAAAATTTAAAAATAATATTTTTTAAAATTATAATAATTTAGTAATTATTTTATAAAAAATAAGAATTACAATTGAGCCTATAAAGGCAGGGATAAGACCACTAAAAGAAAAGCCTTTTTCAAAAGTCCACCCAAAAAAAGAAAAAATAAAACCCCCTAGAATAGAGCCTAGAATCCCTAGGATAGATGTAAAAATAAACCCTCCTTGATCTCTTTCAGGGGCAAGGGTTTTTGCTAAAACTCCTGCAATAAGACCATATAAAAAAAACCAAAAGTAATTAAAAACCTCCATAAACAGTATTTTAAGATTTTTAACTAAAGATATCACCTAGATTTTTGCCTAGATTATCAAAATGAGATTTATTTGCTTTAATCTATATTAAATCCGAAATAATTAAACTATGAATAGTTCTAAATTTAAAGCTGTAAGTAGTTTATGTTTTTGTATTTTTCTACTGTACTTTGTTATTAATAATTTTTCACAAACCCATATTCAAAATCGTACACTTAGTAGTGAAGATGAAAGCCTAGCAAAAGAAATGCCGGACTCTGAATTTAATACAGTTCTAAAACATTTCAATGATCCTAAAGATCTAATCCCAGTCCCTGTAATAAGAAATAAAAAATTAACAGGCGAATTTAAAATGATACCTTGGAATAAAGCAACAATGAAGCAAGTTCAAAGTGCTTACCGCCAAAATGTAAATATAGGGACGACACTTGTTTCACAAGCTAGAACATTTCCTTCAACACACGTTGCCTTTGCCTTAGCAATTCACTTAGTTACAGCAATACAGTGCGGTGGATTTAATCCATTTAATATACCTATATACAAACCACATAATCCATCCTCCCCTTCTTGTGGAGAAGATACCCTTATAGGTTTATTAACTGACCCCTTAGGTATCGCCGGGTTTTATGCTTTTATGGTTGCAAGTGCACAAACTAGTGGGCGATTAAATAACTTTCATATTAAGCAAATAGAGCGATTAGGATTAAAAAATGGATTAAATTTAGATGAAAGAAAGATTCGAGTTCGCAAATATATTCAAAATACAGGGTTATCTGCTAAAATGATGTATGGATATCTTGGAATGGCTGTAGGTTCAATGACTCAAGACCTTTTAATAGATTTTATTGTGCAGTCTAAGCCTTGTTTAAATAGATTTAAATTAGGTTTAGGTTTAGAATCGACAGAATGTAAATCTTTTAAAAACTATATGCTTAGTGATGAAAAGTGGCTTGAGTTTTTAGGAGCCACAGGTAATATGTTGTCAGCAGCATTTGCAGCTTTTTTAGCTCAAACAACAATGTCTAAAATTTTTGGACCAGTTTTAGGAAAAACAATTCGTCTAGTAGGTTCAAAAGCTTTTCTATTAGGTTTTACATTCGTTCCAGGGGGAGCTCTTAAAGCTGTTTTTTCTTTTGGAAAATCTGTAAAACAAACATTTTCTCATGCTGTATATTTTGTAGCTTTTGAAGAATTTTTTAGAAATAAGATCATGACTCCTTGGTATGATATTGTCCATAATAAAATTTATGCAAGAAAAAAAATAAAAACTCTTTTAACAACTATAAAAAATCATGAAAAAAGCTTTTGGAATTCTCTTCAAGATGAATCTTTAAAATCTGATTTTATAAGCACATTAAGAAATCTAGATTCTCAATTAAAAGAGTCTCAAGCAAAAAGTCATTTAAGGCCTTTAAATGAAGAAAACACCCCTATGTTTCATAGAAAAGCCGCTCATCTTTATGCAGCTTATGAAGGAACAAGTAAGCTTTATAGTTATGTTAATCGTGCAAGATCAAAAGGTTATACAAAACCACTAGAGATTGACTATAATAAGCTTAAAACTTTGAAAAAAATTTTAAATAAATCAATTGCTAATAAAGAAGCTTTGATTAAAAACCAAAAATTTTTATCTTCAAGAACTTATCACATACAAGAAGAAAAAGTTAAAAAAATTAAAGTTTGGATTAATAGATTTAACCTTCTTTTTAATGATAACCAAAAATCATTTGATATTAAAGGGTATTTTAATTTAAGAAAAGATTTTCGAAAATCTTTTCTTAAATACAACTCTATCTCTGATCCTAGAGGAATTACACAGAATCTGAATAGATATTGGTATGAAATTGATAGTTTTATTGAAGCCAATATAACGAGTAAGGATATTTTAAGTAAGTTTTATGCTAATAAAAGTGAAGCTGCATCTTTTTATGAGGCATTAAATCAAATATCTTATTCAGATAATCAAGGAGAAAAATTTTTTAAAGAAAAACTTAACAGCAATACAGTATTTGATTGGGTAGTTTTAAAGTCTATTTGTGGGGATCAAAATTTTAGTATTAAAGATGAAAAGACCTATTCTATAGAATTTATACCAGCAGGGATAATTGATAGAACTAAAGTAGATTTTAATTGTAAAAACCCTAAGAATATTTTTCCTTTATTTCAAAATAAATATAAATCAGATTATTTTGTAGATATGGAAAAGATTGAACAATTAAGAGCTGATTTTAAAAGTAAAATTCCAACAACTCATAAAGATTATACCACTTTGTTAGAGATGATTAATGATATTAAAGAAAGTGCTCAGTTCTTAAATGATAGAGCAGTGGTAAGTGCTCATTCTGTTTCATTAGGTCAAGTTATTAAATACACTTCTAAATTAAAAAAGTTACATAAATTTATAAATCAAAAAACTACGAAAGAAAATACCATAACTAAAAAAGGATATCGCTTTAAAAATTTAGACCCTTCTATAAAAGAGTCAATGCATTTTACATTTGAAGTCAGAGATCTAATTACTGAAAGTGTAGAAAATAAAAGTGAAAATCATGCCGTATCTAAACATACTCTTTATTCAATATATTCTAAAGATAATACACCTCTTATAGAAAACGAGTATTCAGGTCTCCACTTTCTTTTAAACCCAAAAGTACCCTTAAAATCTTTTGTTAAACATGATTTAAATATTTGGTGGCTTAAAAATGTTCAAAAAAAAGCAATGCAATCTCATTTAAACCTTATTGTTGAATATAAAGAAATGATTGAAAAAGAAATTTTAAACCACAATGCTGTTCATTTAAATGCTTACATAGAGGCTGACGAGCTTGAGTATGCTATTTCTAAAGCTGCTCAGGAGCTGTTATTAAAAACTTCTGAATTAAAATTTAAACCAGTTCAGAAAATAAAAAATAATCATTTTAATCTTCAAACAAGAGGAACTCAATTTAAAAGATATAGTAACGATTTAACGTCTAAAAGTTACGATATTCAGACATTAACTAGATCTAGATTTTATTTAGATCTTATAAGAAATATCTTTTTCTCTTTCCACAAAATAAATGAAGAAGTAGTACTAGAAAAAGAACTAGATGAACAAATAAAGATCACTTTAAAAACCTTGTCAGAGCTTTTAGTGCAACTCTCATATAACCCTGGAGAAATTAAAGAATCAAAAGCTTTTGTAGAGGATATAATAACAAGGCTAAATACAGCCATTATTAAAAACCATAAACAGTTTAGTTTTCCTAATTCTCATGATAGTTTTATTAATTATTCAGACAAGGATTTTAATAAGGCTAATAAAGATTTAATAGGTAGACTTTTTAAGATATTTGAGTTTGAAGCAGGAAAACCCGGGGCCTTTATTTTAATGGATGCTTCCGGTGATGGAGCTCAAATACGTCGCTACAGAGATGCAATTCAAAGATCTATACGAGATCATTATAGCTTATATATTCAAAATACTGTACTTATAGATGATAAGAAAAAGGTGCAGTTTAAAAAAACTCTTTTAGCTACCCTTAAAGAAATTGATTCTATTGAAGCCATAATTAAAAAATCGAGTATAAAAAATACAGACGTACTTTCTGAACTCATAGATCTTCTTCGTCTTGGTGTACATGATATAAATGATTTTTATAATAAATACATTGAAGCTTTTGAACTCTTGCCACAAGCTGGACTTGCTGATATTTCAAACCTATAGACTCGGCAGAATTTTATAAATAAAACATTACCTTTAATACTTAACCTAACTAATAGGAGCCACTTAAAATGAAATACAACAGGACTTTAATAGCTATGTTTATAATTGGATTTGCAACAACATCTTTTGCTGGAAGAGGTAATCGTGCTAATAAAAATTTAAACGCAGATAAAACTAAAAATGAAGCAACAAAGCTTACTGAAAATGCAAAAAGAGATTTTAAGACTGCTTTAATATCAGCAAATAATATTTTTAAAAGTGCTGTAAAAGCAGATGTGGCGTTTTCAAGTAATAATAAAGCCTCAGAATTTTCTAAATCCTTAGAAAACTTGGGAAAAACCCTGGGAGTTGACGAGGTAAGAGTTATTCTTTTAAAACCTAAAATTGAATCTGCTCTTAAGGAAGTATCAAATTCCTTAGAAAAATTTAATGGTGCAATGACAAAAGCTAAAGCTGGCAGTAAGACTGTTTTATCTAAAGAGGCCTTCGAGTTAATCCAAGCAAATGAAGTAATTTTAAAGCTTATTAGTGAAGCTGTTAAAACTGGTAAAGAAACCTCTTTTAAAAATATTACTAAAATGCAAGAATCTTTAAAAAATGTTGACCTTACAGATTCTAAAAACATTGCTAAAGTTAGAAAAGAACTCTTAAAAATAGCTAATGTTGATAAACTAGAAGATCTTATTAAATGTAAAATCTAGGTTTTTGTTACACATAAAAAAAAGGCGATGTGAAGCATCCTGCTTCTAAGTGGCCTCTTGGTCAACATCGCCCCCCCACAAATTAAATTGTATAAAACTATACTTTATAAACGCAAGGACTTCTTTAAAGGTCCTGCTCTCCATCCAAGCAAAACTATACAGGACTTTAGCTCTGAGGGTGATGCGATAAGTTAAACCTATTTCTCAAATCTTCTAGGATTTTCGTATTAATTTATATAGCAGATAACACTTTAGTAGTACTTTTCTTAATTTTTAACAAATATTCGCCTAAATATAATACATCTTTTTGAAAATTATGTCTTATTTTTAAGCTTTATTGGGTTTGAATTTAATGCTATTAAAAAAATAATAATAATTTAAAGTACTTATAAAAAGTATTTTAAATTGTCTAACTTTTAGATAAAACTAAACCTCAAAATACTCAAGCCGATAGTCTCCTATGATTAAAAAAATCTCTTTAAATATTTTAGTTGTGATAACGTTATTTCTTGGATGTAGTGGCCCTCCTTCTATTTCAGTACTTCCATTATTAGACACTTTTCAACAGCAAGGTAATAAGATCACAGCTAAAATGGATATTTTATGGGTTATTGATAACTCTAGATCAATGGATGATGAACAAAAGGCCTTAAAAGAAAATTTTAATTCTTTTATAACAAGCTTTATTGGAAAAGGTTATGACTATAGAATAGCTGTGATCACCACAGATGCTTATTACACAGAGACTGGAAAATATAGTGAAGTGTATAATGCCAAAGATCCCAAGGCTGCTGAACATCCAGTAATAACAGCACAAACAGGTCCTTATACTGATTTTACCATCCAGTATCGTAATAATGAAGATAATGAAGTTCCATATGACAGGTATGTAACATCTAAATTTGTTGATGGTGATTTAACAAAAGACACAGAAGACACACGATCAGGGTATCATTTAATTGACAGTTCTGATAACACCATTGACTTTAAATTGTACGATGATCCTTTAAATAATACTGTCTATGAAATTGGTCATGCTGACTATATTCGCAATAATGTAAAAAATATTTTTGCAGTCAATTCAAATGTTGGAACTAGAGGTTTTGGTGCTGAAAGTGGTTTAAGTAGTATTCAAACTGCTTTAAATACTCCAGCAAACAAAGAGTTTAATTTTCCTAGACCAGATGCTCACTTAGCGATAATTGTAGTTTCTGATGAAGAAGATCAAATCCAGAACGAAGAAAATAACCGTATACAAAATCCTAAAGATGAGAATTATTACAATAATATTCTTAAACAAAAAGCAAATCCTACATATGGTTATTCATTTTATGCAATAGTAAAATTTAATAATGCTCAATGCCCTAATATAGCTATGGAAGATCAACAGTCACAAAAGGATCCACAAATAGGATATAGATATATAGCACTTGCTGATTTATCAGGAGGAATTGCAATCTCTATTTGTGACAACTTTGCAGAAAGTTTGAGTAATATAGCTCAAATAATCATTGAAAAAACAGTTGAATTTCCTTTAAAAAATATTCCTGTGAACCCAAACAGGCTTCAAGTTTCAGTTAAAAATCCAGGAGAAATAACCCCTACAATTTTACCTCAGAACGTAGATAATGGTTGGACTTATAATCCATCTGCAAATAGTATTGTATTTCACGGTACAAGTATTCCCGCCCAAGACTCTGAAATAAATATCCTTTATGACTCAAATGGTCTTTAAATTTTTATTCAAAACAAAAGATCACTCAAAAATATTTAAAAACTATAGAAAAAAATATGCTATTTAAATCTAAACAAAACCCTAGCTCTAAGTATTATTGATTAATTTTTTCTTTAGACCTTTTACAGATCCCCCTATGAATCTACATAAAAGACAACACTTTAATAATATTTATTTTAAATCTTTAACAATATACTTATATTTAATAAAAAGCTTTGTTTAAATTTGAGATCTTATTTTAATTAAATTTGATACTATAATACAAAAATTAAATAATTTTAAGTAATTTTAAGTATTTACAAGAAATACCTTATTTTTAAATTAATTAAGTCTTAAAATATTAGACCGAAAGTCTAGTGTGATTAAAAAAATACCTGTAGATATTTTACTAATGATAGTCTTGCTTCTTGGATGTAATAGCCCTCCTTCTATTTCAGTACTTTCGTCATTAGATAGCTTTCAACAACAAGAAAATAGGACTGCAGCTAAAATGGATATTTTATGGGTTATTGATAACTCTAGATCAATGGAAGATGAGCAACAACACTTAAGAGAAAATTTTAATTCTTTCATAACAAACTTTATTAAAAAAGATTATGATTACAGAATAGCTGTGATTACTACAGATGCTTACCATACTGGTATAAAATCTAAATTTGTTGATGGTGATTTAAGAAAAAATATACGATCAGGGTATCGTTTAATTGACAGTTCTGATGACACCATTGACTTTCAATTGTACGATGATCCTTTAAATAATACTGTCTATGAAATTGGTCATGCTGACTATATTCCAAATAATGTAAAAAATATTTTTGCAATCAATTCAAATGTTGGAATAATGGGTGTTCCTTATGAAAGTGGTTTAAACAGTATTCAAACTGCTTTAAATACTCCAGCAAACAAAGAGTTTAATTTTCCTAGACCAGATGCTCACTTAGCGATAATTGTAGTTTCTGATGAAGAAGATCAAATTGAAGGAAATCTTCAAAATGGATCGCAAGAACTACCAGCAGTAATAAACAATGTTCCTGTAATAAATTACCATGATTTTCTTACAAAACTTGTAAGTCCCATATACGGTTATTCATTTCATACAATAGCAAAAATTGACGAAACCTGTGGTGATGATTCACATGGTCCAAGCGACGGAATAGGAACAAGATATATAAAACTCTCTGACTTATCAGGGGGAGTTAAAGCCTCTATTTGTGGGGATTTTTCAGAAAGTTTAAGTAATATAGCTAAGACAATAATTGAAAAAACAGTTGAGTTTTCTTTAACACGCATCCCTGAAAACTCAAATAAGCTTCAAGTTTCAGTTAAAAGTCCAGGAAAAATAGTCCCTACAATTTTACCTCAAGATATAAACAATGGTTGGACTTATAATCCACCTGCAAATAGTATTGTTTTTCATGGTACGGGCATACCTGTTCAAGGTTCTAAAATAAATGTTCTTTATGATCCAGATGGTCTTTAAATTTTAATTAAAGTAAAAGTTCAATAGAAGATACCTGAGATATTATAAAAAAAAAATGCTAAAAAAATAAAATATACCCGCTGTGTCGCTTGCTCTAATGTCTTTTAAGTATCGTCCTAGTGTTGTGGCACTCATCATTGAGAGCTGCAACTTTAAATGTGCAGAACAGCCTTTATATTTTGGGAGCCAATGAGGCACTGCTGCCTTCATGGGCTTTACTGAGATCTTCTCCATTTGCATCCACAAAAACTTGATGTAGGAAATGAGCTCAGTTCTTAAGTACATAAGTGGTCTCCTAATCTTTTCGTGATTGGCAGTCCCTTATTTGTCTTTAGCTCCTTTAATCTTTTAATTAGGTGCTTCCTGGATCTTTTAGTGATCAGCTCTCCATGACCTAAGAGCTTTCCTTTTTCAACTCTACAAGCTGTCTTATATGTAGACAGTACGGCTATTAGGTAATTATCAACTTCTTGGTGTTTCATACTTGGTCTAGAGTCTAGACCAAGTGAGAGCCTCATAAAACGCCACACAGTCTCTCAGTATCTTAATAATGGGTCAATTCAGACCTTTTTAAATTAATTAAGTCTTAAAATGTTTAAACCGAAGGTCTAGTATGATTAAAAAAATCCTTATAAATATTTTACTAGTAATAATCTTACTTCTTGGATGTAATCGCCCCCCTTCTATTTCAACACTTCCATCATTAGATAGCTTTCAACAACAAGAAAATAGGATTATTACCGCTAAAATGGATATTTTATGGGTTATTGATAACTCTGAATCAATGGAGGATAATCAACAACACTTAAGAGAAAATTTTAATTCTTTTATAACAGACTTTATTAAAAAAGGTTATGATTATAGAATAGCTGTGACCACTACAGACGCTTATTACACGGATCCTCAAACAGAGTCTATACTATATAATCTAGAAGAAATAACTCCTTATATGGATTATATAGCTATAAATAGGAACGAAGACCCCTCGTATTTGACATCTAAATTTGTTGACGGTGATTTAATAAAAAACTGCAAGCAACTTTTAAGTAGTAATAATAATAATTCTACAATCGATTGTCGCCAAGTCTCAGAAGAACATATACTGTCAGGATACCATTTAATTGACAGTTCTGATGACACCATTGACTTTAAATTGTACGATGATCCTTTAAATAATACTGTCTATGAAATTGGTCATGCTGACTATATTCCAAATAATGTAAAAAATATTTTTGCAATCAATTCAAATGTTGGAATAACGGGTGTTCCTTATGAAAGTGGTTTAAACAGTATTCAAACTGCTTTAAATACTCCAGCAAACAAAGAGTTTAATTTTCCTAGACCAGATGCTCACTTAGCGATAATTGTAGTTTCTGATGAAGAAGATCAAATTGAAGGAAATCTTCAAAATGGATCGCAAGAACTACCAGCAGTAATAAACAATGTTCCTGTAATAAATTACCATGATTTTCTTACAAAACTTGTAAGTCCCATATACGGTTATTCCTTTCATACAATAGCAAGGCTTGACGATAATACCTGTCGTGATGATTTATATGGTGGTCCAGGCGACGACGGAATAGGAACAAGATATATAAAACTCTCTGACTTATCAGGGGGAGTTAAAGCCTCTATTTGTGGGGATTTTTCAGAAAGTTTAAGTAATATAGCTAAGACAATAATTGAAAAAACAGTTGAGTTTTCTTTAACACGCATCCCTGAAGACTCAAATAAGCTTCAAGTTTCAGTTAAAAGTCCAGGAAAAATAGTCCCTACAATTTTACCTCAAAATATAAACAATGGTTGGACTTATATCCCATCTAAAAATAGTATCGTATTTCACGGTACAAGTATCCCCGCCCAAGGTTCTGAAATAAATGTTCTTTATGATCCAGATGGTCTTTAAGTCTTAATCCAGGGTTAAAGACTGGAAGATGTTTGACCGATATATTGATATGAGAAGAACACTACTCTACTTGCCAGTTTTACTATTACTTACAACATGCGTCATTGATGAGCAAGGTACTAATCTTTCTCAAACCGAAACTAACAATTGTGAAGAAAGTGACGGGCAATACTGTTTAGTTGATGACTCTAATATAAATTTAGAACTCATTATTCAAACTCCTAACCCTATAATTACACTTTCAGCAAATGGTGATTGTAACGGAAATTCAAATAGAGATATTACAGGAGCTTTAATAACAGGTTCAAATAACTTTTGCTTTGATGTGTCCGGTCTTTGTAATGAAGGAGGCTTGGATTTAGCTTTTATTATTGCTAAAACTTCATTGGATGGCTTTTCAAATTCATTTAATTTAGGTTCTTGTAAGCGAGGTAAGTTTCATGTTCAACTGCGAGTCCAACTAATTGTAAGTGGATTATGTAAACTACACACACTTCAACTAGAACTTATAGGTAAAAAAATAGATGGAACTGAAGTCTTACAGCCAGCAAAAGCAAGAAAAACAATTGGGTTTCAAGTTTCTAATCACGAAGAGTGCACTTAGTCTCATGTTGCTTTTTAGTAGTTGTACAAAAAAATATGCTAACAAGCAAACTAAGAGTTTTAAATTTAACCTTCCTGTTCAAATACACAGCCTTGATCCGCTTTTAGTTAGAGGACTAGCTAAAAGATTTTTATTATTCAATCTTCACAGAGGTTTATTCTATTATAATAAAGATAATAAGTTAACCGCTCATGGGGCTAAAAAATGTAAATGGAAATCAAACATTGAGCTTTATTGTGAACTCAATCCTAAAAAATGGAGTAATGGTGATCTTATCACATCTAAGCATTATATTAATACATATAATCTTATTAAAAAAGAAAAAGAAGAAAGTGAAGAGTTTTTAAGTAATATTAAAAAAATAGAAACAATCAATGGAAACTTAATATTTTACTTAAAAAGAAAAAATATTAAGTTCATGCATGAACTTACTCATATTTACTTTACACCTAGAAAAGAAGAAAAATTATATCAAAAAATTTTACATCAAGTTTTCTCTGGCCCTTATAGGGCTATAGATTTAACAACTTCAAAGATAAGTCTTGCTAATAATAATTATTATGATGATAAGAAAAGACCTTTGGTTGACGCAATATTTATTGATGATCCCAATACAGCATTAAATATATACAATACTAAAAGAATAGACTTTCTTAGATACTTAGAATCTTCACACATTCCCATGTACCCTAATCGTTATATGGCGCCTTTTGCAAGACTTGATGGAATTTTCTTTAACCCTGACCACATAAAAGATAAATCTTTAAGAAAAGCTCTTTTTCATAGCCTTGATTATAAAGGACTCAAAAAAATATTCTCAAGCCCTTCCCTACCCGGCTGTATCTCATTGCCATCTTTCTTTTTCAAAACTAAGCTTGCTTGTTATGATTTAGATTTAAAAAAAGCTAAAGAATATCTTAATAAGGTAAAAAATGTAGCTAAAAAAATAAATCTTTATATTCCAAATATTTCCTCCAATGAGCATAAAATACTTGCACAATGGGCAAAAGAAAATTGGAAAAAACATTTAGGAATAAATCTTCAAATTAAGCAATTAGAAACGGGCATTTTTTATGAAAGTATTTTAAAAAATAAGCTTTCTGTTTATAGAAAATCTATAATTTTAAAAAATCTAACTTGTGTTGAAGCCATTGAGTCCATTAAAAAACAACCTGAGTTTAAAGGAGTAAGAGTAAATTCAAACCTTTCATGTGATAAATATTTTAAAAACATATTAAAGCAATACATTTGGCTGCCTTTAGGAATGCCTTTTTTTGCACATTTGCATGCAAAAGACTACTCAGGTTACTATATAAATATGTTAGGGCAATTTGGCTTAGAAAACCTTAAAAAAAAGAGGAACCTTAATTTATGAATGCTTACGTTTATATTAGTGGTGGCGGCTCAGGTATCGGTTTTGAAATAGCAAAACTTTGTATTAAAAAAAAATGGACTCCAATTCTCTTAGGAAGACGTTTAGAGTTACTAATAAAAGCCTCTAAAAAACTTTTTGATTGTCCTTATGTTTCAATAGATTTATCTGAAGAAACATCTAAAAAAAAATTAAGAGATGAATTTAAAAAACTTCCTAAAGGAAAACTTTTAGGTGTTGTAAATAATGCTGGTATTTATACTCCAAAATCATTTCTAGACTCTAAAACTAGTAACTGGTTAGACCAATTTAAAACAAATGTTTTAAGCGCAGTTTATCTATCTCAAGAATTTTTTAAAGAGCTTAAAGAATATAAGGGCGCTATTATAAATATCTCTTCAACTTTAGGAATAAAACCTATTTCTAATACAGCAGCTTATTCAGCTTCAAAAGCAGCTATGAACAATTTAACACTTACTATGGCCCTAGAGTTTGCTGATTCAGGCATACGTGTAAACTCTATTTGTCCTGGAATTATAAACACCCCTATTCATCATAAAAATAAAAAACCTTTATCTGAATGGAAAAAGATGTTTAAAGATATGCAGCCTTTAGGCCGTGTTGGAGAACCTGTTGATATAGCAAAAATGGTTATACATCTTTTAGGTGAGTCGGATTGGACAACAGGAGCTATTATTAATGTTGATGGTGGAATATTACTTAAGAGTTAGAAAAACATATGATCAATAGCAAACTAAGACTTTCTAAATTAATGGGGACTAGAGGATTTTGCTCTAGAAGAGAGGCTGATAAACTCATAGAAGAAGGACTTGTCAAAGTTAATGGCAAACTTATTAGTGAACTTGGCTTTAAAGTGAGTCCTGAATGTAGTATTGAAATTTTAAAAAGAGGAAAAAAGCTTTTAGGTGATAAAATAACAATAGCTCTTAATAAACCTAGAAACTATGTCTCAAGTCAACCTGAAGAAAACTATATTTCAGCTTTAGAACTCATTCGAAAAAAAAATTATTTTGGTAAAAACTATAAACATATCCAAAGAAGAGAGCTTGCCCCACTTGGCAGATTAGATATTGATTCAACAGGACTTATTTTATACTCACAAAGTGGAGTTTTAGCTAAAAAAATAATAGGTAAAGACACTCTAATAGATAAAGAATATGAAATAAATGTCACAGGTGAAATAAGTGAAGAGGCTCTTAGAAAACTTAGATTTGGTCTAATTTTAGATGGTATAAAATTAAAACATGCTAAAATTACTAAGATATCTAACACAAAAATGATTTTTATTCTTAATCAAGGAAGAAAAAGACAAATTCGTAGAATGTGTGAACTTGTAGGTTTAAGGGCTACTAGAGTTCATCGTATTAGAATAGGAAAATTAAAAATAAACGATCTTCCTGAAGGGAAATGGACATTAGTAAAAGCAAAAGATATTATTCTATAGTAGTAAGTCCTCTATTTTTTTTAAGTAGAGCAGTATTATATAAACTATTAATTTTTAAAAGTAACATCCACAAAGTCTTCACGAATCTGACGGCCTAATTCAAAATCATATTCAGTAAGATTAAATATTTCTTTTTCAGCTACTATCTTACCTATTTGCAAAGATGAAAATGTCATATATATAGGCGCTGCATTAATAGCTGCTTTTAATGCAAATGCATAGTCAATAGATGTTTGTAAATTTTCTTTGTAAAACTGATCAAATAACATACTTGGATAAATAAATTCAACAAGACTTCCTATAGCCAACGATATAGGCACTGATACTTTGGCATTTCTTTTTGCAAATAAAACTAATTTTTCTTTTATAGGTAATTTAGGCATTGTTACTGCATTAAAAACAATGGCTTTAAAATTTTCTTCAAAAAATTCTTTAGACCATGTTCTATTTCTTATTAAAAGGCCTTCTATAAAATCTTTTTCAAATGTTTTATAAAAATTTTTTCCTAAAATATTTGATTTTTTTAAAATATTTTGTATTCTTTTAGGAAGATCATTTATAATTTCATTCTTATCAGCCTTACTTATTCTATCAAAATCATAACTATCAAACAAATAATCATTTCGTTCATTGTATTTAATTCTTGGAATAGATGTATACCTACCTCCTAGAATTTCTAATGCTAGTGTCAATGATGCAATCACCTCTAAAGCTTCATAATCCTTAATGATATCGGCTCTATTAGCTGTAACTACATTCTCTGTCTTTAAAATATCTCTACAAGATATTGCATTCACAAAAACAGATGAGAAAATAAACGCAATTAAAGGCACTACAAATAATAGTTTTAATTTTCTATTTTTTTTCACCTTACTTCCTCCTTTATTCTTTAGAATAACAATTTAGCCCTTGATTCTGTTCAAATTTTTGCCCTGGAACACTTTCAGCCCATGGCCATTGAACAACTTCATACTCTTTCCTATTTAACTGAGTGTATAAACCAGGAAATGTTGGGCTGATTCTTCTATAAGTTCTAATAAGTTGACTTAAGGGCCATACATTACGCTTAAATTTATCAATATCTTCGTGACTAGTTCCATCTAAATTTTCTGTAGCAAAATCACTAGAAAACAACTTACCCATTCCTACAAGCTCTTCTGCTTCTACATACCTTTCCGGTTTTGAATCTTTAATATCACGATTAGAAAGTGTTGAAATTAAGAATGTTTCAAAATCTCTAACACCTCTTAATGATAAGAGCCAAGGGTGATTGAGATTATCTCCTATATCTTGCATATCACCTTCAATAAAATTTTGAGTAAAGTAGTAGTATGTTTCTCTAATTGCTATAGGATCTTTTTCAGAATCCCCAGAACAAACCATTAAACCTTCTAAAAGTTTTTTAATAATATACTGATCATAAGTTTGACCATCAACTATAAGTCCACTTTTTTTTGCTGGTTTTAACATAGGATTTTCAAAAAATATATATTTATTTTCTCTTAAAAAATTAGTAGCCCACCTAACCACTAAACACTGTTCATACTTTTTAAGCTCTATATCAAATTCAGCGTTTTGCATCACTAAAAATGTTGCTTGTTGTATACTTAAACCTCTATTCATAGAAAAACCTTCACCGCTAGTATAAGAATAATTATAACTTTTTAAAACAGGTGGGAGATAGTTTGTAATAGCTCCACTGTCTATTCTATGTGTTTTATTACTGTCAATCTTGTGAGCAATACCAACTTGCTGCCCCAATGTGATATTAAGTGATTTACCACCTAAATAATAATAACCACCAGTTTCTTCAATTCTATACTTACGTTCAATATTTAAAGGCTCATTAAATTTCCCTAACTTAGCATAAGTAATACATGAATCATATAAGCGATCTACAAATGGCTTAACAATTGGAATTACAGACCCACCTCTTTGAGAATAAACATCTACTATATTTGTATTAAGTAAACTACTAACAAACGATCCAGTTGTCTTATACTCAATTTTATCCTCTTTAACTTTACCTATAAAATCATTAACTAGGTTTAAATAGTTTTTAGCAAAAATACCATAAATCATTAAATCACAAAATTTTCCATATTCAATCTCGTTAAACACAGCATAGCTTGCAGGAACAATTTTTTTAGTACACTGTTGCCCTCCATGATCTTTTTTAACTACAGATTTTAAAAAATTTAAATCAAAACTATATTTACCCTTATCATTGATTTTAGAAAAGTTTTTTGTAACCAAAGGGTTTGTCGAGTATGTATGATAGTCTTCTATTAAATCTTGTGTACTAAGATAGTTATCTGTGTAGTCTTTAAAGCAGTTATTGCTATTATTTTTAAAATCTGCATCTTTAGGATCTTCACAAATAAAGTCTTTAAGCTTATTATTTTTTAACGATACATAATTAAGATTCTGGTCTCTAATAAAATTCGGGAGTAATGCTTGAATATCAAGAATTTTAGCTTGCATTTTATTAAACTCTTTATAAGAAGGAATTTTTTTAGTTTCAGAACCAATTTGAATTGTACTTCCTTTGATAAAATCATCTACATGTTTTCCAGAAAAATGTGCAATGGATCCATGATACGGAGATCTTTCATAGTTAAAGTTTTTAATAGCACTATAACTATTTAAAGGGTCTGACCCTAAAGAATTACAATCATCTGTAACACAGTAAGCTTCATCTAAATTATCTGTCGGTCTAAGACTACCTCCATTAGCATTACTTAGAAGTGTTAATGGACCTACGAATGTTCTTTTTTGAATATCAATATTTGGAATAACCTTATCTCTTAAAAGATCTAAATCACTAATATCAGCTTTAGCTTGAGCCAGGGTAAAATCATTTAAAAGAAGTTTTGTTATAATATCTTTATTAGATAAATTTGAAAAAAAATTCTTACTTCTAGCCATAACTTTATTAAGAATAGTAGATGCAGACATAAACTCTTTATAACTTTGTAACTTATCTACATCATTATTAAGTTTAGTAATTGTATCACCATAAACTGTAGAGAAATCTTTATAATCATTACTTAACTCATCATAGCACCTACAAGCCTGCTCATTAAAATCTGGATTTTTGGCTTTATTTTCAGTTACGCATTGGTCATAACCTTTATGAGTTGGTCCACATATCATTCTAAATTCTTCAGATGAAGCATAGTTATATAACACTTTTTGGTCGGTATTTTTTTCCCCTGTTAAATTTATTACTTCTTTTCTTAACTTTTCTGTTCTAATTTTTATTTCTTTAATATAATCGTCTTGTTTTAAAAATGCTAATTCAACAATAGACTCTAAAAAATCTTTATCTGATTTTTCTTCTCCAATCATAGTAGCTACTGAATTTAACTTGCCTCCTTTTATAAATGGACTAAATGCTGAAATTACTTCTGGCTTACTAAATACTTTTAATAATTCTGAAATGTCATTTTTAGTATATTCTAAATCATCAGGTATGGCCTTTGCCAAAACATCTAAAGCCCTTACTTTCTGTTGAATAATTTTTCTTTGCTCTGATTTAGGTAAGTTAGAAATTTCTGAAGCTGTTCCTTTTGATATCTGCATTGCTTTTTCAATTTCTCTACTGGCTATATTAACCAATTGTAATCTAGTTTGATTCACATTTTCTATTTGTACAAAAACCTGTGATCTAATTCGTAAAAGACGTAAATCTTTAACAGAAAATTCAATAGGTGTTATAATAAAACCTGCGTTAACACGAACAAGTTTTTTAACAATACTAATTGAAACTTTTCTGCTTGGGTCATAAGGAGGAAGTACTTTTTGCGATCCATCTAGAGTTTCGCCTTTTAGATCTGCAGAGGCTTCAACCTTAGCTGAATCTTCATCGGTTCTTAATACTTTTCCATTACCATCAAGCCTTTCAATTAAAGGTCCTTTTGTTACACTTGCACTTGATGATGATGGATTTGTGTTCTCCACTCTAGACCTAATCCTAATACCTCTAGCTGCAGGATCTAAATAATCCTTTTGGTAAGCCATTTTTAATAAATAGATACCATCTCTAATTGGAAAAATTGAATTAATACCTTGTAAAATATTTGAATATCGCAAGACCTTTGGGTAAAGCCTAAGAAGAATCGTCTTTTTTACTACAAGGTTCATGCTTTTATCAATTTCATACCTAAATCTTAGTGTTTCATATCTAAAATCTTGAATATAAAATCTTGGTTCAATTTTATCTCTTTGATTAAGCTCTTTTAAAAATGTTTGAGATACAGATCTAGCATCTGTTCCTAAAGTACCAAATTTTTCATCCCAAGGATTTAAGTAAAGGATTAATTCTTTTGTAAAGCCTTGAGGATCATCTTTTGCTTGTATAAAATATTTTCTTCTTACCAAACGTTCTGTTTTATAGTACTTATGTCTAATCTTATCTATGAAACTTAAACAACCATTAGAATCTGTTCTAATCTTATCCCCATCAATTTCACTAAAAAGTTTTATATCTTTATAATCAGATGATTTAAAGTCTGGATCTTTATTTTCATTATCTGCAATCTCATCTTTAATCTCTGCTTCACTATTTTTAAAATGTCTGGAGATAATCTTAAATTCTTGTTTTTGTAAAATTTTAGATTGAAAATTAAATTTACCTACACAAGTTTTAACATTAAAAATTACAGTTCGTCTGTTTGCTGTTTCACCTGCTTCAATGGTCTTAAATTTAACGTTGGCTAAAGTAAAGTTGTATGGTTCAGCTGACCTTAAATGAGATCTATTTAAAGCTTTCTCATAGCCTACAGATTCTTTAGCATGTTTATTAAAATCAAAGGTCCCTGCAAAGTTTTCAGGATGCTCCATAATCCTATTTTTTTTACCAATAATATCACTATAGGTTCCTATATCAAATAACTCTTCAATAACTTCATATTTAGATAGATTGTTGTTCATAGGAGTTATTTGCAAAGCTAGCTGTACATTTCCAGAAGTTGGAGCATAAGGTAAAATGCCTTTATAATGAAGATTTAAATCACCTTTTTTATTAATTTTAGAAATTAAGCTCTCCATACCAGAATTTAATAAAACTCTGTCACCTTCTTTATTGTAATCTGTTGCGTATAAATATGGAAGAACTTTGAATCGACCACTTTTTTGATTTCTTGAAAAATTTCCATTTACAGCTGTATGAAATTGAGCCAATTTTATGTTTAATACTAAATCTACATGAAGACCATCAAAAGCTTTTTGGTTCTTTATTAAGGCGTATGGAGATTGATTATTATTTCTTAATCTTAGCAAAAGTTTGTCCGAATTTGGATTATTTCTATCAGGTTTTAGAAGAACATAATCAGAGCCCGGTAAAAGAGCGTCTAGACCTTTTTCTTCAATTTCTTTTCTAGTTGGTTGCAAATCTTTTTTAATTACTGAAAATGGAATCCCTGTTAAATTGTAATTAATATGACTTACATAAAGTTGGGTTTTTTCATTGCGATTATAATTAAGCTTCTTTTTAGGGTTGTAATAACCTAAGAAAAGTCTTTGAATTTGACCTCTATATAATTTTCTTTGTTCTCCTTTTAAGAAGTAAAAAGGCAAATATGCTTGATTAGATAATACTTTACCCCAAGGAAAAAGTTGAAAAATAAAACTCACCTCACCTTGCCTACTGCTTTCTTTAACTGATTTTATTTTTCTAAGAAAAACTACAGGTTGAGGATTTGGTTTACCTACATCAAACCTAAAATCTTCAATCCACACTAAACAACCATCTTCATTAGTTGTTACTATTTTTGAAAAATTTGGATTTTCTCCTTGAGAACTGTTAATTTTAAATTTAAAACCTTGAAGTTTTCTTGCTGAAGCCTTTTCTTTTAAACAAACTAAAAACCTATACCTTAAAGCCCTAACCTCTTTTGTAGCCCCGTCTAGTGATGTAATCTGCTCAACAATTAAACCTGCGGCATCTCCTGCTATATAAAATGTTGCATTTTTCTCGGCCTGTTCAAAACCCATTTCACCAGCTTTAGTTAAAATATCTAAATCTTTAGGTGCTTCAGACCTAATACACCCTGAAAACATAAGAAGACTAGCTATAGTTGCTAGAAATATAATATTCATACTTTTCTTCTTAAAAATCATACTGGTACTCCACCTTAAACCTTACAAATTGGTAAGGTATCTGTAAGTCACTGTTTTCCTTCAAAATATCTGAGTAAACATATGTTAGCCCAAATTTTAAACCTTCTTTTAGTAATTCTAATGCTAAATTTATGCCAAAACCTTCACGATTATTATGACCATATGTAGACCCATTGTAACTGGCTACAGAAGCATCTGTCTCATTAAAGAAGTTAAATGGCTCAATATCTAAGCTATACAAAGATTGACTATGATACCTAAAATGGACTCCTGCTCTTTGCCCTTGATTTCTTCCACTAGGAGCCTTTATATTGGTTACCACCCTAACATATGGAAAAATTTCAAACTTATTAAAACCTAGAATTGCTGTCCAGCCGGCATACCATCCTTTAAAATCATATTCAAAATTTGCTGCTCCACCAATTCCATTTACAGTGTTTCCAAGCCTTCTACTCTCATCCGCAATAACTGCAGGTAAAGAAGAAAAATCAAAAACTCCAAAACTAAGACCTGCTCTATATCTAAAAGACTTTGAATTCAGATTTTTTATAAACACCTCAAAATTTCCATTTACAAAAAAAGGAATGCTCTCTTTCTCATTAAAATCTAATGATTCAGACTGAGAAGTGGGAATGCCCTCAAAAAATCTTAAATTAATTCCAAATGATTTTTTTTCTATATAATTATATGAATATTTTAAATCCTGCTCTAACCCCGGTAATGCTCTTGAAGACATGAATAAATCAAATTTTCTTAAAAGTTTTCTATGCTGAATAGCTCCTACAGAAAAAGTATATAGGTAATCACTAGTACTTGTTTTTACTTGCTTTTGAAAATACACCCTTGCGTCACGAAGATAAACAAAATCATCTGTTCTTAAATCTCCAAATCTAGATTGTACACTTCCTATAGTATCACCTAAATTTAGATTTATTGAAAAAAAGAAATTATTAACTATTTTAAATAAAAAACTAGGGCTCACATATATACTATAAAGAAAACTATTCTCAATTTTGCTATCCCAAATATCAGCACCTTGATTTAGTTTAAGCCCTAAATGCCAGCTTTTTTCTTCAAATTTAAGAAGAGTGTATTCTTTTAAGGGCAAATGTTGTTTTGTTAAAATACCAACAAAGGAATTTTCTTTTATTAAGGTCTGTGTTTTTTCTAAATTTTCATCATTTAGAGTTTTAGAAAAGGAGTTTGTTAAAACACAAAAGTTTAAGAGTAGAACTGTTGAAATCTTATATTTCAATTTAGATAAACTCCTTACCCAAGACTCGATACAAATCAAGTTTCAACAAAAAAAATAAAATTTATATTTAAACAGCTCCATATACATTTTTTAAAGACTTTGCTATCTATTAATTCAAACACTATTGATGATCTACTCTTTTATTTTTATCAATAAACTTAAAAAAAAAATATAGAAACTTTTACACATATGGCCTAATCTTTAAATATACTTGCGATTTATTCATGATTTTAAAACCTATTTTATTTAGATTTTAAATCTAAAAACTAGATATATTTAAAGAACTCGATTTTTTTGTAAGAGTTTTAAGCTTTAATCACCTTAAAACCTTGTAATAAATTTATTTAAAAAATATATTTTCATAAAATATTTACTTAAAAAGGAGATTTTATGAAAGGTTTTAAGGCTTTACGCACTTGTCCTCCTAACTCTAAGTTTAAAAAAGGAGACTTACTAGTAATTTTTGGCGAAGTTTTTGATCAAGGCTATGTAAATGGAATTATTCAAGAGGCAGAAAAAATTGGAATGACGGTTGTTTACGGCACTGTCGGTCGTCGAAATAAAAATAATGAACTAAGACCTCTTACTCCGGAGGAAATCGCTCAAAAAGGCCAGAGTAACCTTATTAACATACCTCTTGAAGCAGGTTTTGATTTAGACAAAAGCTTAAAAGGCATATCTCCATGTGATCAATTAAAAGGGCTAAAAAGAGATGAGTGGAATACTGTTAAAAAAATTGATTGGCATCAAATTCAAGAATCTCGAAAAATAGGCTTAAAAAGATTTTTAAAAAATACTCAAGCCTTTTTAAATCAAATATCAGAAAAATATGTAACTCCTAAAACCAATATCCACTTTGTTCATACTATGGCAGGAGGAATCCCAAGAGCTAAAATTTTAATGCCCTTACTAAATAGAGTCTTTAAAGGATTCGGAAAAAGATTTCTATATTCTAAGGAGTTTTGGGAATCAGAAATTGGAAAAATTTGTTCTATGAATTTTGATGAAGTAACAGCAAATACCTTTAAAACTTTAATTGTGGAAACAAAACACATCAGAGCTACTGCTAAATCAGTAAGTTATTCAGCCTACGGATATCATGGTTGCGAACCTTTTTTAGGTGATAAATACAAATGGCAGTCATACGCCCCTTATTTACAAGGATGGGCTAAAATTAAGCTTGAAAATATTGCTAAAAAATACTGGGCTAAAGGTTTACATACTCAAGTATTTAATGCTCCTGAGATTTTAACAGCTTCTTCAAGTGTGTTTATGGGTGTTGAAGTTTGCCTATACCCTCTTCTTAGGTCACTTAAATTTGAAAATGGTGGAAAAAACACTTTTGTTCATAAAGTTTGTGCAGATCTTTTAAATAACCCTAATGATCTTAACACTATTGATTCTTTTACTCAAAAATATATGAATACTGACCCAAAAGTAACAAAGCTTCACTGGGACACATGGCCACAACATAATAAAGAGTCTAGAATGGCACAAATGAAAGAGGCTTCAGATTATTTAATCAGTCTTCATAAAAATAGTAAGAATTTAATAACATTTTTTTTAAGCACTATTGTATTTAAAACCACTGGGAAAGTAATTTTATGTGAAGCCTCAAACCCCACAGAACCTGTTTTGTGGCTTGGCCATGATCTAGTTTCTAAAACTCATTTAATGTTTTTTGAAAATCAATTAAAACCACATTCTTAAAAACCTGAATTCCATGCTTTAAAGATCCTATACTCTATAATCTACAGGGTTTTACTCTTTTTCTATATTCTATTACGGTTGAATTTTAAAGATCTATGTTCTCATAAAAAATTTTAAGTATAAGTTTAAAGAAAATTTTTACATAAGCCTATTCTAGATTTTCCAGCTTTCTTTTCCTTTAGGATTTGTCCTTTTAATTGAACTTTACTTTGAGAGTACCTTTCTAATAAGTGCCCACTTATATATGGCATTGAGGCAATTAAGCCTACTGTACTTACAGCACCTCCAAGCTTACCTATAATTTCAGCCAGTAAGTTCTTTGGAAGATTTATATTTTCATAAACCCTTTTTACACCAAGACTATCACCTCTTTCTATCAATTCTTTAGGGTATCTTTCAAAAGCTTCAAAATTATTAGAAACTGTAAATTTTAATAGATCAAACACTTTACTCATATTTGGCACAGATTCCAAAGTTTTCATCAACATGTCTGCAGTCTTTACTACAATCTCTGTAAATGTTTGCCCCCCAGTCATTAAACGAATAAAAGCACGAGTACCTATTTTACTATTTTCTTTTAAAGTTAGCATTATCCCTGCAACATTTTCTATTACAACTACCGTCCAAAGTTGCATATACCAAGAAAATACCATTTTCTTTTTCTGCAATTTTCTATCAATATAACTTTGAGCTTCTGGATGGGCTCTTAGCTTCCTGGGTATTTTATTGTAAATCCATGAGACTGAGTTTTCAAAAGCATTCTCTATTTTAAAGTTTAACCCAGAATAAAAGAGTCCTATCATCATGGTGTAACCAACTAAAAAAGATCCCACATCAAAACGCCCTAAACCATAAGCATTAAAAACAATTGTTGTTAATACTGCAGCCGGGAAATTAGCTACAACTAATTTTACTAAAAAAATTTGATTTTCTTTTAATGTATTCTCAGGATTTAAAGCAAAGTTTTTTAAAACAAATCTCCAAAAACCCTTTTGACCATCTTTATGCATAATAGCTTTATCAAAAGCACCTTTAGAGCTCATACGATAATCCATTTGAACCTTCATCCATGTATTCGCAAGTAAGCCTAAAATCATACCAGGTATAAAATCATTATAATATAAGTATCGACTCATATAGTTTAAATGAGTTTCAGTGTTTAAACCTTCTGGATTAAAAGGCATCAACAATCCTGAAGGAATGGCAGAATAAAGAAGTAAAGTCATACCAATTGTAAGAGGAATATCAACAAGCATAGTATTAACTTCCATTCTTACAGCTCGATCCATTGCTCTTGAATCTTTTAGCATTTTTCCTGCAATCTGTTGCCTTTTAACCTGAGGGTTTTCTGGATGAATTCTTCTTAAAACTCGATGTTTAAAGTTTAAACCTGTTTTTTCATAAAACTTAGACCAATTATTTGCTATCTGCTCTGATTCTTTTTTTACTTTATCAAAATTAATTTTTTTTTCTATAATAGATTCAACCGCAGCAACTTCAGACTGAGTAAATTTAAAATCAGTAGCTTCATTTTTCTTAACTTTTTTTACAAATTCTTTAGCAAATTGTTCTGGAGTAAGATCTATCCCTTTACTATCTAAAAATAAATCACTTATAAACCTTTGCATAACTAGATCAAAAGTTTTTGTATAATAAGCCCTATAATAAGCCCTTTCTTTTTTATTTAGTTTGTCAATTTTTGTATCATGAAGAGTATTAATACCTGTTTTTGCAAGCTTATGCAAAGCTTCTACCTCTGATACTGGTTTTGAATCAAATAATGCAAGTATCCTTTTAGGGTCATTAATACTTTGAAGTAATGCTTTTTGAGCTTTATTTGATGCAATCTCCATAGCTAAAAGTTCTAATTTTCCAGCAGCATCTTCAAAAATTTCTAGGTTATCTAAAGATTCTTTTGATAAAAAGATACTCTTAGGAAGAGGTATTTGTTCACCTAAATCTGTTTTTTTAAAATTTCCCAATAATCTACTTAATTTCTGTGGCCATAAATCTAGACCAGAATTGTATTTAGTTGGATAATGTTGTTTCCCATCTAACTCACCTTTTGAAATTATAGTAAAATTAGGATATATAAACTGCATCAACCACATTGTTGGTCTATGCCAGTTTGATCTTTTCAAAAAAGCTGTATTCCAAATGGTTGCTAATGTCTTAAATGTTGTCTTTAGTGAAGAAAACGTTAAAAACGAGTAAGCTATCGCTTCCATAAAAGTCTCTTTATCTTTAACTACTTTTTGTTCTATAAGCTTTTCAGCTTTATTATCAATTGACTCTGAACTAGATAATTTATTTCTAAAACCTCTTATTAAGTTATCTAAACCTTTAATAAGCCCTGTCTTATATCCACCTCTTTTAAAAGCTTTTTCAAAAGCAGCTCTTCTATCTGTCCCAGTTCTTAATCTTTGCAGATGTTCATTTAAAAGCTTAATTTCTTTATCTGTTAAATTTGAAATATCACTTCCAGAAATTTTTTTCTCAGCATCTGATTTAATACGCCAATATTCTTTATTATCTTGATCGGCCCAACTAATAAAAGAATCAATAACTTTTACCTTAACAGGCTCTTCAACTGTATTTTTTATAACATCCGCATACATCTTGTATCTGTTAGCTGATTCAGGATCCAATGATCTTACTTCTTCAGCTTTTTGTAGAAAATAACTTTGTGTTTTTTGTCTTCTCTTTTCTGTATCTTGAATAAAACGTTCATTCTTGTTCTTTTTTTCCTTAAGAACGCCTTGAAAAATTTTATATGTATTAATCGTTATATGTGTTGGAATAAAAAACTTTAACGTAACAGCTAAAACTGAACTTAAACCCAATAGGAACTTTCCCCATTTGCCGTCTGAAAAAAAAGGCTCGATAAACTCTAGTTTAAAAATTCCTCCAAAAACACCTGAAGTTGACGTTAAGTAAGCATCTTTAGACAATTCAAAGTAATTACGTCCATAATCAATATGCTCTAAATAGCCTTGAAAGTGTTTATATGTAGCGCTTAATAAATCCAACGTTTGGCTAATATGAAAAGCATGCTCTGCTGGAAGAAATGTTGAACCTATTAACGCTCCTGTGGCCACAGCTCCAAATTTTGTAAACTTAGTCATTCCCCCACGATCTTTAAACACTCTAAGTCTATCCTCTTTATTAAAACTTACTGCTACTAATAAAGCATTTCTAAGTTTTGCTGCCCCTTCAGCTCGTGGACTAATCAAGTTACCAACTAATAAACGCAACCGATTAAAGAATTTCCTTCCCTGATGACTAGCTGCATTTGTATCTTTAAAAGCCTTATTGATACTTAGACCTTTTTCTAACTCTGCAAACTCATCAGGACTAATCTTTCCATCATCAAGAGCTTTTTTAAGAATATCTTCTGCATTAATATCTGGAGCTAGAGGTATTTTACCATCTACACTTTTTATAATTTCTTTAAGATAAGAATCTGCTTGAATTGTTTGGTCCATTTGATTTTTAAAATTCTTATCCTGAGCAATCATGAATTTTCCAAAAATCCCTAAAGTACTTTCCACTAAAGGTTGTATTTTCCTATATGTAGAAGGATCCACCATTGCAACACCCATATTAAAAATCACTTGATGAATTTTTGCCAACATACCAAATTGAAAATGGCTAAGTCTTTGATTTCCAACTCTTAACCTTCCGCTCTCTATTGAAAAAACGTCTGGGACCTTTGTTAACTTTAACGGAAATGTGTACACAGGTAACGGTGCGTTACCAATATTTGCTCTCACAAAATTTAAATCAATAAATCTAATTCGAAGCGTTTGTGTTGCTCTTGTTCGAATACTATCCATTTCAGATTTTTCAATAAAAATTAAATAACCACCAAAAAACATAACTGTTTCAACAGCAATATTAAACTCGTTTAAACTCTTTCCTCTAGGATTCATCAAAGAAAATTTATAAGTTCCTTTAGAGTCTAAAGTATTAAATGGGTTTTCTATATTAAATCTAGGGCTTAAAGATTCTGTAAATTTTTTTTGTTTTATATCTAAGACTTTTTCACCACCAATAGTTTTTACACGAATAGTCATTTTATTACCCCAGTAATGTTGAGGCTTTAAACTAGTGTTAATCATATGTGTTAGATTTAATGGATTTCCAGTTTTAGGATCAAACTCTTTTTGATCAGCCAATTCCATTTTAGTTAGGTCTATTCTACTTAAAAGATCTCTTTTTAAATCTTCTAAGGCAATTCTTGCATCTTTTTTTGTATCGTCTTTAAGATTTGCCAATCTTACATCAACCTCTTTAGATAATTTTTCATATGCAATAATTTCATTACGATAATATTCTAATCTTTCTTGATAATCTTTTTCTATTTCCTCCTTTATCACCTCTTTAAGATTTTCTTCTCTAGTATCTAAAACATGCTGACTTGTTAAAAAAAAAGGGTCTAAATTTATATTTTTTTTTCTTGTTCCATAAATAGAGTCGCGTAAGGCATTAAGCTCCTCATCCAAACTAACTTCAGTTGTATTTTCTTTATTTTTTGTATCTTGAGCATAGACTAAAGTATTTGGAACTAGTGGAATTCCTAAAAACACAATACTCACAGACAATACCAACAATAAAAACTGACGAACTAACACTAACATAAATAATCCTGTATCTAAATTTTATATTTAGTTCTCTCTTATACCTTTACAAGTTTAATGGAACTACTAATTTTAATCTACTTATATCAATTGGTTTGTAGATCTTTCATACTTGTAGTTAAAAATCTTTACACTCTATATTCAATTAATATTATTTTTGTCTCGTACTAATTGCCTTATCTCTTCGGAATCATAACCTTTGTCAAATAAAAGGTTTTCACCTTCTATTTTTTTAATTAAGCTGGGTGCAGCTTTACTGTCATGCACTTGGCCCCCAGTGACTTTAAAACAGATCGGATTTTCATGGGCATCACAGGCCATGTGTATTTTTGTTGTGGCTCCACCTGCAGATTTTCTAATTGCACACTCTTCTCCACGCCTAGCCCCATTAGCATGCTAATGAGTACGTACGTAAGTTCTGTCAATAGACACCCACTCTGTATCAATTTCTTCTTGTACAGCAAAAAAAATTATCCCATAAGCCTTTTTGCACCCAACAGTTAAAGCCATTGTAGGCTGTTTTCCAAGGACAAAATTTTTCTAAAACATCTCTCCAAGAACTACCAGTTCTAAGCTTCCATAAAATGGCTTCCATAACATTACGATTATTTTTTGATCTTCTACAATTATAAGAAACTAAAATAACTTTAAGTTGTCTTCATAAAGAATCTGATAAAACTTTTCTGGTCATGTAAAAAACCTCCATAAATCAAGTTTTTCTCATCATTTTCATTTAATCAATCAACTAGATATTCATATTGAATTCAGGGCCTGCTTATAAGAACACGCCCTAAATATGATTACCATGGGTTTAACCCTTATATCTAAATTTTATATTTAAATAAGCTAGATTATAAAATTTTTAAGAAATGAAATAAACACTCTAATAACGATAAATCCTATTTAGAGTTCTCATAGTTAGTTTTAGTCATATATGCTAGAATAGATATTATTTGAGCGCGATCTGCCTCAAACATACACTCTTTTTTCTTACTGGTATCAACCCCTCCA
The DNA here is from genome assembly GCA_965205945.1 of Bdellovibrionales bacterium. Taxonomy (GTDB): domain Bacteria; phylum Bdellovibrionota; class Bdellovibrionia; order Bdellovibrionales; family UBA1609; genus JALZUR01. The sequence goes on along the minus strand of CBDBIB010000001.1, from coordinate 28,850 downwards.
CAAAGAATAATGTGCTTTATCAAGGGCCCTGTTGGCCTTCCTTTTCTAAATTTAGGGGCTTTCCCTTTTTTAATAAAAAACGTAAATACTCCTTTTAGCTGAGCATCATCAAGCTTAGAATTCCTAATCATAGGAAGAAGTTTTAATGCTTCTTTAAAATCTTTATAAGCCAAACTCACTTCTTCAAAACTCAAAGTATTTGATCTATCTAAATCATATTTTCTAAAAATAACTTCAATATATTGATTAGCAATAGAGGCCCTAAACCACTCAAGTTTTTTATATGGGGACTCATCGTTGGTAAGTTTAGCTATATACTCAAGGTTTTTTTGCCACGCATTGTGTGATTTTTTAAAATCAGTTAGATTAATAAAATTCTCAGGCATTAAATATTGACTAAGCCCTGGTAAAGATTCAAACACCTCATTTGCGTTATTAAATACATAATTAAAAGAGCAGATTTCATCAAAAGTTGGACATCGCTGCTCCATATATTCTTTAATATAACCCCCAACATAATACGCCGAAAACATATATGCAGCATAATCAGCTATTTCACTCAAACTCACTACATTATCTGGTATAGCAGATGGAACAAAAATATTCCCTTCATTATAAATCCTAAACCAACTTCCCCTACTACTTTCATTTAATAAGCCTAAGTCTTTTAAAAACAAAAATATATCTAAGTAAGCTTCCTTTACTTGCTCTAAACCGAGCCCTTGACTAACCCCATTTTGTAAATCTTTGGAGTAAGCTTTAATTAAAAGCTTAGCAAATAAAAACTGCCAACTTGCATGAAATAAACTTTGAAAACTAAACTCTACTGCTAAACTGTAATTCGGTATAAATATAGTTCTATTACTTCTAACCAAAGAAGGCCACCTGCTTTGAGTAAATTGTGAAAAGATGTCTTCTCCTTCTTGAACAAAAGGAAAATCCTCACCTATATGACCTTCAATATTTTTTGCTTTAATAAGAAACTTTTTTATATCAGACCAAGCAGAAACAATTTCTTGAAAATTCTTAGAATCTAAAACTACTTCTTTGTTTCCATTTGAAAAATATTTCTCAAATATAACTTTTAAAATATGCTCTTGAGTTTCTAAAGATAAACTCTTACCTAAAAACTTGTACTCGCTCATTAGATGCGTTACATGGGTTAAATCTTTTAAAGACCACTTTTTATTAGGATGATGCTTTATCGTCTCCCCTATAGTTAAAAAAAGATTTTCTACTTTAAAAGAAAATTCAAAAAAAGATTTTCTTTCAAACTCCCAATTGCCATCTAAACTTTTATATAAATCTAGAGTTTTAACATGATAATTTTCAAAAGCCTTTATTAAATCAAGTTTATCACTATTCTTAACCTGGATACTTTTTGAATCAACAGATCTTAATAAATTAAAAATCGAAATCCAACTTTCTTGAGCTTTAATTTTAACATCAAGCCCTTTTAAAAAACCTAGAATCTCTTGAATATTTAAGTTGTTATTTTGGAAAAGAACCCACTTCCTTAAAAACTTAGAATTCAGCCGTAGAAGGGCCCTAATATCAACTGATTCATCAAAAGGTTTTTTAAAGAATAATTCTAAAACATGAGGCTTCATAATAAGTGCTAACTCTTTAGCTTCTTGCAAAAAAATCTTTAAAACCTTTAAGTCTGTAAAAGTCAAATTTTTTATATTTCCACCAAAAATTTGATTTTTAAAAGCTAAAAGCCTTTCATAAAAATCTATAGCTTTTTTATTGTTTTTAAATAAAAATTTATTCAAAAAATTTTGTATTTCTAAAGCACTGTAAACCCCTTTATTTTTACCTTTTACTTTTAATTGAATATAATCAACAGCATCTATAACACACTTAAAACTTCGTTTAATCTCTTTATCTGAAAGAAATTCATTTGAATAAGACTCCATAGCTTCCCCTAAGCTATTTAAACAATTTGAATCATAACTCAAACTTATCACAGGCTTATTTTTTTTAAAATTATGATCGTTTGTGCATGATAATAAAAAAATAAAGTTAAACAATACTATTAATTTAAAAAACATAAGAAACCCCCATATGATAAGAGTCGTTTTCTCTAAAATCTTTATAAAAGGCTTCTGTTTGAAAAGAAATAGCTTCAATAAAATTATACCCTAGAGTTAGGTGTGCTTTTCCCCAATTCATATTAATATTAAAATTCCCCATTACTCCTTTTAACTTAATATCGTAATACCCTTGAAAATGTACTTTAAATCTTGGCCCTGTTTTATAGTCAATGCTGCCGCCAATTCCTCTCCTATATTGAAAAGAAGCAGAAGGTGAACTTAATAAAAATTCACCAAGCTCTCCACTAGTAAGATTCTGAATGGCTGTATTCTCAACAACATGAACCCTAGTTCGCACACTTTTAGCCTTAAAAAACTGTTCATAAGAAAGTTGGTAAATTCCACCAGAACTAGTTCCTATATAACTTTTTTTATCATCTATCGTAGTAGGCAGCTTTTTAGCTCTTTGCCTATAACTAGTACTAAATATCATTTTTGAACTTTCGTTCCAATACTTACCAAATTCTACAGTACCCTTATAAACATTCACTCTTTTAGGAAGAATAAACACTTCAATATGACTCTCTGGTGTCGTTACATCCCAAGAAAAATCAACAGCTGTATCAATATCCTTACTTGGACCATAAAAATATGAAGCCTTTAAAAAAGTTTTTTTATCAGACCAATTAAAACTTCCTCCAATCTGAGGTTGAGCTACTAATCTAGAAATATTTAAATCCAAAAAATACTTAGCTTTATATTGATCTCCCTTATAATTAATACTCTTAGAAAGTGGCTTAACCCATAATGTATTAGCTTTTACTTTTCCAGTACTATCAAATTTATAGTGAGATGTCATTTTAGGTATTGAGACCGGACTTATAAAAAACTCTATTTTTGATTTATCCGAAGCTTTATAATTTAAAAATATACCCACAAGCCCTTCTTTTAGTGGAGATACCTTATTAAAATCCCAAACATTGTTCCAAAATCCTGACGGTAAATACTGTTCTAACTCAGACCAATTTATAATTTTTCTTCCAATTGAATATTCTAGCTTAGAAGAAAATTGATTAAGATAATATATTTCTGAGAGGGAATAAGATGAGGCCCCCTCACCTTCCACTTTTAAAAGTCCAAAACCATTAAAAATAAAATTTGCTTTAGATGAAATTTTTTTATTTCCTTTTAAATCAAAACTATACAACGACTGCTCAAACTGACGATGATAGTGATTTAAATAAAAAACACCTGTTTTAATTGATACAGTCTCATTTAACCTGGTACTTTTATATTCTTGAACACCCATAAGATTAAACGAATACGCTGTTAAGGGTACGATACCTAAGCTCATGCTAAATACGCTACAATATATTATAGAAATTATACTTTTCATTATATAAATAAGCCCTTTTTAACCAAGGATTTCTCCCTCCTTAAATACAAGCATTCTAATCTTTTAAGGCGGATATTAATAGCTTTATAGTTTTTTTTGATAAAAATTTCACTATGTATAGATGCTTTTATGAAAAAAAAACCTTTTTAATAAAAACACAGGAAAAAAAATTTCTTGTTGTCAAAAAATAACGAATTCTTGTTTTTTATACAAAACTAGACCTTTAAACAGTGAATTCTTGTTTTTTATATAAAACTAGACCTCTATTCTTTAGATTTACTTTAAAATACATGAAATACTTAAATAGATGTTTTGTTTATTTATAAAATACATACACCTTAATCAAAAACGTTTAGTTTTTGAGCATGTTTTTTTTAAAGTATTTTTTAAAAAAGATGCAAGAAAAAATGCAAAAAGACATTTTTTTTTCAAGTTTGACTGAGGTCTTAAAAAGTAAGTAAATTTATACTTTAAAATAGTATCAAAATAAAAATGAAGAGAATCTCAGGTTACACATAGGTTTAAAAAAAACTATATTTTAAAAAGATCTGAAACCTTCATTACTAAAAGAGAAACAAGATGAGAGTAGGTGAATTTATATGCAATTAATCTTAATATTCTTTTCTTTAAGCACTGATTTTTAAATCCTATTTATTAGACTAAAATAGGATTTAAAAGTAAATAGCACTAAAAGGAGTTCATGATGAATATCGACATAGAAAAAGAAAAAACTAACGACGCTTATCTTAATAATACCAAGCCTTCAAGTATGAATCCTTTAGATAAAACTGGAACCCCAAAAATAATGCACGTAAAAAAAAGAAACGGAAACCTTGTTCCTGTTGATGTAAATAAAATTGTTAATGTAGTAATTGCATGTTCAAACGGTTTATCAGAAGTAGATCCCATGAGAATTGCTACAAAAGCCATCAGTGGCCTCTATGATGGTGCTACAACTAAAGAGCTTGATGAGCTTTGTATTCAAACCGCCTCTATGCTTATTAGTGAGGACCCTGTGTATTCAAAACTTGCTCAAAGACTTTTAAACAGATACATTCAAGAGGAAGTTGCTTCTCAAAATATTTTAAACTTTTTTGATTCTATTAAAAGAGGATATGAATTAAGCCTTATCTGTAAAGAGAAAGCCGAATTTGCTCTTGAAAATAAAGAAGCTTTAAATCTAATTATAGATAAGACAAGAAATGATAAATTTGAGTACTTTGGACTCAGAACTGTTTATGATCGGTATCTTTTAAAACACCCTCAAACTCGTCAAATCATTGAAACTCCTCAATATTTTTTCTTACGTGTAGCATGCGGTTTAAGTTCAACTTTTCCTGAAGCTAAAGAGTTTTATGATCTTATTTCTCAAATGGATTACATGCCAAGTTCTCCTACGCTATTTAACTCTGCAACTTTAAGACCACAACTTTCAAGTTGCTACCTTTTAGATAGCCCCGATGATAATCTTGCTGATATTTACGATAAATATAAGGATATAGCCTTACTTTCAAAATTTGCTGGTGGCATTGGTGTCGCTTTCCATAGAGTTAGATCTAGAGGCTCTTTAATTAAAGGGACTAACGGAAAATCTAATGGGCTTATTCCTTGGATTAAGACTTTAGATTCTTCAGTAGCTGCTGTAAATCAAGGGGGAAGAAGAAAGGGTGCTGCTTGTATTTACCTTGAATCATGGCATGCAGACATTGAAGAATTCTTAGAACTTAGAGATAATACAGGAGATGAAGCAGCACGTGCTCATAACATAAACCTTGCTAATTGGGTTCCTGACTTATTCATGGAAAGAGTTAAAGAAAACGCTTTCTGGTCTTTATTTGATCCTAAAAAAATACCTCTTTTAGTTGATACTTTTGGTGATAAGTTTAAAGAAATTTACACGCAAGGTGAAAAAGACGGTCTTTTTGAAAAACAAATAAAAGCTAGAGATCTTTACTCAAGAATGATGAAAACCTTAGCTCAAACAGGTAATGGCTGGATGACATTTAAAGATACCAGTAACCAAAAAAGTAACCAAACTGGATATCCTAAAAATATAATTCATTTATCCAACCTTTGTACTGAAATTCTAGAAGTAACTTCAAAAGATGAGACCGCAGTTTGTAACCTTGGAAGTGTTAATCTTTCAAACCATGTTGTAGATGGTAAATTTAACTTCACAAAGCTTGCTCAAACTGTGCAAATTGCTGTTAAATATTTAGATAAAGTTATTGATATAAACTTTTATCCTATTCCAACAGCAAAAAATTCTAACAATAAATGGAGGCCTATTGGACTTGGTGTAATGGGCTTACAAGATGTTTTTTTCAAACTTAATCTAGAATATGATAGCCCTGAAGCTTTAAAGCTTTCTACAAAAATTCAAGAAGAAATTTATTATTGGTCTTTAAAAACCTCCACGATTATTTCTAAACAGCAAGGACCTCACAAAGCTTTTAAAGAAACAAGGGCTGCTAAAGGTGACTTCCAGTTTGATCTTTGGGGGATAAAGCCTGCTCAAATGCAAAGGTGGGAAACTTTAAAAAAAGATATCATGACTGATGGATTAAGAAACTCTTTAATAATTGCTATTGCCCCAACAGCAACTATTGCAACCATCACTGGTGTTTTTGAAGCAATTGAACCTCAGGTTTCAAACTACTTTAAAAGAGAGACTTTGTCTGGTGAATTTATTCAAACTAACAAGTACCTAGTTCAAGCATTAAAAGCGCGCGGCCTTTGGACTAATGATATACGAATACAGATTAAGACTGCTGAAGGATCTATTCAAGCCATTCAGGCCATCCCTGAAGACATTAAAAACCTTTATAGAACAGCTTGGGAGCTACCTCAAAAAGCTTTAATCAATTTAGCTGCTGCACGTGGCCCCTACATTGATCAAAGCCAATCCTTAAATCTTTTCATTGAAAACCCATCTATTGGAAAGCTTTCTAGCATGTATATGTATGCTTGGGAAAAAGGACTTAAAACTACTTATTATCTAAGATCACGGCCTGCCACAAAAATTGCAAAAACTGTAGATAATAACTATAATATTGTAAATACACCCACTAAAATGTTTTCTAAAGAAGAAGCTTTAATTTGTTCTTTAGAAAACCCTGAAGTTTGCGAAGCTTGTCAGTAAAAAACGTTTTAATGACTTTTTTTATGTAACTTAAATTTTTAGGAGAACAACATAATGTTATTAGATCCAGGTTTTAATTTAACACTTAGACCAATGAAATACCCCGTCTTTTTTGAAATGTATAAAGATGCAATCAAAAATACATGGACTGTAGATGAAGTAGACTTTTCAAATGATCTTACTGATTTAAGAAATAAACTAACAAAAGAAGAGCTTTTCTTAATTAAACGTCTTGTTGCATTTTTTGCAACAGGTGATTCCATTGTAAGCAACAATCTTGTACTAAACTTATATAAACATATTAATTCACCAGAAGCCAGATTATACCTTTCTCGTCAACTTTATGAAGAAGCTTTGCATGTGCAGTTCTACCTTACACTTTTAGATACTTATATTCCTGACCATAAAGAAAGAGAGGATGCTTTTTCCGCCATTGAAACTATCCCTTCAATAAAAGCAAAAGGTGAATTCTGTTTTAAATGGATGAACTCAATTAATGAATTAAATACTATTCAAACAAAAAAACAGCGCCGCCAATTTCTCTTAAATCTGATTTGCTTTGCATGTTGTATTGAAGGTTTATTTTTCTTTGGTGCTTTTGCCTATGTTTATTTCTTAAGATCAAAAGGTCTTTTAAATGGTTTAGCTTCTGGAACAAACTGGGTGTTTAGAGATGAAAGTGCACATATTGATTTTGCTTTTCAGGTAATGCAAACAGTCATTACTGAAGAGCCTGATCTTTTTGATGACAACATAAAAAATGCTATTAAAAAAATGCTTACTGAGGCTATAGATTGTGAAATGCTTTTTGCTCAAGAAATTCTTGAACAAGGAATTGCAGGTCTTTCTAATAAAGATATGAAAACATATTTACAATTTGTTGCAGATCAACGGTTTGAACGAATGGGTATGGACAAAATTTATAACGTTAAAAACCCTTTTGATTTCATGGAACTTCAAAACACTCAAGAATTAGCTAATTTTTTTGAAAGAAGGGTTTCAGCTTACCAAGTAAGTGTAACTGGTGATGTTTCATTTGATGAAGCCTTTTAAAACTTAAAAGTTCTTTTGTTTTACAGGCTCTCCCATTAAGTTTTTATCAAAACTTACCCCTGAATATATAATCATCAAACGATAGGGAGAAAGGCTATAATTTTTATTCACTTTTTCAATGGCCTCATTTAAAACAATAGCATGAGAAAAATCTTGACTGCTTAAATTTAAATCAGCAAAAAATTTATCCCCGAGCTCAAATTGAACAACAATATTATTGTTCTGGATAAAAACATCTATAATATTTTCATCTTTTCTACATACTTTATTGCAAATAGCTTTAAACTCAAAGTCTTCCTCTTTAAATTCACCCTTGCCAATCTTATAAGCACATTCTAAAACTCCCCAATCTGCAATTAAACACTCTGAATGTGCAAACAAACCAAACATAAATACTTGAGTCTGATTTTCTTTAACTTCATAAGAGACAATGTTTTTACCAAAAATATTTTGATAGCTTAAAAATAAAAATAAAAATACTATACTCTTAGCCATTCACTACTCCTAATTTAAATTTCAAACAAACCCTCTCATTTAACCTATATTGACTTTCAGTATTTAAGCAATAAAGTTTATAAGAAATGAAAATATTACAACTACTAATGCTTTATAAGGATTTATTTATATGGTTAAAGTCTCTTGTGTAGCTTCAGGTTTTAAACTTAATGAAGAAGATATTAAAGCAAGTTTATCTTGGTGGTTAAGGCAAGGAATTTTAATAGAGCGAATAGGTGAAATATCTTTTAAAAAAGATTTACTGTGCTCTTCAAATTTAGAATCAAGAATTCAAGAGCTAAAACAGGCGTTTAGCAAAAAAATATCAAGTAAAATAGTTTGGGCTTTAAGAGGTGGCTACGGGATGCAAGAAGTTATTCCATATTTAAAACCCTCAGATTTTAAAACTAAAAAAACTTATATAGGATTTAGCGATTGTACAAGTCTTCATTACTATCTTAATAAAAATTTAGGACTCTCTTCAATACATGGGCCCCATGTAAGTGCAGCTTTTCAAAAATTAAATAATATAGATATAAATAATAAAATTAATATTTTATTAAGAAACCCTTATATTTATTCTGATACTTTTAAGAAACTAAGGTTATTAAACACATCAACTAAAAATAAAATTTTAGCAAAACTTATTGGAGGCAACCTAACAACACTAGTGTCTATAATAGGAACTAAAATTGATAAGGGATCAAAAGGAGACATTCTTTTCTTAGAAGAGGTTGAGGAGCCTGCATATAAGATAAACAGAATGCTTACACATTTAAATCAGTCAGAATTCTTATCAGGTGTAAAAGCTATAGTTTTTGGACACTTTTCTCATTCAAATAAAAAACAAGAACAGCTTATTAAAAAAGTTTTAAAGCGATGGGCATTAAACCAAAAGTTTCCAGTTTTATCGGGGCTACAAGCTGGACATATTCACCTAAAAAACAACCCTCTCTGGCTAGGAAAAAGGTCTAAACTTATACTAGACGATGAGCCTAGCCTAATAAATAATATATAACTTATGATTAAAAATTTAAAAACTCAATCCTTAAAAATAAAACTTAAAACTAATATTTTTAATAAACTAACTCAAAACTCAAAACTCTCATTAAGAGTAGGAGTCTTATACAAGGGAGAAAAAGTTTTTTCTGAATGTTATGGTAAAAAATATGATTATTATGACCTTGCTTCTTTAACAAAAACCATTTTCATAGCTACTTATTTTTATAAAAATTCAAAATTTTTAAATACTAAAATCTCTTTAGTTTTAAATTGGCTTTATATGTCTAAAATGACAGTAACAGACCTCTTAAATCATAGTTCGGGTTTAAATAAATATAAAGCTCTTTACAAGGCTTTAAAAGACCTACCTGAAGATGAAAAAATTTTTGAACTAAAAAAAAATCTTAGAAATCAAGTTAAAAGCATTAAAAAAAGAAAAACTAATATTGTTTATTCAGATCTTGGTTTTTTAATTTTAGGTTTTTTTATTAAAGAACTAGAAGGTGAGAATCTAGATATAATTTTTAAAAGAATGAATAAAATTAAAGGACTACATTTTAATCTATGTAACAAACCTAAATTTAAAAAAAATCTTTATGCTCCAACTAAAATCTGTAGTTGGAGAAAACGAGTTCTTCAAGGAGAGGTTTTTGATGATAACACTCACGTTATAGGTGGCGTAGCTCCTCAAGCAGGACTATTTGGCTCTATGCAAGATATGCTTGAATATGGGAAAATTTAAGAATTCAGTATAAAAAAAACCCTAAATATTTTAAAAAAATAAACAATGAATGGGCAAATGGCTTTATGATACCTAGTGGTGAAAAAACCACGGCAGGAGCCTTATTTTCTAAAAGTTCAATCGGACACTTAGGGTATACAGGAACTTCTTTTTGGTTTGATCCAATAAAAGACCTCTTAGTTGTAATCCTATCAAATAAAACATTTCCCGATAAAATGAATACCAACTTTAATAAATATAGATCTATGATTCAAGATTTAGTCTATAAGGAATTTATACAGTGAACAAAATGATAAATAAAAATCAAGCTTGTATTAAAAGCTTAAAAAAAGGATCTCATATACATTTAATGGGGATTTGTGGCACAGCCATGGGAAGCCTTGCTGGAATTCTTCAAGCTATGGGATATAAGGTTACAGGTAGTGATCAAAATGTCTACCCTCCAATGTCTAGACAGTTAGAAGCTTTAAAGATTCCTATTATGAAAGGTTTTGTTAAGGAAAATCTAACCCCAAAACCTGATTTTGTAATTGTTGGCAATGTTATGAGTTCAAATATAGAAGAGGTCCAAGCATTATTAAAATCAAATATTCTATTTTCATCACTTCCTAAAACTTTAGGAGAGCTGTTTTTAAAAGATAGGGAAACCATTGTTTGTTGTGGAACTCATGGAAAAACAACAACAACTTCTATGATAACTTGGGCTTTAGAAACTTTAGGAGAACACCCTGGATATTTAATAGGCGGAGTTCCTGCTAATTTTAAATATTCATTTTCAGCAAGAGAATCTCATTGGTTTGCCATTGAAGGTGATGAGTACGATACTGCTTTTTTTGATAAAGTTCCAAAGTTTTCTCATTATTTTCCTAAAAATACTATTTTAACAGGTATAGAGTTTGATCATGTGGATATTTATGACAACCTTTCTCAAGTTCTTAACGCCTTTAAAATTCTTCTTAAAAAGATTCCAGAAGATGGAGTTTTAATCTATAATGGAGATGATAAGAATATAAAACAAATTTTAAATAAACCACCTAAAAATTACTGCAAGCTTTCTTATGGCTTATCTAATGACTGTCACTCACAAGTACTAGAAGAAAAAATTACTGATGAAGGAACTCAAGTTGTATTTAGAATTGGAGCTAAGAAATATAAATTTTTAGGAGCTTGGTTTGGTACCTATAACTCTTTAAATTTTTTATCTATTATGACATTTTTAAATTTTAAAAATTGTGATTTAGAAAAAGTTATGGAGTCCGCTAAAACTTTTAAAGGTGTTGTAAAAAGGCAACAAAAAATATTTGAAAATAAAAACCTAGTAGTTTTTCAAGATTTCGCTCATCACCCCAGTGCTGTTAGCCTAACATTAGAATCTTTTAAAAAAAAGTATCCTAAAAAAAATCTTATAGCAATATTTGAACCAAAGTCGGCCACTTCCAGAAAAAATGTATTTCAAAAAAAATATGTAAACAGCTTTAAGGCTGCAGACGTATCTATAGTTGCACCTGTTATAAAAAAATCAGAAAAGGATAATTTTTCTTCAGAAAAACTTTGTAATGATCTAAGAAAACTCTCAAAAGATGCGATTTGTCCAGATTCCATTAAATCTATACCAGAACTAATTAAATCTAAACTTAAAGGTGAAGATGTGGTTCTTTTTATGTCTAATGGTGAGTTTGAGGATATACATACAGATTTTATTAACAATCTTAAATTGTAATGATCATTTTAAAATACTATTTATATCAATTTAAATTTTTTAATACACGTTGCTTACATAGTCATCGCCTTAAATTTTTATAAAAGCTCCGTTTTTGCAATCGTTTGAAGTTGCATGTTAGAAGTTCCTTCATAAATCTGGCCAATTTTAGCATCTCTAAAAAATTTTTCTGCAGGGTATTCAGAAGTAAAACCATTACCGCCAAACAAATCAATAGCCATTGAAGTAATTTTTTCAGCTGAACGAGATGAGTACAGTTTTGCTATGGCAGCTTCTTTTATAAAATCTTTTCCCGCTTCTTTTAGCCTTGCCGCATTATAAACCAATAAACGAGAAGCCTCTAACATAGTTCTCATCTCAGCTAATTGAAATTGAACTCCTTGAAATGACGAAATTAATCTATCAAACTGTTCACGACCTTTAACATATTCAACAGTAGCATCATATGCTCCTTGGGAAATACCAAGCATTTGAGCACCAATACCAATACGACCTTCGTTTAAAGTTTGAACCGCTACTTTATAACCCTTTCCAATGTCACCTAGGATATTCTCTTTAGGAACTTCACAGTTTTCAAAAAGAAGCTCACAAGTAGAACTTGCTCGAATTCCTAATTTATCTTCTTTTTTACCTACTTTAAAGCCAGAAAAAGATTTTTCAACTATAAAGGCTGTAATACCTTTATAACCTTTATTAAAATCTAAATTCGCAAAACAAATAAAAACATCAGCTTCATTTGCATTTGTAATCCAAAGCTTACTACCGTTTAAAATATATTTGTCACCTTTGTCTTCAGCTTTAAGCTTTAACGCAAAAGCATCAGATCCGCTAGTAGACTCACTTAAAGCATAAGCTCCAACCCATTCAGTTGCTAACTTAAAAAGATAACGTTCTTTAATGGCTTTATTACCCCATTTTAAAAACGCATTAATAACAAGCGTGTTTTGAACATCAACTAAAACACTCACAGAACCATCTACTTTGCCAAGCTCTTCAACTATTAAGCAAGCTGTCATAAATGAGGCGCCTGTACCGCCATAGTTTTCAGGGATTTCAACACCCATAATACCCATTTTAAAAAACTTTTTTATTAGATCTTTGTTTATTTGAGCCTTTTTATCCATTTCTTGCACAAGTGGTCTGACCTCACCTTCAGCAAATTTTTTAATAGTATTTTTAAAGTCTTGTTCTTCCTCTGTAAGTTGAGTTAATGGTTGAACTATAGACATAAAAGCCTCCCTTTTATATAAAAAACATGTCATATCTTATTAAAAGAATTATGGCGAGTAAAAATTAAAGACTAAAAATCATAAATACGTAGGTGGGAATATGGATTTTAATCAAATTATGGGTCAAATTGCACTATTTTATGTACCCTTTTTGTTTGCCCTTTGCTTTCATGAATTTGCCCATAGTTGGGTAGCAAATAGGTTAGGTGATTCTACAGCTAAGGATTTAGGTCGTTTATCTATGAACCCTTTAGTACATATGGATTTAATGGGGACAGTTATATTTCCACTATTTGCAATTGTAGGCGGTTCTCCTTTATTTTTTGGTTGGGCTAAGCCTGTTCCTGTTTCCATTCAAAACCTAAAAAATCCTAAAAAAGATATGTTTTGGATTGCCTTAGCTGGACCAGCATCTAATTTTATTTTAGCCATTATAGGATTAATTTTAATAAACATAAGGCTTAAACTTGGATTATCTCATAACTTAAGCGATTTAATACTTCAACTGCTTCGAATGTTTGTATATTTGAATCTTTTTTTAGCAGTTTTTAACATGATTCCTGTACACCCCTTAGACGGAGGAAAAATATTAGCTCGATTTTTACCTATCAAAACTAATATTTGGCTTGAACAAAACTCTCAAATTATTTCAATGGTTCTTTTCGGATTTATTATCTTAGATTCTTTAAGCTCAGGGCAAAGCTTTGTAGCCCTTCCAATTAAAATTTTGTATAATATACTAGCAGCTACTATAGGTTTTCTTTTTATGCCTTCATGATTGATTTAAACCAAAAGGCTTGATTCAATATAGACTTAAGACTCAACAGGGTTTGTTTAATAAACGGTGGATAAATGGCAGAAGTAAAAGTTTCACTTAATCAATTTGAAGGGCCTTTAGGGCTATTGCTCTTTCTTATAAAAAAAGAAGAGATGGACATATTTGACATAAATATTGTTCAAATAACAGACCAATACCTTGCTTATGTTAAAACTATGAAAACATTAGATCTTGAAGGAGCTGGAAACTTTATTACAATGGCAGCAACTCTTATTCAAATTAAATCTAGGATGCTAATGCCTTTAAAACTTTTAGAAGAGGAAGAAGAAATAGATGATCCACGTAAGGAGCTTATAGGTAAGCTTTTAGAATATCAAAAATATCAAGAAATCTCTAAGCAAATTTATGAGCGGCCACTTTTAGGTAGAGATATTTGGACTAAAGCTTTTAAAGAAACAGCCCTTAAAAGACCTGATGATATTATAAAGATTAATGATAACCCCGTCTATGCTTTAATCCTTCATTATAAAAAAGCTTTAAATAAAGCAAACAAGATTGTTCATAAAGTTAGTATAAAAATTCAATCAATTTCTTCAAGAATTTTAGAAATTAAGAATATTCTTATAAAAAAATCTAAAACATCTTTAAAAGAACTCTGGGTTATACCCTCTGATTTCACAGACAATGAGAAATCTAGACTTCTCATTACATTTTTATCTATATTAGAACTTTCTAAAATAGGTTATACAAGCCTTTTTCAAAGTCAAAATTATGCAGATATTCATATTAATATGAAAAAAAAATTACCTAAAAACCTGGAAAAAACTTGGTTTCAGAAAAAAGACTATGCAGATTTAAACTCAACACTATTTTTAAATAATAAAATTAAATTTGATACAAAAGAAATTTTTACTGACCATGAAGTTAAAAACACTACGGATGATGGTATTGACAACGGTGAAACAAAATTATCACTTTCATTAAATAGGGGTTTATAGTGAGTAATGAAAAAATTAAAGAACTTAAAATATCTAAAAAAAATCATAAACTTAACCATACAAAAGATATAAAGATTAATTTAAAAGATGACCTTGTTAATTTTTCTCAAGCTTCAAAATTAAATTTTTCTGATCTTAAAGACAATATTAAATGTTCTTTTAGTTTAGAACTGCGAGTACAAGTAATTGAAGCTGTTTTATTTATTTCAGATAAATCAGTAAAAATTTCTACTTTACTAGCTGCTTTTGGAGAGGAAGGAAGCATACAAAAAGCTCATGTTAAAGAGGCTTTAGAGGTTTTAGAGAAAAATCTTAGAGAAACAAAAAGGAGTTTTAGGCTTTATTTTATTGATGGTGGTTATCAACTTCGCACAATAAAAGATTTAAAAAAATTTTTACAAAATACTATTAAAGCTAGAAGCTTTCGACTCACTAGTCCATCTTTAGAAACTCTTGCAATAGTTGCTTATACACAACCATGTTCTAAATTTCAAGTTGATGAAATTAGAGGGGTAGACTCTAGTCACTTAATAAGAACTTTAATGGATAAAAGTTTATTAGCATTTGCTGGCAAAAGTGACCTTCCTGGAAAACCAATGTTATATAAAACAACGTCTAAATTTTTAGAAATTTTTGGTTTAAAAAATATTAAAGAACTCCCAAGTTTATCTGAAATTGAAACTCTATTCCCTAATGGAATTGACAGTGAAAATAGTGAAGAAAAAGAGACACTTTCTAATTTAACTGAAAAATTAAAAGAACCTTATGATGGATCCTATTCGGCTAGTGAAAAAGAGTTTATGCAAATTCATGAACAGCTTTCTAAAATTTCTACTAAAACAGAATTTTTTGAGCAAGAAAAACAAACACAAAAAGCTAACAACCTTAGAGAAGTTTTAATGACTGGTGGTGAAATATCTTCTAAAGATAAAAACTGGCTTATAAAATTTGATGAAAAAATAAAAACTTTAACAAAGAGTGAACCTAAAAATGAAGTAACTAAAAAAGATTCTGTTTCAAAAAAACTTTCACCCTTATCTAAAGATAATAAAACTCTTCCTATAAATAATGAAGAAACAAAGGAGGAAGAGGTTAAACTTAAAACCAGTTTTAAAGAGCCTTTTTCTGAAACGGATATTTAAAAAATGACACTTTTTTTAAGCTATCTTTTTGGAGCTTTTTCAAAAATAAAAAAACCTCAATTTTTTGCTCAAGCTTGTATTTTTTTATTTTCTAAATTTTTTAAAATAAGTTTTTTAAATGCAAGAAAAAAAAAATTTGAATCTCTTTATGATATGTTTACTCGTGAAATAAATAGAGATTTATTTCTAGATGAAAAAGATTTTATTCATCCTGTAGATGGAAAACTTATTAGTTTTGGGAAAGTTAAAAAAAAACAAGTCTTCTTAGTGAAAAAAAAAAATTATCCTTTATATGAACTTTTAGGAGAAGAAGCTAATAATTTTAAAAACGCCTACTTTTTCAATTATTATCTAAGTCCTAAGGATTATCACAGAGTTCATCATCCTGTTTCAGGAATTTATGAAAAATGCTTTAAAATAAAAGGTTCTTTATACCCTGTAGCAAATTGGTTTATAAAACTCTGTCCTTCGGTTTTTTCTAAAAATGTAAGAACTATTTCCATAGTCAACTCTTTAGACTATGGAAGAGTTGCATCTGTTATGATAGGGGCTCTTAATGTTGGAAGCTTAGAAATGTCTAAAGGCCTTTTTAAAAATGGCCGAGATAAAATTAAGGCTGGTGATCACTTAGGCACCTTTGGCTTAGGATCTTCAGTTGTGGTTCTTGTTAATAGAGAATTAAAAGTTAAAAGTGGCCCTTGTTTCTATGGCAATATAATTAAGTGCTAGTTTTTCTAGCTAAAGTATATTTAAAAATCTTCTAGAAACAATAAACACCATTAAACTCAGTCTTCTCTTTTCCACTCAATATGAAATTAAGAAGATTACTATAGAAGACACCTTTAATTATCACAATGGAATTATCACGATTAATGTCATTACCAAGGCAAACTGTGCGCAGCTCATGAAAAGCGTTGCGTAAATCGGTATTTTCATGAAAAGCGTGCGCGAATTATAAGAAGAATAGCTTTATAAAATACACTTACAATCCATGCAAAACATTTATATTTGGGATGTTTTGTGAAAAATGCTTATAGCTATACCTTACTTAATTTTTTATTAATTGATACTATAATATCAATATAAAGAACTTAACAGAGTTTGTAGATATAATGGTATCACTTATAACACCAGCAAAAGCACAAAAAAAGCTCGCAAAGCAAGCGCGGACGCGGCGGCTTCAGATGGAATCCCCCGATTTTTGGATAGTTGGGACCTGAGAGAAAAATTAATTATTTAAAATTCAGTTTAACTTTTGAAATCCACTTTATTTAAACAATATCAGGGGCTTAAAAAGGAAAACATATGAAAAACAATAACCTCAATAAAACTTATAATGAAAACTTTAAACTCAACGCTGTGAAAAAATTACTCGCTGACAAAAAAGGACTCACTTACACCGCTAGTAAACTTAACATTGCCTCTTCAACCCTCTATGGATGGAAGAAAAAATATGCTAATTTAAATTCTATGACCCACAGCAACAGCAATAAAAAACTCTCTCTTGAAGACAAACTTAACTTTATTAAAAAAACTCAATCTTTAAATGAAAACGAACTTGGAAAATTTCTTAGAGAAAATGGACTTAACTCTTCAGACCTTATTAATTTTGAAAAAGAATTACTTGGACAAAATCCTGTTGGAAGACCTTCACTTGATCCTGAAATTAAAACTTTAAGGAAAGATAAAATAAACTTAGAAAGATCTTTAAATCGAGCTGAAAAAGCTCTAGCTGAACAGTCTGCTAGAATCATCTTGTTAAAAAAAAGCCACGAGATCTGGGGGGTCAAAGAGGACGAAGATTAAGTCCTGATGACAAAGAAGTTTGTCTTGAATTAATTAACACCTCTTCTAAAAATGGCTGTAGACTTAAACTTGCCTGCAGCGATTTAGAAATTGATATTAAAACTTTCAACCGCTGGAAACTTTCTTTAACTGATAAAAGAAAAGGACCCTTATCGCCTCCAAAAAATAAATTAAGTGATAAAGAAAAAGATGAGATCATTAACACCTGTACTTTAAAAAAGTATGTTGATGACTCTCCTCATGTGATAGTTTCAAAACTTGCAGATGATGGAGTTTATTTAGCAAGTGAATCAAGTTTTTATAAAGTTTTAAAAGAGAATAAACTTTTAGTTCATAGAGGAAGAACAAAACCAAAAACTAAACAAAAGCCAAAAGGAATGACTGCAACGGAAGTGAATCAAGTTTATTCTTGGGATATTACTTATTTAAAAACTTCGGTGCGGGGTCGGTTTTATTATTTATATATGTTTATGGATGTGTTTAGTAGAAAGATTGTAGGTTATAAAGTACACGTTAGAGAAAGTATGGATTTATCATCAGAGTTAATTAAAGAGATTTGTGAGAGAGAAAAAATAAAAAGAGATGAGCTAGTATTACATTCAGATAATGGCGGCTCAATGAAGGGAGCAACGATGCTAGCAACACTTGATTGGTTGGGAGTTTCAAGTTCATTTAGTAGGCCGAGTGTAAGTAATGACAATGCCTATTCAGAAAGTTTATTTAAGACGTTAAAGTATGTGCCGGATTATCCAGAGTTTTTTAAAAGCATAGGTGATGCAAGAGACTGGGTTGATAATTTTGTTAATTGGTACAATGAAGAGCATCGTCACAGTGGAATAAAGTTTGTGACGCCATCAGAGCGCCATTTAGGAAAAGATAAAGAGATATTAGAAAAGCGTAAGGAAGTTTATGAAGCAGCAAGAAGGTTAAAGCCAGAGCGCTGGAGTAGCAGAGGAATTAGGAATTGGGAGCGAGAGAATGTGGTGTATTTAAATTGTTTGCCAAGTGAAAAAGTAGTTGTTATGAAGAATGTGGTTTAACTGAATTAAATTTCCCTTCAGGTCCCAACTATCCAAAAATTTTCCGTCATCAAGCCAACTTCACGTGACGGGATAGATAGCTTCTTAGCCAGCTCTGGCCAGCGTTTGATTACTGATAAGACCTCTTGAACAATTTCATTTGCACGCTCGTCACTCAAACGGAAGTAATGAGCCACACTTAATACAAGGCCTAAGTCTTGACGGTTATCGTCCTTTGATATGTTGAGAGATAAGCCCCCGCCTGAGGCAACAGGATTCATATCGTAAGCCGGAGACAGCGTCCAGCCACTATCTTGCAACATAAAACCATGGTTACGCAGGTGATCATCTGTATTGGAAACACAAACATAAAAAAGGATACGTCGCCATAGCTGTTCTAGGTCTTGATTAACCTGCGTGCCATGACGAACAAGAAAGTCAGCTAAATCTAAATAGCTCACCCCAGTATCACCACCATCGCCATCTTTCTTACCAAGCAGTGTCATTGCGGAAGAAAATTGAAGTCGCTCACCGCTATCTGTGCGATCAAATCGTTTAGTTAAAAACGTGTCGTATTCTCCTGAGAAGTTGCGTGTTTCAGATTGAGCAACCTCAATACCAGCGTCTTTCGCCAGTTGGTAAACCAAGTATTCCCATTTGCCAATGTTGATCTCATCTCGGCGGCTCGGGAACTTAGCAATCCATGGATGTCCATCCTCATCAAGGACGCTTGCCTTAGGACGCGCCCCACCAAGTGATCCCCCCGGAGCAATCAAAATATTTAACCATTTTAAATAATCACTCTCTGTTTCAGCATTGTCTTGCTCCAACTGAAGACTTGCATACTCAAGGTCACGCAACTTTGTCCAAGGAGGTGCTGCAAATTTTGCCTGATCATCTAAGAACGGAGCGTCCTCGGACATGCGAAAACGCAATGCCCCCATACGATGCGCATCATAAACACCCAGTAAATAATCAGATTCAAATAATGAACGCACATCACGTTCTTCAGCTTGTGCTTGTTGAGCTTCACGACGTTGCATTAAAACACGCCCCCAGCGATCAGGAGAGGAGTCGAGAAACAAACCAAAGTTATCATGACCATCACGCGCATATTGCGGGCCAGTGAATAAACCTAAATCTGGATCAAGTGATTGTGCGTAGGGGGATTGTAGCCACTCCTTATCATACTCAAAAGAAAATATTTCTTTGCCTCTTGAGGGTGCAGCGAAGAGCGTTCCCATTAAGACAGGATCACTCATGCCGTGCCAATGAGCGCAGACTTGGATCGCTTTTTGTGCTTGTCGTTTTTTAGGCATTACTTATTCCTTTTTGCCACACGTTCTTTTGTGTGCGTTAATTCTGCGTCTTGTAAGCGTCGCCCTAAGGGATCATCACCAGCAAGGTGTAGTAAATCTTTTTCAAGCCCAAGACAAAACAGCACGTTTGCATATGTACTCATAGTGACACTGCTTTCACCATTTTCGACCTTGCGCAATGTTACGCGACTAATATCCGCTCGCTCTGCTAACATTGTTGTTGTAATCTTTCTGCGCAAACGAGCGAGCTTGATATTTTCACCGACAGCCTTCAAGATACTCTCGAGAGCTGGTGATATTGTTACTTTTTTTCTTGCCATGCCAGTTAGCTCCAATGGTTAATAATATATCCAAATACACTACTTATTGTAAATTATATTGACCATTGATGCAAGCTCTTAGTATGCTTGATTTAGCAATCCTGCCTCGTAGGCGGCTTGTAGTGCGTCTTTTAAGCACCAGACGGCCACATCGTGGAAATCAAGGCCATCGCTGTTTCTGGTCTCCAGCGTTTCGATATTCAAATGTTTCTTCGCAATGTCAGTTACCCCCGATTTTTGGATAGTTGGGACCTGAGAGAAAAATTAATTATTTAAAATTCAGTTTAACTTTTGAAATCCACTTTATTTAAACAATATCAGGGGCTTAAAAAGGAAAACATATGAAAAACAATAACCTCAATAAAACTTATAATGAAAACTTTAAACTCAACGCTGTGAAAAAATTACTCGCTGACAAAAAAGGACTCACTTACACCGCTAGTAAACTTAACATTGCCTCTTTAACCCTCTATGGATGGAAGAAAAAATATGCTAATTTAAATTCTATGACCCACAGCAACAGCAATAAAAAACTCTCTCTTGAAGACAAACTTAACTTTATTAAAAAAACTCAATCTTTAAATGAAAACGAACTTGGAAAATTTCTTAGAGAAAATGGACTTAACTCTTCAGACCTTATTAATTTTGAAAAAGAATTACTTGGACAAAATCCTGTTGGAAGACCTTCACTTGATCCTGAAATTAAAACTTTAAGGAAAGATAAAATAAACTTAGAAAGATCTTTAAATCGAGCTGAAAAAGCTCTAGCTGAACAGTCTGCTAGAATCATCTTGTTAAAAAAAAGCCACGAGATCTGGGGGGTCAAAGAGGACGAAGATTAAGTCCTGATGACAAAGAAGTTTGTCTTGAATTAATTAACACCTCTTCTAAAAATGGCTGTAGACTTAAACTTGCCTGCAGCGATTTAGAAATTGATATTAAAACTTTCAACCGCTGGAAACTTTCTTTAACTGATAAAAGAAAAGGACCCTTATCGCCTCCAAAAAATAAATTAAGTGATAAAGAAAAAGATGAGATCATTAACACCTGTACTTTAAAAAAGTATGTTGATGACTCTCCTCATGTGATAGTTTCAAAACTTGCAGATGATGGAGTTTATTTAGCAAGTGAATCAAGTTTTTATAAAGTTTTAAAAGAGAATAAACTTTTAGTTCATAGAGGAAGAACAAAACCAAAAACTAAACAAAAGCCAAAAGGAATGACTGCAACGGAAGTGAATCAAGTTTATTCTTGGGATATTACTTATTTAAAAACTTCGGTGCGGGGTCGGTTTTATTATTTATATATGTTTATGGATGTGTTTAGTAGAAAGATTGTAGGTTATAAAGTACACGTTAGAGAAAGTATGGATTTAT
This sequence comes from Bdellovibrionales bacterium, assembly GCA_965205945.1. GTDB lineage: Bacteria > Bdellovibrionota > Bdellovibrionia > Bdellovibrionales > UBA1609 > JALZUR01. Next base: position 7,277 of record CBDBIB010000001.1, on the reverse strand, counting down.
CATCAGAGTTAATTAAAGAGATTTGTGAGAGAGAAAAAATAAAAAGAGATGAGCTAGTATTACATTCAGATAATGGCGGCTCAATGAAGGGAGCAACGATGCTAGCAACACTTGATTGGTTGGGAGTTTCAAGTTCATTTAGTAGGCCGAGTGTAAGTAATGACAATGCCTATTCAGAAAGTTTATTTAAGACGTTAAAGTATGTGCCGGATTATCCAGAGTTTTTTAAAAGCATAGGTGATGCAAGAGACTGGGTTGATAATTTTGTTAATTGGTACAATGAAGAGCATCGTCACAGTGGAATAAAGTTTGTGACGCCATCAGAGCGCCATTTAGGAAAAGATAAAGAGATATTAGAAAAGCGTAAGGAAGTTTATGAAGCAGCAAGAAGGTTAAAGCCAGAGCGCTGGAGTAGCAGAGGAATTAGGAATTGGGAGCGAGAGAATGTGGTGTATTTAAATTGTTTGCCAAGTGAAAAAGTAGTTGTTATGAAGAATGTGGTTTAACTGAATTAAATTTCCCTTCAGGTCCCAACTATCCAAAAATCGGGGGTTCATGCTTATCCGGTTGTTGCACAAGAGATAAAAAAAGAATCAACTATTCAGTCTCATGGGGCGAGAGTCTATCTGGGTAACCTTGAAAATGTGAAAGTTGAGTTTAAATATACCCATGGGGATCAAAAAATATTAGACAGCTGGCAACCATGGTTTCATAAATTTATATCAAATGCAAAATCTTGGATATTAGGGACTCACCATGGTGTTAGAAGTAAATATTTAGACCTTTCCTTAGCAGAATACACCTATGGATTTAACCGCCGCCATGATGTCTCAAAGTTATTTGATGGTGCACTCACTGCATGTTCATTGGCTAAACCTAATCCTATATGTGCAACAACCGGATAAGCATGAATTATTTTAATATTCACGATAAATTGTCTTAAATTTATACAAGTTATGTTATAATTTTTAGCAAAATTAACATAAAGCTACTTGATGTAGTTAATTATAAAGCTAGAATAAACGAATTAAATTTAAATCAAAAATAAGGAAAGAATTCATGGATAAAAAAATTATTTATAGCAATAAAGCACCTAAACCAGTAGGTCCATATTCACAAGCTGTTCAAATTAATGGGATGATGTATTGTTCAGGAATGATTCCTATAAATCCAGCAAATGGTGAAATTCTAAAAGGAAGTGTGTCAGAACAAGCTAAACTAGTTCTTTCCAATATAAAGGCGTTTATTCAAGATTCTAATTTAAGCCTTTTAAATGTAGTTAAAACTATGGTTTTTTTAACAGATATGTCTAAATTTGAAGAATTTAATGAAATTTACACACAGTATTTTAGTGAGGGAAAGCCTGCAAGATCTTGTGTAGCTGTTAGTGAACTTCCAAAAGGTGTAGATGTTGAAGTGGAAGTTATTGTAGCACTTTGATTTAAATGATTTTTAATTTTTTAAAAGCATATCTCTTCTCTGAACAAGCCAACTCTCATATAAAAAAAATGGCATGGATTAGTTTATTTGGAATAATTTTAGGCACATTTTCTTTAATTGTAGTGCTTTCTATAATGTCTGGTCTAAATAAATCAACAGAAGAAAGACTATTAAATTACGAGCCCCACCTTGTAGTAAAAAATATAAATAAGGATTTTAAAAAAAAAATCAAAACAATAAAAGGAATAACTAAATTTAATGCTTTTCAAACTCAAGATGTTCTTATCAAAACATCAGAGGGTTATTTTAATGGTGCTGAAGCCATCGGTCTTAAAGAAAAATCCTTAAAAGAAAAAAAATCATTTTATAGTTTTGATAAAAGACCTTTAATTTATGATTTTGAAGATTTTTTAAATGGAGAAGGTATTTTTATAGGTTCAGATTTAGCTTTTGAACTCAAAATTGTAGTAGGAGACAATATTCAGTTATATAAACCAGAGACCATAATTAAAAACCAGTTAGATTTAGATTTTAAGGATTTAAAAGAAGTTAGAATTTTAGGTATTTTAAATTCTGAAAGTGGAGATAAGGAAGGCAGAGTTTTAATATATAATTATCAAAATCTTTTTAAAGAAAAGACTTTAAGTCTTTTCTCAGGATATGAAATTTATATTAAAAACCCTCAAAATGTTAAAAGCTATAAAGAACAACTATCACAAAAAGGGTATGAAGTTGAAACTTGGAAAGAAAGAAATTCAGCACTTTTTTTAGCACTTAAATTAGAAAAATTTACGATGACTTTTTTACTAGGTTTAGCTCTTCTTATTACAAGTTTTTCAATAATGACACTTCTTATTCTTATCGTCGTTCAAAAACAAAAAGATATAGGCATTCTTTTGTCCATGGGGTTTTCTAAATTTAAAATTAGACTACTCTTTGGGGGGATTGGAGCAGGAATTTCACTTTGTGGAGTTTTTATAGGAGGATTTTTAGGAATTTTTGTAGCAATTTTCTTAGATATTTTTCCACTAAAAATACTTCCATCTATTTACCAGGATCAACACCTTCCTACTGAATTTAATTTGTTCACAGCAGGATGGGTTCTTTTTTTCTGTATTTTTGTTGCACTTTTAAGTAGCTTTATCCCAATATTATACTTATCAAAGATTAGGCCCGTGCCAGCTCTAAAAGAAACTTCTCAATTTTAAAAATATGTATAAGGCAAAAATACAATTCTTAATACACTTAATAAAATATTAACTAAAGGGTAAAAAAAAAAATTTAGAAAAAAAAGAATAATTTTCAACTAACAAAAAGTTAAAAATTAATTACCTACTTTTAAAAAATGTATAATCAAATCCGAGTTCTAAGTTCTTTCCTAATCAAAAACTTTCTTAAATCCTTTTTTTGCAAACTCCATCTGTTTTTTATCACCAATTGTTATTCTTAGCTGAGTTTTAAAACCATAATCAATAAGAGATCGGACAATAACTCCCTGCTTTAACAAAGCATTATAAACTTTTAACGCACCTTTACCCGTTTCAAAAAAAATAAAATTAGCTTGTGAAGGAACGTATATAAGCCCTAATTTATCTAAGAATTTAGAAAAATCATTTCTTCCATGTATTATAAGATTTTTTATCTTATCTAAATTTTCTTGATCTTGAAGTGCTGCTGTAGCTGCTGTTTGAGCAAAAGAGTTCACATTAAAAGGATTTCTAATTCTATGAATCAACCCTAGTATCTCAGGATTTCCTAATAAAAGACCTATTCTTAAACTTGCTAAGCCAAAAACTTTACTCATTGTCTTTAAAACTAAAACATTTTTAAATTTTAAAAGATCTAGAGTTTTAGGGAAATCTTTAACATCTACAAATTCTGTATAAGCTTCATCAAAAACTATTAGTAAATCTTGTCTTCCACCCCATTTAAATAAAAACTCATCAACCTCATTTTTAGTAACATAAGATCCTGTTGGATTATTTGGATTTGGAATAAATACAATTTTAGGCAGCACATCTAAATTCTCTAATATTTTTGAAAAAGCATATAAATCAATTGTGTAATCAGTTCTTAAAGGAATCTCAATAACTTTAGCTCTACTTGCTTTGGCACAAATCTTATATGCAATAAAAGCACCTGCTGAGGTCATTACAGACTCACCGGGCTCACAAACAAGCCTAATTAAAAGATCAATAAGTTCATTAGAACCATTACCAACCAATATATTTTGCAAAGAAGTTTTAAAATATTTTGAAGCCTCTTTTCTTAAATCTTTACTGGATGGATCTGGATATAAAAAAGTTTTATCCATTGCTTTTAAAATAGCATCCTTAACTTTTTCAGATGGTGGAAAGGGACTTTCATTACTTGCAAGTTTTATAAAAAAATCTCTATTATACTGAGTTTTCACATTCTTCCCAGACTCTCCAGGTTTATAAGGAGCCAAGTCTAGAATATCTTTAGAAATTTTTAAATCCATATTTAATCCTCTAAAACCCTTACACCAAGTGTTTGGAATTTATCCTTAATTTTCTGAATATGTTTTACATTCTTTGTATCTAATAAGAATTCAATTAATGTTTCCCTTAAAGCTAATCCAGCACTTACTCTATCATGAGTTACATCAATTATATTAGCATCAAGATCTGCTAAAACCTTTGTTAATTTATGAAGATTTCCAGGTAAGTCTTTTGTAACAACTTTAATTCTTGTTATTCTTCCCACTTGTGAAAACCCTTTTTCTATTACAGCAGAAAGGAGATTTAAATCTACATTTCCACCACATAAAACAACAACTGTTTTTCTACCAAGATCCCATTTTTTAGCTGCTTTTTTAATTCCCGCAAGTCCTGCTGCCCCTGCGCCTTCAACAACCGCTTTTGCTCGCTCAAGTAAAAACACCATAGCTGCAGCTATTTCATCTTCAGAGACCACAACCATATCATCAACATATTTACTAATATAATTTTCATAAATATATAATGAAGGTTTTTTTATGGCTATACCATCTGCAATAGTTGGATTTGATATTGCACCTAAGTCTTTACCTTTAGATTTAAACAAATGATACATTCCTGGAGCAGATTCTGCTACTACTCCATACACTCTTATCTTAGGATTTAGCATTTTTAAAGCTAACCCTACACCACTAATCAGGCCACCTCCTCCAACAGAAATTATAACTGAGTCTAGTTCTTTTACCTGTTCTAATAGTTCAAGACTTATAGTGCCTTGACCAGCAATAACTTCAGGGTCTAAATATGGGTGAACAAATTCATAACCTTTTTTTTTTATTTAAGATCATACAATAATCATAAGCATCATCAAAAACTTGACCATTTTGATAGACTGTTGCTCCATAAGCTCTTGTTGCTTCAACTTTTGCTAAGGGCGCCCCCATGGGCATAACAATATGTGATTTAATTCCAAGTTTTGTAGCTGAGTACGCTACTCCTTGTGCATGATTTCCTGCAGAACATGCACTCACCCCTTTTTTTCTCTGTTCTAAGGACAATAAGGATATCTTATTATATGCTCCTCTAATCTTAAAGCTTCCTGTAAGTTGTTGATTTTCAAATTTTAAATACGTCTTAACACCTATGTACTTTGTAACATTTTTTGAAAATTCACATGTTGTTTTTAAAACTATACCATCAAGTCTTTTCCTAGCAGCTTGAATATCGTTAAGACTAATTATACGAGTCATTTAAATCCCTTGCATTTTATTAAAAATTTCTACAAATGATCTTACCTGAAGGCTTGCTCCACCAATTAAAAATCCATTTACATTATCAATACTATAAAGTTCTTGAGCATTTGAGCCTTTTACACTTCCACCATATAAAAGAGGAACATCTTTTACACTTAATGCATTTCTTAAATAATCATGAACTTCTTTTACCATATTAAAAGTTGCTGCTTTTCCAGTACCAATTGCCCATACAGGTTCATAAGCTAGAACAATGCTTTTTAAATCAATATCTTTAAGACCTAAATCAATTTGTTTTTTTAAAACCTCAAAGGTTTTACTCAACTCTCTATCCTTTAAAGTCTCACCTACGCAAAAAACAGGAATAAGCCCTTCTTTTAAAACATTTTTTACTTTTATATTTAAAAATTCATCCTTTTCACCAAAAACACTTCTTCGCTCACTATGCCCTATTAAACAATAACTAGCATTCATATCTTTTAAAGTTGAAGCTGAGGTCTCACCAGTAAAAGCACCTTCATTTTCACTATAACAATTTTGACCTCCCCAGTTTATCTTTTCAGATGAAAAAACTCCTGCTAACACACTTGTAGGGAAAATACAAAAATGACCTTGAGTTTTTTTTGTAGTTATTTTATAAAATTCACTTAAATAAGCACTTGCTTCTTTAGGAGTTTTATTAAGTTTCCAATTACCAAAGCACAGTTTGTCTTTTAACATTAAAACCTCCTTTTAATATTTTTTATAATTTTACTATGGCTTTTATTATACGGCCTTACTCTTTAAACTTCTTAGTAAAAATTTCTTCTTGTTTTTTAACACACTTTGGATCATACATTTCATCTGGATCAAGCGCCTCCATTGCTCTAGCAAGAATTTCTTTTCTATCCAGTCTTAAAGCTGAAACCCCAGGAAGTTCTTCGCCTTGTAAAAATGAAAGCGATGCACCGCCTCCTGTTGAAACATGATCGAATAATCCTTTAAATTTTATAACTGCCGCTGCAGTATCACCACCACCAACAACTTTTAACGAAGTCATATTTGAAAGGTTTTGGCATAAACTCTTAGTTCCACCTTCAAACGTAGGATTTTCAAATACACCCATTGGACCATTCCATAAAATAGTTTTGCATTTTAAAAGTTCTTTTGAAAAAAGATTCACCGACTTTAATCCAATATCAAATCCAATCATTCTATCACTAATTGTTTGAGTAAGATTGCCTTTTCTAGATTTAATAAAATCAGCTTCTATAAAATCAATTGGAAGAAAAATCTTTTTCCCTCTGCCTTTTAAACGAATCATTAAATCTTTACAATATTTAACCAAATCTTTTTCAACTAAAGACTTGCCCACAGATCTTTGCTTAGCTTTTAAAAATGTAAAAGCCATTGCACCACCAATGACAAATACATCTGTTTTATCAATAAGTTTTGTAATCATTGGAATTTTATCACTTACTTTTGCTCCCCCCATAATAACACCAAAAGGTCTTTCTGGATTGTCACGAACTACTGATAATAACTTAATTTCTTTCTCTATAAGTTTACCCATTCCTCTGTTTGGGATAAGTTTTGGTAAATCAAATATGCTAGTATCTTTTCTATGACAAAGACCAAAGGCATCATTTATATACACATCAGTATACGAGGCTATATGTTGAGAGAGCTTTCCTGTTTTCTCTTTTTCATCTTTAGCAAATCTTAAATTTTCAAGTAAGATAATTTGATTTTTTTTAAGTTGTTTTAAAATTACTTTAGGAGCATCAGACATTACACTATCCATTAAAAGAATATCATAGCCTGTAAGATCTCCTAATCTCTCAGCAATGGGCCTTAAACTATACTTCTTATTAATCTGTCCACCGGGGCGCCCTAAATGACTTCCAATAATCAGCTTTCCATTAGCTTTTAATATATATTCTATTGTAGGAAGTGCTGCTCTGATTCTTGTATCGTCAAAAATTACTCCATCTTTTAAAGGACAGTTAAAATCTGCTCTTAAAAAAACTCTTTTCTCATTTAAATAAAGATCCTTTAAGCTAAAAACACCATTTGCTAACATATACTTTAACCTAGCCAATGCATTGCAAGATCAACCATACGTTTAGAAAAACCTGCTTCATTG